>CAJXZL010000005.1 GCA_913063165.1 uncultured Saccharospirillaceae bacterium | reverse complement strand
CGAAAGCGTTGGGTGTGTAGCTCAGCTGGGAGAGCATCGCCCTTACAAGGCGAGGGTCAGCGGTTCGATCCCGTTCACACCCACCAACGCGGAGCGGTAGTTCAGTTGGTTAGAATACCGGCCTGTCACGCCGGGGGTCGCGGGTTCGAGTCCCGTCCGTTCCGCCATTTTATTTACTGTTGTGACAGACAGTCATCGTCGGATGTAAAGCGAAAGCGTTGGGTGTGTAGCTCAGCTGGGAGAGCATCGCCCTTACAAGGCGAGGGTCAGCGGTTCGATCCCGTTCACACCCACCAACGCGGAGCGGTAGTTCAGTTGGTTAGAATACCGGCCTGTCACGCCGGGGGTCGCGGGTTCGAGTCCCGTCCGTTCCGCCATTTTTTTTGTGACACCATTGTCTGATCGTTCCGATCAGGCATCTAGCATACACCTCGATTGTTGATGTTTTAATGTGCCTGCATAAGCCGCCTCACCGCGTGCTTTTTGCATTGTACATTTTGCATAGGACATTGTGCTTTTTGCATATTCCATTGTGCATTGTGCTTTTTCGCCATACTGGTCTTTTGTTCCCTCATAGGTTTGATGTCTGTCTGATAGGTCAATAATGTAGTTTTGTCTTGGTATTTATACCGCTAGTCCCATTCCCGTCTATGATGTAGTTGGCGTGTCACTTATATTGTGCTTTTATGAAGTAGTTCATGGACAGCACGATGCAATGGCAGAGACAATAAACCGTAGTCTGCTGATAGCGGGTCGATTGACTTATTGGATAGGGAAAGGTTCGATAAATGACATCAGATTTTTACGAAGCCATCATGTTCTTTGACCAAGACAGCATCGTCAAAGAGATGCGGTATAACGAATTCGAAGCGGTACTCGATGGGGTCGTTGGTATACCAGTCTTTAAAGGAAAAAAGCTTCAAGCAAGCTATGTTTCCATGACAGCTGGCTTGGACGTGACCGCGTGTGTTTTGTTTGTTATCCGTTTCGATCAGAAGGGTTTTGCAGATAGCGACTGGAATATTCCTTTAAGGCATCTGGCCAGTAAGGGAAGGGGTGGCCCCGACATGGGCGTTGGCCCTATTCGTTTATCATGCAAAAGCCAATGCGCAATCGCTTGGTACCAAAAGGAGCTGTGGGAGCCACCAGAACAAGGAGGCTTTGATCCCTTTACATTAATACAGCGCGCGATTGCCAGAAATAAACTCGGTTTTAAAAAGGAAGCGGTAGCTCGGGCAGAAGTCAATATTCCTGTCATTAGTGATGTGGTTTCGCCGCAGCAGTCAGTCAGTCAATCTGAATCTCGTGATAATGACTATGAAGCAGAGATTAAAAAATTAAAGGCTCAGGCAGCTGAGAAAATCGAACAGTTAGAAGCCACCCACGCAAAAGAAATTGACCAAGTCTCCCGTGCATTTCGCAATGAAAAACTCAGTTTGCACGAACAATTTAGAACGGTAGACCACCAACTGCGAGAACAATCGGTTTTTCATGACACGCTCAAAACTAAGTACCTAGAATTGCAGGGCGTTAAAGACACCTTACGTATGGAAAAGGTACTACTTGAAGACCGCGTTGCGGCACTTGAAGACGCTGCTAATGCATTGAACCAGGCCCATATGGAACAGAAAGGGTCCGTTGAAGCCAATGAAAGTGCGCTAAATGCTAAAAATAATTCGCTGGTATCTGCTTTAGAGATCGAGCGATTTCAGGTGGCGCGTCTAAAAGAAAAGTTGGCACTAACCGAAGCAGATCGGCGGAAGATGGTGACTGGATTCGTACAGCAGTTGAAGGACCAAGACTTACTCTTTGTTGCTTATCATCTGGGTGCCGGCCACATCAGTCTATCCGCGGATGTATTGCAGGAATATTTAGATAATCCTGAAGCTTTTGCTGCACAAAAGTGCAATGTTTCACTGGAACATTATCAGTTGTGGGTAAATCACTATGAAATGCCACACTGTGATATGTGCAGTAAAACCTTAACCAGAATCGGGGCTCCAGGCGACTTCGTTCTGGGCGTTCATAATTTCTGTGAAAAGCATAAGACCCTCAAGTGATCGACACCGTCAATCGCCTACAAAGGCTTCAATGGGGAAAATTTGAGAAGCGTGGTGTAGCGCTTTACGTGTGGCGTGAAGATCTCAATCATCCCGATATTTCTGGCAACAAGTGGTACAAGGTAGCGCATCACCTGAATAAGGCGGTGGAGGCGGGGTGTTCTCATGTCGTGTCGATGGGCGGGCCTTGGTCAAATCACCTGCATGCGTTGGCTGCAGCCTGCCATGAAGCGAATGTAGCGGTTACAGGAATGGTGCGTGGCGATGCTCTGCGTTTCTTGTCCCCGACACTTGAAGATGCCTTGGCTTGGGGAATGGACCTCAAGTTCGTCGATTTCGAGACCTACCGTGAGCTGCGTAATGTAGGTGCAGAACACCCACAGATTCAAGCGATGGGTCGTCACCATTACTTCATTCCAGAGGGAGGAAGTGATGCTGCTATATCCCAAGCCTTCAAGCCCTTAGTGACCGCAATCGAACAGCATATTGACGCTGACTACTGGGTATGTCCGACCGGTACGGGTGGTACCTTTGCTGGATTGGTTCATCATGCTGCGCCTAAAACCTGTATACTGGGCGTTCAAGCCGTCGCTGAAGGTGAGGCCACTGTGCAGCGAATCTCGCCTTGGTTACAACAGGCGGGTGCCGATGCTAATTGGCAGTTGTGGCAGCAGTTTCATCGCGGTGGCTTTGGTAAGGTAGATACGCAGCTGCGGTATTTTATTGATGCGGTGCAACAGCATTTTGCGTTGCCGCTTGACCCGATTTATAACGGGAAAACCCTATTGGCCTTATCTCAGGCATTAGATCAAGGGTTCTTTCAGTCTGGAGAACAAGTGGTCATGATACACACGGGTGGATTACAAGGTTGTCGAGGCATGGCCCGAGTATCGCAAAACGAACGTGATGATCCTGATGCACGAACCTGGCTTCGGCATTGGGATTTTTAATCAGCCTCGCTGAGAATTGAAACAGACAGGGTGTGATACCTTAATTTTTTACTATGAGAGAAGTGAATGCTGATTCATTGGTACCCAGGGCACATGCACAAAGCCCAACGTGAAATACGTGAAATAATCCATAAAATTGATGTATTTATTGAAGTGTTGGACGCGCGGTTGCCTGATTCGAGCACCAATCCTTTATTAGAAGAGATTAGAGAAGGTAAGCCTTGTTTAAAGGTATTGAGTAAAGCGGATCTCGCAGATCCAGATATTACCCAAGCATGGCAGCGCGCACTAGAAAAAATCGAGGGTGTTAAAACCCTAGCGATCACCACGCAGCAACCAGGCATTGCCAAGCAAATCCCAGATATTGTGAAGAGCATGGTGCCCCACCGTGGAATGCCTGGCAAGCCGGTACGTTCAATGATTATGGGCATACCCAATGTGGGTAAATCTACGCTCATTAATACCTTGTTGGGACGTAAGATTGCTAAGGTAGGCAATGAGCCAGCGGTGACCAAACGCCAACAGAAAATATTGATAGATCCAGGCTTCCAGCTGATGGATACCCCAGGCATTATGTCGCCCTCTCCGAAAAGCGAGTTAGCAGGCTATCGATTGGCCGCTTCGGGTGCCATTCGTGACACAGCAATGGAATATGAAGA
The DNA here is from genome assembly GCA_913063165.1 of uncultured Saccharospirillaceae bacterium. Classification (GTDB taxonomy): domain Bacteria; phylum Pseudomonadota; class Gammaproteobacteria; order Pseudomonadales; family Natronospirillaceae; genus CAJXZL01. Next base: position 77,993 of record CAJXZL010000005.1, on the reverse strand, counting down.
CGTGGCGTTATTTGCAATGGACTATTTGTTACAGCGTTATCCGTTGCTGCTCAAAGAGCGTTTTCAACTCGACACGCTGCCGGATACGGCTTATCAGTGTATGGAGAAAATAGCACCGAAAAGGGGCTGTGTCCGAAAGGGTGGTATCGACATCCATCGATTAAGTGAAATCCTACTGAAGGACTTGCGGGATGGCACGCTAGGCAGGCTAAGTCTCGAAGAACCAGGTATTGTGTATCCTTATCGCGACCTGCTCATTGAAAACCTCCAATAAAGGCGGTCTATCGGCCTATAAGCTCGGTCTGTGAGTTTCCCCGGTCAATGTACTAATGAGAGATGAGTACGTTGACATGGGCTTCTGTGCAGGCTGCTAGCGCCCTAAGGTCATACCCGCCTTCTAGCATAGAAATGACTCTGCCTTGCGCAAAACGGTTGGCAATGTGACAGATACGTTCTGTAATCCACTCGTAATCCTTTACCAACCAATTGAGTTCAGCCATGGGGTCGTCGCGGTGGGCATCGAATCCGGCCGATATAAAAATAAACTCAGGCTCATGGGCCACCAATGCGGGTTCCCATTGTTCATGCCATACGCGTCTTAGGGCGTCGCCATCACTAAAAGCCTCCAGCGGGCTATTGATGATATTTGGCCGGTCAATATTCCAGTGACTGTGTGGGTAAAATGGATGCTGAAAACTTGAGCAGACCAACACATCTTTAATGTTTTTAAAAATCTCGACAGTGCCGTTGCCTTGGTGTGCATCGAAATCAATGATGGCCACTTTCTTAATGTTGTGTTGAAAGCGCAGCTCTTGCGCTGCAATCGCAATATTATTATAGAAACAAAACCCTTTGGTTGCTTTCGGCTCCGCGTGGTGCCCTGGTGGCCGTCCAGCGCAAAACGCGCGCAGATATTTTCCGCTCATGATATCGGTGACCGCCTGAATGCCTGCACCCGCAGACAATAGGGCGGCCTCATAGCTATGGGGACCCATGTGGGTGTCTTCATCAAGTTGTATGAGACCACGCGTCATGGATAGCTTTTCTAATTGATCAATATGATGGGGGTGATGCACGCGCAACAAAGCATCATCATAGGCTGGCGTGCTATGAAGCTGTATCAGCTTGTTATCTAAGCCGATGTTACTGAAATGCCGCATAATAGCAGCTAACCGCAAGGGGCTTTCTGGATGATCAGGACCCATGTCATGCTGTAAGCTGATAGGGTTGGAAATGAATGCGGTTTCAATCATGATAAAGTCTGTCAATGAAAGTGATGTCAGTAGTGATCATATACACATCACACCTGTTTCTAAATTAGCGGAAGGTCTTCATGTCACATATTTTTGAATTTCTTGAACCCGAATCTATCGCCGTGTTTGGTGCTTCTGAACGCGTCGATAGTATGGGTGGCCGTGTCATTCAAAACATTGTCAATTCAGGCTATAAAGGTACCGTGCTTGGTGTCAATCGCAAGCGATATAAATCGGTGTATGGCGTACCCTGTGTGACCGAGCTCGACAAAGATCACGGCCGTATTCAGTTGGCAATTTTGTGCATTCCAATTACTGAAATTCCCAATGTCATTCGTCATTTGGCAGACCACCATGTACACAGCGTGGTGATCATGACAGGTGGCATCTCACGTCAAAAAACCCAAAGTGGTCAGATCATCCAAGAAATCAATGCGTTGGCTAAGCAGTTGGGTGTTCGAATTATGGGGCCCAATGCACTGGGCATTATTGTGCCGCCCATTCAACTGAATGCCTCTTTTTCTCATCTGTATCCAACGTCAGGTACCACGGCCTTTGTCGGACAATCTGCAGCAATGGGGTCGGCACTGCTAGACTACGCTGTCGGCCGCGGACTGGGGTTTTCGCATTTTATTGCTATGGGTGCGGTCACTGATGTCGATATTGCAGAGATTGTCGATCGGTTAGCGGCAGATCGCCGCGTAAAATCAATCGTATTGAATATTGAGCAGGTCCATGACGCACGTAGGCTCATGACTGCCTTGCGGGCAGCGTCCAGAACAAAAAAAGTGGTCGCTATTCGTACTGGGCTGAATGACCGGGTACCACCTGGACTGAAAACCCGTGATCGCGTTGACTACCGCTTCTTCAGGCGTGCAGGTGTTCTTGAGGTGAGGTCACTCGATGCCTTGTTTAACAGTCTGGAAGTATTGTCGCGCATGAAGCCTCTGTATTTTGAAAGCGTTGCAATCCTCAGTAACGGTCTGGGTACAGCGATGTTAGCGAAGAACTCATTAGACTTCAGGAAGGGCCATTTGGCCGACATCGACAGCCTTCCAGAGCTCGGTGATGTGGATTATCCCTATAAGGAAGACTTGGGTTTAAACCCGTTGGTAGTGCCTGCAGCGGCAACTGCTGAAACCTATATTGGGTTGCTAAAGCAATTGGATCGGGTAAAAGGTTTGGGCGCTATTTTACTGATAATCTCCCCGAACGTGCGTGCTGAGCCTGAGTCACTTGCTAAGGCTTTGGTGTCAACAGTGAAGTCGTGCCGCCATATGGTGTTGACCTGTTGGTTAGGTACTGCAACCGTAAAAGAAGCCCGAAAAGTCTTTGATGCCCATGGTGTCCTCAATTTTCATTCGCCCAATGATGCGGTTGCTGCCTTTATGACCATGGTGCATCACGAGCGTAACCAAGAAAGCCTGCGAGACACACCACCCAAATCGAAGCCGTTAGAATATAAAGCCGTGGTGCGGGTGCAAGATGTCATCCAGTCCGCAGTGTCAGAACAACGAAACTATTTGACCCTGGTCGAAGCCAGAACTGTGATGGATGCATACGGATACGGACTGGTGCCGTCACGATTCGACGTTGATCTGGACACGCTGTTACTTGAGGCCGCACCGATTCAATATCCGGTATCACTGCGACTCGTGCATGAAGCCTATTGCTACCCGTTTGCCTATGAAGACAATCCCAGATTGCGCTGGCGCGCGGTGTCCATTCAATTGGAAAATGAACAAGGGATCAGGGATGCAGCCGACCACTTAATAGCAGCGCAGTCTGAGCGATTTCCTAATAGCAGAATTTTGGGATTTGGATTGCAACCCATGCGCAGAGCATTGGATTCATTGGTGTTTTCAATGGGAATCACCCGAGATGACATTGTAGGCCCGTTGATTTTATTTGGAGAGGGCGGTTCAACGGCTGATATTTTGGCCGATCGACGATTTGGTTTGCCCCCTCTGAATTCAAACCACACCCGAAAACTTATTTATCGAAGTCACGCCTATTCGGTGCTAGTTGAAAACAGTACAGACTTGGACCAAGATGTTGCTGCTCTGAGTGAGGCGTTAAAAACCTTGAGTCAGATGGTGGTTGATAACCCTGAAATTGCAGGTTTGGAAACCAATCTTTTGTTATTGCCGACCCATGAAGTGATGGTGTTGGGCGTCGCCATTCAAATCGGCTCACCGGTGCCCACAGCCATCGCGCCTTACCCCAGTTACCTGACAACAGATTTGGTTCTAAAGAATGGTGACCAACTATCGCTCAGGCCCATTAGAGCCGATGATGAAAATCCATTGAAGGTGTTTTTTGAGCGCATGTCACCAGAGGCATTGCGCTATCGCTTCTTCGGTAGCCGACTACAATTTGAGCACCGTGAGTTGGCGGCGATGTGTCAAATAGATTATGTGCGGGAGATGGCTTTTGTTGCCGTCGATGACGCCCAAACTATCTTGGGTGAAATTAGAACCTGGCGCGATGTACTCAGAGATGAAATTGAATTTGCTGTGATGGTCGATCCTGCATTGCAAGGGCAGGGGTTTGGTACGCAATTAATGGCGCGCATGATCGCCTATAGTCGTGAATTGGGTATTGTGGCCATTAACGCAGAAGTGATGTCCGACAATGAACCCATGCTGCGCCTATCAAAGGGCTGTGGATTTTCAGTGGTTCACAATGACGATGGCGTGATTTCTGTGAGGTTAGAGCTGCAATATGAATGACAACTATAGCGAAACCCTAGGTTGGGATTTGGGAATCCCGGCACAGGAAAGCGCCAGTGATATTTTCATTTTAATCTTTTGTATGGGCAAACCCGTCTATGGGCCACATGCTGCTTGGTCACAGACTAGGATCGCTTGGTCTGACTTAGATGACGATGCTTTATTTGTCGCCCGCAAAGGGACAGCAGCCTGGTATGCCGTATCAATTCACAGCGATGACTTGCCATCTGGTTGGCAGACCTTGGAATTGAGAACGCTGGCAGCCAGTGACAGTGATCTATACGCACTGGCGAGTCGCGCTGTGCAATTATTGCGTTGGAGAGATCATCACCGATTTTGTGGTGCTTGTGGCGGTGAGACAACAGGTTCACCAAGTGAGCATGTGCGTCATTGTCATGACTGTGGGCATACTTTCTACCCCAAAATACTTCCCTGTGTCATCGTGTTGGTCACTAAGGGTGATGAACTGTTGTTGGCGAGAAGTCATCGGCACAAGCAAACAGACCAGTTTTCACTGATTGCGGGATTTGTTGAGGTGGGCGAAACATTAGAGCAGGCTGTGCACCGAGAGGTGTTAGAAGAAGTGGGTATTCAGGTCACCTTTCCCCAATATCAGGGTAGCCAGACCTGGCCATTTCCAGGACAGCTCATGGTGGGGTTTGTTGCCGAGTATGCCGGTGGCGCAATCTGTATTCAGGAAGATGAATTGGTTGAAGCGGGTTGGTATGCGGTTGATCAGCTGCCAAAGGTCCCGAACAAATTGAGCATCGCGGGTTGGCTCATTCGGCGGTTTGTCACAAGCCTTGGTAAAGACCCAGAAGCATTAATCACAGGGTGGTAGGAGACACTGACGCAGTCGTCAGTGTCTAACTGGCCGTCAACCAATGATTAACGTTGTTCAATGTTGATCAAATTCAGCTCAGAACGTTCACTTTCACTCAGCGCCGCCAAATCCCATAATGACTGTTGGTCAATAATGGCGATTTCTTTAGCATTACCAGTGATATCGATTAAGCCCTGTTTTTGGAAGCGGGTGAATACGCGAGAAACGGTCTCCACTGCTAAACCCAAATAGTTGGCCATATCGGCGCGTGACATTGACAGTCGAAATGTCTTATCAGAAAAACCACGGCGCTTGAATCGTGACGCTAAATTTAACAGGAAAGATCCAATGCGTTCTTCTGCGCTTTTCTTCGACAATAGCAACATCATCTGCTGATCGCCGCGAATTTCTTTACCCATGGTGCGCAAAAGGTGACGCCGCAATGCGGGCAGCTCACCGGCTAGCTCATCTAGACGATCGAGCGGAATTTCACACACATTTGTGGTCTCTAGGGCCTTTGCAGAGCTGTTATATATGTCGGAATCAAAGTTGGACAACCCAATCAATTCACTTGCCAAATGAAAGCCAGTAATCTGTTCTTCGCCATCATTCGTGAGTGTATATGTCTTTAACGTGCCCGTTCGCACAGCAAATATGCCTTGGAACGGTTCTCCTTGTCTAAACAAATGCTCGCCTTTCTGAATCGGTCTGCCACGACGAATAATTTTTTCAAGTTTAGAGAGGTCATTTTCAGATAACCCCAGTGGCAAACATAAGGGATGCAAGCTACAAGTGTCGCAATGTGCAGTACTAACCATTTTGGAATCCTGACTATGCTAGATAAATTTCAAAGGTCATTATCCTGACTTCAAAGAAAACTGCAATCGGTTACGGTCAAATCTGAGAAATGAGTCGCCCTGCGCTACAACAGTTTTGTGTCTTGTATTTCTTCAGATCACTTGATTCTCGTCAGGGTTCCAGCTTAAAACACGGGTTTGTGCCATGGGTGCAAGTGCATGATCAGTCTGAATGAATGCGGGTATTGCATTGATTTTTAATGACTGAAAGGGGAATAAATTGGTATCAGCAAGTTGCGAAGGAGAGATATTCTGCAGCGATCTAAAAATATTGTCGATTCTGCCTGGCTGAATAGTGTCCCAGTCTCTAAGCATCTTTTTGATATTCTGTCTTTGCAGGTTTTCTTGTGAACCACATAGATTGCAAGGAATGATCGGAAAAGCCATATGGTTAGAGAAGGCTTCAATGTCTGATTCTTGGCAATAAGCCAGTGGCCTAATTAATACGTTACGGCCTGAGTCGGCCAGTAATTTGGGCGGCATAGCCTTGAGCTTTGAGCCATAAAACATATTAAGGAATAAGGTCTCGACGATATCATCTCGGTGGTGTCCCAGTGCAATTTTATTGGCCCCTATTTCTTCTGCAAAGGCATAGAGCGTGCCCCGCCGTAAACGGGAGCAAATACCACAGGTGGTTTTCCCCTCTGGCACCATCTCTTGCACCACACTATAGGTGTCACGCTCTAAAATATGGTAAGCCACACCGATAGACTGTAAATATTCAGGCAAAATTTCTTCAGGAAATCCAGGTTGTTTCTGGTCCAGATTCACTGCGACAATGTCGAAATCAATAGGCGCACTTTTTTGGAGCCCCTGTAAAATGTGTAACAGGGTATAGGAATCCTTACCGCCAGAAAGACAAACCATCACCTTGTCGCCAGACTCAATCATGTTGTAGTCAGCGATGGCCTTTCCCGTTTCTCGACGCAATCTTTTTTGTAACTTGTTAAACTCAAGCTTGGTTTTCTTATCTACAGTATCTTGCATAGGGTTTAGGTCTTCAAAAAGGGTGGCACAATCACCATCAGTTTGTCATGGCGCGTGTAGATATTGTCTTTGTTACAACTTGCGTCGATTCGCCAACTGCGCTGGAATCATTTTAGCCAGCAGCGCATCAAACTGTTCGTGATGGGCATGGGTCGTGATAGGTCTTTTATAAACAGGTGCATGTCGATCATCAACTAAATGGCCCCAATGCTGGGTAAGTCGAAAGAAATCTTCAACATATTCTTGGCCAAACTGCATGCAGCCATTAATGATGACATCAAGATAGGACTGGGCAATTGGCATGTCACAGGTTGGCTGCTGTATTCGGTGGCCGACATAGGTCCATACCTGAGTACCTTTTGGAATCAGGCTAGGTCGGGTAAAGCGCTCAGGCGGTAATATAATGCGGTCATAGCCGACTTCTCTTATATCAAACTTTTCTAAGTTGTCATCAGATACCGGAAATATAACCCCGTTACACTGGCTGCCTACCGACTCTAGTGCCCCTACAGCAGTCGTCTTGGATGCCTCAACAGGCACGGACCATGAGCGTGAAATATCAAGCGCAGTGACAGCTATAGCTTCGCCAGTTTGACCGGTCCGGTCGCGACTGTCAGAACAGATTAGGCTGCCGTACCCAAAAATATAATTATCCATGGTTTACCGTATGACCAAAGTAAGTGAGCCCCGTGCTATATAGCATCCAAAAAGCCAATAGCAATAATAAAAGGCCGCCTATTATACGTATAGCAGGACGTTTTCCAAGTATGCCTAATTGGTGCCCTGCAAAATTAAGGCTGAGCATACTCGGCAGGGTGCCTAGGCCAAACGACAACATGATGAGCGGCGCAGTATGTAGCCCTTGGCTTGTTACGGCTAAAGCCAACGCTGAATATACCAATCCACAGGGTAGCCAGCCCCACAGAATGCCAGCCAGCCAATATTGGTAATAGGTTGTTGGCTTGCCTAATTTCTTAATTGCCGGTTGTAGCCTGCGCCATAAGGGTTGCCCTAATAATTCCAGTTTCGTAATCGCCTGAGTAACACCCATCATGTACAGGCCTACGCCAACCAAAATAAACGCCGTAAACAATCGTAGTGCCATGCCCACTTCTACTGGAATCCAGATGCCAAATGCCGCAACAATCAATCCGGCGAAGGTGTAGCTAGTGATACGGCCAAATTGATATAGGAGTGCAGGTGCTTTTTTGTCAGGGTGGGATAAACCTAATGCGCTTGATATACCGCCACACATAGCCATGCAATGTCCCGACCCCATAAGACCCATTAGAAAGGCCGCCCCATACAAGGAATTCACCCAGCATCCTCCCGCTTATCAGGCTTTTGTGGCGGCATTCTATCAGCGTCATCCTCAAACAGTATTCGGTGGGCGGGACTGTCTAGGTCATCAAATTGGCCATTTTTAACCGACCAAATAAACGCCACGATTGCGCCGGTAATCAGTAAGATGGTTAAAGGAATTAGCAGATAGAGAATATCCATTAAACGGATGCCTTTGGGTTTTGGGTATTTTACCAGACTGTCGCAGTATTGGCAGTCTCAGGGTCTAGGTTAGTCGGCGATTTAAGCCCAATGCATTGACCACCACCAAAAGCGAGCTGAATGACATGCCGATTGCGGCGATGAGAGGAGAAACATAACCTGCAACGGCAAAGGGCAGTGCGATGCCATTGTAGAGGAGTCCCCAAGCCAAATTTTGCTTAATCACGCGATGGGTACGGTAGCTGTGAGCCATAAGGGTAGCTAACGGAGCCAGCTTGGGCGTCATGAGGATAATGTCGGCGCTGTTCTGTGTGAGCTCCGCACCCTGTGCCAGAGCTATGGCAACATCGGCACAAGCCATTGCTGGCGCGTCATTGACACCATCGCCTACCATTGCCACACGGTGACCTTCTGCTTGAAGGGCCTTAATATAGTGCATCTTTTCGGTAGCCGTTTTTCCACTGTGACAGTGTGCGATGTTTAGCTGAGCTGCTATTTTATTGCCCTGAGTGGACGGATCACCGGTCAACAGATGCAGTGAAAGACCGCGTGACCTCAAAGTGTCGACCGCTATCTTTGCATCCACCCTGAGGCAATCTTGGATAGCGAACCACGCAATCACATCCTGTTTGCCAACCACTGAGAGCGCGATCCATTGGACATCATCATGGGTTGAAGATAGTGGGGTTGTTGGATCTGATACGCAGCAAAAGGCGGGCGTCCCTATGCGATATTTATTGCCCATTACAGTGCCTTCAATACCGGCATTGGGGTGGACCATTACCTCGGTAGCAACAATCGACGGGTCAGCATTCGTAAAGGCTTTGGCGATTGGGTGCGACGAATAATGCTCTAGCGCAGCGGCGACCTGAAGATGGGTCTCAGTGTGGTCGCTTAGGGTTTCAACCAGGCTATATTGGCCATCGGTCAGTGTGCCAGTTTTGTCAAATATTACCGTATCAATGTGCTTTAACTGCAGAAAGGCTTCGCCCTGAGTTGGCAAAATACCACTTTGACGGAGCGCAGATATTGAGGCGGTCACAGACACTGGCGTGGCCAAAGATAATGCGCACGGACACGTGATTACCAGTACCGACAGCGCGATCCAAAAAGCACGGGTAGCATCAATCGATAACCAAATAAGCCCCGTCGCAGCAGCCAGTAGTAAAATAAAAATAACGAAATAACTCGCGCCGGTATCAGCTAGGCGCGCGATGGCAGGCTTATATGAAGCAGCCTGGTCTAGCAGGGTCAGCATATGGCTCATACTGGATTGTTGGCCGCTATGCGTCACGCTGACTTCTAAAGCCCCATCCGTGTTCAAGGTGCCCGCCTGTATCGCATCGCCGGGCGCAACGGATAGGGGGGCAAATTCTCCGGTAAAGGTGGCTGCATTAATTTCACTCTCTCCTGACAGCACCGTGCCGTCGGCTGGAATCTTTTCACCAGGTAAAATTAAAATGCGATCACCCACCGCGAGCTCACTACTTGAAACTCTTTGCCATTCTCCCTTGTCCCACCGTTGAGTAAAGGGCGGCAGGAGGTCATCAAGGCCGTGCCCTGTATGATCTAATTTGAGCAAGGCGCGAAACTCAAGAAACCGCCCGAGCAACAAGAAAAAGGTAAACATGGTGACCGATTCAAAGTAGGTTTCGCCCGTTTGTGAGAGGGTTGCCCATGCGCTAGGGATGAACGCCAATATCAAAGCCAGTGATACAGGCACGTCCATACCAAAGTGCCCTGTTTTAAGATCTCTGATAGCAGCGCGGTAAAAAGGCAGTGCTGCATATAGCACCACAGGGAGGGTAAAGATGAGGCTGGCCCAACGGAGTAGATGGACATATTCCCACGCAATGTCGCCAATGTAGGTCGCGGTGGTGTTCATCATGATTTGCATCAGACCGATACCCGCGATACCAAGGCGGATAATAAAATCCTTTTGCGTCTGTTCGAAATGGGTGCTTTTTTCGGTACGCTGCCATGGTTTTGCGCTATATCCCAGAGCGCCAAGGGCAGTAAATATGTCTGATACTGGCGTTCTACTTGCTTCAAGGGTGACCAGGAGCCGGTGCGTCGAAAGGTTTAATGCGGCTTGGCTCACACCAGGCAGTTGCTTGAGACGTTGCTCTATTAACCAGACGCAGGCAGCACAGGTAATACCCGAGATTTGTAAATAAAAACTGATCTGACCATCTGATTTTTGACTGACAAATTGCGCCTGTACTTGGGGATTGTTATAGCCGTCAAATGCAGTCTGATCGTTTGTGGATCGATCGATGACTGGGTCACTGGGCTGATCACGGTATTGATAAAAGTGACCAAGTCCACAGGCATCAATGGTGGTGGCCGCTGCTTGGCAGCCCATGCAACAAAAAGACTGCTCGCTACCTTGAAGCAATGATTGAAACGCCGTTCCCCTTATTGCTTCGCCACAGTGGAAACAGGGTATCTTGGCAGCAGTCATATTATTTGGGCTTCAGCGCCAAGGATGCGGTCAGCGGAAAGTGACTCATACCATGGAGTCGCCACATGGCACCCGGTGCACCATCCAGCTGGGGTGATAACATAACTTGGTAACGACCATTGAGCGCTTCAGGCAGTGCCCCGGCATAACCGTTGTCTGCGGCAACGAGGACAACCACAAGGTCTTCACTGCTTTTTGTGGGGTATATGAAGTGCAGGGTCAGGCGCGCTGGACGCACGTCTAAAACGCCGGACAGTTCAAGATGAATCTGGCGGCCATTGATGGTGACTTGAGCTGCTAGGCCCAAATCGGCAGCTGCGGCATCCTGTTCATTTCGGGTTTTTATGGCAAGCCCATCTTTGTAGAAATTGTCGACGACGACACCATCGCTGGTCGATATGCTCAGATACAACATGGTGAAGCCCATAATGAAAACCATGATGAGCGGCACCATGAGAAACCAAAACCAAGGTTGTTTGTAACCGGGAATAAACTGATCGGATGCATTGTTCATCAATATATGGGTCCAAAAAATCGGGTTTCTTCGGTCACACGTATACCGGTATCTGGCTGTTCCGTGACAGACAAGTAAATCGTCTTTCGTGGAACGTTCATTGCAGTTGTCGGTGCTTCCAATTGGATTCTAAAATCGAGTGTTCCGCCTGCTGGAATAAGAATTTGCGGCGCATCTACAATAGTTAGATTGTCTAAGCCGGATGCCGACAGGATAAATTCCTTGTCATCGTGGCTCATGTTCATAATCTTTAAATTGTATCGGTTTTCAATGTTACCCTCGGCAGTGATTCGGTGCAGTACATCGCGATCCCGTATGATGTCTAACTCTAGGGGAATACGTTGGTTGAGTGTGACGGCAAACATGGCAATGATCACGATCATTGTAATGCCATAGCCAATCAGCCTTGGGCGGAAAAATTTGGTCTTAACACCCAAGAGGTTGCTTTCTGTGGTGTAACTAATGAGACCGGGCTCATAGCCCATTTTATCCATCACAGAGTCACAGGCGTCAACACAGGCAGCGCAGCTAATGCACTCATATTGCAACCCGTCGCGAATATCAATTCCCGTAGGGCAGACCTGAACGCACAGGTCGCAATCAATACAGTCGCCCAATCCAATGGTGCTAGGATCGACGCCTCTTCTGCGTCTGCCTCGATGTTCGCCGCGAGCGGGGTCGTAGGAAACAATCAGGGTGTCTTTATCAAACATGACGGATTGGAAACGGGCATAAGGACACATATAAATGCACACCTGTTCTCGTAACCACCCAGCATTGCCATAGGTTGCCAAGGTAAAGAAACCAATGAAAAACAAGCTCCAACCTGACAAATCCAAGCGAGCAATATCAACAAACAACTCTCGAATAGGGTAGAAATATCCGACAAATGTTGCTGCCGTTAAAAATCCAACCAATAGCCAGAGGACGTGCTTGGCTGTTTTTCGTAGCCCTTTTAATACTGACGCGGATTCTGCATCCAATTTAATTCGGGAGTTTCTTTTGCCTTCTGTTTTCTCTTCAATCCAAACAAATATCCAAGTCCATGCACTTTGGGGGCAGGTATAGCCACACCAAATGCGACCTGCAATGACGGTTACAAAAAACAATGCGAAGGCAGCAATGATCATAAACCAAGACAAAAGGATAAAATCTTGGGGCCAGAATGTGATGTTAAAGATATGAAATTTTCGCGCAGGCAGGTCAAAGAGGACCGATTGTCGGTTAGCCTGAGTGATCCACGGGATACCAAAGAACAAAGCGAACAACACGATGTTGCCACTGAATCGAAGGCTGTTGAAATAGCCTTTTATGCGGCGGATATAGATCTTTTGGTGTGCCTTGTAAAGGTCGTATGACTTCGTAACGTCCTTTACTTGGATTTTATCATTCATATCAGGGTGTTCTGTTGGTTAGCGTATTTTGCGCAATGCACTGTAGGCAATGGATTGCGCAAAATACCCGGGACTGATGCCCCGGATATTGAAGTAGGTAGTTACCGAGACAGACTGTAAACGTACCCTGTCAATAACTGCACTTTGGCGTCACCAAGGCGGTCTTTCCAGGCAGGCATGACACCAGCGCGGCCCAATGCAATGCTGTTGCGAATATCCACTGCAAGCGCATTCTGTGGGCGGCTATAGAGCCACTCGTCGTCGGTCAAATTTGGTGCGCCGACAAAAGAATTGCCAGATGCATCCATGCCGTGACAACCCACACAGCTTTGAGCATAGACTGTTTGACCTAATGCTGCTGCGGCTGCATCATGTTTTTGACCCGATATGCTCAGCACATATTGGGTTACCTGTGTGATCTTTTCATCGCCTAAAATGGCTTGCCATGCGGGCATTATGCCTTTACGACCCATTTCGATACTGGTCTTGATACTGTCAGGTGTATTGCCATATAACGAAGCTGAATCGGTAAGATTTGGAAAACCATTACTGCCTTCGGCACTAACACCATGACACAGTGAACAGTTGTTCTCGAAGATCTGACGACCCAATTGTAATGCCTTGGCATCCGTCGCTATGGTTTCAATTGGCATGGTGGCAAATTTTTCAAACAAGGCTCCAAACTCTTCATCATGGGCGCGTTGCTCATCGGCGAGTTGCCCAACTGAAGACCAATCTGCCAAACCATTCCAGTTACCTAAACCGTAGTAGGCATAATAGCCTAACCCATAAACCATGGTGCCCCAGAATAGATAGAGCCACCAAGCAGGCAACGGCTTGTTGTATTCTTCAATCCCGTCAAAGTTGTGGCCGGTTGTCGCATCTTCATCACCCGAGCTTTCAACATTTCGTGTTGCTTGAATGAGCCAAAACAAAGCCACAATCGAACCAATGGCGACAATCCAAATATACCAATGCAAGAAGCTGCTCATGATCGGGTTTCTCCGTTCTCGGCATCAACGCCACCTTCGTCAGCAAAGGGTGCATTCGCCGCGTCGTCAAATTGAGATTTTCGCTTGCCACTGTAAGCCCACACAACCACTGCCAAAAATGCGACGGTTGTAAAGATGGTAGCGATACCACGCAAATCATTAATATCCATGTTACCGCCTATCGTTTCGCAGTAAGGCCGAGGCCTTGCAAATATGCAACCAACGCATTGATTTCAGTGACGCCGCGGACTGCATTGGCACTGTTTTCAATGTCTTGATCAGTGTAAGGAACACCCAACAACTTCATTGCTTTAAGCTTGGCTGCGGTCTTGGTGCTGTCGATTTCATTTTCAAACAACCAAGGGAATGCTGGCATGTTCGATTCTGGTACGACATCACGGGGATTGTACAAGTGGACTTTATGCCATTCGTCAGAATAGCGGCCGCCAACGCGGTGTAAATCCGGTCCAGTTCGCTTAGAACCCCACAAGAATGGGTGGTCATAAATAAACTCACCTGCCTGTGAATAAGGGCCATAACGCTCTACTTCAGCGCGCAATGGTCGAACCATTTGCGTGTGGCAGACACTACAGCCTTCACGAATATAGATATCTCGACCTTCAAGCTGTATCGCTGTGTAGGGTTTAAGCCCTTCAGCAGGCTCGGTAGTTTCACTAATAAAAAACAAGGGAACTACTTCAATCAAACCACCGAAACTGATTGCGAATAGAATCAATAAGGTCATTAAGCCGAGATTCTTTTCTACCTTTTCATGTTGCATATTGACGCTCCTCAAACAGTCTGTGCGACAGATGCAGTCGCGTCAGTTTTTGAAAGTTGTACGGTTTTCCAAACGTTGTAGGCCATCACGAGCATGCCAACAAAGAAAATACCGCCGCCAATTAATCGCACTATGTAGCCTGCATAGCTGGCTTCTAGTGATTGTACAAAGCTATACATCAGGTATCCGTCGCTATTGACCGCGCGCCACATCAGACCCTGCATGATGCCGTTAACCCACATCGCTACGATATAGAACACCACGCCGACTGTTGCCAGCCAGAAATGGGTATTGATGAGCTTCACACTATACATTTCGGCAACGCCATATAAGCGCGGAATCATGTGATACACCGCACCGATGGTGATCATCGCGACCCAACCTAGTGCGCCAGAATGTACGTGACCGATAGTCCAGTCTGTATTGTGTGACAGGGCATTCACGGTCTTGATCGCCATCATAGGGCCTTCGAAAGTAGACATGCCGTAGAATGACAGAGACACAACTAAGAATCGCAAAATTGGGTCCGTGCGCAGTTTGTGCCATGCGCCGCTCAGGGTCATCATGCCGTTGATCATGCCACCCCAGGAAGGTGCTAACAGTACCAGTGACATCACCATACCCAATGATTGTGCCCAGTCAGGCAGTGCTGAATAATGTAGGTGGTGACCGCCCGCCCACATGTAAATGCTAATTAATGCCCAAAAGTGAACGATAGATAGGCGATAGGAGTAAACAGGACGGCCCGTTTGCTTGGGAACGAAATAATACATCATGCCCAAAAAGCCAGCGGTGAGGAAAAAGCCAACTGCATTGTGTCCGTACCACCACTGAATCATCGCATCCGTGGTGCCAGCGTATGCTGAATAAGATTTAAACATCCCAACCGGAATCGCTGCACTGTTAACCACATGGAGTATTGCGACAGTAACGATAAAGGCCATATAGAACCAGTTGCCGACGTAAATATGCGGCGTGCGTCGGGCCATGATGGTTTTTGAGAATACCGCTAAATACGATAACCACACGACGGCGATTGCGATATCAATCGGCCATTCAAGTTCTGCATACTCTTTACCAGAGGTCAAACCCAGCGGCAGGGTGATAGCAGCCGATAGGATAATGGCTTGCCATCCCCAGAACGTGAACATAGCCAGTTTTGGAAAAGCCAGAGTGGCTTGGCAAGTTCTCTGTACCGAGTAGTAAGAAGTAGCAAAAAGCGCACTGCCACCAAATGCAAAAATGACTGCGTTGGTATGTAACGGTCGCAAGCGTCCAAAATGAAGCCAAGGACCAAAACTTAGCGCGTCAGGCCAAATCAGCTGCGCGGCGATAAGTACACCAACGCCCATGCCGACAATACCCCAAACAATAGTCATGATTGTGAATAATTTCACAACATCCATATTGTATTGAGGACGGTCTGTCGTAGAGGTTTGAGAGCTCATAGATCAGATTCCAAAGAGAATAATGTAAAGGTTTGAGTTGAAACAGAATGTAGGATTCAGTATGGGAAAGAACCATTTTACTTTATATGACGTAGGTCAGGCGACACTATAATGAATAAAAAATTTAAATTTTTCGGTTGAATAATGCAATCGGTTTGTTCTCTTGTAGCTACAGTGGGTCATTTTTCACTCAGAAATGGATCATGCGTTATCAAACAGCACCCTGAATACATCAGTATTGCCAAAACGGTTCAACAGGGGGCCTAAGTTTGCCAGTACCGTTTTTTCATGATTATGATTGGCTATTCTTAAATTTTGACCAGAATGATAAATACCAGAACGGGTCAGTAGCACTTCATTATTGCCTTCTTGCATAAACAAACCGTTCACCCAATGGTCCGTGATGCTGGTTTGAACAGAATGTGAATTTCCTAACAGGTATTCAATGCCCATTTGAGCGGAATCGGGTGTTTTTCGAATCCATTTCACAACGCCAATAAACGATTCGGATGCCGATATCTGTTCGTTGACGATATCACCCACGTTGGCATTGATGATGTCTTTGCTTGAAATTTCAATACAGGCTCCGTTTTTGCTGTTGTTGATGGCGGTGCCGGAAATGGCATTAGGACGGTGCTCTACATGGGATCCAAGAATTTGTAATACATAGGGCAGTCCCACTACCAATTCGACAGATTCGTAACTTTTGATACGCACATCTTTCCGTTCAGTGATTTTCCCCCAACTAACCAGCGCTTTTTTTAATGCACATATGATGTCGATGTTGTCTACGTCTAGATAAATTTTGATCTCATCGACGCTGCCATTGGCATGGAGGTAATTAATGTGAGATTTGGCGATGGCCATTAACGCTGTCGGTTCGGCGACCAATATCCCGTGATCCTGTACCAATAACTCATGCAACCGTTTGTCCGAGAGCACCCCACGATTTTCAAGCAAATTGACATAAAACTGGTGGCGGCTAGTTTCTTGGCTGGTTAGCCGTGTCATGCAATCGTTAGGCATCCAGGCTCTTAGCCACTGCAGTAATATGCGTGCGTCAGTAGCATCTAAGTGGTAAGGCTCTGCAGCCGTGAAAAATACGATAGCCTGATAAGTTTGCGCGATGTTGGGCTTTAACGGATACCCTGTGGTGGTTTCCAACTTTTCATCTAGGACGTATTGATAGGCGCGGTGCAATTCACCCCACAAGCTTTTCGGTTCATTATGGTAATTGGCAAATTGGCTCGCAATCTGCTGGCTCAAACAAAACACCAGCCAATGCAGATACTGCTGCTGCAGGTCAGTATTGGATGCAGGTACGTGCAATAGGAGCAATTTTACGGAGAAACAGGTTTCTGTATGCAGTGTTGCCAGTTCTTTGTGAGGCAATAATTCCTGAAGGTCAATTGCTGAAAACATGATTTGTTCTAGCAACTTGTGGCAACGCTGGTGACGCAGTGTAAATGGAATTTCGGTGCGATTGTGTAGACTCAAAAAGTCAGCGATGTCTGATATGCGCGGGGCATCCATGACATCATTGTTGTGTAGGAAAGTCTCATGCATATCAACGCTGCGCTTCTGCATTACTTCGGACATATCAAAATGCAATGTAGGCAGTGTTAGCCGCAAACCTGTGAATTTTTTCATCCCTGTAGTCTCCCTAGCATGTCCAAATGCATAGTTTAACTATGATACAAATTCTGAGAATTGCCAGTTTGATTGTTAAAAATTAGGCAGCAATCGATCCATCCAAGGGTTTTCTTGTGGTTTAAGCGCACAGTGCCATTTAAGAATGGTCGACGTAGTAGAATCGCTCCCAGGCCGTCAGCACCTTTTCTGGATACCAGGTTTTCCCGGTGCTGCCGTTATAGCGGGCCAGTGCCTTTTGGAGGTCACCCTTTTCTCTTTTAAGGTAGTGCGCCAAGATGGTGGTGCCGTATCTGAGATTGATAGCGGTGTTAAACAAATTGTCCTCAGTGCGTCCTAGTTCATTTTTCCAAAAGGGCATTATTTGCATGAGTCCCCGAGCACCCGCCCTTGAAATGGCATAGCGATCGAATCGGCTTTCTATATGAATTACCGCGAGCACTAACTCAGGCTGCAGATTCGCCAGTGTTGCTTCATGATGTAAGATTTTTAAAAAAGTCACCCGTTCAATGGGATCGGGCATCAGCTTTTCAATGCGCTTCGACATATCGACCAACCACACTTGTGCAACATAGGCATCGCCAAAGCTCGTCGACTCTTGAACAGCAGACCGCAAGGTATTGAGCAATTCAGGGTCGATACCTTCATGGCTATCTGCCTGCACAGTAGCGGCAATTAATGTCAGCAGCGCAATCTGTAGGTAAATCACAAGGGATTTCAATCGTGCCATTGGGCCATCTCAAAGGGTCTCATGTCTGTTGGATGAAGTCATGCGCTGTGGTCACTTCACAGTATCGTATTGAATAGGATGCCCAAATTGACCGTCTTTCACCAGACCTCGGGCAATAAAATGCGGGTGGCGGGTGACTTCGGAAAGGTGCAACACAGGTGCTACGCAGACATCTTTACCCTCAAATAAATCCAACCAGTATGACAAGGGTTGTGATGCAAAAAGTGCCATGAGGTTCTGTTTTAAGGGAGTCTGATGGTCAAAATCAAAAAATCTTTCCGCCCATTCTGGCCGCAGAATGATCTGACAAAATTGCATGACAAACTTGGGCTCTAAGCCGCCCACGGATAGCCAGCGACCATCCATGGTTTCGTAATAGTCATAGAAACTACCGCCATTTAACATCTCTGAACCATAGGTAGGGTCAATACCACTTACTTGCTGATTGGCACCGGAAATGGCATGAAAGGCCGTACTACAGTCAGCCATGGCTATATCGACGAAATGTCCCTGTCCTGTGCGTGTGCGTTCAATCAATGCGGCTTGGATGCCAATGACGGCATGCAAGCTACCAGCTGCCACATCGGCAATTTGAATGCTGCTTAATTCAGGCTTGGTGGCTCCAGAATAACCCGCAATACCCGATAGCGAGACATAGTTGATGTCATGGCCAGCGGTGTCTTTCAAGGGTCCGGTCTGTCCGTATCCTGTTAAGGCGCAGTAAATCAAATGTGGATTAATCCGCCTAAGTGTTTCATAGGACAGATTGAACTTGGCCATGACCCCAGGTCGGAACCCCTCAATGACCACGTCGACATCTTTGATCATGTCGTGTACCTGTTGTTGGGCTGCTGTCGACTTGAGGTTTAAGCTGAGCACAGACTTGTTGGCATTGAGAAAGGCATAGCTCGCACCTACCTTTGAGCCACCCATAGATATCAACGGGGGCAGCATTTTTAGCAAGTCTGGCCGATCGGGTGCCTCCACCCGCGTCACCGTCGCGCCCATGTCCACCAAGTATTTGGTTGCAAAGGGTCCAGGCAACAGGGTGGTAAAGTCCAGGACTCTGATGCCTTTCAGTGGATGGATCATGGTGCGGTTCCTGTGGTTATTGAAGTAAATCTCTGGCAACAATCATTTTCATGATTTCATTGGTACCTGCATAGATGCGCTGTACGCGTGAATCTGCCCAAGCACGTGCAACAGGATACTCCCACATATAGCCATTTCCCCCATGTAGCTGCACACAGTCATCAGCGACCGCGCATTGTAGGTCCGTTGTCAGCTGTTTGACGCCAGCCGCATCTGCAACCGTTAATTGGCCTTGGAGATGTAAGGCAATACAACGGTCTACCAGAACGCGGGCAGCCATGATGCGGGTTTTCATGTCAGCAAGTACAAACTGGGTATTCTGAAAGTCAGCAACGGTTTTGCCAAATGCTGTCCGTTCTTTAACATAGTCTCGGGTCATATCCAGTAAGGCTTCTGCCCCAGAGATTGCACCGACCGCCACACTTAAGCGCTCTTGTGGTAGTTCTTCCATAAGGTAGCGGAAGCCTTGGTTAAGTTCGCCCAGTAAATGGCTTTCTGGTATGCGGCAGTCATCAAAGAACAATTCTGCGGTGTCCTGAGCTTTCATACCTACCTTTTGTAAGGTCTTACCCTTGTCAAAACCCGGTGTGCCGGCATCAACTACAAATAGACTGATGCCTTTGGCGCCCGCCGATACGTCAGTTTTAGCGACCACAATAACCATGTCGCACATTTGACCGTTTGTGATAAAGGTTTTTGAGCCATTGAGGACCCAGTGATCACCGGCTTTTACTGCTGTTGTCTTGATGCCCTGTAAATCCGAGCCCGCCGCAGGTTCTGTCATGGCAATGGCGGTGATGATGTCGCCCGCAACCATGGCGGGTAAATACCGTTGTTTAAGATATTCACTGCCATGGTTTTGCACATAGGGTGCGACGATATCAGAATGCAAGCCAAACCCTAGGCCGGTATAGCCACCCCGCATAAAAGATTCGACGATGATGCAGTTATAGCGAAAATCGGTACCAGCGCCACCATAGGCTTCAGACACGGTGGGGCATAAGAAGCCAAGGTCACCGGCTTTCTTCCACACGGCTCTGCTAACCTCGCCATCTTTTTCCCATTGGTCATGAAAGGGTTTTACTTCCACTTCCATAAAACGTTCTACCATGTCTCTAAAAAAGGCGTGGTCTGCATCGTAAATTTCGCGCGGTATCATGCGTGTCTCCTCAGGATAAGCGGTTCAGGTTACTTGGTGCCGCAAATCGCTCACCATAGCGTGTGGATAGATCTTGGCACCGACGTGTAAAAGCGTCTACGCCGACCTGTTTAATATATTCCAGAGTACCCCCTGTCCATGCTGGGAATCCCAAGGCAAAAATAGCGCCAATGTTGGCTTCCGCAATCTGACCCACAATGCCCGCGTTATACGCCTTAAAGGATTCAATGCTTTGGGCATACAGTAGGCGGTCTACCAAATCTGGCAGCGGCACAGGAGCGGTTTCAGGGAAAAGTGACGGTAATGCATCCCATAGCTGAGTGCGTTCGCTGTCGTAATCATAAAATCCTGCACCTGACGACTTGCCTGTTCTATTCGCGCTGATCAGTTGATTCAAAACCAGTTCAGCTGGATCATCATCGACTGTTTCGCCGTCTGCATTCAGGTCTGCTTTGGTTTGTTTAATAATTTGGGCAATTAAAGTCAGGCTCACATTGTCGACGACGGTCAGCGGTCCCATCGGCATTCCTGCGAGCCAGGCAGCATTTTCAATGGATGCAGCAGGCACCCCTTCAGAAAGCATTCTCATGCCTTCATAGATATAACTTTGAAAAACCCGTGACGTATAAAATCCGCGGCTGTCTTGCACCAATATTGGCATTTTCCCCAACAGTGAGGTGAGCTGATACAGGCTGGCTTGTGTGTCGATATGGGTCTTTTTACCCGCAATGAGTTCGATCAACTGCATTTGTTCAACAGGACTAAAAAAGTGCATGCCCATGAATCGCTCAGGGTGGCTAACGGATTCAGCAAGTCCCGATATGGGTAACGTGGACGTGTTACTGGCAATAATGCACTGTGTAGAAACGACCGCGGATACCTGCCGAAGCAATTCTGATTTCACCGCACGGTCTTCAACGACAGCTTCAATCACCAAGTCTGCGTTAGCAACCTGAGCGATGTCGTCAGCCAGGGAGATTAACGAGACAATATCGACGCCTTTTTGCGCTGATAATCGGCCTTTGCTGACACGTTTTTCGACCAGTTTTTCAACATAGGCTTTGCCTTGCTTAGCCACTGCTAAAGAGGTGTCTAGTAACATAACCGGCACGCCCTTGCTGGCTAGCGCCCATGCAATGCCACTGCCCATCATACCTGCGCCAACCACAGCTGCATTTTTAATGGGCTTGGCATTACCCTGTGGGGCGAATTTTCCACGCTGTAATGCATTCATTTGAAAGAAAAACGTATTGATCATACTTTTGGCGACCGGAGACCGTGCCACCTGCACCAGATAGCGTGATTCAATGCGACTGGCTGTGTCAAAATCGAGTGCTGCGCCTTCAATGGCCGCTGACAAAATGGCGATGGGTGCAGGAAAATTGCCACGGGTTTTTTGTCTTAGTAATGCCGGCGCTACCGAAATCAATTGCTGTAATGCAGGACTACTGGGATGTCCTCCGGGTAGTTTGAAACCTTTTGTATCCCAGGGCTGCTGGCTGTGTTCTGTGGCCATAATGTGACTTATCGCCGCGGCTTCAAGCGCTTCGGGCCCCGCTACCACTTGGTCAATTAACTGACTCTGTAACCCTTCAGCGGCATTGAATTTTTTACCTTCAGTGAGATAGGGCAGTGCTGCCTGTAGCCCGAGTAATCGGGTCATACGGGTGACGCCACCGCCCCCAGGTAGGAGTCCCAGTGTGACTTCAGGCAATCCAAAATAACGGTCTTTCTTATCTACGGCTATACGAAAGTGGCAGCACAGTGCCAGTTCCCAGCCGCCACCTAATGCCGCACCGTTGAGACAAGCAACGACTGGTATACCTAAGGTTTCGATCTGTCGCATGCTGTTTTTTAGCGATTCAACCTGATCAAACAGTGCATCTGCTGTTGCATCAGTAACCTGAGACAGACTGACTAGATCGCCGCCTGCAAAAAACGTCGGTTTCCCAGAGCGCATAATAACACCGCGAAGATTGGGTGTGTCTTTGATAACAGCGGCTGTGGCTGCAAAGTCAGTGGTAAATGCCAGGTCCATCAGATTCATCGCTTGATCGTCTCGATCAAAAACCAGATGTCCAATATGCTGTGCATCAACGGTAAACGTCATCATAAATTACATCCTTTTAGGCTTCGCAGCGCTCAATAATCGTGGCAATACCCATGCCGCCACCCACACACATGGCAATCATGCCATAACGCTTTTGTTGGTCTTCAAGCGCATCCAGCAGCGTGCCGATAATCATAGCGCCAGTAGCACCTAACGGGTGGCCCATTGCTATGGCGCCACCATAAATATTGACCTTGTCGTCGGGCACATTGAGTTCTTTTTGGAATCGCATGACAACCGAGGCAAAGGCCTCATTGATTTCAAATAGATCGATGTCATCTGCTGACAATCCCGCAATTTTCAGTGCCTTACGGGCAGCTGGGGCAGGGCCCGATAACATGATAGTCGGGTCTGTTCCTACAAGCGCTGCAGACACAATTCTTGCCCTAGGCTTAAGGCCGAGGGCTTCGCCTTGGGTTTTATTGCCGATGAGTACAAGCGCAGCACCGTCAACGATGCCTGAGCTATTTCCAGCATGATGGACATGCTGAATGTGTTCAATTTCAGGGTATTTTTCGCGGGTAACAGCATCAAAACCCAGTGCGCCCAGTTGCATGAACGACGGTTTCAAACCCGACAAGGACGCCACACTGGTGTCGGGTCGGATGCATTCGTCTCTTGCCAATATGATGCGTCCATTTTGGTCCTTGACGGGAATGCGACTGCGATCAAACAGTCCTTTTGACTCAGCTTCGGCTGCCTTTTGGTGTGAACGTGCTGCAAAAGCATCTACCGCTGATCGATCAAATTCGTCGATAGTGGCAATCAAGTCTGCACCTATGCCTTGGGGTACAAACCGGTTGCAATAATTGGTCTCAGGATCCAGTGCCCAAGGGCCACCGTCCGATCCCATGGGTACTCGAGACATGCTCTCAATACCACCAGCAACGATCAATGACTCCCATCCAGACCGCACTTTCATTGCGGCGGTATTCACCGCGTCTGCACCCGAAGCACAGTAGCGATTAATCTGTACGCCAGCGATATCGTCAGCCCAGCCCGCTAAGCTGGCAGCGGTTTTGGCAATATTGCCGCCTTGTTCACCCACAGGCGTCACACAGCCCAAAATCACATCGTCAATAGCCTCGGTTGGGATGGGGTTTCGTGCAATGAGGGCGTCCATCAAACCGGTTAATAACCGAATTGGTTTTACTTCATGCAGAGAGCCGACCGCTTTCCCACGGCCTCTGGGCGTGCGAATGGCATCAAAAATAAAGGCGTCGTTTGTCATGTTGTCCTACCGTTGAAAAGGATTTGGCACAGCACTGCATCAAACCTCATGTGTGGTTTGGGAACACAGCTGTCTTCATGTCGAACCGTACATTCGTATTGTTTTTATATTATGTTGCTACTGTAGCACTTCAATTATTGACTGCAATGATATGGGGCAAACAGAGGGTGCGTGTGGTGGCTTACCCTGGGTAAAGGAATGCGGTGAAGACTCTGGTCGGTTGGTGTGTTTCATGTAAGAAATAATGCATTTCTCTGGACAGCTGTACCTCCTATCAGCAGAATGCCCAGACCCCACTCGTATAGCGTCATCGTTTGGCTTTGCATCCATTCATGGGCGTGGTTAGCCATGAATGCCGCACCGAATAGCCCACAGGGTTATTGTGATCATCCGCAACATGAAGGACAGCTGTTGAATCCTATTACCCGAGGCATTGCATTAAAAGTGGCTGCTATTGCAGCATTTGCCGTGATGGATGCCTGTTTAAAAACACTATCGGCTGACTATGGTAGCTTTCAAGTAACCTTTTTCCGTGGGGTGGCAGCGTTACCCTTTGTGATTGCACTCGTGACTTGGAAGGGTGCATGGGGAGAACTCAAGACTGCGCAATGGGGGCTACATATCGTTCGATCATTATTGGCCATCAGCATGTTAGCGGCCATAGTGTTTGCCTTTCGCGCATTGCCTCTGGCCGATGCTTATACGATTTTTTACGCTGCGCCAATGTTTGTCACCCTGTTATCCATAGTGTGGCTCAAAGAGCGCGTTGGCTGGCACCGATGGGCTGCTATATTGGTTGGATTCATTGCAGTGCTGTCATTGTTTCAGCCGGCAGGATTGGGTTTCTCATGGGCAACAATGGCTTGCCTCTATAGCACGGTCGTTTATGCGGTATTGGTTATTGTATTGAAAATCATGCACCGCAAAGAAAGCACCCTCTCGTTAACCTTTTACTTTACACTGGGGATGACACTGGGTTCAGCAGGCTTGTCGGTGATAGACTGGCAGCCGATTCAGGTTGATGATATTGGTGTTTTATTGTTGTTAGGGTTGAGTGGTGCCGTAGCCCAACTGTTGTTGACGGAAGCTTATCGCTTAGCGCCAGCCTCAGCTTTAGCCCCATTTGAATACAGTTCACTGATTTGGGCCATTGGGTTAGGGTGGATGCTGTGGGATGATATTCCAAGTAGTACGACACTTTTGACTGCCGGTGTATTGATTGCAACAGGCTTGTATATTCTGCACCGTGAAAATATGCACCAAAAAAAAGTTAAAGCCGAAAAGAACAGGGGTGAATCCGTCCCCGTAAATATTGTGGAGCACCGTTAAATGACACAGGAAGTATTGCCCTTGTTGACTGCACTTCGAGAACGTTTAGATGCTGCAGGTTTGTGGCAACAATCACCCATCGATCCAGAAGCATTAAACAGCCAACAGCCTTTTTGTGTCGACACACTAAACTTTCCGCAATGGTTGCAATTTCTGCTCATTCCGCGTCTCACTGCCTTGATTGAAGGCGGCATGAATTTACCAAATGGCAGTAATGTTTCGGCGATGGCAGAAATGTATTTTAAAGATGCGCCCGATGGTGGGCCCATCATACAGATTATTCATGACATCGATGTCGCACTCGGCATTGTTGAATAAACCGTCTACATTGGCGTCTTTCTGCCACATGAGTGGATAGAAGGCGCGTAGATCAGACACTTTTAGATCGTATCAGAGGATATAACGATGACATTACCCAATGGTTGGTTAGCAGAAATTGAAGTGCTTTTTCAGTTTTCTGGCGATTCCATTCGTGAAGGCATAAAGATTCACCACGATGCAAAGCCTGAACTTATTGCGGCTGCAAAACGGTTACATGAAAAAGGATTGGTTACGCAGGATGATGGTGGCTATCTCACCAGTTTGGGTATTGATGCCGTAGAGCACGTACATGCTTTAGGTTTAATACTGACTGAGCAGTAGGCCGAACGGCCCACTGCTCTACTGTGATCTGGTGATTACGCGAAGTTAGCCTGCGCGAAATCCCAGTTCACCAACTGCCAAAATGCACCCATATAGTCAGGGCGTGCATTGCGGTAGTCGATATAGTATGCGTGTTCCCACAAATCGACCGTCATCAGGGCGGTAACGCTTGCGTCAGTCAATGGGCAACCAGCGTTGCTGGTGTTGATGATATCCAAACTGCCATCTGCGCGCTTAACCAACCAGGTCCAGCTTGAACCGAAGTTGTTTACTGCACTGTTGTTAAACGCTTCCTGAAATGCAGCGAATGTACCCCATTTAGCACTAATGGCATCAGCCAATGCGCCGGTAGGAGCGCCGCCGCCATTTGGGCTCAAGCAGTTCCAGTAAAAGGTGTGGTTCCAGACCTGTGCAGCATTGTTAAAAATGCCACCTTTTTCAGTCTTGATAAGATCTTCAAGTGACTTGCTAGCCAAATCGGTACCGGCAACCAAACCATTAAGTTTGACCACATAGGTGTTGTGATGCTTACCGTAATGGTAGTCCAACGTTTCTTCAGAAATGTGTGGAGCCAATGCGTCACGCGCGAAAGGTAGTGCTGGTAGTTCGAAAGCCATGATTGTTGTCCTATTGTAAGAGAAATTGCCGCTAAACAATGTGCATCCAACAAACCGCGCTCGCGTTTCGTTGCCATGCAATCCTAACTATAGAATAAGGGCGAATCGTTTGCTTTCAATTAAATAAAACAAAAAAACACCCTTATTCGCATTTTTATTGCCCGCATAATTACTTTGCGGTGCTGTATTGTGCCATGAAACCATTATAATGCGTGTACAAAATTTCCCGAGTGACCTGTGCACGGCCCAGTAAGTTAGGCGTGTGGATGGCTCGGTGTTTTAATCTGTTTAGATGCCCAAGGTGGATCAATGCAAGACTTACCTAAAATGGTTCCTGATCGTGAAGATATCGTTCAACGACGTAAACCGGTACCCGAAGAGCGAAAAGTGAAAGAAAAAACCCCAAGAAAGCCGGTAATGTTGTGGTTTTTCGTGTTGTTATTGGCTTTATTGACGGGTTTTGTGGTGTGGCAAAATTACCAGTTAACACTGAGACTGAATCAAACCGTTGACGAATTACAGCTATCCAACGCCCGTATTGGAGTCATGGAAGGCCAGTTGTCTGCCACTGACGAAAATTTGGTGATGAATGAGTCGAATATTAAGATTCAATTTACCAATCATATGTCTGAAATTAGAAAGCTGTGGGATGTCGCCAATAAGCGCAACAAGGGCTGGATCGAAGACAATCAGGCTGAAATTGCGGCCATGAAGACCGCTGCCGCTGCGAGTGTCAAGACCTTACAAGCCGCCATTGCGCAAGTGGCTTCTGATGCGTCAGAACTTGCTGGCACCGTAACGACACATGCGAGTCAACTGACATCATTGGGCAAGCAGGCCACAGACCTCGACAAGCGCCAAGCAGCTGATCATGGCACATTGGGGCAGGTCGAATCGAAAGTTGCTAGCATTGCTGTAACCTTACAGCAGCTAGATGTGATGACTAAGCAAATATCCGATATTGATAAGCGCTGGGCCACTTTGACGCCAAAGTTTGATGAATTGACCCTGTCACAGACCCTGTTGTCAGATCAGGTCCGCTCGATGAACTTTAAACAAAGGATGGCGGATGTTGATGCGAAATTTACCGCGCAACAAAAAGCCTTGGATGCAGCTTCCTTGCAGTCTCAAGTGAACATCGACGAGATCGGACAGGATATCGCTTCGATTAATGCGTTTAGATTACAGGTGAATGAGCGGCTAATTGGATTGCAGTCTCAGCTCACTGCGCTTGAAAAAATGCTGGTTGAAAGTCAATTATCGGCTGGCGCTCAGTAATTCTACTGTCGCTGTTTGTGTCAAAAGCCAGCCTTGAGCTGGCTTTTTTTATGATTAACGCGGGTGTCTGAAATCATGAGGCGGACTTTAAGGTATCGGGTCCATTGCTGATGTGCCCCTCAGATTAGGCTGTTTTCTTGGCCAGATCCTTACAATAGAAAGCAATGGCCACACCAGCGACAATGGTTACCAGCCAGTTGCCTGTAATAATGGCGACTTCAGCGCGGTAACTTCTGTCGATACCAAACTGCCACGAGTAAAACGCAAAGGCACCCACTGTGACGATGACAGGCAGCATTAACAAATAGCGAAGGAATTTACCTAGTCTTAAGTTAGTAGGGAAAACCCAGGCCAAAAACAGCAATGAGATGCTCATCGTAAGGTAACCTAACTCTTCAAGTGCGATAAACAAGCCATGTTCATTGTACTGGGTTAACAATAACATGCCGTCGGTTTCTCCTTTCATCAAGCTAATGGGTACTACCGAAAACTGCGTGAAGTAGGCGATCAGAAGAACGGTGGCGGCAATCAGCGCAAATCCAGTGCTTAAGAAGGCGAACAGTTTTCTGTCTTGTGTCGCAATGAAATAGGTCGACATGACAAAGACCAGATAGGCAAATAATTGAATTATTGCGCTATAGAGCCAGAAATAGTCTCTGGGGTAGTAGGCTAATAGGTCAGCGTAGGGGTAGACCATGCACTCAGAAGGGCAATAGGGCCCTGAGGGCGGAATGGCGATCATGGCCAAGGAAAACGTCAACAATGTGATCATTGACCAAGCCATAGCGGCATAACGTGTGAAGGTCAGGGTGTTTCGTGTAAGCGTTGTATCGTTCACTGGGTGCGCCTCATGATGGGTATCGTATGTTATGAATTCCATTGGCTGATACTGCACAGTCAGAATTACTGTCCCAAAAAGTATAGACGCTAACGGAGTATTTTTTCAGAAGATGCAGCCTATAAGACGCTGGCGATGCTGCTGGTGGCATTTTTACACTACCAGCTGGTTTGTGAGGGCTCGCCACATAGGGTAGATAACAAATTAACGCGACGATGTTGTGTAGGATTTACTAGGAGTAGATCAATAAGTGGCAGTGTTAATCGCCACCCATTAACGCCTGAATTTTTCTTATGGTGTTGAGATTCCGGCCGGTTGCTCTCACGCCGACGCAGGCCTCCACGTGCTTCACCAATTTTGACCTTCCAATGCCATCTGGGGCATGTAGATAAAATACCTGATCGATCAGTTGGTAGGACTCAGAATCTGCAGCGTACTGTGTCATGGCTGCAGGATCGGGCTTTGGCGTTTCTTTGCAGAAGAAAAAATGGACAAGACTGCCATTGTGGCTCTGATAGGGGTTGTTCACAGCGGCGCGGTTAAAATTTTCTTTTAAGAAAGCCAACACCTCAGGCCGAAAACCACATTCGGCCTCGATTAAACGTTCGATGTGAGACGCAGGGTTGTCAACACTGGTTAGAACCACATTGCCACTTTGAATATAGGTCTTCACATGGTCAAAACCAGCCATATTAAGCAGGTGCTTAAGCTTCTCCATTGGCAGCAGGTTTTTACCCCCAACATTGATGCCTCTTAGCAAAACAACATAGGTATCCATATGTACCTCTGAGAATAGTCCGATGAGTTCTTAAATAAGCGTTTCAGCGTCAATGTCGGGCAAAACAAAGTTATCTGTGAGATTTATTGCCAGCCATGCACCCAATGGCTGTCGTCTTTTAATATTTGCCAGTCTATAGGTATGGCCCGTTTCGTCAATACGGCCTCTAGTGTGCAGCTGACAATGGCCCCTGTCTCATCAAATTCCGTTTCAGATACGATAAAGTGTTTTTCTTTATTCGTGGGGATTACGGCAGTCCATTTGCTGTGGGCCAATTTTTTAGGATTGATGTGGTTCATAGGTGCTTGGAGCCTATCAATTGAAAATTAGGGGGCCGTGATAATGATCGGCCAGTCAGTCATGTGGTACGGCATCTTGAAGAAACTGGTTCACCATCAACAACAGTAGACGCGGTTTCTCAGCATGTGGCCAATGCCCAGCACCTGCAATGAGTTTGGCTTGCGCATTAGGGAAGCGTTGGGCGATAGCTGCCTTGTGATCGGGCAAAATGTAATCCGATAACATACCCTTTATAAACAATGTCGGGCCAGTAAATTGGCCCGTGGCTGCCGGTGCTGCGATCAAATTAGCGTAATGCAGTTCAAGAATAGCGGCATTGAATCGCCATTGAAAACCAGCAGGCGTGCGGTGGAGGCCCTTCATCAAAAACTGCACCACAATCGGATCCTGTATATGACGCGATAGTTGCGTTTCTGCGTCTTTTCTCTGTTGTAAATGTGCGAGCTCGACAGACCTAATTCCGTCAAAAACCGCATGGTGCCTTGAATCATAAGCGACGGGAGCAATGTCGACCACGATGAGTTTGTCGACGCGATCAGGATGCTGTAGAGCACATTCCATGGCGACTTTTCCGCCCATTGAATGCCCGAGAATGTGGCTTTTTTCAAGCTGAAGGTGGTCCATCAATGCCCAGACATCAGATGCCATGGCGGGATAGTCCATGAGGTCATCATGAAATGATTGCCCGTGGTTTCTTAAATCAACTTGGATAACCCGGTAGTCGGCTGCCAGCGCTTTGCCAATTTGACTCCAATTATTGCCAGCGCCAAAGAGGCCGTGCAATACCAGCAATGGTGGCCCTGAACCTTGTTCCGTGTAGTGCAATAATGGTGCGCGTGGCATGTCAGGTTCCTGATGTGGGTGGCAGTCAATGCGGGCTGCTATTTTGCCTGTCTGGCGGGCGAGGCTCAAGCACTGTGCAAAAAAATAGAACCATGCCAAGGCGGTATTTTAGGCAGTCAATGGTCATCTACTGGGTGCTTCAAATTGCAGCCCAGTATCATCGACTGCTTGCTCAATCAGTAGGCACAGAGCACACTGTTTGCTTCATGACATTAATTTTTAAAGTCTTCAATCTTGTAGGAGCTGCTAATGGCACTGATTCATACTGTCGATTCCATGGTGTGCCGAAGCGACTGTGGTGCCTGTTGTATTGCGCCATCAATTACCACCCCAATGCCGGGGATGCCACAAGGAAAAGCAGCAGGACAGAAATGCCTTCACCTCGACGACAAGTTTTTATGTCGCTTGTGGGGAAGCACTGAACGCCCCGCCTTTTGTGATCAATTTAAAGCTGAGCTAGCCTATTGTGGAAGCCACCGCGATGAAGCAATGGCCATCCTGACAGCCCTAGAACATCAAACCTAGTTGTCTGACGCCTGCTTTTCTAAAGTGGCCTTTATGGCGTCCTGATAAGGTAACGAAACGGGTGTTACAGGCAAGTGCGCCTCGGCATCCGCAAACAGGCCTCCTGGTAATTCTTTAATGTGAACTACTCCTAGCGCCCATTCATTAGCAGCATTGATGACGGTGCCTACTGCTTTTCCTTCACGGTTATAAATGGCTTGTGCTGGCTTCATGGGCTGTCCGCACTGTAATGCATAGGCTATGGATTTTAACTTGGCTTTGAATTGCATGCGTGACACGACTTCTTGTCCGGTATAGCAGCCTTTCTTGAAGTTAATGCCGTTGTTCCATTGCAAATTGAGGTGGTGTGGTGTGTGTTCACCTGCCGCTTGCTGGTCAATCCAAGCGATACCCATTTGAATATCTAAAGCCATCCATTGGTGTTCATCAACCGCCTGTTTGTTGGCCAAGCAGGCTTCCAACGCAGTTTCGTAGTCGTCTGCCAATGGATTCAGAAAGGTGATGTGTCGGTTGTCATCCCACTGGGGCGACGCACTGATGGCTTCACTGGTTGGCACTGGGGAGTCGGTGCCTAATAGGTGCCATCGTTTGCTAGCATCTACCAGTTGCGTCTTGAAGAAAGCGGCATACTTTTTGAGATGGGCTAGGGTGCCCGATACATTGTCAGCGGGCAACACCAGCATGACACCGTCTGCCCATGACGTTGCCATGAAGCTCGCCACTACCCGTCCCTTTGGGTTGCAAAAAGCACCTAGCAAGCATTTATCGGTAGCCAGTTGGTTGACGTCTATTGTTGTTTGGCCTTGTAAAAACGTGAGAGTGTCGGTGCCGCTGACATATATCAGCCCAAATTGTGCCAAAGGTGAAACTAAACCACTGAAAGAGTCGGACATTAGTAATTCCTTAGTTATAATAGCGACACGAATGAGTTAAGCGCAGAAATGAATTAAGTGTGCTTTATGCAACTTCTTTTAACATGATATGGGCGATGGTGAAAAATAAAATGGTCAGTCAAGAAAAATTAAACCGCATTTTTTGGCACAGTCGTCGAGGAATGTTGGAACTCGATCTTATTTTAGTTCCCTTTGTACGTGACCATTTCCCTACAATCAGTGAAGCCGATCAGATGCGTTATGAACAGTTATTAGCCTGTGAAGACCAAGATATGTTTTCATGGTTTATGCGCTCATCTATCCCAGAAGATGCTGAGATTGCCGCTATCGTAGGGCTAATTCTTGAAAGTCGATAATGCCGTCGCTGTCACGCTAATGCGTTCGAGTCGCTTAAAATTTTGGCTCTATGGCCTGCTGTTGGTGTTGATGATTGCGGTGAGTACATTGGCAGACATTCATACCCTGTTTTTGATGTTGTTGTTTCCCATCGGTGTGGGATTCAACTGGGTATTCTTTCGTTCCGTGTCTATGGCGGCCAAGTCGTCAATTATGGGCTTTGAATATGCTGGCGATGCTTTCACCCTTATTCAAAAAGATGGTACAAGGTGGCCGGGTCACTTGGCAGCAATACAATGGAATAGTCATTGGTTGACCGTATTGAAGCTGGCCGATGACAGGGGGCAGAAGAAATCATTGGTATTGTTTTCAGATTCCGCAGACCCAGAAGCCTTGCGTGCATTGAGGGCCTGGCTTAACACCGCTGTGTAAGGGTTGCCCTATTGATAGTGGGCCCACTTTCCACGCGATTCTACAGTCTGTCTAGGTGGCATCTAGCATCGAAGGCGTTAATAGCGTATCAAGCGCTTCGGGAAGCACGTTTGGATAGTCTTGGGTGAAATGTAGCCCACGACTTTCCTTTCTCAACAAAGCTGACCGTATCATCAACTCGGCGACCATCGTCAAATTACGTAACTCTAACTGATTGTTGCTCACGTGATAGGTGCGGTAGTGCTCGTTAATTTCACCCTGTATGACATGCACACGCTTAAGTGCTCTATGTAGCCGTTTATCCGATCTAACAATCCCGACGTAATCCCACATGCAGCGACGCACCTCATCCCAGTTATGGGAGATGGCCACGTCTTCATTGGAATCTGTCACGCGGGTATTGTCCCATTCTGGGATTTTGTAGTCTCCCGATCGCGTTGCCATAGTGAGCATATGCGCCACGCCAGTACGTGCAAACACCAAGCATTCGAGCAATGAATTCGATGCGAGGCGATTGGAGCCATGCAGCCCCGTGTGGGCGCACTCACCTGCCGCATAGATGCCCTTGACGTTTGTCA
This sequence comes from uncultured Saccharospirillaceae bacterium, assembly GCA_913063165.1. Lineage (GTDB taxonomy): Bacteria > Pseudomonadota > Gammaproteobacteria > Pseudomonadales > Natronospirillaceae > CAJXZL01. The sequence continues at coordinate 44,884 of CAJXZL010000005.1, read as the reverse complement.
CCGCATCAAGGTCGGTCTGAATCCCACCACAGGTATAGTGGGCAGCAGGTACGACGGGAATGGGTTGGCTGGTAATGTCGATCCCAAAACTCAGGCAGCGGTTATAAATGGTCGGGAAGTGGTGCTTGATAAATTCTGGTGTTTGGTGGCTGATATCCAAATTAACATGGTCAATCCCCAATCGCTTCATCTCGTGGTCTATGGCTCTGGCGACAATGTCTCGTGGCGCCAATTCTAAGCGCTCGTCGAATTTGTGCATGAATGCTTCACCATTGGGCAGGGTCAGCCTGCCACCTTCACCGCGCACCGCTTCGGAAATAAGAAACGATTTGGCATGCGGGTGATACAGGCAGGTTGGGTGGAACTGATTGAATTCCATGTTAGCCACCTGACAGCCAGCGCGCCATGCCATTGCGATTCCATCACCTGATGTCCCATCGGTGTTGGATGTATACAAATAGGCTTTAGATGCGCCCCCCGTAGCGAGTAGCAACCGTTGTGATCTAAATGCCACGACTGATTTTTTGTCCCGGTCTAGCGCATATAGCCCTGCCATTCCAGACCCCGTCAGCCCCAGTTTTTCAAAGGTCACGATGTCGATGCCGGTAAAGTTTTCAAATATCGTCACGTTGCTGCGTTTTCGGACATTATCGGTCAGTGTTTGAGATATCGCCCGTCCAGTCGCGTCTGCGGCATGGATGATACGCCGGTGGCTGTGGCCACCCTCGCGGGTCAAATGGAATGGATACTCTGCGCCAGGTTCTGCATATACAGGATTAACGGTGAACGGAACGCCCTGATCAATAAGCCAGTCGATGGCAACAGCCGACTGAGAAACGGTTTGGGTTACTGCTGCTAGGTTACAGAGGCCAACACCTGAGACCAGAGTATCTGAGATGTGCGATTCTACAGAATCTGATTGGTCTAATACCGCGGCAATGCCACCTTGCGCCCACTGGGTCGCGCCACTGATAAGTTCGGTTTTACTAATTAACGCAATACGCCATTCAGCTGGCATCAGCAAGGCTGCAGTCAAGCCAGCAGCACCGCTTCCAAGAATAATGGCGTCAAAGGTCATATTAGGCATGGATACTTATCCGTGAAAAATGTGCAGGCGAGTATAATTGGTGTGTTGTAAATATCCAGTCAGGGAGCAGGAATGCCTAAAAAATCAATTGAATTTTTGCTGTTGGTCAAAGGCGCGAAACGGGTTCTTGCCATGTCAGTAGTGTTTGCGCCAATCTCAATGAGCTGCTTCGCCCATGAGTCTGGGGTGTGCTCGGTTTATTTTCCGTGTTCAGTTTCATCTGTTGCCCATTTTCATGTGGACTGAACCATTCAGTGTCATTGCTTCATACCCAGTTTATGTGCGGTGCAGCGGGACAGGCCAGATATGGGTGAGGTTGATGCCCTTACAGCAGATTCTGTTACAATGACGGCCTGCCACTTTGGAATCTAAGGACAATCATGATCGCTGAAACAGGCACCATCATCGCAAAAGATGCCGATTACTTATGGGTCGAAACCGTGCGTGCGTCGTCTTGCCAAAGCTGCTCTGCACGATCTGGTTGTGGTCAGGCGGTATTGGGGCAATTGATGGATGAAGGGCGACAATATAAAAAGAATGTTCTGCGGGTAGCGCTATCAGACCACGGTGCCACGACATCGGCAGATGTAGGGAGTCAGGTGCAGGTATTGATAGAAGAAGGCGTGGTTTTAAAAACCGCCTTACTGGTATATGCCGCACCCTTATTCGGCATGTTCATCGCCTCATCCATTGCAGTGGTGTTGGGAACGTCCGACGGTATTGTTACGCTATCGGGCATTTTGGGTTTGGGACTGTCATTTGCTGGCGTCAAAAAATGGATATCGAGGTGGGATTGCGACACCCGTTATCAGCCACACCTTGGCCCTTTATAGCCCGTCTACTTTCGGTATAACCACTGTAAACGTCAGGTAAAAACCACCGCCGCCTACTGGTTTTTTCGGCCAATAGGTAGCATGTTATTGTTCTTAATCGTCATTTTTGTAGAGGTTTTCAGTATGTCAGCTATGCGATCAATTTCATGGGCCTTTATGGCGTTGCTTATCTGGGTGCCTCAGGTACAGGCTGCCAGCGTAACACTGCCGGACTTTACAGAGCTTGCGGCGGATAATGCCACATCGGTGGTTAAAATTTGGACAGTGACCAATGCCAAGCCCGCTGAGCATGGCGGTATGAGTCCAGATCAAGAGATTCCTGAAATCTTTAAACGTTTCTTTGGTGATATCCCTTTTCCTCAGCAAGACATTCGTCCGCAAGAAACCAGTGGGTCTGGTTTTTTTGTAAGCAGTGATGGCTACATTCTTACCAATAACCACGTGGTCGAAGGCGCTGATGAAGTGACCGTCACACTGACCGATCGGAGTGAATATGACGCAAAGGTTATTGGAACCGATCCACGAACTGACTTAGCACTTCTGAAAGTTGACGGAGCTGATTTTAACGCGGTGACCTTCGGTAATTCAGACCGCTTAAAAGTAGGTGAGTGGGTACTAGCTATTGGGTCTCCTTTTAATCTTGATTACTCGGTTACTGCCGGTATCGTGAGCGCCATGGGCCGGAACATCGGTGAAAATTATGTACCGTTTATCCAAACTGACGTCGCCATCAATCCAGGCAACTCGGGCGGCCCTCTGTATAACTTGGATGGCGAAGTAGTGGGTATTAACTCACAAATATATACGCGGTCTGGCGGCTATATGGGCGTGTCGTTTGCGATTCCAGCTAACTTGGCTAAAAACGTGTATTTACAGATTCGTGACAAGGGTAGTGTATCCCGTGGCTGGTTGGGTGTTTTGATTCAGCAACTCGATAAAGATTTGGCCGAGTCCTATGGATTGCCTCGTGCCCAAGGCGCATTGATTTCTCAGGTATTGCCTGAATCCCCAGCAGAGAAATCTGGCTTGAAAAATGGTGACGTGATACTGCGGTTCAACGGAATCGATATTGCCAATTCGAGTGAATTGCCTCCAATCGTAGGCACCGTACTGCCTGGCGAAAAAGCAGATGTTTTGGTATTGCGTGATGGCAAAAGGCAAATCATCACCGTAACCATTGAAGAGCTACCAGAGGATTTGGCGGCCGCCAGAACCGGTGCAGCTGAGCCTGATAGAGCGCCAAATAATGCACTCAACATTCGCACACAAGACCTGTCAATTGAAGAGCAGTCGATGGTGGGTGAGTCAGGTGTTATGGTTACTCAGGTTTACCCAGGCTCGGGTCAGGATGCAGGATTGGCAGCGGGTGACGTTATCACCATGATGGGCAATCGCGGCATTACCTCTGACGCGCAATTTCAGTCATTACAGACCCAATTAAAACCCGGGCATGTGGTGGCGGTAAGATTGCTCCGTAATGGTTCGCCGTTGTTCATCGCCGTCCGAATTCGATAATCAAAGCGGGCGAAAGCATTAATAGTTACGCTTTCGCCCGACCTTTAAGAGTTGAGCAGTAGCGTGTTGTTCAGTTTTTCTATAAAATCGCGACCCATTTTCCGATGTATCTGATACATCGGTCCAATCAACTCTGATCAAGCGAAGTAGCCTTAGTGAGTAGTAAACTGTCACACATTCGAAATTTTTCAATCATTGCCCATATTGACCATGGTAAATCGACCTTGGCTGACCGGTTCATTCAGGTGTGCGGTGGCTTAGCCGATCGCGAGATGGCTGCCCAGGTTTTGGACAGTATGGACATTGAGCGTGAGCGTGGCATTACCATCAAGGCCCAGAGCGTCACCCTGAATTACTTGTCTTTGGATGGTAATACCTATCAATTGAATTTTATTGATACGCCGGGGCACGTGGACTTTACCTATGAGGTGTCACGGTCGTTGGCTGCTTGTGAAGGTGCGTTGTTGGTTGTTGATGCGGCTCAGGGCGTCGAAGCCCAGTCGGTTGCAAACTGTTACACTGCCATAGAGCAAGGCCTAGAGGTCGTGCCGGTTTTGAATAAAATGGATTTGCCTCAGGCTGAACCTGAGCGTGTGGCCAACGAAATTGAAGAAATTATTGGTATTGATGCCACCGACGCCGTGCAGTGCAGTGCAAAGTCGGGATTAAACATCATCGAAGTGCTTGAAGAGTTAGTCAGACGCGTGCCACCGCCGGTAGGTGACCCAGACAATCATTTACAATGCCTGATTATCGACTCGTGGTTTGATAACTATTTGGGTGTGGTATCTCTGGTTCGTGTAAAAGAAGGCACGATAAAGAAGGGCGATAAAATCATTATCAAATCGACCGGTCGCGCCCATGTTGTCGACTCGCTCGGTACTTTTACTCCCAAGCGCAACGTAACCGGAATCCTTAAAGCCGGTGAAGTGGGCTTTATCTGTGCGTCTATCAAAGACATTCACGGAGCACCCGTGGGTGATACGATCACGCACCAGAAGACGCCAGAAGTTGCACAATTAGCTGGTTTCCAAAAAATCAAACCCCAGGTATATGCGGGTTTGTTCCCTACCAGTTCAGACGAATATGAAGATTTCCGAGACGCGTTGTCTAAATTAAGTCTTAATGACGCGTCGTTGTTCTTTGAACCTGAATCATCTGATGCGTTGGGATTTGGTTTTCGTTGCGGTTTCTTGGGCATGTTGCACATGGAAATCATTCAAGAGCGACTCGAACGAGAATACAACCTGGATTTGATCACCACAGCGCCGACAGTGGTCTATCAGGTGTTGCGCACCGATGGCAAAGAAGTGATGGTCGATAACCCTTCTAAATTGCCACCACCGCAAAATATTGAAGAAATCAGGGAACCCATCGTTAAGGCCAATATTTTGGTACCTCAAGCCTATCTGGGTAATGTCATCACGCTATGTACTGAGCGCCGTGGCATTCAAAACGACATGCAGTTTTTAGGTGGCCAGGTAGCCGTGTCTTATGACATTCCCATGGCTGAAGTTGTGATGGACTTTTTCGATCGCTTAAAATCAGTCTCTAAAGGCTTCGCGTCATTGGATTTTAGTTTTGATCGATTTGAAGCTGCAGACATGACCCGTTTGGATATTTTGGTGAACGGTGAGAGTGTTGATGCCTTGGCCGTTATCATGCACAAAGAAGCGATACGTGGCCGAGGCTTGGCTCTGTGTCAGAAAATGAAAGAGTTGATTCCGCGACAAATGTACGACGTGGCTATTCAGGCTGCGGTTGGCAACCAAGTGATTGCGCGTACCAATGTGAAAGCCATGCGTAAAGATGTGACCGCTAAGTGTTATGGCGGCGACGTGTCACGTAAGAAGAAACTGTTACAAAAGCAGAAAGACGGTAAAAAGCGTATGAAGCAATTTGGGCGTGTAGAAATACCCCAGGACGCATTTTTAGCGATATTGAAAGTAGACTAGCGGAGAAATCATGGACTTATTCAACCTTGCAGCCATCCTAAGTGCCACCACTGGTATTTTGTGGGTGCTAGAAGCCTTTACTTTGGGGCTGCGCCGTTATTCTTCCGCCATTGCGTTGACCGGTGCGGACGCGGGTAGTGACGCGGTCGTTCAGGCCATCAGTGAACCTAAATGGGTTGATTGGCTAGGCAAGTTGTTTCTCTATTCTCTGTTGCCATTGTTGTATCTTTCGATTCGTAAAAGCATGGACTTTTCAATACTGCTCTCTATTGCCAGTGCGGCAACGGGTATCGTGGTGATGGCTAACCTCGTATCTGTTGGTGTATTGCGTCGAAAATTATTGGTGATGGCAGCTGAGCGATTTAGTAGCGACGACCCAGCGCTAGACGCCATAGCACAAGAGCCGATCGTCATTGAGTCATCAAAATCATTTTTCCCAGTGTTGCTGTTTGTGTTGGTACTGCGTTCATTCATAGCAGAACCCTTTCAGATTCCATCGGGATCAATGAAGCCAACCTTATTAATTGGTGATTTCATCGTAGTAAACAAATTTGCTTACGGTTTAAAAATGCCAGTGACTGGCACCATGCTGTATGAAATGGGCCACCCTGAAACCGGTGATCTGATCGTATTTAAACCGCCGCATGAGCCGAAAAAGACTTTTATTAAAAGGGTAGTGGGCCTACCAGGTGACCATATTCGGTTTGATTACCGCAGAAAACGTTTGTGGATTAACGACGTAGAAGTCAGCACCCGTTATCTGGCAGACGAATCCTTAGACGGGGAACCTGTCCGGTTGTTTGAGGAGCAGTTAGGTGAGGGCTCGCATCAAATTTATAAGGCCTATCGCAATACCCGACTGTCAGAAGAATGGATTCCAGAAACAGGTGTCGTGGTGCCACCAGGCAAATATTTTGTCATGGGCGACAATAGAGACAACAGTTATGACTCCCGATATTGGAGATTTGTTGACGAACAGGCTGTATTAGGTAAAGCTTTTGCAATATGGCTACATTGGCCTAAGCTAAGTTCTCTTCCATCTATCACTCGAAATGGAGTTGTAAATTAATGTATCTTCAATCGGACCGTCGGTCAGCGCAGCAGGGATTTTCAGTTTTCGCAGTCATTATTGTCATCCTATTGGCGAGTTTTTTTGGACTGCTGATTGTTCGAATGTCGCCTCTATATACAGATCATTGGTATGTTAAAAATGTGGTCGATGAAATCGCTGCCGATACCCGGTCAAGTAGCCTCAACGAGAACGATATTCTCGACCGTATGCGCAAAAACTTGATGATTAACAACGTCAAATTTGACGTCAAAAACGATTTCAAAATAGATCAAACGGTGAGTCCGAAGAAATTGATTCTAGATTACACCAAGCAGGTGCATATTATGGCCAATGTCGACGTGGTGGTGTCTTTTCACGAAGAATACACTTTGCAGCCATAACGTGGACAATTTGACGCAACGCCTGCATCGCACCATTGGCTATACCTTCGGCGACCATGAGTTGTTAGCGCTTGCCCTAACCCATAGAAGCGTTTCAGGTAGCCACAACAACGAACGGTTAGAATTTCTGGGCGATTCTATTCTTAACTTTGTAATCGCTGAAGCCTTGTTTAATCAGTTTAGTAAAGCCCGAGAAGGCCAACTGAGCCGCTTACGCGCTACGCTAGTTAAGGGCGATACATTGGCTGAAATTGCCTTGGCATGGGATTTGGGGCAGCACCTCAACCTAGGCTCAGGAGAATTGAAAAGTGGTGGATTTCGCCGTGAGTCCATATTGGCAGATACCGTGGAAGCCATCATTGGCGGCATCTATTTAGACAAGGGCATGGACACTGCTAAAGAGCGCATTTTGGCATGGTACCAAGACCGATTATCTCGTCTTACTTTGGATCAGGTATCAAAAGATCCGAAGACCCGTTTACAAGAATATCTTCAGTCTCGGAAACTGGCCCTGCCGCAATATACCGTGGCTGCCGTGTCTGGTGACCCCCATGATCAGCACTTTCTGGTGCACTGCCAATTAGATAGCCAACCTACCGTTTTTATTGGTGAGGGTGGTAGTCGTCGGGCTGCTGAACAGCAGGCTGCCAAGGCAGCATTGATCGAACTAGGTGTTTCAAAAGGAAAAAAAGCATGACCACCAAAGAGTTTCAGTTAGATACACACTGTGGTTATGTTGCCATCGTTGGTCGACCAAACGTCGGGAAATCGACGTTAATGAACCACATTCTGGGGCAAAAGATCAGTATCACCTCACGCAAACCGCAAACAACGCGCCAACAAATTGTCGGGATCCATACTGAAGACAAGACCCAAATTGTATTTGTCGACACGCCCGGATTACACCTGGGTCAAGAAAAAGCCATTAATCGGTTTATGAACCGCACAGCCAGCGCCGCATTAAAAGACGTTGACGTTGTTGTATTTTTGATTGACCGCCTCCAGTGGACTGCCGAAGATGAGTATGTGCTCGAGCACGTGAAGTCGGTGAACTGTCCAGTGATTTTGGCGATCAATAAAATTGATCAAATCGACAACAAAGAAAGTTTGTTGCCGCATATCGAAAAAATCAGTGCCATTCGATCATTTGATCATGTGGTGCCATTGTCTGCGCTTAAGGGGCACAACCTCAACCAATTGGTAAGTATTGTGTCCGGCTTGATGCCGCGTAGCCTTCATTATTATCCAGAAGATCAAATTACCGATCGATCCGAACGGTTTATGGCAGCTGAAATTGTCAGGGAAAAAGTCCTGCGTCAATTGGGCGATGAAGTGCCCTACGACATCGCGGTAGAAATCGAGCAATGGCAATTTGAAGGCCGTGTGTTGCACATTCATGCGGCGATCTTGGTGGCACGAAAAGGCCAGAAGCGCATTGTTATTGGTGATCAAGGTTCACGCTTAAAGTCCATTGGTACTGAAGCGCGCAAAGATATGGAAAATCTCTTTGACGCTAAAATCATGTTGCATCTTTGGGTCAAGGTAAAAGGGGGCTGGTCAGACGACGAGCGCGCACTGAAGAGCCTTGGCTATCTCGACATTTAAATCATGTCAACTATTCGATCTCAGCCCGCTTACGTGTTGCACAGGCAAGCACTTGAGACGGGCCAAGAACGGATTGAACTCCTAACACCAGATCTGGGTCGGTTGCACTTCCGACGGAAAGTGGACAAACACCCCATGCCACTGTTTCAGAAGCTGGATGTTGATTTTCGAGGGCAGGGAGCCAGTCATCAAATGCGCTCGTGGGTGCCGTCTGGCCCTATCCACCATCTTCAAGAACACCGGCTGTATTTTGGCCTGTATCTCAACGAGCTGATCACGCGGTTGTGGCCATTACAGGGCAATAGTGTGGCGCTGTTCGGACTCTATAGCAGTACACTCACCCTCATCTCGAAGCAACATCAAGAGCGCGCGGCATTGCGATATTTTGAAAGAACCTTGCTAGCAGAATTGGGTTTTGCCCTTGAATTCAAACAGTCACTTGACGGCAGAGCGATTGTTCCTGAAGGCCATTATAGGCACTGTGTGGGTACGGGATTCGAACGTAGTCCCGTTGTTCCTAATGCCATTTCTGGTGAGCATCTGATAGCCATTGATCGCAACGAATGGCACCTTGCTGGTGCACTGCACCATGCCCGTGGCATATTTTCTCGAGAAATTGACCTACATTTAGAAGGTCAAACATTGCACACCCGCACCCTTTTGCGCCAAGTTATGGACAGGGCGACAGGTGATTTAGGAGCAAAGACATGATTGCTGGTATCGGAACAGACTTGGTTGAAATTTCACGGCTAGAAGCGGTCATCGAACGCCAAGGTGAGCGGTTTGTGCAGCGAATATTAACCGATGAAGAACAAGTTCAGTATCACGCTTTAACCCATCCCGCGCGTTTCCTCGCAAAGCGTTTTGCTGCCAAGGAAGCCGTAGCCAAGGCTTTGGGAACTGGCATTGGAAGGGGTGTTAGCTGGCAGGATATTACGATATTTAATGATGAGAATGGCGCACCCAAGGCGCGGCTTACTGGTGGCGCATTGGATCGGTTACACCTGATAGGTGCACACAACTGTCATCTGAGTATCAGTGATGAGCAACGCTATGCCACCGCTTTTGTGGTGTTAGATTAGGGCTTGCCGACGCACTTTACTCAGCAATAATTTCTGCCGCAAGGTTACCCTCATGGAGCCTAATGTTAATTTTATCGCCAATGGCCACGCCTTCACTGCGGGTTAATGCCTTTCCGTCACTGTCCTGTACGATCGCATAACCGCGTTCTAACGTCGACAAAGGGCTCACTGCATTAAGGGCTCTAGCAAGGCTTTGGTGCTGTTGCTGTGCGTTTTTAATGTCTGCTTTTATAGCAACAACCAATTGGCTGTCTAGTCGAGAAATCCATTCCTGGTGTCTTTGTATGGTTTTAGCCGGGTGTTGTTGTGCGACACGGCTGGCCAATTGTTGTATCAGTGTGCGTTCTTGAAGCAGTAATGCCTGCTGGGCACCAGTCAATCGTAGGTGCAGTTGCGCGAGCATATTTCTCTGCTCTTTTACCCGATCGCCAGGATGTCTTAGGCGGGCCTTTAAGTTGTCGACTTGTTGGCGCCCAGTGCGAAGGCGCTGGTTCATTGCCGAGGCGAGTTGCTGCTCTTTATGATCAAACGTTTGCATCAATTCGAATCGATCGGGGCTGAGTAATTCTGCTGCAGCCGAGGGCGTAGCCGCCCGCAGGTCCGCGGCGAAGTCTGCAATGCTGAAGTCCACTTCGTGCCCAACTGCACTGACAATAGGGAGGTCGCTGGCGACGATTGCGCGGGCGACAACTTCTTCATTAAAGGCCCACAAATCTTCCAATGAACCGCCACCTCTGCCGACAATCAATACGTCACATTGCGGCCAACGATTTGCCGTGGCAATGGCGTTGGCAATTTGCTGTCCCGCGTCGGTACCCTGTACCGCAACTGGATAAAGAATGACGGATATAGACGGAAAGCGGCGTTTTAATACGGTGAGAATATCGTGAATGGCTGCCCCAGATGCTGAGGTCACCACCCCAATGCAATGTACCTGCTTTGGCATGGCTTTTTTACGCTGTGGATCAAACAAACCTTCTTGCTCTAGTGAGGCTTTCAATCGCAAATAGGCTTGCTGTAAGTCGCCTTCACCCGCTGGTTGCACGGCGCTAGCGATCATTTGATAATCGCCTCGCGGTTCGTACAGGCTGATTTTTCCTGACACCACAATTTTGTCGCCATTGTTCGGAATAAACCGGCCGACCCGAGAGCGAAACAACGCTACCTTTAATTGGGCGTTAGCATCTTTCAGCGTGAAATATAAATGTCCCGATGCAGGCTTGGCTAAATTGGACACTTCTCCGGTAACTTGGATGTGGCTGAATTGATTTTCTAGCAAATAACGGGCTTGGTGGTTGAGTTGACTCACCGTTAATGGAGACGACTCAGCAGGGGAGGTGTTTGTAGCAGGGGCGTTGGGGTACATGACATTCCCTTTGTCAACGTGTCGAAATACCTGTTAATACAGGATGCGTTGTTGTAGGCCGCAAAACGGCACGTTAGACTAAACGTGAATTAGACCATAAAACTTTTCAATTTAGCAAATAGCGTTATAATCGCGCGCCAAATTACAAGTGGCCTAAATGTAAGGGTTTTTGAACCCGAGGTCACCCCGTGTAGATCAAGTTTGATAAGGGGTATTGCAGACCATGTTACGTATAAAAGAAGATGCTTTAACATTTGACGATGTATTACTCGTTCCTGGGTATTCAGAAGTTTTGCCTAAAGAAGTGTCGCTACGATCGCGTATTTCTCGCAACATTATGGTCAACATCCCTATCGTATCAGCTGCTATGGACACAGTTACTGAACACCGTTTGGCGATTGCTATCGCACAAGAAGGTGGTTTGGGCATCATTCACAAGAACATGACCATTTCACAGCAAGCCTATGAAGTGCGTCAGGTTAAGAAATTTGAAGCTGGTGTCGTGAGAAAGCCGATTACCATTCAAGCTACTGCTTCTGTCAGAGACCTGTTGGCAGTGACTGGAGAAAATAATATCTCCGGCGTGCCTGTGATGTTGGGAGATGACCTAGTAGGAATCGTGACCAGTCGAGACGTGCGTTTCGAAAAAGACTTGAACCAATCGGTGTCTGGCATTATGACGCCAAAAGACAAACTGGTGACGGTTAAAGAAGGTACTGGCAAAGACAAAATTCAAGAGTTGTTGCATATTCACCGTATTGAAAAAATATTGATGGTAGATGACAACTTCAAGCTCAAAGGCTTGGTGACTGTGAAAGACATCGCCAAAGCGAAAACCTGGCCAAATGCCTGTAAAGACGCAGAAGGCCAGCTACGCGTTGGCGCCGCAGTTGGCACGGGTCCAGAAACCCCTGATCGTGTTGCTGCCTTGGTTGAAGCAGGCGTTGACCTCATTGTGGTTGATACGGCTCACGGTCATTCAAAAGGCGTTATTGACCGCGTAAAGTGGGTTAAAGACACCTATCCACAGATAGACGTCATTGGTGGCAACATTGCTACTGCTGAGGCGGCAATTGCCTTGGCTGAAGTGGGCGCAGATGGTGTAAAGGTTGGCATTGGCCCAGGCTCTATTTGTACAACCCGTATTGTTGCAGGCATCGGTGTGCCCCAGATTTCCGCAGTGGCAAACGTATCCGAAGCGTTGAAAGCCTTTGACATCCCCCTAATCGCTGACGGCGGTATTCGTTTTTCAGGCGATATCGCTAAAGCCATCGCTGCAGGTGCTTCAGTGGTTATGGCGGGCAGTATGTTTGCAGGTACCGATGAATCCCCTGGTGAGGTCGAACTGTTCCAAGGTCGCACCTATAAGTCTTACCGCGGCATGGGTTCATTGGGCGCGATGGCGCAATCTCAGGGTTCATCCGATCGTTATTTCCAAACCGTTGAAAGTGGTGTAGAGAAACTGGTACCAGAAGGTATTGAGGGACGCATTGCTGTGAAAGGTCCTTTGGCCGGTGTGTTGCACCAGCAATTAGGTGGCCTGCGGGCTGCGATGGGCTATACCGGTTGTCGGACGATTGAAGAAATGCGTAGCAAACCTGAGTTCGTGCGCATTACTGGCGCAGGCATTAAGGAATCGCACGTCCATGATGTTCAGATCACGAAAGAAGCCCCTAACTACCGCATGGGCTAAACCCGTTTCAGCATAGGATTCTATACATGTCTCGTGACATACATGCACAAAAAATATTGATTCTGGACTTCGGCTCACAATACACTCAGCTGATTGCTCGCCGCATTCGCGAGATTGGTGTGTACTGTGAAATTCATGCTTATGATATGTCGGATGCTGACATTCAGGCATATAACCCCAAAGGCATTATTCTCTCTGGTGGTCCGGAATCAGTGACGGGTGACGATTCGCCTCGCGCTCCTGAAATTGTGTTTGGCATGGGTATTCCTGTATTGGGTATTTGCTACGGCATGCAAACCATGGCCACTCAGCTAGGTGGTTCTGTTACCACGTCAAATTCCCGTGAGTTTGGCTATGCAGAAGTAGTGGTACACGAGCAAGGTAAGCTGCTCAAAGACTTGATCGACCGTAAAGAAAATGGCCAACCCGTCCTCGATGTGTGGATGAGTCATGGTGATAAAGTATCTTCGATGCCTAAGGGATTTGCCCTCATGGCGTCAACGCCAAGTTGTCCCATTGCAGCTATGGCAGATGATGAGCGCCAATTTTATGGTTTGCAGTTTCATCCAGAAGTGACCCATACCCTGAAAGGTCTAGATATCATCGAACGCTTTGTTCGCACGTTCTGTGACTGTGACGCCTTATGGACGGCTGAAAACATTATTGAAGACATGACCAAGCGAGTGATGGCTCAGGTTGGCAATCGCCGGGTATTGCTGGGTTTGTCTGGTGGCGTGGATTCGTCCGTAGTGGCTGCCTTGCTGCATAAAGCCATTGGCAAGCAGCTCACCTGTGTATTTGTAGACAATGGCTTGCTTCGTAAAAACGAAGGCGACGCGGTCATGAAGATGTTTGCTGACAACATGGGTGTCAAAGTGATTCGTGTCGATGCTGAAGACCAATTCTTGTCTGGGTTGAAAGGCATCTCTGATCCAGAGCAAAAACGAAAAATCATCGGTAACACATTTATTGATGTGTTTGATGAACAAGCAGGCCTGATTCAAGATGTTGATTTCTTGGCACAGGGCACTATTTATCCTGACGTGATCGAATCAGCGGCTTCAAAAACCGGCAAGGCGCATGTCATTAAATCTCACCACAATGTGGGTGGATTGCCTGATGATATGAAGATGTCTTTGGTTGAGCCTCTGCGTGAACTGTTTAAAGACGAAGTCCGCAAAGTCGGTTTGGCTTTGGGCTTGCCTTACGACATGGTTTACCGCCATCCGTTTCCTGGTCCTGGTTTGGGCGTACGGATATTGGGTGAAGTGACCAAAGAATATGCCGACATCTTACGTGACGCCGATGCCATTTTTATGGAAGAGCTGCACCGCTCTGGCTGGTATCACAAGACCAGTCAGTCGTTTGTGGTTTTCCTGCCGGTAAAATCGGTGGGCGTGGTCGGAGACGGCCGTCGGTACGAGTGGGTAGTGTCATTGCGCGCCGTAGAAACCATCGACTTCATGACCGCGCGATGGGCACATTTGCCTTACGAGTTAATTGAGCGTATTTCCAATCGCATTATTAATGAGATTGAGCACATTTCGCGTGTGGTATATGACGTATCGTCTAAGCCACCAGCGACAATTGAGTGGGAATAGAGTCTCATCATTGCATGTCCTCCAAACAAAAAGCCGCCGCCTAACCCGCTGCGGCTTTTTTGTCTGGGATTTGTCTTGCTTAAGGCACTGGCGCTCAAACGCGCAACATTGCCCTGGTCCACGACACATTGCGCTGTGATGAGGACTATGCCGCGGAATAGGGTGTTCGTGAAAATGGTCGCCTAGATACTGCTCAGATTGACGCCAGAGTGACGCCACATCGGGGCTGGCAGGGTGGGTTCTTTGGCAGACCTAGGTCATCTTCGATAATTGATCTCTCAACGGCAAACTGCGTATCATATACAGCGGTGCATGGTGCATGGTGCATGGTTCCTAGCGCGATGCTAGAGGGAATTGTCAGGGTTGTTATTCCATTGACTGGAGTAACCATTCCAGTCATTGGGACAGGTGAGATACATTATGAGTAGCTCGCGCGTCTCAACCTATAGTCGCACGACAGATCCATTCACAAACTCTTAAAAATGGAAGCCGCGGCTGGCATCCTGATAATTTTTCCGCCGATGCAGCCATTATTGTAGTCATTACCTAACCGCATCAATTTGGCACGGGAATCGCGTCAAGGAGACAGCATGAAAAAAGGTCAGTCACAGCAATCATCGGAAAAAGCCATTGGCATCGGTGTCAGCATGGGCGTGGTTGTGGGTGCCATTATCGGTCAGATAACAGATGATACCGGTCTGTGGATCGCATTGGGTATTGCGATCGGGGCAGCAGTCGGTGCCACACTGGGTAAGATTTTGTCTGGTGTAAAGAACCCAGCGGATTCAGAGAAATAACCACGCCAGTGATGTGTTAAGCAAACCCTTCGCTCAGACCCATCACTCAGACTAGAGGAGGCCACATGGCCCAATATTTGGTGGCAATTCACCGCCCAGATAATTACGATCCCGCTGTTGCGGAAGACGCGGCTATGTCGCGTGATATTGACACCCTTAATGATGACATGGTGGCCGCCGGTGTTCGGGTATTCGTTGGTGGTTTGAAACCCGTGTCGCAGGCGAAATCGGTTAGGCTAGATGCATCGGGTCTATCGGTTGAGACAGATGGACCCTATTTGCCGACCCATGAACACGTCGGCGGATTTTGGGTCTTAGACGTTCCGGATGAGGCTGCTGCCTTATATTGGGCGCATAAGGCGACTATTGCCTGTCGTGCGCCGGTTGAAGTTCGGCCATTTTTTTAAAGACCAGTTGGTGCTGTGTGCTTTCGCCATGGCTGAGAATAGGTACTGGCACGCCATATTGGGTCGCTGACGTTTGGTTCATTGTGCGTTGCGTAAGGCGGGTCAATCGCTAAATTGGTTGTTGTCCCATAAAATGCGGTAAACTCACAATTTACTGCAGTTTTTAATTTAGGTGTATTGACGTCATGCTTGTGGTGAACCAGTTTGGGCCATTGAAATATGCACAGCACAGCCCCCTGCAGTGGGTGTTGATGCTGTGTGTCGCTTTATTGGCTGGCTGCTCATCGCGATTTTCATCAGACACTACGTATCAGTCATCGGCAGACCAATATCAGGCTTCTCGCTATAGCATCAAACAAGACCGTGCCCCAGATACCGTGCTTGATGGGCATGTCATCAAAACGGTGGTGCCGATTGACGAACCGAGAAGCCCTGGCGGTAATAAGAGCCCCTACACGGTAAGGGGCTCGTCCTACACCATTGTTGATCGGCCTGAAGGTTGGACGCAATCCGGTGTTGCCAGTTGGTATGGCGCTAAATTTCACGGCCATAAGACGTCAAATGGCGAGATTTTTGATATGTACCAAGTCAGTGCTGCCCACAAAACCTTACCGATCCCTACCTATATTTTGGTGACCAATCTCGATAATGGAAAGTCAGTGGTGGCGCGGGTTAATGACCGCGGCCCCTTTCATGGCGGTCGGGTATTGGACATGAGTTATGCCGGCGCTGTTGCATTGGGATACCAAAGTCTCGGAACCGCAAGGGTAAGAATTGAAGTGTTGAGTGCTAAGAGCAACGCCAAGCCAACAGTGACTAGCGCGCAGCATGGCAACCAAGTGGCTACAGCAGATTCAGTTTTTTTACAGGTAGGCGCTTTCACCCAAGCGTCAGGGGCCAATGAAATGGCAGCGGCGGTACTCAAATATACAAAGTGGCCAGTATTTGTTGAAACTGGCAGCTATTACCGTGTCAAAGTCGGACCCATGTCCGAAAATGACGCTGAAAAATTGCAAAAAACCCTTAAAAAAGCCCGTTTGGGGAATGCACTCATTTTACACTGACAGTTTTTACACAAGTTTTTGAAAGTCTAAGGCTGACATTAAACTGGGCGCTGTTAGAATAGCGCCTTTCTTCCAGTTGACAGAATTACACGGGATTTATCATGCATAGCCGAACCATTCAAAGAGCAGTTTTAGTGTGGGGTTTCCTAGGGGCGTTGGTCTCGGGTAGCCTTCAGGCCGCCATTATTCCAGCGGCACCCGCTATTGGCGCATCAGGCTATGTTTTGATGGATGCCAATAGCGCAAAGATCATTGTTGAAAAAAATGCCGATGAGCGTTTGCCGCCAGCCAGTTTAACCAAGTTGATGACCGCGTATATTGTCGAAAGTGAGATCCTTTCTGGCCGCATTTCGTTGTCAGACAAAACCACGATCAGTGAGAAAGCGTGGAGCTGGGGTGGTTCAAAAATGTTTGTTGAGGTCAATACGCAGGTCAGTATTGAAGATTTGTTGCGTGGATTGATCATTCAGTCGGGCAATGACGCGGCCATTGCGTTAGCTGAACATGTCGCAGGATCTGAAGAAGCGTTTGCCGGCATGATGAATCAGTATGCCGCTGCTTTTGGCATGGTCAATACCAACTATGTTAATGCGTCGGGTTGGCCAGCACCGGATCATTACTCAACCGCGCGTGATTTGGCTATCTTGGCCCAGAAAATTGTGACGGAGCATGCAGGGTTTTATCCCATGTATGCAGAGCGTGAATTTACTTATAACAACATTACCCAGAGCAACCGCAACTCATTGTTGTGGCGTGCACCGAATGTCGATGGCCTTAAGACGGGACATACCCAAGAAGCAGGTTATTGCCTGGTAGCCTCGGCTACTGAAGATGGCATGCGACTCATTTCGGTAGTGATGGGAGCGTCAAGCGAGGCTTCAAGAGAGCAAGAATCCTTAAAGCTGCTGTCCTATGGCTTTCGCTATTTCACCACCAAAGCCCTCTATACAGCTGCCTCGCCATTAAACAGCAGTCGTGTATGGGCTGGGATGTCCGACAACGTTGAGTTAGGTCTAAGCAGCGATGCGATAGTGACCTACCCCAAGGGTGAAGACAATGCATTGAAAGCACAGCTTGCTATCAATCCCGTTATCAAAGCGCCAGTCGCCATGGGTGATGTGTTAGGTACTCTGTCTGTGTCACTTGATGGAGAGGTTGTATTAGAGCGGCAGTTGGTCGCTTTGGCAGATGTGCCTGAAGCTGGATTTTTCAAACGCATCTGGGATTACATCCTGCTGTTCTTTTTTAATTTGATGAATTAAGTGACTCCTAAACGAGTCGCTTTCTGAGTGAGTAACATGACTGAGCAAGAAGAGCCGAAAATTATTTTTCCCTGTGAAGACTATGTCATCAAGATCATGGGTGACGCAGAGCCAGACTTTCAAGCCAGTGTTGAAGCAGTGGTTGAAAGCATTGCGCCTGGGTATGACCGCAGTAAGACAGTATCCAAATTGAGTGCCAAAGGTAATTACATGTCGGTCAATGTCTGGATCACAGCAACAGGTACCGAGCAGTTAGAAACACTCAATACCCGTCTGAGAGAAGACAGTCGGGTGAAGATGGTTCTTTGATGATAGAAGATCTCCTCATTCGTGAATTGGGCTTAGTGCCCTATGAGTCTACATGGCATGACATGCAGACCTTCACAGAAACGCGTGACGAGCATACGCCAGATGAAATCTGGTTGCTCGAGCATCCACCGGTTTTCACGCAAGGGCAAGCGGGTAAGGCCGAGCATTTGTTGCGTACCGGAGACATTCCCGTGGTCAAAGTGGACCGTGGCGGACAGGTGACCTATCACGGTCCCGGTCAATTGGTTGCCTACGTCCTGATCGATATCAAACGCGCCAAGATCGGCGTTCGGCAACTGGTGACAGCCATTGAACAGGCTATAGTGGATACCCTCGCGGCGTATGGTGTGGCGGCTGCCGCCAAGCCCGATGCACCTGGGGTCTATGTTGCCGATAACAAAATCGCGTCTCTCGGATTGCGCATCAAAAAGGGGCGGTCCTTTCATGGCTTGGCTTTGAATGTGGACATGAGCCTCGAACCGTTTTTAAGAATCAATCCTTGTGGCTACGCAGGCTTGGCAATGGTGCAATTAAAAGATTTTGTGCCCACACCCAGCATGGCCTCAGTGAAAAAACAATTAGCACAGGCACTCGCCATACAATTAGGCGCTGATGGTGTAACCCATATAGCGTCTTCAGAGGAACCCTAGATGACCGATTCAACCCCTAAGCCTGCCAAAAAAATGCAGGGTGTCAAACTGCGTGGTGCCGACAAAGTTGCACGTATCCCTGTTAAAGTGATTCCAACCGTTGATGTGATGCGCAAGCCTTCTTGGATTAAAGTGCGCTTGGGTAACAATGCCGAAGTAGGGCGCATTAAAGAAAAGTTACGGGGTCATAAGTTACATTCAGTCTGTGAAGAAGCCAGTTGCCCTAACCTAGGTGAGTGCTTTAGCAAAGGCACCGCGACATTCATGATTATGGGTGACATCTGCACCCGTCGCTGCCCATTTTGCGACGTGGGCCATGGTCGTCCAAATCCATTGGATGAGAATGAGCCAGTACAAATGGCAGCAGCCATCGCTGACATGGGCTTAAAGTATGTGGTTATTACTTCAGTAGACCGTGACGACTTACGCGATGGTGGTGCCGAACATTTTAACCGCTGCATTGACGAGACACGCCAGCGAGCACCGAATATCACCATTGAAACCTTGGTACCTGATTTCCGTGGTCGATTGGATATTGCCATCGACATCATGGCCAATATGCCGCCTGACGTATTGAATCATAATTTGGAAACCGTGCCGCGCTTATATAAAAAGGCCCGGCCAGGTGCTGACTATCAGCATTCATTAGATCTATTGAAGGCATTTAAAGCCCGTTGTCCTGACGTCACGACCAAGTCTGGTTTGATGGTGGGTATCGGTGAAACAATAGAAGAAGTACAAGAAGTGATGCGTGATCTGCGTGCCCATAATGTCGACATGGTGACGATTGGTCAGTACCTACAACCATCGCGCGAGCACTTAGCAATTGATCGCTATGTAACACCTGATGAGTTCAAGGCGCTCGAAGTCTATGGCTATGAAATAGGCTTTAAGAATGTTGCCAGCGGTCCATTGGTAAGATCGTCCTACCATGCAGATCGTCAAGCAGCTGGCGAGAGCATTGTGTAATGGCTGACGGTTTTATGAATAATGAAGCCATCACCTTAGAGCAAGGTCAGTTAGCTGACCTTGAACAGATTGTTGCCATCTATAATGGCTATATTCTCGACACCGCCATTACCTTTGATTTAAAGCCTTACACTGTGGATACCCGTCGTCCTTGGTTTGATCAATTTTCAGACCACCAGCGCCATCAATTATGGGTTGCCAAACAGGGTGATCGGGTATTGGGGTATGCCGCCAGTATGCCGTTTCGCGGTAAGGCAGCCTATGATCCGAGTGTCGAAGACAGCCTGTATTTGCATCCCGATGCCAAGGGCCTTGGCTTGGGGAAACGGCTATTGCAGCACCTACTCATGCAATTAGCTGGGCAGGACGTACACCAAGTCTTGGCTTGTATTACGTTGCCCAATGATGTGTCGGTCGGCTTGCATCAAGCGCTAGGGTTCAAACCCTGCGGTACATTTCATGAGGTAGGTAGAAAATTTGAACGGTATCACGATGTCATGTGGTTAGAATATACGGTGCCCCAACAGGGTTGAGGTACCGCTTGTCTCTGCTTGTTTCAGCTTACATTAAATTCAATGTGATCGATTTTGTAATGGCAATCGCCAAAATATAGCCGGCACTGCCCAGCGCCAACACGAAGAAAATGAGGCGGCTGCCGAGCGATTTTCCCTTTCTCAATGCCCAAGTACCAAATAACACATAGGCGACCAGACCAATAAGCTTGGCTGTTACCCACGCATCTGCGAACGGGTAGCGGTGCAAGAAAAACATCAGCCAAATGGCCGCTGCTAACAATAGCGTGTCATTGATATGCGGAACAATTCTGATCCATTTTTGCTTCATCACGCCTGCATCAAAAGCCATCAGCACACCGCGTGTTGCAAAACCCAAGATCGAAATTACTGCTGTTGCCATGTGTATGGACTTGATAAGTGGATACCAATCTGCTGATAGCATAGTGTCTTTCTCATGAATAATTTGAAGGCGCAGTGTACCGTTAGTTTTGGGCAAACCCAATACCAGTTTCAACCGCGCATTGGATTTATAACGCAGAGCAACGATTGGGTTATAATGATCGCTAAACACACTTTGAGCCGATAGGCATGATACTGACAGGAGCGCCAGTGAAACCCATAGAGATAGCAGTAGAGCAAAAAAAAGTGATGGTCTCTAAGTTGCAAGATTACCTTCAAGAAGAGCTAGAGATTACCTTAGGTGGCTTTGATGCAGAGTTTCTATTGGATTTTTTAGGCAAGGAGATGGGTAGCTTTTATTACAACCAAGGCCTATATGACGCCCAAGCTGCCATTAGCCAGCAGGTTGATAACATGACTGAAGCGATTTATTTACTCGAGCGTGGTTGAGTTTTTCACGCTGTCTGTCGATAGATCAGAACCGAAGTGATATTATATTAGCATAATCTAATTTAAAGGTGTGAGAGTTGTTTATGAAAGTCGTTTGCCCCAGTTGCCATGTCGCCAATAATCTACCCTACGACAAACTTGAGGATCAACCCAAGTGTGGTCGTTGTAAAAAGGCCCTCTTTCTCGGTAAGCCGGTCAGTTTGGATGCTGCGACCTTTGGAAAGCACGTCCAATTGTCTGATTTACCCGTTGTCGTAGATTTTTGGGCCGCTTGGTGTGGTCCTTGTAAAATGATGGCACCCGTATTTGAAAAGACCGCAGGCGCCATGGAACCCCAATTCCAGTTTGCAAAGGTCGATACTGAAAAATGCCAAGCCATTGCTGCACAGTACCGTATTCAGAGCATTCCGACCCTCGCTGTGTTTAAGGGCGGCCGTGAGATTGCGCGGCAAGCGGGCGCAATGAGTGAGAGTGCGTTAAAGCGGTGGTTGGGGACATTGAAGGTGTAACCGATCATGCTGTATAGCCATTAAAATAGTAGAGACAGGTTGTTGCGATGCGTTTGAATGTAGTGGGTACGAGCGGTAGTGGCAAGTCGACACTTGCCCAGAGGCTGTCAGCAGCTCTGGGAATGCCCTATATCCAGATGGACGCATTATATTGGAATGACCAGTGGCAAACGTTAGATGATGACACGTTTTTTACTGTGCTAGACCGCGCATTAGACCAGCCACAATGGATACTGGACGGTAATTACAATCGAACACGATCGATAAAATAGCGCCAAGTTGATACCGTCGTTTGGCTTGATTATGGATTTTTTAGAACGCTGTTTCAGGCTGTGATACGTGCGATTCGACGTGCAGCGACCAAAGAGCCGCTGTGGGGCACTGATAACACCGAGTCGTTTAAAAAGAATTTCTTTAGCAAAGATTCCGTTGTGGTCTGGACGTTTAAGACCTATTACAGCAATCGTCAGCGGTATCTCGCCGACATGCGTGATCCGGCTTACCAGCACATGCGTTTTGTTAGGCTGCGGTCGCCGTCCCACACGCGACAATTTAAGTCCACTGTTTAGAACCCGTGGCGACATGAAAACTGTAGCCAGTGATTCAATCCGTCACGTGAACAGTCCATAATCACATTAACTTCTGAATGACTACCTGTTGAGGCAAGACCATGAACCGAGCGCCTGTTGTAATTGATTATTACTCTGATCTTCTCTGTGTGTGGGCCTATGTTGCTCAGGTACGTGTGGATGAAATTCAGCAAGAGTTTGGCGAAAAAGTCATCATCAACCATCACTTTTTCTCTCTCTTTGGCGATACCACCACGCGCCTCGAAGTTGGCTGGAAAGACCGTGGTGGATTCTCAGGGTTTCATGATCATGTCGCGGCCGTTTGCGACCAGCACCCCCATTGTCAGTTGCATCCTGATGTGTGGAAATTGGGTTGCCAGCCGGCGTCATCCGCAGTGCCGCATTTAATGATCCAAGCAATCCAAGTGTTGGTGGCCGATGCGGTGGTAGACGATCAGCGTGACGCCACCGGCAAGACACGAGTTGAACGAATCATATGTGCCATCCGACGTGCTTTTTTTGAGCAGGGTAAAAACATCGGCCAGATGGACGTTTTATGGGAAATTATCGCGCAATTTGATGTGCCTCGTAGTGCAGTCGAGCAGGTGCTCAATGACGGGCGCGCCTTGGCTCGTCATGCGTTACAAAACGAAAAACGGTACAGTCTGCAACTCGAGGGTAGCCCTACGTTTATACTCGATGGTGGTCGCCAAAAGCTTTTTGGTAATGTTGGGTATCGTGTGATTCAAGCCAATATCGAGCAACTATTAAGAGACCAACCCGCTCATATGTCTTGGTGTTAAATCCGGCAAACACAGGACAGGCATTGCACTTGTGTTGCCTGTCCGTAGCGGTCTAACGCCTCTGTATAAAATTTCATCTTTTTATTCTCCCGCCAGTGTTAGACGCCACGCTTTCAGGCTATAATGCTCGCCCATTTTTGTCTGCCATCGTCCTGAATGACGCGTGGCTTAAATTTCTCTGAGATTGGTAGGATCTAACATTATGTTAAGCCTGTATTGCGGCGATTTGCGCGCCACCCACATAGACCAAACAGTCACCATCAAAGGATGGGTGCATCGTCGCCGTGACCACGGTGGGGTGATCTTCTTGGACGTCCGTGACCGTAACGGCCTAGTACAGGTAGTTTTTGATCCAGATAACGCTGAGAATTTTGCGATTGCCGATAAGGTCCGTAGCGAATATGTACTGGAAATTAAGGGTCTTGTCCGTGCGCGTCCAAGCGGCACTGTAAACAAAGACATGACGACCGGTGAGATTGAGATGCTTGGCCGTGAAATTACCGTTTTGAATGCATCCAAAACACCCCCATTTCCATTGGATAATTATCAGACCGTTGGTGAAGATATTCGTTTGAAATATCGTTACCTCGATTTGCGTCGCCCTGAAATGCAGCAGAAGTTGATTTTGCGTTCTAAGATCACCGGCAACATTCGTCGTTTCTTGGAAGACAATGGCTTTTTGGATATCGAAACCCCCATTTTGACACGTGCCACGCCTGAAGGCGCTCGTGACTATTTGGTGCCTTCGCGTACCCATGAACACCACTTTTTTGCATTGCCGCAGTCGCCACAACTGTTTAAACAGTTGTTGATGGTTGCTGGCTTTGATCGCTACTATCAAATCGCAAAGTGCTTCCGTGACGAAGACTTGCGTGCTGATCGCCAACCTGAATTTACCCAAATCGATATTGAAACGTCGTTTATGGATGAAGCAGGCATCATGGCTGTTACTGAAAACATGATTGTTAATCTGTTTAAAGACGTCATGAATGTAGATTTGGGCAAGCTGCCACAAATGCCATTCTCAGAAGCCATATCTAAGTATGGTGTCGACAAGCCAGATTTACGTATTCCACTAGAAATGGTGACGGTATGTGATTTGATGCGTGAGGTCGATTTTAAAGTATTTTCAGGCCCAGCCTCTGATCCAAAAGGCCGAGTGGCTGCATTGAAAGTGCCTCAAGGCGCGACCTTGCTTACCCGTAAGCAAATTGATGACTACACCAAGTTCGTTTCAATCTATGGTGCTAAGGGCTTAGCCTATATCAAGGTCAATGACAGCAACGATTTGGAAGAAGGCTTGCAGTCTCCTATCGTTAAGTTCTTGCCGATTGAAGTGCGCAAGGCATTGCTAGAAAGAGTCGGTGCTGAAACAGGCGACATCATTTTCTTTGGTGCAGATAAGAAGAAGATTGTAAACGAAGCCTTGGGTGCGTTGCGTAACAAGCTAGGTGCAGATTTGAACCTGTATACCTGTGAGTGGGCGCCATTGTGGGTAGTCGACTTCCCGATGTTTGAAGAAGATTCAGACGGTTCACTAACAGCTGCACACCACCCGTTCACTTCGCCATCATGTTCTGCCGAAGCGCTGGTTGCAGATCCTGCCAACGCTTTGTCACGTGCCTATGACATGATCCTTAACGGTGTTGAGTTGGGCGGCGGTTCAATTCGTATACACGAACAAGCGATGCAAGAAACTGTCTTTGAAGTCTTGGGTATTTCACCTGAAGAGCAGCGTGAAAAGTTCGGCTTCTTGTTGGATGCATTACAATTTGGTGCGCCACCGCACGGCGGCCTCGCGTTCGGTCTTGACCGATTGGTTATGTTGATGACGGGTGCTAGCTCTATTCGAGAAGTGATGGCATTTCCGAAGACGCAAACTGCGGCCTGTGTGATGACCAATGCGCCCGGTTTGGTCAATGCAGTGCAGTTAAACGATTTACATATCCGATTACGACAGAAGCCCAAGCTAGAGTCGTAAGGCAAAACACTAAGGGGCTTCGAGCCCCTTTTTTTATATCTCAATCTTAGACGGCTTATCAGATGGTCGGTCATAGTCAGTGGGCTAGCTTCAGGCATCGTACAGCAGATCAGGATACCAATCTGTGCCAAGGTGTTTTTCAACATGATCCGTGAGTCTGTGGTGACCGCCCCATCATGGTGGAGACCTAGCAGAAGATAACCAGACCAGAAGATGACCCGACCAAAGCACCAATAATCGACAAGGCCATTGCCGCCATTATGAAAAGGGACTTAGCAGACAAGGCGAACGCCTGTGGTATCGGTGGCTTCGAAGTCCTTACCCAACCCTAGGGCTCTGTAGTTGTAAAACTGGCGCCGATTGATGCTGGCTTGTCTGTAGAAGGTGGTACGTGCATGGTCGTATCTTTCGCAGTTGCCCTGGCATCTTAGGTAGCAAAAGCGATAACCCGCTGAGTCGACATGCAGGAAGACCTTGACGATGTTCAAGGCGTTTTTATCGATGTGTTTTTATCAATACTTTTTGGGACGGCGGGGAGGAGGTAAGGCATGGGTGCGGTAGCAGTCGGTGTTTGCCTTGATCTCAGTATTATTAGACACTAATCACACACATCATACGGGTTCCTTTCGCCATGGCATTGATTTTAGGGATTGACCCTGGTTCTCGAAAAACAGGTTTTGGTATTATCGAGCATGAAGGCGGAACCCGCCTGCGTTATGTCACCAGTGGCGTCATACGCGTTGAAAACTTCGCAGCCTTCCCCGAACGACTCCATCAAATTTTCGCCTCCATTGTAGAGATTATTGCTGAATACCGTCCGGATGAAGCGGCTATTGAAGAGGTATTCTTGGGACGCAATGTAGCGTCTGCTTTAAAATTGGGTCAGGCAAGAGGCGCCGCTATTGTGGCCTGTATGCAACATCACCTCTCGGTCCATGAGTACGCAGCGCGTAAGGTGAAACAGGCCGCAGTGGGTAATGGTGGCGCCACAAAGGAGCAGGTGCAGCACATGATGAAGGTGTTGCTCAGTCTTCCCGGATTGCCGCAAGAGGATGCCGCTGATGGGCTGGCTATAGCAATTTGTCATGCCCACACACAACAGCATCTCATTAAGACAGCGGGTGCTCTTCACAGCAGGCGCGGCCGACTGTTATCTACCAAGTAATCTCGATCAATGATAAGGCGATTCCACCGGTTCATAGGGATGTTAGATTTTTCATCGGATAGAAATGCATGGCCATTATTATCCTGATAAAGACTGTATGTATATATAGTATTATTGTATGCAGAATGATAAGGTGTTTTTAACTTTTGCAGCGCGTAGCAGGCAATATGATTGGATATGTAAAAGGGACCTTGGTCGAAAAAGGCTTGGCCGAGGTTACCATCGATGTACAGGGCATTGGGTATAGCATACAGGTACCCATGTCGACGCTATTCCAGCTTCCAGAACTCAATGTGTCAGTGAAATTATTTACGCATCTATCGATTCGAGAGGATGCGCACGTTCTGTTCGGTTTCCATTCGTTACAGGATCGCCGATTATTTAGGCAGCTCATCAAGGTCAATGGTGTCGGGCCAAAAATGGGTCTGGCCATATTATCAGGTATGGACAGCAGTGATCTCATTCGCGTGGTGCAGCAAAATGATTTAGCCAGTTTGGTAAAGGTCCCTGGCGTTGGTAAAAAAACGGCTGAACGATTACTCATTGAGCTGCGAGATAAGTTAAAGGATGACAACCCCCAGTCGACGGGGATGTCATTATTGCCTAGTGAGCCTGTTGCCAATTCCCGACAGGATGCTGAAAGTGCGCTGGTAGCCTTAGGTTACAAGCCCGCGGTTGCAACCCAAATGGTTCAACGCGTGTATCAATCTGACCTTACCAGTGACATGATTATTCGAAATGCACTGAAATCAATGGTATCCAAATGATTGAAACTGATCGTTTTATACAGCCAGATGTTGAGAGTAGAACTGAGGAAGTGCTAGAGCGGGCTATTAGGCCGACTTCGCTAGCGGACTACCGTGGTCAAGATGCAGTGCGCGAGCAGATGGAAATTTTTATTGAGGCTGCACGCCGCCGCAAAGAACCGCTCGACCACCTGTTAGTGTTCGGCCCACCGGGGTTAGGTAAAACGACGCTGGCGAACATCGTTGCGCATGAAATGGGTGTTGCCATAAAGACCACCTCAGGCCCTGTTTTAGAAAAAGCAGGAGACTTGGCGGCGATGCTGACCAATTTGGAGCCAGGTGACGTGCTTTTTATAGACGAGATACACCGGCTCAGCGCCCATGTCGAAGAAGTGTTGTATCCGGCAATGGAAGACTATCAGCTTGATATCATGATTGGTGAGGGTCCTGCAGCACGTTCTATCAAGTTGGATTTGCCGCCTTTTACATTGGTGGGCGCAACCACTAGGGCCGGTATGCTAACGTCACCATTGCGTGACCGATTTGGGATATCACAACGGCTCGAGTTTTATCAAATACCTGATCTTACGCACATCGTGTTGCGGTCAGCACGATTGTTGGGCGTGGAAGCAGATGCCCAGGGTGCCGAAGAAATTGCGAAGCGATCGCGCGGTACGCCTCGTATTGCCAATCGTCTATTAAGACGGGTCCGAGACTTTGCTGATGTAAAAGGCACTGGGGTTATCACGCTAGATATCGCTAAAACTGCACTCGATATGCTGCATGTTGATGCTGCTGGCTTTGACCACATGGATCGACGGCTATTGTTGGCGATGATGGAGAAGTTTGGCGGCGGGCCAGTGGGTGTAGATAGTTTGGCTGCGGCGATAAGCGAAGAGCGTGACACTATAGAAGACATGATTGAACCCTATTTGATTCAGCAAGGCTTTATGATGCGTACTTCCCGTGGGCGTGTCGTTACTGACTTGGCATATCAGCATTTTGGCCTGAGCGCACCAGTAAATGATCCCAGTAAGGATCTAAATAAATAGCGCATCGCTGTATGTGCAATGGTATGTTGGTCAGTAAATCGAAAAACCAGCATCCGCTCTGGTATTCCGAATAAAATATCATTAGCCTAGTGCCATTCATGTGACTGTCAGGAGCAATAAACGTGGCTGAACAACTGTCTTTTTGGAGCCTCATCGTCAACGCCAGCTTACTGGTGAAGTTGGTGATGCTCATATTAACTATCGCCTCCATTGTTTCGTGGGTGATGATCATTGAGCGTAGCTTGGTGTTTTCGGCCGCACACAAAGCATTTCAGAATTTCGAAGAACGTTTCTGGTCTGGTATCGATTTGACACAGCTGTACCGTCAGCTCAACGGCAATCCTGAATTTAATGGCGGCGTTGAGAGTATTTTTAGAGCGGGTTTCAAAGAATTTACCCGACTGAGACAACAGGCCAGTGCCGATACAGAGAATATTATGGGTGGCACCCAGCGTGCGATGCGCGTTGCTATGAGTAAAGAGGCAGACGTGTTAGACAAACATCTGTCGTTTTTGGCTACCGTAGGCTCTACCAGTCCCTATATCGGTCTGTTCGGTACGGTGTGGGGCATAATGAATTCATTCCGTGGATTGGCCAATGCAAGCCAAGCCAGCCTTGCAACGGTAGCCCCTGGTATTTCAGAAGCCTTGATCGCTACAGCGATGGGTCTGTTTGCAGCGATTCCTGCAGTAATGGCCTATAACCGTTACACCATGCGTTCAGACCGTATGTTGAAAGCCCAAGAGATTTTTGCTGAAGAATTCTCTGCGATTCTGAATCGTCAGTTGCACATGGTGAAGTCTCAAGCGAGCAAAAAGCCCGTAGAATCATAATAATTGGGTTAAAAACAATGAATAATCAAACCAAAAGAAGACCGATGGCTGACATCAACGTCGTACCCTATATCGACGTGATGCTGGTGTTGTTGGTGATTTTTATGATTACTGCGCCCATGTTAACCCAAGGGGTCAAAGTGGACTTGCCACGGACCCAATCTGACCCCGTCGCCAACCAAGATCCCAATGCCCAATTAATTATCACCATTGACCAAGGTGGCGCTTATTTCATCGAGCGCGGTGCCAAAGAGCCCGAGGCTGCCGATGAAGCCAGTGTGAGCGACTATGTCAGTAAGGTATTAAATCAAGTGCCATCTACACAGGTGTTGGTGCGTGGCGATGCGATGGTACCCTATGGCGCTGTAGTTGAACTGATGACCATATTACAAGCAGCAGGTGCACCTTCTGTTGGTTTGGTTACGGAAGCCCCGTAAACAATGAAATATTATGCTGTCGCCTTATTTGTCGCACTCGCACTCCATGCTGGCGTGGTGCTTATTCTAGTGACTAACTGGTCAACTAAGGCGCCCGATACCTTCCGCATTCCAAAGCATGTCAGCGCCACATTGGTAGTTCTACCAAAACCAGTCACCCAAGTAGCGCCTCCGAAGTCAGATACCCGTGCAGCAGATGCCGCTACCAAAAAGGCTTTAGAAGCAGCTGCTGCGAAAAAGGCCCTAGAGGCTGCAGCTGCTAAAAAAGCAGCGGACGCCGCTGCTGCTCAGTTGAAAGCTGCTAACGAAGCGGCCAATAAAGCGCTCACGGATAAAAAAGCAGCAGAAGCCTTAGCCAAAAAGCAGGCTGACGAGGCGGCAGCAGCTGCTGCTGCCAAGAAAAAGGCTGAGGCAGACAAGGCCCGTGCAGCGGAAGCCGCAGCAGCCACGAAACAAGCAGCAGCCGACGCCGCCAAAAAGGCCGCTGACGATCTTGCCAAACAGAAAGCCCTCGAAATACAAAAACAACAAGAAGCGGCAGTTGCCAAGGCAGCGGCAGATGAAAAAGCCAAGCGTGCTGCTGACGCCGCGAAGAAAGCCGCATTGGCCGCAGAGCGCGCCGCATTAGAAGGTAGTATTCTAGATGGATTGGAAGCTGAAGATCGTCAGATTGAGGCACAGAATCTGCAGGCTACCGAAGATCAAGCAAACGCCATGAGCTATTTTCAGATGATCGAACGTCAGATTATGATGAATTGGTCGCGCCCACCGTCTACCCGAAATGGTATGTTTGTTGGTATGGAGATGCATCTTTTACCCAACGGGGAATTAAAGGACGTTTTTATCACAGCACCTAGTGGGGATTCCGCTACCGACTTGTCGGCTGAGCGTGCAGTACGTAAAGTGACCCGATTTGAAGTGCCGAAAGATACCCGATTATTTGAATTGTATTTTAGAAAATTTGAGATCGGCTTTAGACCAGAGGACTTGAAGCAGTGAAAGACAGAATAAAAATAATAGTAGGTATTGTATTGGGCATGATGGTGTCTGCGTACGTACAAGCGGAATTCAAATTCATTATTACACGCGGTTATGACCAACCAACAACAGTGGCCGTAGTGCCGTTTTGTTGGCAGGGCAACCAGGTTATGCCTGAAAATGTTGCTCACGTGATTGCGGCTGACCTGTCGCGCACAGGACAATATCAACCGCTGTCAGATGAGAACATGCTGTCCCAGCCTTGTCGACACGACCAAGTTTATTTTAGAGATTGGAAGCTATTGCAGCAGGACTATCTGATCATCGGCGATATCGCCTTTGAACAAGTATCGCAGAAGTATCAAATCACGTATCGGCTCTATGATGTCGTGCGTGAAACCAATATATATGCAGCTCAAGTAAGTGGCACAAGAGATCAAGTCCGAGACCTTGCGCACCTTATCAGTGATGGTGTTTATCAAAAATTGGCGGGCATTCGTGGTGTTTTTTCCACCAAAATTGCGTACGTGACTTTGAATACCGAAAACGCGGCACCTAACTATCGAATAGAAGTGTCTGATGCCGACGGTTACCGACCCATTGAATTATATCGCTCACCCAATGCGATTATTTCACTGGCTTGGTCAGCAGATGGCCGCAAGCTCGCCTTTACCCATTTTGATAATGACGGTAGAACATCGATTAAGGTCGTTGATCGGATTTCAAAGGCTGTGGAAAGTCTCCCTTCATTTCCTGGTATCAACAGTGCAGCAGCCTTTTCGCCAGACGGAAAAAATATTGCATTTGTTAATTCAAAAACTGGCAATGCTGATATATATTTAATGAACTTACAAACGAAGGCCGTCAAGCAATTGACCAACCACTGGTCTATCGATACGGAACCGAGTTGGTCTCCAGATGGAAAGCAATTGCTTTTTACCTCTGAAAGAGGAGGTAGGCCACAAATTTACCAACTTTGGCTAGACACAGGGCGGGTAGAGCGCCTAACCTTTGAAGGAATATATAATGCGCGTGGCCACTATAGTTCTGATGGCAAATACGTCATTATGGTTCACCAAAGCACACAGTCGTTTCATATCGCTGCATTGGATGTTGAAACGAGACAATTACGTATTCTAACGGAAACGGAATTGGATGAATCACCGAGTCTCGCACCTAACGGCACAATGTTAGTGTATGGTACTCAAGATGATGGGCGTGGCGTGCTTGCTTGGGCGTCAGTGGATGGAGAGCTAGCTAGTATTATGCCTTCGGAAACAGGGCATGTTAGAGAGCCTGCTTGGTCTCCTTACTTACAGTAATTTGTACTAACAATTCACATAACCGTATAGTAAGATGCCTTAAAACTATTGTTATTTCATTAACCGGAATAGATTGGGAAGGGAAAATGGCTAAATCAAATCTGCTAAAAATTATGGCTATAACTGCAACTATTACTTTAGTTGGTTGTGCTAGTAAAACTGCTACTGATGCTGGCGAAGGTGCTACGAGCACTGAAGCAGCTGCAACGGCTACAGAAGTAGTTGAAGCAGCAGCACCTGTAGTAACTGAAATGGCATCTGCTGAAACTGTAGCATCAGTTACAGAAGAAGCGGCACCTGCTGTTGAAGCTGCACCGGAAGCAACTGAATCATTCATCCTTCAATTCAAAGCACCTGAAAAGCCAGCTTACTCTGAGCCAGCTGTCGTGCGTCCTATGGTTAATGTCGTATATTTCGATTTCGACAAGGCAGGCATCAATCCTGAGTTCCGTAAGTTATTGGACCAGCATGGTGACTACCTAGCGACTACACCAGGCGCGAAGGTGATTTTGGCAGGCCACGCTGATGAGCGCGGTACACGTGAATACAACCTTGCGTTGGGTGAGCGTCGTGCATATGCAGTATATGCCTACCTGAAGTTACGTGGTGTTGCACCAGATCAAATGGAAATGGTGAGCTACGGTGAAGAAATGCCAGTATCAGTTGGCAAATCTGAAGCTGACTACGCTAAGAACCGTCGCGTAGAGTTCAAATACCAGTAATCTAAAAGTGAGATATCTAGGTTGATATGAGAAATTATCAATGCTTGATTTTAAGTGCTGCCCTTTGTGGCAGCACTTTTGTTTTGGCAGAAGCTCCCGTAGTGGAATCTGTACCGACAGCAGAGAAAGCGACACCGGTAACGGTTGTACGCGTACCCGCATCCAATGATCAAGCCATTGGTGAGCTGTTAATGCAGTTTCAGCAACTGCAAATGGACCTCGCTTCATTGCGTGGCCAGGTTGAAGAGCTGTCCTATGAATTGAACCAGCTTCGAACCGAATCTAAAGATCGGTACATCGACCTTGATCGTCGTATTTCTGAAGTGCGGTCAACGGCCCAAAATTCAGCACCACCTACCGTGACCCAAATCGCTCCAATAGCGATTGAGCAAACGCCAGACGGCGATGCTGGGCTCATATCAAGTACTACAGATCCTGTTGCCATTGAGCAACCACCGCTTGTGATTGACCCTGCGATGGTGCAAGAGGCTTACAATCAGGCTAAAGACTTGATTCGTCAAAAGGACTACACAGGCGCCATAACGGCTTTTAATGGCTTTGTGAAGGACTACCCTAACGATACGTTGACGGCAAACGCTTGGTATTGGCTAGGCGAAGTCTATTTGGTGTTACCGGATGTTGATAATGCGGTGCGTTCTTTTAGCGAAGTGGTAAAAAATTATCCCAAGCATCAAAAGCATCCTGATTCCCTTTACCGATTAGGTGTCACGTTGTTAAAAACGGATAACGCCGCGAGTGGTCGGCAGTACCTGGAGACACTGATTCAGCGCTATCCAGATAGCCAGCTCTCTGCACGTGCCAAACAGGCGCTTGCTGCGCAATGAAGAAAGCGGTGATTTTGCTATCAGGTGGTCTTGATTCGGCCACCACATTGCGGATTGCCCAGAGTGAGGGTTATGAGTGCTGTGCGATTAGTTTTGATTATGCACAAAGGCATAAGGCGGAGCTAACAGCAGCAAAAAATATAGCTAAAAAAGCCGGTGTCGTGGAACACAAGATCGTTGATCTTAACCTGCGATTATTTGGCGGTTCCTCTCTCACGGATGACAACTTAACGGTGCCAACCGGCAGCGACATTGACCATTCTCAAATCCCTTCTACCTATGTCCCAGCGCGGAATACTATCTTTTTGTCTGTCGCATTGGGCTATGCCGAAGTATTGGCGGCCACCGATATATTTATTGGTGTGACAGCAGTGGACTATTCAGGGTATCCAGATTGTAGACCCGAATTTATTGCTGCTTTTGAAAACATGGCCAACCTTGCTACTAAAATTGGTGTTGAAGGTCATCGTATAAAAATACATACACCTTTGATTGCGCTATCCAAAGCAGAAATCATTCAGGCAGGTACGCAATTAGGGGTGGCCTATCAAGACACCATTTCTTGTTATCAAGCAGATGAACAGGGTCGTGCTTGCGGTCAGTGCGATAGTTGTCTATTGCGTGCCCAAGGATTTGCCCAAGCAGGTATAAAAGACGTGACCCAATACGTTATTTAGGCGGTTTTCCAAAAGAATTTCATTTTTTTCTCCTAAGTACTTGCCTCACCTGAAAAAATCCCTATTATATGCGCCTCTTTTAGGGTCGTTAGCTCAGTTGGTAGAGCAGTTGGCTTTTAACCAATTGGTCGGGCGTTCGAGTCGCCCACGACCCACCATTTTTTTAAATAGCTCTAAGTCATTATTTTTATTGACATTTTTTCCAAAAATTGTAATAATTTTGTTCAGTTTCAGGGTCGTTAGCTCAGTTGGTAGAGCAGTTGGCTTTTAACCAATTGGTCGGGCGTTCGAGTCGCCCACGACCCACCATACCTGAAAAGGGAGAGCCGATTGCTCTCCCTTTTTTTTGGCTATTGATTATCAATCCACGTCATGTGTTTATAGGTCTAAACGGATATAATGCACAGTATCTACAAAGAACAGGTCCTGAACCATGTCTCACGCAGCCCAACTTTCTGACTTAAAAATCGACTTTACAGTGCCGGTTACCGAACAGTCCACAACTATGGATCCGCAGATTGTTGCTGCGCTTAAAGGCGAAATTGCAGATTTACTGAAGCAGAATAATGCCACATTGGTTGCGCACTATTACACGGATGATCTGGTGCAAGCATTGGCGGAGGAAACGGGCGGTTTTGTAGGCGATTCGTTAGAAATGGCAAAATTCGGTAAGGCTGCTAGTGGTACTACCCTGGTAGTCGCCGGTGTGCGGTTTATGGGTGAAACGGCGAAGATATTGTCGCCAGAAAAGACCATACTGATGCCTACTTTGGAAGCTGAGTGCAGTCTGGATTTGGGTTGTCCAGCTGATGCATTTGCGCAGTTTTGTGATCAGCATCCTGATCGAACGGTTGTCGTCTACGCGAATACCTCGGCAGCAGTTAAAGCGCGGGCAGATTGGGTGGTTACCTCAAGTATTGCATTAGACATCGTATCCACGTTGCATGAACGGGGTGAAAAGATTCTATGGGGTCCAGACCAACACCTTGGACGGTATATCCAAAAGGAAACTGGCGCAGATATGCTTTTGTGGAATGGCTCCTGTATTGTCCACGAGGAATTTAGACATCAAGGTTTGGAAGCCCTAAAAGCCTTGCATCCCGATGCTGCGGTTCTGGTACACCCAGAATCTCCTGAAGCGATTGTTGCGCTTGCAGATGTCGTTGGCAGCACGTCACAGTTGTTAAATGCCTCCAAAACAATGTCCAATCAAGTATTCATTGTGGCAACAGATCGCGGTATTTTTTACAAAATGCGTCAAGCGTCCCCTGATAAAACTTTTATCGAGGCCCCTACGCGTGGTGAAGGTGCTACGTGCCGTAGTTGCGCTCATTGTCCCTGGATGGCCATGAACGACTTGCAGCGGTTAAAGGCATGCCTCACCGTGCCTGCAGGGCATGAGGTGCAGGTGGCAGCGGATCATATTGTAGGTGCGTTGCGCTCGCTAAATAGGATGCTGTCTTTTCAAGCCTAGATGCTGTGGTCTTGGTTACAGCTTTTCCAAAACATCGAGTTCGTGGCGCCATTGTCTTAAGCGGTCTTTAATGCGGGCTTTCTCTGTTCCTGTCCATTGATTAGATACCAATGCTGTTTCTAGGGTGTGAATTACCCTGTCGTCTTGCCCTGTTAGCCACAGGTAATGCATCTCTGCATCAAATCGTGTCCATTCATCCTGCCCCAAAACGCTATATTGCATCACATTAAACCAAAGACCCGGCTGGTTGGGATTGTTTTGCGCTTGCTTACGTAATATTTGAATGGCCTCTGGAAGCCTGTTCATCCGTTTTAGCTGTTCGGCGGTGGCTAGAGTCAACCGGATGCTATTCGGAGTCTGTTGTTTCATTTTCAAGAGTTGAGACAGTGCTTGGTCTGGGTTGCCTTTAAGGTGCCATAACTCCGCCTGTCGCAATAACCATTCTGACTCTATTTGTAAGGTATCTGGAAACGTACTCAACAGCTGTGCAGCAAGATCCAATTCCCCGTTATTCATGTGCTTGTCAGTCTGGAGCAAGTTGTTGGCCCAATGCAACAGTGCTTGGGTTTCACTATCGGTGGGTGGTAGCAACCCGACCTTATGGGTCTTCGCCAGACGTAATCGGATTAATTGAAACGCCAAATGGTTTGGAATTTTTGGATTTTGTGCAAGTGTTTGGTCTTGGCTAAACCGCAGACCGTCAGCGATGCGGTTTGATGTCAGTGGGTGGGTTAGAAAATACTCCGGAACCTGTGACCGGTTGGGCAGGTTGTAGGCCATCATCGTTTGCAGCATGTCGCTGACAGCGTTTGTGCGATAACCACCCTGGGCCATGATAAAGGTGGCGCGACGGTCAGCCTCAGCCTCTAACGTTCGTGTATAGGCAAGTTGATTGACTGCACTGTCTGCAATGGCTGCGGTAAATAAGGCTTGGCTGGCATTAATTGAATAGGGGGCGATCACCGTTGCCGTTAATACTGCCATGAATGCTTTTTTTTGGTTTTGTGCTTGGTTAACCAGCTGTTGGTTGAAATGGTGTAGTTCCAAATGCGCCAACTCGTGGGCCAAGACACTGAGAAATTGTTCCTCAATAGGTACCGTCAAAAACAAGCCACTGTTAACCCCAATAATATTGCCCGGCACTGCAAAGGCGTTCAATAATGGATTGTTGACGACAAGTGTTGTGACAGGTAACGGACCCAGTGACAGAGGACGTCTTAAATGTGAGATGTTGTCATTTAAATAATCAAGTATGAGTGGGTCCTCAAACATCGAGGTCTGACCGCGCAATTGTCGTAACCAATGCTGCCCTAATATCTGTTCCTGTTGTTGGGTAAATCCAGCAGTTGTGGTCCCAAGCTGCGGTAATGAGTCCGCTGCGCCAAAGTTTGATAGTGCCAATCCAACCAGCAACGAAAAAATCCGCAAGTCTTGCTCCTAATGATTTATGATGGATACAGCGTATAATCGCGTTATAGAAATGGGTCCGAAAGGCATTATGTTACCAGAAACCATACATTTAACCCTAGATGCGACCCACATGCGGTGTCCATTGCCTCTGTTAAAGACCAAGATGGCATTAAAGACACTTGCACCTGAAGACATTTTACTGGTGTTGGCCACCGACTCTGGGGCAAAAAAAGATATTCCGAGGTTTATTGCCCATAGTCAACATCGTCTTATATTAGAGGCGCAAGATGGCGCGATATTTCAATTTTATATTCAAGTGGGAAGTTGATTGGCAATGAAAACAATACCTGTCATGTCACAAGTGTTTAAGAAGATGATTCATCGTTATTTCTATGATGAAGAGGCAACGATTTTGGCCATTCTGATTGCAGCATCTGTTGTGGCATTTTATTTCTTTGGTAAGATTCTAGCCCCAGTGCTCGCGTCCTTTGTTTTTGCCTATTTATTGATTCCGTTCTCTAACCGGCTTATAAAATTGGGGATTCCATACGGCTTGGCCAATGTTTTGGTGTTTTTGGTCTTCATGGGCTCGTTGCTATTTATCATATTGGGCATTGTACCCATGGTTGTGCGGCAAACCAGTAATTTTGCAGCAGACGCACCTAAGATTCTGCAAGACGTGGTTGCACAGTTGCAGTTGTTACCCTTGAATTATCCAGAATATTTTAATGAAACCATCATTACGCACTGGTCTTCATATCTCAATAGTAATTCTGTCGGTGAAACCCTGGTGTCTTGGGTTGTTCCTATTATTCAGGCCTCGTTCCAGTCGGTACCCAATATTTTGGCGGTGGGTGTGTATGTATTGATTGTGCCAGTTTTGGTGTTCTTCATTATGAAGGAACGTCGGTATTTGCTGGAACAGCTGGAATGGATTTTGCCGAAACGTCGCAGTTTGCTGAACAAAATTGGCAATGAAATGAACCAGCAAATCACCAACTATATCAGTGGCAAGTTGCTTGAAATTGTCATTGTCGGTGTGGTGTCCTACGGGGTTTTTAGCTTTCTTGGACTCAAATATACGGCGCTCTTGGCCGTGATTATTGGATTTTCGGTATTGGTACCCTATGTCGGTGCTATTGCTGTGACGCTGCCGGTAGCCACCATTGCCCTGTTTCAGTGGGGGTTTGGACCTGAATTTATGTATGCGATTTTAGCCTATGGCATTCTGCAGATGTTGGATGGCAATGTTCTGGTACCACTGATTTTTTCTGAGGCAGTCAATTTAAGCGCTACAGCCATTATTGTTGCTGTGTTGTTTTTTGGTGGCCTGTGGGGTTTCTGGGGCGTGTTTTTTGCAATTCCATTGGCAACCTTGTTAAAGGCGATTATGAATGCTTGGCCAACCCACCCCGAAGAAACGGTAGAGCCATAAGGTGAATCTAGTGCAGGCTGCTGCGGCGGCCTGACACCTGTTGAACGAATTCCAAGATTTGATGGACGTGGTCACGCACAGACACGTTGCGCCACTCCCTCAAGAGCAAACCGTTTTCATCAATTAAAAATGTACTGCGACACAGGGACTGAAACGATTCTTGGCCCCGT
This sequence comes from uncultured Saccharospirillaceae bacterium, assembly GCA_913063165.1. GTDB lineage: Bacteria > Pseudomonadota > Gammaproteobacteria > Pseudomonadales > Natronospirillaceae > CAJXZL01. The sequence goes on along the minus strand of CAJXZL010000005.1, from coordinate 6,745 downwards.
TGTTTCGCCTGCAGAACTGAAAAATGTTCGCATAACAATCCCTGCGTATCTGAAATCAATTCAAACGGAATGTTAAGGGCTTTTTTAAAAGCTTCGTGTGAAGCGAGATCATCTCTAGAAACGCCGAAGACCACCGTATTGTTGTCTAAGAATTGACGGTGGTTGGCCGAAAAATCTTGATTTTCGATGGTGCAGATCGGAGTGCCATCTTTGGGGTAAAAAAACAGAATCACTTTTTGATGTTTCAGACGGCTTAGTTGTACCCGATGCCTGTTGGTGGCTAAAGCTACAAAGTCCTGAATAGGCTGTCCGATACTAATATTCGCCATGAATTTCCCTCTCATGTCGCCAGTTTGTATTCTTAGTATGGCACATATCTATAAATTGTCATTTAACTGGCCATTTCTCTTGAGTCTGTACGCACTGACACGTACCATTTAACCCACATTTTTTGGCGGAGTTGAGACCTATGTTAACGGGCAGCATGGTGGCATTAGTGACACCTATGGAAGCAGACGGCAGTATTTGCTGGGACAGCCTCGAAAAGTTAATAGAGTTTCATATCGACAATGGCACTACAGCGATTGTGGCGGTGGGAACGACGGGTGAATCAGCGACATTATCGGTCAAAGAACATACCAAAGTAATTCAGTTTGTTGTCCAAAAAGTCAACAAACGCTGCCCCGTAATTGCAGGAACCGGAGCCAATGCCACCCTAGAGGCCATAGAGCTGACCGCGTCTGCCAAGGCAGCAGGTGCAGATGCGTGTTTGCTCGTGACACCCTATTATAACAAGCCTGGGCAAGAGGGCTTATTCCAACACTATACCGCGATCGCCAATCAAGTCGACATTCCACAGATTTTGTACAATGTACCGGGTAGGACGGCATGCGATTTGTTGCCCAATACGGTGGCGCGTCTAGCCCAACATCCCAATATCGTGGGTATCAAAGAAGCAACGGGTGATGTTTCCCGCGTTAAAATGATTAGTAGCCAAGTGCCAGATGACTTTACTATTTTGTCTGGTGATGACGCTACATGCCTAGACTTGATTAAGGAAGGCGGCCACGGCGTCATTTCAGTGACTGCGAATGTGATGCCTGCTCAGATGGCGGCAATGTGCCAAGCAGCTTTGGCGGGCGAATATATTCAAGCAGAAGCGGTGCAACAGAGCATGATGATTTTGCATGACAGAATGCTATCAGTTGAAGCGAATCCAATACCGGTTAAATGGGTTTTAGCGGAAATGGGCATGATGCCTTCAGGCATTCGTTTGCCGCTAACCTGGCTCGATAAAAGTCATGAGGCTGACCTCCGTGAAGCAATGGTGGCCTGTCATCTTGTTAAATAATCCGTTGGCTAAACTGGGGCTATTGACGGCTCTGCTGTGGTTGGTGGGTTGTAGTTCAAAGCCCTTGGCAATCGATACTCGAACCAATGGTACAGCAGCCATTTCTGCGCTGTCGGGCGACGTGACGAGAAATCCTTTTCCGGTCGATGATAGCCAACCCATTTTTGAGGTTGCCTTGGTGCCTGTATCCCTGGTACTCGCCCCTGCTATTGAAAATAAGGCTAATGGTGGAGCCCCCTTGGTTAGAGAAGACGGTAATGGCTATCCAATTTTGGTGTTACAGGTAGGCTTCTCAGACGCCTGGGAACAATTACTGCTAGCCGTTTCCAACAGTCGGCTCAGGGTGAAGGACAATGACCGATCTCAGGGCATCATTTTTCTCGACGAAGTAGCCGGCGGCGTATTTAGCGGCATCAAGAATAAACGCACATCTAAAGCTAAACGTTATCAATTGTCAGTAACCAAAACACAACTTGGTACCGAAGTGTCCGTGCAGTTTTCATCTGATGAACTCGCCGATATAGAAGCAAGCAATGCCATTCTCAATGAAATCAATGACAATCTGAGTCAGTAATCGGTGCAATATTCCTCTATCGGTAGTGGCAGTAAAGGTAACGGTACATTGGTGCGCCACAGCGGGACTACGGTGTTAATCGACTGTGGTTTCGGCGTTCAGGAAACGCAAAAACGCCTCGCGCGATTAGGTATTGGTCTTGAAGATATTTCAGCAATATTGGTAACCCATGAGCATGGCGATCATGCAAAAGGGGTAGGGCCGGTTGCCAGAAAGGGCAATATCCCTGTCTATATGACCCATGGTACGTTTCGAGGTTGCAAAAATTTAGACAAAGTCGATATTCATTGGATTATACCGGACAGTCCTTTTCGTTTGGGTTCATTGGATATCAATCCTGTGACAGTGCCTCATGATGCGCGCGAGCCGTGTCAATTTGTGATTGGTAATGATGCCGGCAGTCGTATTGGCATCTTGACAGATTGTGGTCATATCACACGGCATATCGTGACTTCCTATGCGGGCTGTAATGCATTACTTTTAGAATGTAACCACGACACGCATTTATTGTCAGTGGGTGCCTATCCACCATCACTCAAAGTTCGAGTGGGCGGTGATTATGGCCATTTAAATAACCACCAATCTATTCAGTTTTTACAAGCGGTCGATACAAGACAATTACAACAGGTCTGTATTACCCATATAAGTGAAAACAACAATGATCCAGAGTTAGTGCGTGATGCTGTCGTACAAGAATTGGCATCCGACATTCAGCTAACCTTAGCTGATCAGTCAGACGGATTACCGTGGCACGAAATTGATATTTCTCACCTAGAGGGCAGTTCATGAAACAAGGTAAATTGCTGTACGCTGGCAAGGCAAAATCTGTATTTGAATCGGAGATTCCCGGCCGCCTAATCATGGAATATCGGAATGACACCTCTGCCTTTGACGGCAAGAAGTTGGCGCAGTTGGATGACAAAGGCATGGTGAACAACAAGTTCAATGCTTTTATTATGGCGCAATTGCAATCGGCTGGCGTTCCTACGCACTTCGATAGGCTATTGTCGGAAACCGAGTCATTGGTTCGCGCTTTAGATATGTTGCCAGTAGAATGTGTGGTGCGTAACCGCGCCGCTGGCAGTTTGGTGCGTAAGTTGGGCATTGCTGAGGGCACAGAACTACAGCCGCCGGTATTTGAATTTTTCTACAAAAGTGACGCGCTTGGCGATCCGATGATCAACGACAGTCATATTGTGACGTTTGGCTGGGCGACGGCTGAGCAGATTGCACAGATGAAAGCGCTGACTTTGCAGGTTAATGACATCTTAATCGAATTGTTTCATGCAGGCGGCCTCATTCTTGTCGACTATAAATTGGAATTTGGAACGAGTGATGGCGTGCTAATGCTAGGCGATGAGTTCTCTCCTGATGGTTGTCGATTGTGGGATGCAAAAACCTTAGAGAAAATGGATAAGGACCGTTTTCGCCAAGATTTGGGCAATGTCATCGAGGCATACCGTGAGGTAGGTCACCGTATCGGCGTTAAATTCGATTAATCTTGAGCAATTCAGATCCCATTCAGCCCATTACAGCTAGGTTGAAGGGAGATTTTTAAACATTATGTGGTTTTTACGCAAGGAGCATCAGATGAAAAAAGTTTTGGTAGGCGCTTTATTAGCAGCAACCGCAACCTATGGCAGTGCCATAGAAGTGGGCACAGGTATTTGGCAGCAGTCGATGGGTGGCGACATTGCGAATAATGCGCTCAACATGGGCGATATGGGGCTATCTGGATCTAACGATCTGTATTTCTATGCCACTATTGATATGCCATTGATTATTCCGAACATTAAAGTAAGAAGCCAATCCCTTACTGCAAATGGGTCAGGAACGCTTTCGACAGCGACTGCTTCTGATTTTCTAGGAGTTGATCTTAGTGCATTTGACGGTTTGGCCACGACTAGTAGCCTTGATTTGAGTTATATCGATGTCGTAGCACATTATGGCTTGCCTCTTCCCGTCATGAATGTTGATTTTGGTATCAATGTGCGCATGATTAATGGCAGTTTTAGTATGAAAGATGACGGAGGTTTTGTTGCTACGCAAGAGGGTAGCAAAACTTTACCACTGCCTATGTTGCATGCGGCAGTCTCTATGCCTTTGCCGGGTAACATATCAGTGTATGGCGAATACAATACTTTGCCAATCGAAGGCTTAAACGTTTCCGATCTTCTGGTAAAAGCGCGGTATGTGCTCCCAGTACCGACGCTGATTGTAGATTTGGGTATTGAAGTGGGTTACCACGACTTTACTATTGCGATCACCAAGCCGGCAGATATGGCTTCAGACATCAACAGCAAAGGATTCTTTGTTGGCGTTGCTGCTGAGTTCTAATAGTAAAGTGAATAAAAAGGCAGCCATTGGCTGCCTTTTTTGTGCCTGTTGACCCGTCCTGAAATAAGTTGACACCTTGGAGACTTATTAATGGAAACCCTTCAAAACACGCCCCGCAAACAAACACAACGAGATTATTCTTTGGCTTTTAAACTCGCGGTCGTTGATCAGGTTGAAAAAGGCGAACTAACTTATAAACAAGCGCAAGCTCGATATGGCATTCAAGGGCGATCGACAGTTTTGGTTTGGTTGCGTAAGCATGGTACGTTGGACTGGACGTCACAACGTGTGCAATCTCCCATGAAAAATGAAACCCCAGAGCAGACCATTAAACGCCTTGAGCGGGAACTCAAAGATAAAGAAGATTACATCTACTTAATGGACGAAACGCTTAAACGAGTCGACCAGATTAAAGGAGGTTCCTTTCGAAAAAAGTTCTTAGCCTCGTTGCCCGAGAGGCTCAAGCCAAAGGGCGACTGACGTTGAGCCGTAGCTGTCGGCTCATCGGCATCTCTCGACAGGCATTATATCAAGAGCTTCAGCGCAAACGGGAAAAGGCTCGTACGTTGGAACCCGTATTAAGCTGGGTACACCAGATACGCCGCGACTTGCCACGCTTGGGTGGACGTAAACTCTATCACCTGCTGCAGCCTGAATTAGAGCGTCAAGACATCAAGCTCGGTCGGGATGGCTTGTTTGATTTATTACGACTGCATCGGTTACTAATTGCGCCGACTCGGCAATACCGAAAGACCACCCAGAGTAAGCACTGGATGCGAAAGTACCCGAATCTATATCAAGATATGACACTCACACAGCCTGAGCAGGCCTATGTGAGCGACATCACCTATCTTGAAAGCCTGGAGGGCGTGCATTATCTGTCATTGGTGACGGATGCTTATTCGCGGAAAATCGTTGGGCATTATGTCAGTGATAACCTTTCAACGACGTCCGTGGTTCAGGCGTTGGATCAAATGCTCAGTGAACGCACGAGCCGAGGTACTGCGATCCATCATTCAGATCGAGGGCTTCAATACTGCTCGGCATTATATCAGTCGCGGTTAGCCACTCAAGATATCCAACCGTCGATGACGACCGGCTATGACTGCTATCAGAATGCCCTGGCAGAGCGAATCAATGGGATTTTAAAAGGTGAGTTCTTGATCCATAAGTATCGGAACCGACAGGAACTGGAACAAGTCGTGAAAGAGTCGATCAATGCGTATAATTACAAACGGCCGCATACTAGCTTGGGAATGAAAACCCCAGCAGCCGTGCACGAAAAAGCCAACTGAGATGCCTCAGTTGGCTCTATAAAAACCGTCAACATATTTTAGGACGGGTCATGCCTAATGCCTTTACAACGCTATTTGAACGCCTAATGGCCTTACAGCAGCATCGGTGCCCATCATGGCAATGGTCGTGCCTGGCCTGACCAGTCGGTAATGGGTGCGCGTAAAGAAATACCCTGCATGTTGTGTCGTAACCGGCACCCGTTGATTGGGTTCATCGCTGTCAATCAACACAATTTCCGCGAATATGGTGCCAGCTTCTAACCATGTGTCCAACGGATAGCGATACACCAGTAATCCTGCGCAAGGACTTGCCACGGTATAAACCTTGTCAATGCCGTAACATTTAGGTTCAAGCGTGAATTGCGCATCAGAAGCGTGTGGCAGTCGGATATCGTCGGTATGTTCAAAGTACCCGATTAGGTTGCCGGCATCTTGGCTAGCAAGGCTGTCATTAACATCGCTCTTACCCCGAAGCTCTAAGGTCGCAGCAAAACAAGCCCGTGGAATTGGATGGTCTGGGAAGGCTTGTTTTAAAACCTCCCAAGGTTGGGTATGGGTCGCATCAAAAGCGACAGTACCCAAAATATCCTCATGCATCACCACTGGGAATGCCAGATGCCGTCCGAGTACCATGCCTTCATCCTTTTGCACTGTGGCGCAGTACAGATGCGCAAGGCTTTCAAGGTCACAGTGCACATCCAAAACGATGTCGGCATCGATAGACAAACCTAACAGGGTTTTATGCAGTCCTTGCAGCTCATGTTCATCAGGCTTGTCCCATACTTCAGCAAGCAATGCCTCGCGAATGATTTGGGTGTTTGTCTCGATGTTATCGGTTAAACGGCCACGGACCCGTGAGATAACGTTGTCGACAGGAAGCGCCATGTTACGGTTGAAATTTTGTCCGTTTTCATGGGAAAACCTGCCGGTGGTTAGCCCAAAAATTTGTTGCCCAAGGCCGACAGGGTTTGCAAAGGGAACGATGACGAACTGTGCAGTCAGCTGCCCAGCCGCTTCGAGCTGTTCCAGTTTCGGAATGAGGTGCTGTAGCATGAGCAAACCGGGCCATTCATCAGCATGAAGTCCCGCTTGAATGTATATCTTTCGGCTGGCGTCCTTTGGTCCAAGCCGATATACCTGCAAGTAGCGTCTAGTGCCTGGTGCAGGGCTTACCAAAGGGATTCTTTC
>CAJXZL010000004.1 GCA_913063165.1 uncultured Saccharospirillaceae bacterium | reverse complement strand
AGTTGCAGCCATACTAAACGCCCCTAACGACATGATGTGTCATATCTCACCAGAAAATTTGACTCCGCCGCCACCTATCATACCTTTGACTAATAAGTGATAAGCACCATTGACTGCTAAACTATGGGATAGATTTACAAACTCCAATAATAAGTTAAGGATGCTATTTCATGGCGTTAGTACCCTGTAAAGAATGTGGCAAAGAAGTATCCGACAAGGCGGCAACCTGTCCAGGTTGTGGGGTGTCACTGAGAAAACGTGTCGCATCAGTAGATTCCAACAGCAAAACGCCGCTAGAATCAAAGAAGACCAATCCCTTTGCATTTTCATTAATGGCCAGTGGCCTGATTATCATGCTGGTGTTTCGATCGTCTGGTACGACGTTTTTAGGTTTGTTGTTGATTTTGAGTGGTGTGGTGTGGGATATCTACAATCGCTTTTTCAAACGATTAAAATAACCCCTGCATAGTAACCTCGCACAATGGACGGCCTGTATTGGGTTATAGGCCGATTTGATCTACTGTGGCAATGAGTGCGACTAGGGGTGCTTCTTTTAATTTTTGGGCGAAAGCGTGGGTGTCCAATCCATCTACATAACCACGAAATTGCGCCACGTCATGCGGCAGTTCGGCAATTTCATCCATCGACATGTGTCCCACCATGCAAATCTTCTTCAAACACGCGATTTCTGGTGCAGTAAGCTCAATGGCATATTGCTCAAGGATACCCAGATACCGTTCAGCGGTACGATTCAACCTGCCACTGATCTCTAGGGTGTTTTTTTCGTTTTGGGTCAGCGCCGCCAATGGCGGTCCGAAATACATTTTGGTTTTTACATTCATATTGGCACTGTCCGTTGTTTAAGGTGCAGCTTGCAACCTAATTCCCAAAATCGATTGCCCAAAATCGATTGCCCAAAACCGACTTGTTACTGATCTCAACGCCTGATTACTCATCTTCTTTTGGCAAATATTTTTCTTTCCAGGTGCCATCGGCATTTTTTAGTTCATAGTCAAAATTGTCGACGCCCTTTGACAGCTTTGGCGCCCATTCAGGTTCAATCTGTGCAAAGCCCGAATGGCGAGTTCCTTGCTGGACATCATGCGGGTTGTGACATTCGGTGCAAACAAACCAACGTTTTTTGCCATCGGACGCCCACTCACCTATGCGCTTACCATGAATACCGTCACGCCAATCGCGATAGACAGACCCATGACACTTGCCACACAATTTCTGGGGTTCATTAAAACCGATTGGGTTGCCAAAATTATCTTCCAAAAATCGCCGTTGTTTGGCGCTGTGGCAATCTAAACACCAAATGGCCTGATTTCCATGCTGCAAATTAAGTGCATCGGGAACGATATCCAGGTGCATGGTCAGTGCCCGTGGATTCTTACTCTTAGGTACTGGCGGGTAAAAGCCATTGTGACAAGCTACTCCGCACACTGTGAATAATGTCAACTTCTCAGTCCTTGAGCGCATCACGCCTTCCCCACTCACTTGCCCTTCAAACATCGGCAAAGATCCTAGGGGTTCGGTGTTAAAAAACGGATCGCCCCACCACAAGACCCCACCGGTTTTGGGCGAACACTTTATGGATGGCATCCCATTTTCAAGCAAAATGGGGACGGATTCGCTTGCCCCTTTGCGACTTTCAAAACAGGGTTCTGGTGCAGCTGTATCCTCTGCTATCGCACTGCTAGACCAAATCAGCCCCATACAGCATGCTAACAGGGTAAGAATCCTGCGCTTTGTTCCTGCCATTTTAGTAAGCCTCATGCCGTGATGCATGGCGGACCTCCCCAGACAATATGCCAGCTGCACCTTTTAGCAACAACGTCAAAAGGAAGAAGCCAAAGGCCCAAATGCCCACGCTATTCATGATTTCAATCGTGCTGGGGACATATTGCGAGAATTCGCCGATTGGCGAAGGTATTTCACCTGGAATGACCAATCCCATGCCCTTCTCTATCCAAATACCCACAAATGCCATGGTGCAAATATAGGGAATAACCTCTTGGTTCAGGCGAATACTGGGAAATAGCAACATAAGGAATGCACCTGCGGTGAGACCCATTGAAGCCCAAAACCAGGGTACTAGGTCGGTAAGTCCGTACATGCCAAACATCAGATAGCGGAGTCCATAGGATTCTCCTGAGCCTTGATAGAGCTCAATGACCACTTCAGACAGGGTAAGGAACAAAGCGATACCCAAGCACCAGGTGACCAGTTGCATGAGAAAATTAATGGCTGAATCCTGAACGACCAGCGCGGTGTGGCGCTTTAGCTGCAACAACACAATCACAATAAAGGCGGGGCCTGCTGCAAAGGCAGTGATAATGAAGCGTATGGGCATCATGCCCGTGTGCCACATGGCTCGGGTGTCAAAGGTGGCCATAAGAAAGGCAGTGACCGTATGGATACTGATTGCCCACACAATAGAGAGGTAGATGATCGGCATAAAGAACCGTTTGTTGATGGGCCGGTTGTAATATTTTTGATAGAGAAAATAGAATCCGGTAATCGCATTGAGAAACAAATAGGTAGTTAACACCACCACATCAGACGTCAGCACTGAGCTTGGCCAGTTCATCACACCTATGTAGGGCAGCATGTGCCAAATACGATCTGGGCGTCCCACGTGCAGAAACACAAACAGGGTGCAAATAGTCACTGCGAATATGGCAATCATTTCACCGATAACCGCCACATCGTGTAGGCCTTCGTGCTTATAGACATAGGCTGGAAAAACCACGGTCACAGCGCCTGCAGCTACACCCACCAAAAAGATAAAGTTCGCGAGATATAGCCCCCAACTCACTTGATCGGTTAATCCTGTGACGGTCATACCCAGGGTGAGCTGCTGGTAATAACCGTATATCCAGCCGCCGATGAGCACCGATAAAAAGGCCAACCACAAATAAAATGTGGGACCACCCCGTACGATAAAGCCTATATAATCCTGCAAAAATCTCAGCAGTTTCATGTCGCTTTCCCTAGTCGATAAAATAGAAAAACTTTGGATAGGTGTTCATTTCAGCCTTAAGACGAAACACCTGTTTTCGGTCCAATATCTGTCTAATTTCACTTTGTGGGTCGAGCAAGTTGCCAAATTTACGGGCACCTACAGGACACACTTCAACGCAGGCAGGATAACGGCCTTCACGCGTTCTCTGGATACAAAAAGTGCACTTTTCAACCACGCCTTTCATTCTCGGGCGATTGCCCAGATAGTGCGTATTGGGGTTCATGGCTTTCTTGGGTAACTTAGGCTCGCCCCAGTTGAACGGTCTCGCCCAATAGGGACAGGCTGAAATACACATGCGACAACCAATGCACCAGTTATAATCGATAACCACAACGCCGTCTGGCTCACGGTAGGTAGCGCGCACCGGGCATACCTTCACGCAGGGTGGTTTTTCACATTGCATACAGGCGACAGGCATATAGAGCGAGTCGTCTTCAGGCACAACATCAGGTTGGTAGTGGTGCTCACCTTCCAAAACAACACCAGCGGCCGAATAGGCATTACCACCCACTTGGATACCATAGTCTTCAGGGTAGCCTTGGTGCATTTTTTCAGGCTCGAATTCACCCTTCTCCATTTTAATGACGCGAATCCACTCCGTTTCTTGGTCTTTACCTCGGGATTGGTTGTTTTCTTCTACGCAGGCCTTCACACAGCGTCGACAACCAATGCACTTTTGAATATTGAGGGCGTAACCGAAAAGTACCCCCTCTTGCGCTGGGCTATCTGAAACAACGACATCTTTGCCGTATTGCTTTGAATAACGCCGTTCTAAACGCTCAATGGCCTCTGCTTTTTCGACATCGGTCATGAGTCGATAATGGGTTTGGAAGTGCTCTGCCCACTCGATTTTGGCTTTTTCATCATCGGAATTCACCAGAAGCGAGGCTGCACCTAACAGGGAGGACGCCGCAATACCGCCAGCACCAATGACAAAATGTCTACGGGATACGGTGGCGCTTAATTGGGGGGTTTGTGTTGCGTCAGAGACACGCTGAGGTCGTGCCCTAGGTTGGGATGCGTCTGGATCTTTCTCAATTGGCATTGGAAATTCCCTACAGTGGGGTAGATGATACAACCAATATAGACCCCTATCGGGAATAACCGATGATTAATATCACCAAAACAAATTCATAATATGATTCAAATCAAGCAGGACTTAGAGGGTGTACGCGGCGTGACCGGTTAACCAACAACCTAGAAACCGGTCTCTAAAAAATAAGGACATTGAAAACGTTATGATGTGGGCATTACCGGTGAGCTATGTGCAGATATTGGGTGGGAAATGGGTGATTGCCGAGCAAATGCGCCGTTATAGAACGCGAACCGGCTCAGCCTAACCCAAAAATCATTGCCTTTATTGGTAGTTATCTTCAGCGTTTTTTTGAGTAACGAGTTTTGAAAAGTCTTCGTATGTCAGTGGCCGCGATAAGTAGAAGCCCTGAACGCACTCAACCCCTAAATCTTGAATGTATTCTAGTTGTTGGAGGTCTTCTACCCCTTCTGCCACGATTGTCAGCTCATAGAGTCGCGCCAATTCTACGATGATGTCGACCGTTAGACGCCGGTTGCTGACATCGACGTTAATTTCTTGCGTAAAGCTGCGATCAATTTTGATAATGTCCACCGGATAGCTAGCAAGCTGGCTGAAACCGGTATAACCCGTACCAAAATCGTCCAATGCGAGACGAACACCCAAGGCTTTTAGGCTATGCAAATTGTCCAGAAGTCTGCTGTCTTTGGTTTCCAAATAGGTTTCAGTGATTTCTAGTTCAACGTCAGCCGGTTCGATAGGATAGGCGTCAAAGAGCGCTGTCAAATCGGCAACAAAATTGTCGTTATGCAGCTCACGAGCAGAAATATTAATTGCAAAAAACCCATCAAACCCGCAGAGATCAGTCAATTTTTTCTGGGCGATAAATGCCTGCTCGATGACCCAAAGATCAATCTTTCTGATGAGGCCGGATTCTTCTGCAATCGAGATAAACTGGTCCGGTCCATATCCCTGCAATAGCGGCTCAGTAGTTCTAATAAGCACTTCCACGCCGGCAATGGATAGGTCATCACATCGATAAATAGGCATGAAAAACAAATGAAATCGGTTGTTATCGACCGCGCTCTTTAATCCAGCCGCAATGATATGCCGCACCTGCATCTTGTCTTCAAGATCTTGTGCATAGAAGCAGTAATTGTTTTTTCCGTTCTGCTTGGCCGAATACATGGCGGCGTCGGCATTACGAACCAACATTTCTACCTCAGTACCATCATCAGGTGCAATGGTAATGCCGATGCATGCCTGGACATCGTGCACATTGTCGTTAACGGCAAACCCAGTTTCAAACAAAGCCATAATCCTGCTTGCAGCCGCGTCTGCCGCCTCTGCATTGGGCAAATCGGTCAGCAAGATGGCAAATTCATCACCCGCCAAACGCGCAACACCACGTTCAGAAGACATCGTATGCAATTCATCAAAAGGCCTTAGTGTCTCACGCAGCTTTTTACCAAACTCAATCAATAACGCATCCCCTTCGCTGTGCCCAAAGGTATCGTTTACAAGTTTAAAGTTATCCAAATCGATATAAAGTAAGGCCGCCTTTGTATTTTTATGAATGGCGTCTTTGACTGACCTAGTCAATGCATTACTAAACGAATTTCGATTGAGCAGACCGGTTAGCGTATCAAAATTGGCTAGATGACTGACGTGCGATAGCAATTCTAAATAACTGTTATTGAGGTCAGCAACCTCATCCTCACTGGTTAGTACCTTTAAGTCACTGCCAAGGCCAGCCTCATGGCTACCCTTAATTTGCTTTACTAACCGTTCGATAGGTAACAATATTTGTACGTGAATCATCGCCCTTAGGGCGACATAGAGTGTCACTATGAGCAAGAATGTGACTAGCACAGTCGCCAACTTAAGGGGTAACAGTAGGTCCGATAGATGGTCTGGCGACATTTCTAGAACCACAGCACCATATACCCCAGAAATTCTAATACTGATGCCTGAGGACACGACCGCATCCACTGTAGAAGCCCTTTCTTTGTCCGACGTGGACGCGACGACAGCCGTCTCGAATGTCACATTGACGCCATCACCATATTCACTTTTAATGCTGCTAGCTTCTGCTTCGAATAGCGTGGCGTTATTTTCCAATTGAATAACAAACAAACTTTGAGCGTCGGCGTATTTAAGATCGGTCAATACGTGTGCGGCTGAATACGGCATCACAACGGATAATTTGGTGTCGCCCTGTTCGTCCATAACTACCCGATATATTGGGTTCGTATTTGACAGCATCAGCCGCATATTTTTGGCTTCTAACAGCTGATCTATGTACCTCTGGGTGACATTTGAGATCGCAGGATCAGAAAAAGGGTCATTGACGTCCAAATGGAATAGACTTTCTCCAGCCAAACTGAAAATAGTAATTGCTCTCAAAAAAGGACTGGTATCAACGGCCACATTGAAATTATTGAAAAGCTGCCCTTGATGAGAATAGGTTGAGTAATAACTTTCCGGGTCATTTAAGTAGGCAATCGCTTCCCGCGAACTGACAAACAATCTGATTAACCCGATGGACTCATGCGCTTGTTGCACAATTTCGGAATCCAATCGCTTTGCTTTGTTTGTCAATTTTGCGGTGACATTGTCAACAACGATTGTCTTAATTGCCTGATAGGTAAATAGCGCAGATAGTGTCAATAGGAGACAAATAATAGGCAATAAGATGTAGTTAACACGTTTGGATAATCTCATTGCTGATTCGCTACTCCGACCAGCATACGTTTACGAAAATTCAACGCAGCGCTACTTAACGCCCGATAGGATTCACTTTTTGCCATGACTTCTGCTGGTGGAAACAATGATTCATCACCCAAGTAGTCCTCAGAGGCCAAAGCCAATGCACCGTCGTTCGTTGTGCTGATCCACACTTCCTCGGCATTTTCTATAGCGATTTCAGGTTCATTTAAGAAATCGAGAAACTGAATGGTTGCCTCCGAAATAGGATGGGAAATTGGTAAAGCCAAACAATCCACCCATTCCGTGGTGCCTTCATCTGGTATGACATATTGCCAATCTTCTTGTTCTGAATACTCCATTAATGACCACATATCGGTGGAGTACACCATGGCAAGGCTGATATCGGTGCTCGGGCCGTTGGCTATTGCATAGGACACTGCATATTCATAGGTGGCAACCTTGGACTTTTGGGCAACCAATTTTGCATACGCGTCTTTCAATTCTGCTTCATTTTCAGAGAAAGGCTTATTACCTGATGCCAACAAAGCAACGGCCACTGAGTCAACGGAATCCAACAACATGGCCACTTTGCCCACATGTTCTGCTGATGGATCAAATATTTGATTCCATGAATTGATCGGTGTCTTATTGATGCTGTCACGATAGGCAATACCTAAGGTGCCGTGCGCATAGGGAATACCATATTTGCCACAGGCATTTTGCCATTTCTTGCCAATATACTTGCGATTTTCTAGGGGGATTTGGGTCGTGTCATGAAAATTGCTGCCGTTTTGTAAAGACAACAAAGAAAACGTATCCATTAGAATCACATCATAGTTTGTAGCTCGACCACTACTGATCACAGCATCACGAACGTCTTCTTCATCGTAGTAAATTTCGCTCACTTGGTGGCCAGTACGTTCTGCAAATTGTTCGAATACGGTCTCGGCCGTATAGCTTTCCCAATTATAAAATCGCACTGTGTCTGCCAGTGCTGGTTGGCACAGTGCGGCGGACAGGGTACCTATGACAGCAACTGACATGATCCGTTTGGATGTTTTCATAGTACAACCTCTCATCGATAGAAATCAGTATAGACCCTAGGCCACAATTAGTTAGATCGTTGATATTATAGCCCTTTTGTTGATTGTGAATGTGGGTTGTCTGTAGCAATATCATAAATACCACGTCTAATTTTTATCAGAAGTTAGGTCGCTAAAGGAAATAATCGTCGCTTTAACTGTAGTGGTCAACTAAAACCGGACAGTGAGTTAAGGTTTTTTTCTTTGATATTGGGTGTCTGACCACCATTGGCCGTGTGTGGCCGCTGCTGGTTGTAGTAAGTCATCAAATACCATCCAATGTCCATTGCTGCCTCAGATTGTGATTTATAACCTATCCGCGGTACCCATTCTGTTTTTAAACTTCTAAATAGCCTTTCCATTGGTGCGTTATCCCAGCAGTTGCCCCGACGGCTCATGCTCTGTTCCATACGATAGCGCCATAATCTTTGGCGAAATAGTATGCTGCAATATTGAGACCCTTGATCGGAATGAAACAGAACCTCCTGGGGTTTACCGCGCCTGTGATACGCATCTTCTAAAGCCCTGACCACTAAACTGGTATCGACCTTATCAGATAGGCTCCATCCAACGACCCTACGCGCATAAAGGTCCAATACCACAGCCAAATATACCCATCGAGAGCCTGCCCATATGTAGGTAATATCGCCACACCATACGCAGTCCGGCGCACTGACATCAAACTGCCGATTGAGTACGTTCGGTAAATCTAATCGCTCTGCCTTAGCTAGTTTATATCGGTGTTTACCTGGTTGTTTACACACCAATCCAAGTTCATTCATCAACCGTCCGATAAGAAAGCGCCCAGCGTGGACGCCGTCCTCAGCAAGCATGTGCTTAATCGTGCGCGTTCCAGCAGACCTGCGGCTTAGCTGAAAAGCCAAGGCGACCTTGGCCTTTACAGCGTCTCGCGCAGGGTTTGCACAGGCTTTTTTACGGCGATACTCATAATAACTAGATCGCTTAATATCGAACAGCCGACAGACCGTATTTGTTGGCTCATGCTCACTTAAATGGTCTATCAGTCGGTACGATTGAATTCGTCCGACATTAAGAGAGCTGTAGCCTTTTTTAAAATGCGTTTTTCTTGTTCCAACCGCCGTACCTGAGCTTCCAACTCTTGAATGCGTCGCTTGTCATCAGTCATTGCCTTGGCAGTTGGAGTGAAACCACCACGTTCTGACTTAACTTGGTCTACCCAGCGGCCCAGGGCCGACCTTCCAACATCGAGTGAGCGACATGCTTCCTGTATTGAATATCCTTGATCTAAAACCAAACTCGCCGCTTCATTTTTGAAATTTGTAGTAAAAACACGTCTTTGTCTTTTCATTGAACACCTCATGCTTAGTGATGATAATATCACTTATGTTGGTGTCCGGAATTAGTAGACCACTACAAACTGACATAAAACACATAGAGGGTAAATCCAATGGCAAAAATGGCAGTTCCTGAGGGCGCATTATTGTGGTCACCTACAGAGGATTTGATCGACACTGCCAACGTAACTGCCTATAGACATTGGCTTGCCGAAGAACAGATTGTGTCCTGCGAAGACTATGAGGCCCTCTGGCAGTGGTCTGTCACCGATAACACCGGTTTTTGGTCGTCATTGTGGCGGTATTTTGATATCCAATCGAACACAGCCTACCACCGGGTCACAACCAGCCAATTAATGGCGCCAGGAACCCAATGGTTTCCAGGATCAATGGTCAATTTTGCCGAACATATTCTGCGGCATGAAAGGCCTGACGCAACTGCGCTCTTTTCTTTGTCAGAAACCCGGGTACTCGAGGCATTGAGTTGGAGCGACTTCGCTTCTCAAGTACGCACTTTGGCCACTGCCATGCGAAACAGAGGTGTACAGCAAGGTGATACCATTGGCTGCTTGATGCCCAACATTCCCGAAACGGTTGTCGCCATGTTGGCGTCGATCAGTATCGGAGCTGTTTGGTCAAATGCCGCGCCAGAGTTTGGGGAAAAGACCATTTTGGACCGGTTCATTCAAATCAAACCCACATGGCTATTTGTCGCCGATGGCTATCAATATGGTGGAAAAGCCTACGATCGTAGCGACGTGATTGCGCATATCGCAGCAGCACTATCTGATTCTCTGGAACAGGTGGTGTATTTCTCCTACCTCTATCCAAACAAGGCACCTACCCTGCCCGCCATTCGTTGGCAGGACCTGCTCGACGAACCGGACCCTGGCAGAGCAGCATTTCACTTTACCCGTGTGCCACATGACCACCCGTTGTGGATCCTATTTTCGTCTGGCACCACGGGTATGCCTAAGGCAATTGTGCACAGCCATGTCGGGGCGTTGTTGGAAATGATGAAGTTTGTCACCTTCCACATGGACCTGAAGCCAGAACACATTAGCTTTTTCTATACAACCACTGGATGGGTCATGTTTAACATTCAGGTTGCTTTTATGCTGACCGGTGCCGCTGGCGTTCTATACGATGGCAGCCCCGTATACCCCACACCTGATGTTTTGTGGAAGATGGCTGCTGACACCCAAGCGCATTATTTTGGCGCCAGCCCTTCCTATGTTCAATTGATGCAACAACAGGATATTCAACCGAACCAACGGTTTGATTTAACCGCACTTAAAAGTGTTTTATGCAGCGGTTCACCTGCCACCCCAGACACCTTTGCTTGGTTTTATCGCCACGTAAAGAAGGATCTATGGCTAACATCGCAAAGTGGCGGCACGGAAATTGTCAGTGCCTTTGTCGGGGGTTCTCCAACACTGCCGGTCTATGCGGGCGAAATTCAGACACGAATACTAGGGATGGATGTAGCGGCATGGGACGAACAAGGCATGCCTGTAATTGACCAAGTAGGAGAATTGGTATGCAAAACCCCCTTCCCCTCAATGCCCCTACATTTTCTGCATGACCCGAACAACCAACGTTACCAGGATGCCTATTTCAATTATTTTCCCAATGTGTGGCGACATGGCGACTTCATTAAGATCAACGGACGCGGCGGTGTCTATATCTATGGGCGATCGGATGCCACATTGAACCGATACGGTGTTCGCATCGGCACCGCAGAAATATATGGTGTACTTGAGGCATTGCCCGAAGTGCAGGACAGTTTGGTGGTCTGCATCGAAGGTCCCCGAGGTGATTTTTTCATGCCGATTTTTGTGCAGTTATCACCGGGCGTTACACTGACAGAGGATGTGAAAAAAACCCTAGCACAGCACCTACGAACCCAATGTTCGCCGCGACATGTACCCGACGATTTTTTCAGCATTGCCGCGGTGCCCTATACGCTCACCGGTAAAAAACTGGAGATTCCCGTGCGGAAAATTTTGATGGGCCAGACAATCGACACTGCGGTAAGCATAGACACCACCAAAAATCCTGAAGCGTTAGCCTATTTTGTCGATTTTGCTACTCATCATTTGGTCCGTGAAGTGCTAAGCTAACTTTGGTGCTATGGCAACAATGGCATGAAGGATCAGCGATCATTTATTTTTTTACAAAAACAGGATGTTAAACCATGTATGACCTTTTTATTATCGGCGGTGGTATTAATGGCTGCGGCATTGCAGCGGACGCAGCTGAACGGGGATTAAAGACTGGTTTAGCCGAAATGAATGACCTGGCCAGCGCCACGTCAGGTGGCAGCAGTAAACTCATTCATGGCGGCTTACGCTATTTAGAACATTATGAGTTTTCATTGGTGAGAAAAGCACTCTCTGAACGTGAAATCTTACTCAATAAAGCACCTCATTTGATAAAGCCCATGCGATTCCGCATTCCATTGTCGCCCTTGTTAAGACCCGCTTGGATGATTCGCATTGGGCTGTATCTGTATGATCACTTAGCGAAACGCAGTGTCTTGCCCGGTTCCACCTCGGTGGCATTTGATGCAGAGTCACCACTGAAGCCACAATATAAACAGGGTTTTGAATATTCAGACGCTCACACCGATGATGGACGATTGGTTTTGGCGAATGCTTTACAGGCAAAAGCCTGTGGTGCAGACATCCATACCTATACCCGTTGTATCGACGTGAAACGCCACACAGGTTATTGGACGCTAACGCTGGAGTCACAGGACAGCCAAGAACGGATCATTGTAAAGACCAAAACCCTGGTGAATGCAACTGGCCCCTGGTGTTCAGATTTGTTTGGATCAGTGTTACCGATGAAGGCCCCCAAACTGATTCGAAAGGTTAAGGGCAGTCACATCGTGGTGCCCGCACTCACCAATAAGCCGTATGCTTATTTGATGCAAAACGACGACAAACGCGTGGTATTCGTCATTCCCTACTTGGGGGAATTTTCTTTAATCGGCACCACTGACGTCGACTATCCAGGTGAGCCGAGTAAAGTCGCGATAGACGACTCAGAAATCGACTATTTATTGGACGTAACCAACCGGTATTTCAAACAGTCGATTCGTAAGGACGATATTTTGCAAACCTATTCTGCGGTGCGGCCCTTGATGGATGAGGAAATTGAAAATCCGCAAGCAGTCACCCGTGACTACCACTTAGAGGTCACTAAGGACCGAGACTTGGCGCCACTGGTCAGCGTATTTGGTGGCAAGTTGACCACTTATCGATTGCTGGCGTTGGGCGTTATGAAGGCTTTAAAACCCTACTTTCCTGACCTTAAAGAGAGTCAGACAGCCACTAGCGTATTACCCGGTGGCATGCCCTACTCTTGGCAGCAAGCGCAACTAGACTTCGAATGGATGCCCCTAGATGCTTTGAAAACACTCCACGCTCGGCATGGCTCACGTGTACCTAATGTATTGGAAGGGGCACAGACCGTTGCTGACTTGGGTACCGATTTTGGCCACGGTCTGTATGAGCAAGAAATTGATTTCATGATGGATGAGGAATGGGCCATGACCGCTGAGGATATATTACATCGGCGAACGCATGCAGCCTATCATTTGGATGCGAAGCAGCAACAGGCAGTTGCTGACTATGTCAAACTCAGGCTGTCCATTAGCGCGGCATAGCGATCAAGGATGCGGCACAGTCGCGTCCTGCCACTACGCCACTGGCAAAACATGCTGTCAGCAAATAACCGCCGGTGGGTGCCTCCCAGTCAAGCATTTCACCCACACAATACACATGGGGTTGCGACTGTAACGACAATCCGGGTGTTAAACCTTCAAATCGAACACCGCCATCGGTACTAATGGCCTCGTCAATGGGACGCGGTGTTTGCAATACCTGTGGTAGGTTTTTAATCAATGCGGGTAATTGTTGTAATTCGGCCATCTGCTCTTTACTGGCCAAGCCTTTTAACAACGCCAACTTACCGTCTGCCAGCCCCAGTTTTTTGCGTAGTACATTTGACACTGAGTCTTTGGGACGGCGCTTGGCTAACGCCGCCTTTATTTGGGCAATTGTTTTGTCAGGCAGTAAATCCCAATACACGCGACACAGACCATACTTTTGGATGTTATCGCGTATTAGCGCAGATCCAGCATAGACCAACCCACCTTCAATACCTTTACTCGAGATCAGTGCATCGCCTTGTTTTCGCCACACCTGACCCGTAACTGACTTAACCGTTAGCACGACCGATTTAAGCGGTGTGCCAGCATGTTGTTGTATAAAGCTATCGGTCCATGGCACATCAAATCCGCAATTACTGGGTCTAAATGGGGCACAATGTATACCGCGCGCTTGAAAATGTGCCAGCCACGCCCCGTCAGAACCCAGGCGGGCCCAACTACCGCCGCCCAGTGCAAAGATGACGCGCTGCGCTTGAATATGCTGGGTGCCATCGGCGCTTTCAATCACCAGGTTGCCCTCCGCATCCCAACCACACCACCGGTGCTTGGTATGCAAAGTCACGCCTTGATTCTGTAATCTTTTGATCCATGCGCGTAGTAGCGGCGCTGCTTTATTACCAACGGGAAAGACCCTGCCAGAGCTGCCGACAAAGGTCTCTACGCCTAATTCTGCCACCCAAGCGCGCAATTCATTGGCACCAAACACTTCGAGCCACCGTTGGATTTCGGAGGATTTGTCGCCGTAACGGGTCACAAAGTCTTCCCAAGGCTCGTCGTGGGTCAAATTCAGTCCGCCAATACCGGCCCTTAGAAACTTTCTGCCAACCGATGGCATAGCATCGTATACCGCCACGCGAATACCCGCGTTAGCCAACTGTTCTGCTGCCATTAATCCAGCCGGACCTGCGCCAATGACCACTACGCGAGACTGGGCTGCTGGATTCTGGTCTTCTGGATTCCGGGCTACTACTTTCTGGACTACTACAGGCCCTACCGCAGTCTTAGCAGATTGAGTAACTTTGGGGGTTTTCGGCATGACAACAGGGGTCTCATTTAACGTAGGCAGGCCTTTTGGCTGCCTGAATAGCTGCGATTATAGCGTATTTTGTTTCCAGAACACGACGGCACTAGAACCGCAATGACAGGCAACTCAAGCCACCATCAATTTTCTGGAATTCTGACATGTCCACAGTGATCAGGTCGAATCCAGCAGCGCTTAATGCGCGCTCTGCTTTTGGAAAGCCGGCTGGCAGGAGCACTTTGTTATTGATCCAAACGCAGTTGGCGGCATAGGCTTCATCATCGTCAATTTCAATCTTGTTGAAGCCGGCAAAGAGTGCACAGGTCTTAAATTCTCCACCCACCACCAATTGGTTGTCTTCCAAATAACTCAACCCGGTTTTGAGGTGCAATACCTCTGACAGTGGCACAACGGAACCAGACATATTGTAACGTTTCAGAATGGCAATCACTTGGTCGGCACCTGCTTGGTTGGTGCGGGCAGAGAGGCCTATATAAAAATGTAATCCCACCATCATAATGTCGCCCGCTTCTACCGTACCTGGCGCTTTGATGTATTCAATATCAGCATAGAAATGGGACAGTACGGGTCCGATAAGTGTCGATTCGGCTAAACGTGTTGGAGCCCCTGGACGGGTGACTATGGCACAACGCGGGGTCAACAATGCCACGTCTTCAACAAACGTAGCATCAGGAAAGCGGTCGTCTGGTGCCAAGGTCGTGACTTCTAATCCACAAGATTTTAATGCGGCGACATAGGCGGCATGTTGTTGCAATGCCAATGTATAGTTCGGTAAGCCTAACGAGGCCGTGGTAATGCCGTCGATAAGTGATGGACTGGGTGTTCTCACTATGGCGCGCTTAAACATGGTCTTTCCTCTATGACAGTACCCTGAGATAAATTTGTTCTGTGTTGGTATCTATTCTAGCAAGTGTGCAGCATTCAATAATGAATTGCGCCACAAAGCGGTATTAATTTTTCATTGAATATCCTGTGATAAGGGCAATTTGACGGGCGCTAGCACGCTGCTTGGCGAAAAAAAACGCACCCAATCTTGCAAATTATTAAAATCGACTATAATGAAAAATATAATAAGCATGCTCTTAGAGCAGATATGACGTAAATAATTACTTTTGGGTCAACGGTATGACACTACTCAATAGGGATTCTGAACCAGGCGTTTTTATGCCACAACGGTCTGACAACCATGGCATTCAAGTTCATGTCAGGCACGTTGTTATTGCGCTTGAACATATGATTAGCCTGACCGGCTTCACTGATGTTCATCATGGTAAACGGGTAGCCTACATTGCGACGAAAATAGGCGCTGCTCTAGGCTACCGCGGGGAAGCCTTGGAGATTTTGTTTAACGCGGGTATGGTGCATGACTGTGGGGTGTCTACCCAAAGGCTACATGGCGCACTCACCCGCACCTTTATTCCACTCAATGTGAATACCACAGAGCATTGCAATGTGGGCCATGACCTGTTGGCCGACTTCTCACCCCTTGCCTATTGTGCACAAGCCATCAAATACCATCACACACCCTGGCGCTCTCTTAAAGCAGCTAATATTTCATCAGCCCACGCTGAAATGGCCAACATCATTTTCTTTGCTGACCGTTTGGATACTCTCGCTCAGCAGCGTGACGTGATTGACACCCACGCCATTGTCGAGATAACAGAAAAGCTCAACACCGCGACCAACGTGCTATTTTCACCTAAAATCAATGAAGCCTATATTTCCCTCGCGCCGTCCAAATCTTTTTGGAACGGTATGGAGTCTGCCTCGGTCGTCACATTCGTCAACGCACATGAGTTTTCTTTGCAAGACCAAATCATCGTAGGTGAAGACATCAGAAAGATGGCGCGTATTTTTGGTCGTATTGCCGATCAGAAGAGCCGTTTCACCCAACATCACTCCCATTCAGTAGGACTTATTGCACGGTTTTTAGCTCAACGGTGCAACCTTCCACTACCCATATGTGAAAAAATAGAAATGGCAGGACTGTTACACAACGTCGGAAAAATGCATGTGCCAGACCATATATTGGATAAAGCAGGCCCGCTCTCGTTGCAGGAACGTGCGATATTGCATGAACATCCCAACCACACCTATGACATTCTTAACCATATTAAGGGTATTGAGGATGTGACTTTGTGGGCGTCATCAACACACAAAACCACTGTCGAAACAGGCTCGGGCGTACAGTACCAACCCTACAATATGGAAGCCAATATTGTAAAAATGGCCAATGCATTCCGAGCCCTTATTGAAGATCGCCCTTATCGATGGGGACAGAGTTTGTCTGACACCTTGGCAACTTTGATCGAGATGACAAGACAAGCCAAGTTTGACCCCATGATTTTAGAAGTAATATGTGCCTATCCGGAGGACTGTTTACATCTCGCAACAACCTAACCATTGAAATTGATTGTGGTCGCCTCTACTAAAAAACACCCGCTGCTCACGCAGTCGGGTGTTTTCATGTGGGCTGTGGTGGACCAAACCCGCTTGGGTTAAACCGCGCTTGAAATCACATCAATACCGGCCATCCACGGCTTCAATACTGCTGGCACACGAATGCTACCATCTGCCTGTTGGTAGTTTTCCATAATCGCGACCATCGTTCGGCCAACCGCCAATCCAGAACCATTTAGGGTGTGCACCAATTGTGGCTTACCGGTTTCAGGGTTGCGGAAACGGGCTTGCATGCGGCGGGCTTGGAAATCACCCATATTTGAACAGGATGAGATTTCTCGGTAGGTATTCTGCGCTGGCAACCAGACTTCAAGGTCATAGGTTTTGCGTGAACCAAAGGTCATATCACCGCCACACAACATCACCTTTCGGTACGGCAGCTCAAGCAATTTCAGAATCTTCTCAGCATGGCCACACATGCGCTCCAAGGCTTCTGCAGACTGATCAGGGTGCACGATATGTACCATTTCAACCTTTTCAAATTGGTGTTGACGGATCATACCGCGGGTATCGCGGCCATAGCTGCCTGCTTCACTTCTAAAACAGGGGGTGTGCGCTACATACTGCAATGGCAATTGCTCGACCGGTACAATGGTGTCTCTCACCAAATTGGTGAGCGGCACTTCTGCAGTCGGGATTAAGTAATATTCTTGCTCACCGCGCAATTTGAACAGGTCTTCTTCAAATTTGGGCAAGGTGCCGGTACCAAACAGCGAATCAGCATTCACCATAAAGGGCACATTCGCCTCTGTATAGCCGTGATCACGGATATGGGTATCCAACATAAACTGGGCAATGGCACGGTGCAGACGGGCAATACCGCCGGTCATGACGGCAAATCGACTGCCAGTAATTTTTACAGCAGTTTCAAAATCTAACTCACCAATATCATGACCTAGATCGACATGGTCTTTCACGTCAAAGTCATAGGTGCCGGGTGTACCCCAGGTAAGTACTTCAATGTTGTCTTCTTCAGATGCACCCTCTGGCACATCGTCTTCGGGAATATTGGGGATACCAGCCAACAAATCGTCTAACGCGGTCTGAACCGTGGTCAGCTCGCCTGCATAGGCTGCTTCCTGTTCACTAATATGGTCGAGCGTCGCAGCCACTTGCTTCTTGGCTTCGTCTACGGGCGTGCCCTGACCTACCAACACCCCAATTTGCTTGGAGGCCTTCTTTCGATCTGCTGCCAGTCCTTCAACCGCAATCTGCACTGACTTGCGCTTTTGGTCTAGATCCTGAAACACAGTAACGTCAAGGGTATAGCCTTTTTTCAGTAACTTGGCTGCGACTTCGGCTGTTTCAGCGCGCAACAGTTTGATATCAAGCATGTGGTTTCCTGTTCAATATTAGATAATAAGTTTGGCAATACCGTAACCGGCGGCAACGGCCATAACACAGCCCACCAGGCTGGCAATAGCGTATCCGATGGCCATACTAAGATGGCCTTGCAGGTACAGTGTCCAAGATTCTAAAGCAAAGGTTGAAAAGGTCGTAAAAGCACCTAGAAAACCCACCATAATATGGCTACGCCAGTGTGAAAACATAGCGGGGTATTTTAAAAAGAAAAATACAAAAGCCAAGCCAATCAAGAAACTTCCACTCAGATTGGCCAAAAAAGTACCTATCGGGAAGCCATTACGACTCCAAGGCGCGGTTAGATGCACCACACTGTATCGTGCGACCGCGCCCAATGCACCGCCCATACCAATAACGAGTAGCAGACTCCAATGAAACGGGCCCATTATTTATCATACCTTTTGGTTGCGCTGTCTTTGTCCCATTGTCTCAGTTGGTCGAGTTTGCTGCCAATTTTTATTTCAAGCCCGCGATCAACCGGTTCATAAAATCGTTGGTCTTTGAGCGCTTCTGGCAAATACTGCTCGCCAGCGGCATAGCCATTCGGCTCATCATGTGCGTAGCGATATCCCTCACCCATGCCAACCTGTGACATCAATGTGGTCGGTGCGTTTCGCAAATGCATGGGTACTTCATGGTCCTGCCCCTCACGTACCAGCGCCATACAGGTATTGTAAGCCTTATAGACCGCATTGCTCTTGGGAGCACTGGCCAAATACACCACGGCCTGAGCAAGAGACAATTCTCCTTCAGGGCTTCCTAGGCGCTCTTGCGCATGCCACGCATTGATGCACATTTCTAACGCCCGTGGGTCGGCATTTCCAATGTCTTCTGACGCCATTCGTACCAACCGTCGTGCGACATAGAGCGGATCACAGCCGCCGTCTAACATGCGACACAGCCAATACAGCGCGCCATCGGGGGACGAGCCCCGCACCGACTTGTGCATGGCTGATATTTGTTCGTAAAAAACATCACCGCCCTTGTCAAAACGTCGCACACGCGTCGCCAAGAGTTCACCGATGTGGCCCTGATTGATTGACACACCGGGTTCGGCAATGTCACCGAGCAATTCAACAAACCCTAGTAACTTGCGGGCATCGCCATCACAGGACGCCAATAACAGGTCATAAGCATCGGGATCAATGGTTAGCTGCGCAGCCCGCAGCGTGTCGTCTTGCTGAACGGCACGTTGGAATACCGCGTCTAGATCTGTCGCGGTTAACGACGCTAACCGATAGACACGGGCACGTGACAATAAAGCGTTATTCAATTCAAAAGACGGGTTTTCCGTCGTGGCACCCACAAAGATAATGGTACCGTCTTCGACATAGGGTAAAAAGGCATCCTGCTGGCCCTTGTTAAACCGGTGTACCTCGTCGACGAACAATACCGACTTGATACCCCGCATTTGGGCTTGCTGTGCCTTTGCCACGCTCTCTCTGATTTCTTTGACGCCAGACAGCACCGCTGACAAGGTTTCAAAGCGACAGCCACTCAAATGCGCTAACAAACGCGCCAAGGTGGTTTTCCCTACCCCTGGTGGCCCCCACAATATCATGGAGTGCAGTTGGTCTTGTTCTATCGCTTTGCGCAGCGGTTTACCGGGGCCGATGATCGCATCTTGACCCTTTATGTCATCCAAACTGATAGGACGCATACGCTCAGCCAACGGCTTCAGCGGCGTATCCTGCGCAAACAACTCACTCACGGACGCTGATCCATCACATCGACACCCTCGGGCGCCACAAATTGAAAACGTGTTTCATCAAACGCTGGGGCATACTGATGTTCACTGAGCGTGATCACCGTGACTTGACCCAGACTGTCTGCGAGCCATAAACGTTCAAGCCGGTTCCCGTCGAAGCTAAAGTCGAGCGACTTGAGGGTCGACTCATTGGCCAAGGGGATGAGTTGAAACCGGGTTTTGGTACCGTCAAGCACGGTTTGCTCGATACGGTATTGCGATGCAATTTTTTGTGCGTCACCACTTAAAATAACCGCTGGTGAATCATGTAAACTGTCGCCGGCATTTTGCACTGTGACCTGTTCTAGGTCGATGTCATAGACCCACAGTGTCGTGCCATCAGAGATGACCGCCTGTTCCTGTGGCGGATACGACAACCAGTAAAACTGATTGGGGCGTTGCATTTGTAGGCTGCCCGACACTTCGGACAATACCGCCCCACTTTGGCCCCGTGTCACCTGCTCAAAAGCAGCTTCAAATCGGTCATGGCTGGTGAGCAATGTGGTGAAATCAGACAGGGTATCAGCCTGAATCGTGACAGCACTCAAGCTGACTAACGCAACGAGTAAACCGGTTTTACACTGTCTTAACATGAGGTTTCCTATTCTTTATGGGGTGCCTAAGGCCTAGGTGGTGGCGGTGCCAACACTTCTCGCGCGCCATTGTGTCCTGCAGCACTGACGACGCCTGCATTCTCCATGGTTTCGACCAAACGGGCCGCACGGTTATAGCCGATTCTAAATTTTCGCTGTACCGATGATATCGAGGCTTTGCGTGTCTCAGTAACAAATGCCACCGCTTCATCGAACAAGACATCGCCTTCATCACTGTCTTCACTGAATCCGCCCATGCCCGAACTGCCGTCGTCGGAGGTGCCGTCGGTAATTTCACTGATATAATTCGGTTGGCCGCGCAATTTCCACTCTGACACCACGGCATGCACCTCATCGTCTGAGACAAAGGCGCCATGGACACGTTCTGGCAAGCTGGTGCCCGGAGGCATATACAGCATGTCTCCGTTACCCAACAGACTTTCAGCGCCACCTTGGTCCAAAATCGTCCGTGAGTCGATCTTAGAGGATACTTGGAACGCAATACGGGTTGGAATGTTGGCTTTAATCAGGCCGGTGATGACGTCCACCGATGGTCGCTGGGTAGCCAGAATTAAATGAATACCCGCTGCGCGGGCTTTTTGCGCCAAACGCGCGATCAACTCTTCGACCTTTTTACCGACCACCATCATCATGTCGGCAAATTCATCGATAACGACGACGATGACCGGCAGTGTACCCAGATCGGGGATATTCTCGGTGTCGAGGTGGTCTTCGGCTTTCCATAAAGGATCTTTAATCGGAGCCCCTGCTTTCTCAGCATCCAAAACTTTTTTGTTGTAACCCGCTAGGTTACGCACACCCACTGACGCCATCAGTTTATAGCGCCGTTCCATCTCACCCACACACCAACGCAACCCATTGGCGGCATCCTTCATGTCGGTGATCACTGGGGTCAACAGATGGGGAATGCCTTCGTATATAGACAATTCCAACATTTTTGGATCAACCAAAATCAGCCTTACCTGCTCTGGCGTTGCCTTATACAGCATGCTGATCAGCATTGAGTTTACACCGACCGACTTACCAGAACCCGTGGTACCCGCTACTAACAAGTGGGGCATTTTTGCCAAATCGACCACCACAGGAGAGCCGCCAATGTCGTGTCCAAGACCAAGCGCCACAGGTGAAGGCGCATCCTGATAGGCCTTTGAAGACAGAATTTCGCTCAGCATGACCATACCGCGATTTTCATTCGGTACTTCGATGCCCACCACGGTTTTACCGGGGATGATCTCAACCACACGCACACTGACCATGGCCATAGAACGGGCCAAGTCTTTGGCAATGTTGCTGATCTTAGATACCTTAATGCCGGGCGCGGGTTGGATTTCAAATCGGGTAATGACCGGGCCTGGAGCCACTGCCACCACTTCTGCATCGACACCAAAGTCTTTCAATTTAATCTCTAACATCCGCGACATGGCTTCGAGTGTGGCCTTGTCGTAGCCCATCTTACGTTTCGAATCGGCACGGTCTAGCAGATCGATTGACGGCAGTTGTCCTAGCGAACGGTTATCAAATAATGACTGCTGCTGCACCTTAGGTGACGGACTATCAGCGGGTTTCATTTTTGGGGCACGAATCGTAGGCGGCTTGCGCTCTGACTGCTTCTCTATCGAAATTTCCAAATTGGCCTTTCGGGTTTCCAAAAAGGCCTTGGTTTGTTTTTGCTCACTGCGCCCAACACGGTACAGATGAATTTTGGCTTTTACCCATGCAAAAAAGCGCAGGGTTAGGTCACCGGTGTTGTCCATCACCCGCAACCAAGACACATGAAAAGCGACGGTGAGGCTAAAAATAAATAAGGCGAACAGTACCAGCGTCGTACCCAATAAATTCAGCTGGAAAAACAGCAGCTCTGACACCCACAATCCGATGAAACCGCCTGCGCTCATGGTGCCTTCAAATTGGAAATGCAAGGCCGCCAATCCCGCGCCCGACAGCATGACCAACAGACCACCGATCCAACGCAACGCAAACAGGCCCCAGTGCCATTCGTATTGTTTGCGGCGTTCCCGAAATAAGATACTGGCACGCACCACCGCCCACACCGGCACAACATAAGCCAGAACACCGATGGCACTGATCAACACATTGGCGATCCAAGCACCAGATGGCCCCATAATATTGCGGACATCAGAATTATGCCCTGCATAGGTAAACCCAGGGTCATGTGCGCTATAGCCAAATAGGGCCAATCCCAAATAACCAGCGACCAGTATCAGCCCAATCAATGTGCCTTCGTGTGCACATCGGTGCTTAATACTCGCCCAAAAACGGTTGCTTGGATTTTCTGTCGTTTTTGTCAAAACGGTTCCTTCCTCACCAAAAATACGGGTCGTTATATCGCGAACAATATACCACTGTCATGCCACCCAATAAATCAGGCCAATAAATGATGTTAGCCAGCAAACAGACCGGATGTGTCTCCGTCAAACGCTTAGCATTGTCGCACATTGTCGGTCGATGTTTAGTGTACCTGAATCTGGAAATAAGCACAGCCAACCCTTTGAAAATCAAGGGAAGACTGACACAATAACCCACCTTCTATGCAACGAGCGCCGGAATGACACAGCCGCCCGATAACACCGACTTTCCAGAGTTCCCAGACACCGCTCTGGCGATGACTGATCCTAATGGTCTTTTGGCCTCTGGCGGCACGTTGTCGGTGAATTGGTTATTGGCTGCTTACCACCGAGGCATTTTCCCTTGGTTTAACGAAGAAGACCCGATTTTGTGGTGGTCACCTGACCCACGGATGGTTTTGAGCCGCACAGGCGTGCGTTTGAATCGCACCTTTAAGCGGCAATTACGCAACAGTCCCCTCACCCATATTACCTTTGATCAGTGCTTTGAGCGGGTGATTGCGCGTTGCGCCGATAGTAGAGACGATGAAGGCACATGGATAACCGAAGATCTGATGGCTGCCTATTGCGATGCCCACCACGCAGGTCTGGCGCATTCGGTTGAGGTGTGGGAAGGCGATACCTTAATCGGTGGTATGTATGGAATTGCCATGGGCGATGTGTTTTTTGGTGAATCGATGTTTTCAGACAAGCAAAGTGCCTCACGCTATGCATTGCTGGCTCTGTTTGCTGGACACCCACACGTCACCCTGATCGATTGCCAAGTACCCAGTGACCACCTATTGGCGTTTGGTGCCCACCTGATACCCCGATTGGCCTTTGAATCGCTGCTGCGAGACCATACCCCGGCGGTATTGGCCGAGGTGCTGGCAGACGCTAAAAGCTGGAACTGGCAGCAATCGATCAGCAAAGACCAACTGATTCAGCAGGTACTAGCCACATGAGCCAAGAACTGGTGTTCTATCAAACAGGGGTGCACCCTTGTAGTTATTTGGCGAATCGCGAATCGCAAACCATCTTTCTTGACCCCAAACAGGCGGTAGACCCTAGTCTGTTAGAGTTACTGAATCTGCAAGGGTTTCGACGCTCTGGAAAACAGATTTACCGACCGCATTGTCCCGACTGCAACCGCTGCGAAAGCTCCCGCGTCTCGATTCCAGATTTTCGATGGACGCGCTCATTTAAAAGGACGCTAAAAAAGAATGCCGATATTGACTTGGTCCTGCGCCCATTGGTATTTCATCAAGACCATTACGACCTGTTCGAGCGGTATATCAATATGCGGCATGCCGATGGCGATATGTACCCCCCTTCTGAATCCCAATACCGGCAATTTTTGCTCGAAGGCTTCCCCAACACGGCCATCATCGAATTTCGTCAAGGCGACCAACTGGTTGGCTGTACGGTGGTGGACCAATTATCGACCGGCTTGTCTGCCCTCTATACTTGGTTCGATATTGCCTATGAAAAACGGGGTATCGGCACCCTATCGATTTTGCACCTGATTCGGCTGTCTGAAAAACTCGGCTTGCCGTTTGTTTATCTGGGCTACTGGATTGCTGATAGCGACAAAATGGCCTATAAATCACGCTTTAAACCGCTGCAAACTTTTAAAAACGACCGTTGGACACAAAAGATTGACTAATGCTTTGAAGTTCCGCGAAATTTAGGGCATTATCTCGCGCCTATTATTTATGCAATGGAAACCACTTTTAACATGGCTAAAGAAGACGTCATTGAAATGGAAGGCGAAATCATCGATACCCTTCCGAACACGATGTTCCGTGTGAAGCTTGAAAACGATCACATCGTAACAGCTCACATCTCAGGAAAAATGCGCAAGAACTATATCCGCATCCTGACGGGCGACAAGGTTAAGGTTGAGCTTACGCCGTATGACCTTTCTAAGGGCCGTATTACGTACCGCGCTCGCTAATATCTGCTGTTTCCAGCCTTCCCACACGAAATGACTAGACTGTTCTAGCCGTGTGGGTGCTGCACCCTTTCTGCACCACCTCCAATACCCTCTGGTGATCGACTATTGTCGGTACTTTTGTCAGTGCTTTGCTGTGCCCATACTGTTTGCAGGCACAAAAAAGCCCGCAAAACCGAAGCTTTGCAGGCGATGTGTTCGCAAATGGGGTATCAGGCGTCTACCAACACCTTGCCGGTGTCTAAGAATAATTCACCATTCTTCACCGATACCCTCACTGTTCCGCCACCCATTAGGGAACCAAACAGCAATTCATCTGCCAACGGTCGCTTGATTTTGTCTTGTATCAAACGGGCCATCGGACGGGCACCCATTTTTTCGTCGTAACCATGCTCACCCAACCAAGCGACTGCATCCGCATCGACTTCGATCTGTACCTTCTTGTCGTCTAGCTGCGCCTGCAGTTCAGTTAAGAACTTATCTACCACGCCTGCGATCACGGTAGGAGACAGCGACTTGAACTGCACGATGGCATCAAGGCGGTTACGGAATTCGGGTGAAAAACTCTTACGGATGATTTCACTGCCATCTTCCGAGTGGTCTTGATGGGTAAAGCCCATGCTGCGGCGACCGATTTCTTCAGCGCCAGCGTTACTGGTCATCACCAAAATGATGTTGCGGAAATCGGCTTTACGGCCATTATTGTCGGTTAATCGACCATGATCCATGACCTGCAATAGCAGGTTGAACACATCCGGATGCGCCTTCTCAATTTCGTCGAGTAACAATACCGCATGGGGATTCTTAGTGACTGCGTCAGTCAACAAACCACCTTGGTCAAAGCCGACATAGCCTGGAGGTGCACCGATCAAACGGGATACGGTGTGACGCTCCATATATTCGGACATATCAAAGCGGATCAACTCGATACCCAAGCACTCTGCTAGCTGCTTCGTCACTTCGGTTTTACCCACACCGGTCGGTCCTGCAAACAGGAATGAACCAATAGGCTTTTCAGGCTCTTTAAGACCCGCACGTGCCAACTTAATGGCCGCTGACAGGGTATCAATGGCTTCGTCTTGACCAAACACGGTCATTTTCAAATTGCGCTCTAGATTGCCCAGCACTTCTTTGTCAGAACGGTTAACCACTTTTGGTGGTATACGAGCAATATTGGCGATAATGCGCTCAATTTCGCCGACGTTAATAACTTTTTTGCGTTTCGATTCGGGCAATAAGCTTTGGGCTGCGCCCGCTTCGTCAATCACGTCAATGGCCTTGTCTGGCAGATGCCGGTCAGTGATATAACGCTCAGACAGCTCTGCAGCCGCCTTGAGTGCTTTGTCGTGATACTTCAGACGGTGATGCTCTTCAAAGCGCTGCTTGAGACCTTTTAGAATCAAATAGGTGTCTTCGACGCTCGGCTCCATCACATCAATTTTCTGGAAACGACGGGTCAACGCGCTGTCCTTTTCAAAGATGCCGCGAAATTCTTGGAAGGTCGTAGAACCGATACAGCGTAGCTCGCCTGAGCTCAACATGGGCTTTAATAGGTTGGATGCATCCATGACACCGCCGGAGGCTGCGCCAGCACCAATAATGGTGTGGATTTCATCAATAAAGAGGATGGAATGGGGCTCTTTTTTCAGCTCTGACAACAGTGCCTTTAGACGCTTTTCAAAATCGCCTCGGTATTTGGTGCCTGCTAACAAGCCACCAAGATCCAGTGAATAGACCACTGCATCCTTGATAATATCGGGGACGGATTCATCCACAATCCGCTTGGCCAAGCCTTCGGCTATGGCGGTTTTGCCCACGCCGGTTTCACCCACCAACAAGGGGTTGTTCTTACGGCGACGGGCCAGAATCTGAATCACCCGTTCCACTTCGTTTTCTCGGCCAATCAAGGGATCAATTCTGCCGAGTCGCGCCTGCTCGTTGAGGTTACTGGTGTATTTTCCCAACGCGCTTTCGTCAACTGACTCTGGGGCTTCTTGTTCAACGCCCTCTTGTGATGCGCCGTCTTCTGTATGGGGCACATCGCCCTGCACCTTCGAAATGCCATGGGCTATGAAATTCACAATATCCAGTCGGCTGATATTCTGCTGTTTTAGGCAAAAAACCGCCTGGCTTTCTTGTTCACTAAAAATAGCGACCAAAACATTAGCGCCGGTCACTTCTTTTTTGCCAGAAGACTGGACATGAAACACGGCCCGCTGCAACACGCGCTGAAAACCTAGCGTCGGTTGGGTTTCTTGTTCAGTATCGGACTCAGGAAATACGGGTGTTGTGGCCTTGATAAAGACTTCCAAGTCCTCTCTAAGACGATCTATGTCTGCAGCACAGGCTTTGAGCACATCGATAGCCTCAACATTATCCAACAAAGCCAACAACAGATGCTCCACGGTCATAAACTCATGGCGACGCGACGACGCATTTCTAAATGCCCGATTCAATGTCAATTCCAATTCTTTACTTAACATAATGTTGTTACCTCAAAGGATCTTACCTGCCCAAGGCTACTATAAAGGGCCAACCCACCCTACCAAATACTAGGGGCTCTACTCGTCATCTAAAACCGGTTCACATTCACATACCAAAGGATGTTCGCATTCTTTTGAATATTGGTTCACTACCATTGTCTTGGTTTCGGCAACGTCACGGGTATAAATACCACAAACGCCTTTACCTTGAGTATGGACTGCCAACATCACTTGTGTTGCCTTTTCTCTGCCCATGGCAAAAAAAACTTCTAAAATATGCACCACAAACTCCATGGGTGTGAAGTCGTCATTCAATAACACGACGCGATAGAGTGGCGGTCGCTTGAGCGCCGGCTTTCCCTCTAATAGTTCGGTATTGCCATCGCCGTATTCTTCAGGGCCTGAAGACATATTCACCCAAAAGTTATCGGTGCTGTTCATTATTTCGCCGCCATTCCTGTCATTGCTGTTGTGCCAATCCATATCGCCATCAAGTCCTTCAGATAATACTGCGGTTTACGTATTTATGGGGCTAACTATACAGTATTCAATAGCCATTGGCGCAACAGAAGAAATCGGCGACAACAAATATCAGGACGCGAGGCCTACAGGAAGCCAACTGATTGTGCCTTGATGAGGTAACAATTCTTGACTAATCGCCCTTGAAACGACAACATCTAAAAAAAAGCCAACATGATGTATGGGAGATAGGCGTGCTGGCAGGCAAAGTAAAATGGTTTAACACCAAGTTAGGTTTTGGATTTTTACATTCAGACAGTGATAACCAAGAAGTTTTTGTGCATTTTTCAAATATCAATATGAATGGCTATCGTCGCCTCAAAGCCGGCCAATCTGTGGTGTATGAAATTCAAAATGGCGATCAAGGCCAACGTGCCATTAATGTCACCGTGACCAGCGAGCAATCGATGTCTTAATTCTGCGTGGTGCACAATGCGATATCTTTCCTCGTCCCTCGTGTGACCGTTACCCACTACAATATCCCAGACCTCACCCAGCGGACCCGAATGTCATGAGCCAGCTCATCCTGTTTAACAAACCGTTTCAGGTATTGTGTCAGTTCCGCAAAAATGATGACCGTGCG
This sequence comes from uncultured Saccharospirillaceae bacterium, assembly GCA_913063165.1. Classification (GTDB taxonomy): domain Bacteria; phylum Pseudomonadota; class Gammaproteobacteria; order Pseudomonadales; family Natronospirillaceae; genus CAJXZL01. The sequence continues at coordinate 59,072 of CAJXZL010000004.1, read as the reverse complement.
ACCCTGGCTGATTTTATTAGCATTCCCGAGGTATATGCTGCCGGCAGACTGGATTACGATTCGGAAGGCCTGCTGCTGCTTACCGACGATGGCGCCTTATCTCACCAGTTATCACATCCCAAGCATTTTAAAGACAAAACCTACTGGGTGCAGGTTGAAGGCACCATTACCGATGCGGCGATGTTACAACTCTCCCAAGGCATCACCCTTAATGATGGCCCGACCCGCCCTGCCCGTGTGTCTCGTATGGAATCGCCCGATGTGTGGGAGCGTAACCCGCCTATTCGGGAAAGAAAGGCCATTCCTACCAGTTGGATTTCCCTGAGCATTTCAGAAGGCCGCAATCGCCAGGTGCGTCGAATGACCGCACATTGCGGCTTCCCCACGCTCAGATTGATTCGCGCCGCTGTTGGCGACTACCCACTCGATGACTTACAACCGGGTGAATATCGGGTCATAACGGTCGAAACACCTGAAAAGCCAATCACAAGGCATAAAAAAACCGGTTCACAGAACCGGTCTTGGGCAGACAAGGGCAAGATTAAACGATCGGGTCAGTCTCCGCGTCATAATCAACCCCGTCGAAGCCGAAACCAAACAACTTAAAAAATTCCTTTTGGTAACCGCTAAAGTCAGACAATTCGTATAGGTTCTCAGTGGTCACTTGATCCCACAATGCCTCTACTCTGTGCTGCACTTCATCGGTCAATTCGGCCAAATCAACACGAATGCGCCCCACTTCGTCTAGGTTCAAGTCTCCCTGTCCAAAGAGTTCACCGGTCATCAACTTATTGACCTGCTCAATACAGCCTTCGTGCGTACCCAAATCTTTCATCACCCGATACAGCAGTGAAATATACAATGGCATCACAGGAATCGCAGAACTGGATTGGGTCACAATGGCTTTTAATACCGAGACATAGGCATCGCCACCATTACCCGATTGCAACTTAGCCGTAATGGCCTTGGCTGCACGATCCAAATCTTCTTTGGCCTTACCAATAGTGGCTTCACCATAGATCGGCATGGTCAATGACTTACCAATATAGGTATAGGCAGTGGTTTTGGCTTGGTCAGACAATACATCTGCCTGCATCAAGGCATCCATCCACAATTCCCAGTCTGCTCCACCCATCACTTTGATGGTGCCGGCAATTTCTTCTTCGGTTGCAGGCGGCAAGGTAATGTCGTGTACCTGAACGCTGTCGGTGTTCAAGGTCTTGCGTGTCACTTCTTTGCCCACGGGCTTCAAGGTGCTGGAATAAATTTCACCGCTATCAGGGTCCTTTCTGCGCGGAGACGCCAAGCTATACACAACCAAATCCACCTTACCCATGTGCGCTTTGATTTTTTCAATAACAGCGGTCTTGGCTTCATGGGAGAATGCGTCCATGTTCAGCGATTCGGCATATAAGCCCGCTGCAGCTGCCTTGTCTTCAAAAGCGCGGGTGTTGTACCAACCGGCGGTGGCTGTTTTACGTTCCGTCGGCTCTTTTTCGAACATCACGCCTAGGGTGTTGGCACCAAAACTGAATGCAGTGGTAATACGAGACGCCAAGCCATAGCCTGTCGAACAGCCAATGACCAATACGTTCTTAGGGCCTTGCTGATCACCGGCGTGTTGCTTTACATAGTCGATTTGTTCTTGGACACTTTCGGCACAGCCTTGAGGATGCGCTGTGGTGCAGATAAAACCTCGGACTTTTGGCTTGATAATCATCAAATTCATTCCCATATATAGATAACGCGTACAACAGGTCGATGTGGCCGCTGATGTTGTCGCATGAAATCAGGTTACGAATGGGGTCAGCATAAACCCGATTTAGCTTCGTAACGCACAGAATAATTCTGTAGTCTAAGGGGTTAAGACCCCACTAACAAGCGCCAAGTCACAGCAGCTGTGACGGTGCATTTACAGGGGGTGGCATCGCGCGATTTGCATTTATGCCTGCATTGACCTAGCATCCGCGCCGTGCCCAAAACCCAAGAGATTGGTAACCTTTATGTCATTGTCAAAGACCAAAGTCATTGTCGGAATGTCCGGTGGTGTCGATTCATCTGTAAGCGCACAATTGCTTATGGAGCAAGGCTATTCTGTGGAAGGCCTATTCATGAAAAACTGGGATGAAGACGATGGCACCGAATACTGCACGGCCAAAGAAGATTTAGCGGATGCGCAAGCGGTCTGTGATCGCCTCGGCATTCATCTCCATACCGCCAATTTTGCTTCCGAATACTGGGACAATGTCTTTGAACATTTCTTAGAAGAATACAAAGCCGGTCGTACACCCAATCCCGATATTCTGTGTAATAAAGAAATCAAGTTCAAAGCCTTTCTGGACTATGCCACGGTGTTAGGCGCAGACCTTATCGCGACAGGTCATTATACCCAAGTTGAAAAACACGGCGATACCGGTCGTTTATTGCGTGGTTTAGACCGCAATAAAGACCAATCGTACTTCTTGCATGCGGTCACCGGAAAAGCACTTGCGAAAACCCTGTTCCCCGTTGGCGGATTAGAAAAACCAGCGGTGCGCGCCATCGCTGAAAAGCACCAGTTTGTTACCGCGCGGAAAAAGGACAGCACCGGCATCTGCTTTATTGGTGAACGCCGATTTAAAGACTTTTTACAGCAATATTTGCCAGCGCAGCCCGGTGATATTCATACCGAAGCGGGCCAAGTCATCGGCCGCCACGCCGGTTTGATGTATTACACCATCGGACAGCGACAGGGTTTGGGCATAGGCGGGTTAAAAGAATTTGATGAAGCACCGTGGTTTGTGGCCGCAAAAGACCTTGAAAACAATGTGTTGACTGTGGTCCAGGGTATTGATCATCCGTTGCTATTTACCGACCACTTGTCGATTATCGACATGGATTGGATCGACGGACAAGGACCAGAGCTGCCTATAACCTTGACCTGCAAACACCGATACCGCCAGGATGACCAATCCTGTACGTTGATCAAAACTGACGCCGGTTATCAGGTTGATTTTGACCAACCACAACGGGCCATTACACCGGGTCAGTCTGCGGTATTCTATCAAGGCAATTACTGCTTGGGCGGTGGCGTAATCGCCAACACGTGGAAATCTTCATCTGCAGTTTAATGTGCAATGATTCTGTTATTGAGGCAGTGTTTACCCCATGAATAAATCTCTTTCTGATCAAACAATTGCACTGGCTGGCGTGGTTCAGGCAGCAACCCTGGTAGACAATTTGGCCAGAAAAGGTCTTATTGATGGTCAAGAACTGACCACAGCCGTTAACAGCATACTGAATGATTCGCCCAACTCGGTCATTGACGTTTTTGGTGGCGTTCCTAATCTGCGCGTTGGACTGTCGGGTCTGCGTTCAGTGTTAGAACAAAACTCCACAGGTGTGTCGCGTGACGTATTACGATATGCCATGAGTTTGCTGCACTTAGAAGCCAAGTTACGCAAAAAGCCCGAGCTAATGGACAAACTCGACAAACTTTTGGCCCGCAGCAAAGACCAGGCAGTTTACTTTGAGAGCAATACCCATGATGCCGTTATCGGATCGATGGGCACTGCCTATTCCGAAAGTATTTCACTGCTTGATTTTCGTATTCAGGTTATGGGAAACCCCACGCTTTTACAGGATGAGCGGATTGCAAGTCGCATCCGAACCCTTTTACTGTTTGGCATCCGCTCTGCCGTTTTATGGCGTCAAAAAGGCGGTCGTCGGTGGCACTTTCTGTTGTATCGTCGACGCATACAGCAAATGGCCAAAGAAATTCAAACCCAAGGACTGCACTAACCCCTTTGCTTGGGTATAATGCACACCCCAATCGCATCCCGCTGTGGAGACAAGACACCCCATGGAATTATCTGCATTAACAGCCATTTCCCCAACCGACGGCCGCTACGGCGACAAAGTTAAGGCCCTTCGCCCTATCTTCAGTGAATACGCCTTGATTCGTTTTCGCGTGATCGTTGAAGTCCGCTGGTTACAGAAGTTGGCAGCACACCCGGGTATTCCTGAATTGTCACCTTTTAGCGCCGCTGCCAATGCTGTGCTTGATGGGGTGGTTAACGACTTTTCCGAACAGGATGCACAGCGCATCAAGGACATCGAACGGACGACCAACCATGATGTGAAAGCGGTGGAATACTTCCTTAAAGAAACGCTAGAGCAGCATGAAGAACTGGCCAAAGCCACGGAATTTGTCCACTTTGCCTGTACTTCTGAAGACATCAACAATTTGTCTCATGCCCTGATGTTATCTGCTGGCCGCGACACCGTTGTCGTCCCGCAAATGAAAGAAATTGCTGGTGCCTTGCGCGTCTTATCCCATCAGTATGCTGACATTCCGCTACTGTCTCGCACCCACGGTCAAACAGCCAGCCCATCAACCATGGGCAAAGAATTGGCGAATGTGGTCTACCGTATGGAACGCCAAATTCGACAAATCGAACAGGTTGAGATTTTAGGCAAAATTAATGGTGCAGTCGGTAACTACAATGCCCACGTGGTCGCCTACCCTGATATCGATTGGACCGAAAACGCCCAATCCTTTATCGAAAGCCTAGGTATCGGTTTTAATCCCTATACCACACAGATTGAGCCCCATGACTACATTGCCGAATTATTTGACGGCATTGCGCGCTTCAACACCATCCTGATTGATTTCAACCGCGATATTTGGGGCTATATTGCATGGGGTTATTTCAAGCAAAGAACCGTGGCGGGTGAAATCGGGTCCTCTACTATGCCCCATAAAGTGAACCCCATCGACTTTGAAAATTCTGAAGGCAATTTGGGTATTGCAAACGCCCTGTTGCAACATTTGGCTAGCAAACTACCTATTTCTCGTTGGCAGCGTGACCTGACCGATTCAACCGTATTGCGCACCCTAGGTGTTGGCATTGCTCACAGCGTTATCGCCTACCAATCTGCACTGAAGGGCATCAGCAAACTGGAGATCAATGAGCAGCGATTGGCATCGGATCTGGACAATGCATGGGAAGTATTGGCTGAGCCGATTCAAACCGTGATGCGTCGCTACGGCATTGAGTCACCTTATGAAAAGCTGAAAGCGGTTACCCGTGGCAAGGCGATTACCCGTGACATCATGTTGGAATTTGTGAACACGTTGGAACTGCCGGTTGAGGCAAAAGAGGCCCTTTTGGCTCTGACACCCGCCAATTACATTGGCACGGCAAGTGACCAAGCCTCCTCGGTATAAGCGATCTAGGCCCATCTTTGATGGGCCTTTTTTAAATCTTGCAACACCACTACCCGCTGTAACCCACTAGGTGAACCCTATGACAACCAATCCATTTACAGACCCACAGGCATTCTTAAGCACTTACTGGCAAAAAAAGCCGCTGCTAATGTCGCAGATTTGGCCGGATTTTGAGTCACCGGTATCCGTGCAGGAATTGCGTTGGTTGGCAGAGGAAACATTGGTTGAAGCACGCTGTGTCAAAAAAACCGCTGACGGCGAATGGTTGGTGGCCAATGGTCCCTTTGAACCAGAGGCCCTACCCGACAGCCATGAAGCGAACTGGACTCTACTAGTTCAGGCCGCAGATCACTGGGTACCTGAGGTTCAAGCGCTATTGGCACAGTTTCGATGGTTGCCGACGTGGCGCATGGACGACATCATGGTTAGCCTCTCGAATACGGGTGGCGGTGTTGGTCCCCATTATGACCAATACGATGTATTTCTAATTCAAGCTCAGGGCACCCGCACCTGGGAAGTGGGCACCGTCTGTGATGACAACACCCCCATGAAGGTCGGATCAGGGTTAAAACAGCTACAGCAGATGGAAGTCACGCAGACCCATCAGGTATCGGCAGGTGACATCCTGTATATTCCGCCCGGCGTTTCTCACAATGGGGTTGCGACCAGTAACGACTGTATCACGCTGTCTGTTGGCTTTCGTGCGCCATCGCATGGAGAATTGTTGACCGATTTCTTTGCATGGCAGGCCGAAAAAACCCGTGACAGTGATCGCTTTGGTGATGCAGACAGACCCACTACGGCTGACCCACACCGCATAACCGACTGGGATATTACGCAACTCCAAACCATTTTACGGCACTATGCTGATGATACCACTGAGCTAAAACGGTGGTTTGGCAGTGTCATGACAGAGCCAAAGTACCCAGAATTGATGCCAGAGGATTTGGGCCATAGTTTGCAGGATTGGCAGGAAGCATTGGCCGATGCTGACAGCCTATGCGTTGAACCTGCATCACGCATTGCCGTTGATGAAGTCCACTTATTTGTCGATGCCCGTGTGTATCTGCGCAGCAATGCCCAACCGGCACTCGAACACTTGTTGCTCGAAAAAGCGCCGATTGATGCCAAAATCGCTTTGCAACTATTTGGGCAATCGGAAGGGCAAGATCACCTGTTACTCACGTCCCTCAATCAGGGTACGCTGTATATTTCATAACACTTAACTGGCGCATTGTTCTGCTAGTTATTTGCCCGATCAGTGTCGGTATGCGACACTGATTATCAAATAAAAACAATCAGTTACGACTACTCATAATCAACAGGGAACAACCCATGCGCTTTAGTGCCAGCCTCGCCTTGACAGGTTTAATCATCACCACACTCATTTGGGGCTTTGAGTTCGTATTGATCCACAACGCCATTGAAGTCATCGAAGCCAATACCTTTAATGCCCTGCGCTTTTTTGTGGGCGCTGCAGTGGTGATGGTATTTCAAAAAGTGCGCACCGGCCGTTGGATATCGACCTTTAATAGCGCCTTATTCAAAAGCGCGTCGGTACTAGGTATTTTACTCTATATCGGGTTTTTCTCGCAGACCGAAGGCATGCATTACACCACCGTGACCAATGCTGGCTTCATTACCGGAATGAATGTGGTGCTGGTCCCCGTTCTGGGCACGTTATTTTTTAAGGACCGTATTAATCCTCTTGTATGGGTTGGCGTGGGTGTTGCCACAGCAGGGCTAATGTTGATGACTGGCGTGTTTACGCTGTCTTTGAACAAGGGTGATTTCATGGTATTCATTTGTGCCGTGGCCTTTGCCTTTCATATCAACCTGACTGGCAAGGTATCCGGTGACCATAACATTACCGACTTGGCCATTATCCAAATGCTGGTGGTCGCGGTCGCCAGTGCCGTCACCGCGCTGTTTTTTGAAGACTGGACGCTGGGTTTGAATGTGGATGTGCTCGCGCAACCTGAAATATATGGTGCCATTTTAGTGGCCGGCGCCCTAGGTACGGGATTTGCGTTAATTGTGCAAACCTGGGCCCAACTAGAAATATCACCTTCCCGTGTGGGTCTGGTCTACAGCATTGAACCGGTAGCCGCCGCGGTGTTCGGCTGGCTTATGCTGGGTGAAACCATGGGGCTTATGGGATTATTCGGCGCGTTATTGATTTTGAGCGGCATGATTATTTCAGAAATTCCGCACGACAGTTGGATTCTGCGATGGGTAAAACCACGCGTCCATTAACCCATCCTTTGACTACAGCCGCCGGTTGCCAACAACAGGATATAGCGGGATGTAGCGGGATGTAGAAGGAAGTAGCGCACCATGGTACTAGAAGCCATCTGGCCATCAAGGTGGGAGGCTACAGCACCAATACGGTAGGAGAGGATTACGAATTCACGGTAAAACTACACCGCTATTTGCTTGAAAATGATCAAGATTATCAAGTGAAGTTTTTACCAGAGCCTGTTTGTTGGACCGAGGTACCTGAATCGTTAGGGGCACTGGCCCGCCAGAGAAAGCGATGGCAACGGGGTGCTATTGAAACCATCAGCAAACATTGGAAGATGGCTGTACAGCCACGCTACGGCCGCCCAGGCATCATTGGCATGGGCAGTAGTATCATTATCGACATCGTCAGCCCAGTGTTGGAAATTCTTGGCTATTTTCTGGTGCCTGTATTCTGGGCCTTTGAATTGCTCAGCACCGATTTCTTACTGGCCTTTTTTGCCTTGAGTGTCGGTACAGGCATTGCGTTGAGTTTGGCGTCACTCATTTTGGCAGAACTGGAATTGAGCCAAAACTCAACGCCCAAGGAAATAATGTCGTTGGGTATCGTCGCCATCGTCGAAAATTTTGGCTATCGACAACTCAATGCCATTTGGCGCCTCTTAGGTACCTGGCAACATTTACGCAAGCACAAAGGCTGGGATATCAACAAACGGGTTGGATTTAAGAAACAACCGCCTACAAGTTAGCGCTACAAGTTAATGCCAATTGGTAGATACAGCGCTAAGTAGCTGAATTTTCTAATATTGAACAAAACCCATAGGTTTTCATGTTAAAAAAAACGGAAAATTTGCTCAAATTAACCCTGTTTTCACGCTTGTTTTTCCGCATAATGGCAACCAAATTTTTAGTGGGCCGTCAATCCATTTTTAAAAGATTTCTCAATCCATTTTGAACACCTGATTTTCAGAATCACGCATGACCTATTGATAAGCCCCACTGCTACTGGCCTCTCAGACTTTATCCACCGTTCCTGTGGATAACTCTGTTCGTAACCCTATAACTCTTGCTAAGGATTCCCACAAAACGGGGGTTATAATCAAATTGATCAAAAAATAACCACCTAATAAAACCTTTATAAATCAATGAGTTATATAAATATGAAACCTGTTTCACCAATGATGAATATAATTTCATTGATGGTGGTCATGAATTGAAAATTGTGAATAAAACAAACTAACAGTTGACAAAATTTTTCAAACATCACCGATTATCCTGTGTCGGTTTTCAAGAATTCACTGGCTCGCGGAAAGCAACATCCGTAAGGGCTCGCAAATTTGCAAGTGAATTCTATGCCCTTTTAAAAAGAATTTTTAGACGGATTTTGGCCGCAAAAATGCTAAACTGAGCCTCCAAAGCAGAAACTACCCCAAGGAATAGACTCAATGGCTGTCTCAACCATCGCATTGGTCGCTCATGATCACCAAAAAGCCGCCCTCATCGCTTGGGCAAAAAAGCACAAAACGATATTGGCGCAACACCAATTACTAGCGACAGGTACCACAGGGTCTTTAATTGCCAAAGCGATAGACTTGCCAGTGCACCAATTTCTCAGTGGGCCATTAGGAGGTGACTTGCAAATTGGCGCTGCAATTGCAGAAAGTCGCATTGATATGTTGGTGTTCTTTTGGGATCCCTTAGAGTCCATGCCACACGAACCAGACATTAAAGCTTTGTTGCGGGTAGCAGCACTTTACAATATTCCGGTTGCCTGCAATGAGACTACCGCAGATTACCTTGTGGCTTCGCCTCTAATGCACACACCCTATGAGATCCATCTGGCAGCATTGAATGATGCCCAATCACCCACACGATCTATTCCTGGAGCCTCGCTGTGACCCTTGTGCAGTTCTATACCATGGTTGACGAAGACCCAGAATCACGTTGGCGGTTGGCAGGCAAGCTGATCGAGCGGGCTAATCACCTCGGCCACACAACGTTCATTCAGGTAAAAGATGCCCAAGACGCAGACTCCCTCAGCCGAGCCCTGTGGGGTTTTAAGCCCGAAAGCTTCTTGGCCCATGGATTCATTGGCAAAGGAGCGCCTGAGCGCGTTCAAATTGGTTGGGGTACAGATCACGGTGATCACCATGACGTGCTATTACAGCTCAGCGACAGCATTCCTGAATTTTTCAGCCGCTTTAATAAGGTGATTGAAATGACGTGCCAACATCCAGAGTTGTTAAATACCTCGCGGATGCATTATCGTTACTACCAAGATCGCGGTTACAAGATTAAACACATACCCCTAAAAACGAGCATGAGCTAGGTAATCCATGGAAAACGACGGCGATAACACAAACGGTGGTCTACTCAGTGATCTGGAGCGCCTACAGGCTGCGCTAACCAAACGCCAGATGGACCCCCATTTTCCGCCCTTAATACTCGAACGCGTCCACATTACCGAAGAACCGACAGAAGTCACGCCCGTGACCGAGGATTCAGAACCTTCCGCGTTTGCTGATGATTTTGAGGATAATGCCTTCGATGATTTGGATAGCTTCCCTGTGCTAGAGGATGTGGTAGATGATCTGTCGATACCTAAGGAAGAATCATTTCCTGCGCCCAATCCGTTTTTATCTTCAAAGGCGCTAGAAACGCTGCTCGCTAAGCGCAGTGCTGCTGAAGCACAGGCATCACGTTCCATTCAACCACCTGTCGTACATGCAGGCCGAGCAACAACCACAGCCGCTATGACTGATCCTGCATCAGAACAGGACCCAATTATGACGCAGCTGCTGGCTGAATTACCCGCCATGATCGAAGCGGCGGTGGCACATTATGTGCCCATCATCGAACGTGACATTCGCCGAGAAATTGCTAACCGGACACGAGCCCTGACCACAACTCAAGACACTCCAGAAAACGATTAATATCCTTATCTGACTGGGGTGGGTCTTATTGGTCGTCTAGTTGAAACCGTTCTCGTAAGAAATGGGCAATACCATCTTGATCATGATGACCAATAACGGCAGTGGCCATCGCCTTAATCTCTGGATCTGCATTTTCAGGTGCATAGCATTCGTCTGACATCTGAAACATGCTGATGTCATTATCACCATCGCCAAAACAGATGACCCGCTTAAAGCCATATTCAGACTTCAGCATCTCAATCGCACCGCCTTTGGACGCATCAATATGATGAATGTCCATCCAATAATGGTCGGCTTTGTACATATCAGGACCATAGAATGCGCATAGCTGTTTTTCCCTTCTGAGCCTTTCGATAATTGCCTCAGTGGGCTCTTTTGCTCCGATGGTGGTGATATTGGTCACCCCTTCTACGGGCTCACCAGTCCACGCATGCACACTGGCATTGGGGCGTTCTTGCATTTTTTTGAGTAACTTTTCGCCATGGGCATTATGGATCGGACCATGGTAGATATGCTGATGATTTTCTGGGGTGACGGTCATAATGAATGGCGACAAGCCCGTGGTGTCAAACACCTCCAACACCCCTTCAACTTCTTGATGGGTCAAAAAGTTACCATGTGAATACTTCGCACTGACCGGATCCCAGATGAGCACGCCATTTTTATAGACCTGTGGCAAAGGAAAATGGAGCCCTTCAAAACTGGGCACTGCCGCATGCAAGGTTCTGCCCGTGGCAACCGTGAAGGCAATTTTCTTTTTGGCTAACAGTGCCAAGGTTTCTTTGGTATATGCCGACAACTTTTGTTCGCTGTTAAACAATGTGCCGTCCAAATCAAAAACCACTAAATCCATGTTGCCCTCATGTCATACCCAATTAGTTTGTTGCGAAAGTCAGGGTGTTTATCGTTGCCACACCCCGATAATGAATTGCATGGCCATTATAGGCGAAAGGCAATGAAATGGGTGACAAAAACCTGTGCCTTGGCAACATAACGCCATTCCAATCTCCACCAATCGCCATTTTTTGATCACAAATGAACAAATTTTAGATTTATTATAAGCAATTAATTTCAAATGATTTTTTGCATCGCACTATCCATGTATACTCACGGCAACCCTCTATTTGTAACCATTTCACATGACGGATCATCATGGATAAGACCTATACGCCACAATCAATAGAATCTCGACATTATCAGTCTTGGGAAGAAAACCAGCGGTTCACACCCTCTGGTGTCGGTCCAGGCTATTCCATCATGATTCCACCACCGAATGTCACGGGTAGCCTGCACATGGGACACGCGTTCCAGCAGACTATTATGGATGCACTGATTCGCTACCACCGTATGACCGGCCACAACACTTTATGGCAACCGGGCACCGACCATGCCGGTATCGCCACCCAAATGGTGGTAGAACGGTTATTGGCAACCGAGGGCGTGAGTCGCCATGATTTGGGCAGAGAAGCCTTTATCGATAAGGTGTGGGAATGGAAAAAGCAGTCTGGCGGCACCATCACACAGCAGATGCGTCGACTGGGCGATTCAGTTGATTGGGAACGAGAAGTCTTCACTATGGACCCAGGTCACAGCGAAAGCGTGACTGAAGTGTTTGTGCGTCTTTATAACGACGGTCTGATCTACCGTGGCAAGCGCTTGGTGAACTGGGATCCGAAATTGCATACCGCAATCTCAGATTTAGAAGTAGAAAACCATGATGACAAAGGATTTTTGTGGCACCTGAAATACCCATTGGCAGACGGCGCAAAGACCGCTGATGGCTTGGATTACTTGGTCGTTGCCACTACCCGTCCAGAAACCATGTTGGGCGACGCAGCGGTTGCTGTTCATCCTGAAGACCCCCGCTACCAGTCATTGATCGGTCAATGGGTTGACTTGCCTTTGGTCAATCGCCGTATCCCTATTATTGCGGACGATTATGTCGACCAAGACTTTGGTACTGGCTGTGTGAAAATTACGCCAGCACACGATTTTAACGACTATGAAATGGGCAAGCGCCACCAGTTACAACTTATCAATATCTTGGACCACAATGCCGCGGTTTTGCCGGCTGGACAGGTGTTTCATTATGACGGCACTTTGCTGCCAGATGCAGACGCACCAATTCCTAGTGAATACCAAGGCCGTGATCGCTTTGATGCGCGTAAAGCCATTGTATCGGCATTTGAATCCCTCTCGTTACTAGAACGCATCGATGATCACAAACTGGTCGTGCCTAAGGGTGACCGCTCAGGTGTGGTTATTGAGCCTTGGCTAACCGACCAATGGTATGTGTCAGCAAAAACCTTGGCAGGTCCAGCCATTAAAGCGGTTGAAGATGGCGATATCGAATTTGTACCCAAGCAGTGGGAAAATACCTATTTTTCCTGGATGCGTGATATTCAAGATTGGTGTATTTCACGCCAGCTCTGGTGGGGCCACCAGATTCCAGCTTGGTATGATGAAACGGGTAAAGTCTATGTCGGTCGCACCGAAGCAGAAGTGCGCGCCAACAACAACCTAGGCGATGTCACCCTAAAGCGTGACGACGACGTATTAGATACTTGGTTTAGTTCAGCATTGTGGACCTTTTCTACGTTGGGCTGGCCAGACGATGAAACCTTGGTGAAAATGTTCCATCCGTCGGCTGTCTGTGTGACTGGTTTTGATATTATTTTCTTCTGGGTAGCCAGAATGATCATGATGACCATGCATTTCATCAAAAACGATGATGGCACACCGCAAGTCCCCTTTAAAAAGGTCTATGTTACCGGCTTGATCCGTGATGAACAGGGTCAGAAAATGTCGAAGTCTAAAGGCAACGTCCTTGATCCTATCGACTTGATCGACGGTATTACATTGGATGAATTGGTAGCAAAACGTACCTCGGGCATGATGCAGCCAAAGCTAGCGGCCAAAATTGAAAAGAATACCCGCAACGCGTTCCCAGACGGGTTCACCGAGAGTGGCACCGATGCCCTGCGCTTTACACTGACCTCGCTAGCGACTTTGGGCCGTGATATTAAGTTTGATATCAAACGTCTAGATGGCTATCGGAATTTTTGTAACAAAATTTGGAACGCTGCCCGTTACGTTCTTCAAAATACCGAAGGCCATGACTGCGGTCAGAATGGCGGCGACGTGACGCTGAGTTTGGCGGATCGTTGGATCATTTCTCGTCTACAGAAACTGGAGCAAGAGGTCCACAAGCATTTTGCACAGTACCGATTCGACTTAATGAGCCAAGCCTTGTATGAGTTTATCTGGAATGAATACTGCGATTGGTACATTGAATTGTCTAAGCCCGTTTTCTGGAATGAAAACAGCTCAGAAGCGCAATTGCGTGGCACCCGTCAGACCTTGATACGGGTACTTGAAGTGCTCATGCGGCTTGCCCACCCGATCATGCCGTACATCACAGAAGAAATTTGGCTGTCGATTCGCGATTTGGCTGGCAAATCTGGTGATAGCATCATGACCCAGAAGTTCCCTGAAGCTGACGCATCACGCATTGATGAAGCGGCAGAATCGGACTTGGAATGGGTAAAGGGCGTGATCATCGGCGTGCGTAACATTCGTGGCGAGATGAATATCCCACCAAAGAAATCGCTGACGGTCATGTTACAAAATGGTGAAGCCGAAGACTTGCGTCGTATGAACGACAACGCAGAGTTTTTGAAAAAGCTCGCCAAATTGGACGAAGTGGTTTGGCTAGATAATGCAGAAGCACCCCTGTCCGCTACACAACTGGTCGGTAGCATGAAGGTGTTGGTGCCGATGGCTGGCTTGATCGATGTCGCAGCAGAGCAACAGCGTTTGCAGCGTGAAATTGATAAGGCACAACAGGAATACAGCCGAATCACAGGCAAGCTGTCCAATGAGCAATTTGTGAGCAAGGCACCGGCCGCTGTTGTACAGCAAGAGCAAGCCAAAGCTGATGCCGCTAAATTGACCGTGGAAACCCTGCAGCAACAGGTAGATGAGTTAACACGCTTGGGTTAAGCCTGTAGATAGGCATAAAAAAGAGCGCCTTGTGCGCTCTTTTTTTATGACCTCATTATGTGCGTACTACTCGGCATCTCTATAACGGTTGGGCAGCTTGATATGAAACCTTATTGCCAATGCACGCAGCGTAAATGCCACCAAAAATGCGCCTATCAGCGCGTATGTGTCGGGCATCGGTAGGCTACTTAAAACCAAATAGGACACTGCGCCAGCCAGTGCAGCGGTGACATAGAGCTCTGCACCACTGAGTACCAGGGAACTGCCGCAGAGCACGTCACGTGCGATGCCACCAAAACTAGCGGTTACCACACCCATACACGCTGCGATCACGGGGGACACGCCGAAATCCAACCCGATCTTGGTCCCGACGACGCAAAACAGCGCGAGACCAATCGCATCCATCCACAGCAGGGCCTTGGTTCTGGAGGCTAGGTGGGGCGCGATCAGATAGGTGATTACCGCAGCAATCAAACAGATGCTGATCCACTCGGGTTCCCGAATCCAAAATACCGGTACGTTACCGAGCAACAGATCCCGCAGCGTTCCGCCACCAAGTCCGGTGGCACAACCAATTAGCATAAAGCCGAGGATATCCATTTTTTGACGCGCTGCATCCAGCGCTCCGGATGCGGCAAATACCGCTGAAGCACTGAGCCCCATGATGTTGATCACCAGGGACAAATCGATTTCAAACATAGGGCTCCTGCTTCACTCTGCGCCAATACATGGCCAAACTAGCGTTTTATCTACGCTGTTAGGTGCGATCAAATTGCAGGCGCATGCCCTTATTGTCAGACAATATTTTGCCGTCACCATACATCTGCACACCATTTACAAAGGTGCTGTTGATGCTGCTCTTGAAATGGTAATTAGCAAAGGGTGACCAACCGCATTTAGCCAATACTTGATCATTGGTACGGGTAATGCCCTTTTCGAGGTCAACCAATACCAGATCAGCCCAATACCCTTCTTCAATATAACCACGGTCAGCGATGTTGTAGATATCAGCTACCGCGTGGCTGGTTTTATCGACGATTCGTTCAAGGGTTAAATGGCCTTGGTGATACAGTTCAAACAGACTCAATAACGCGTCCTGTACCAAGGGTAAGCCCGATGGCGCTCCAAAATAAGATCGTTGCTTTTCTTCCCAGGTATGGGGTGCATGGTCAGTAGCAACAATATCGATTCGGTCTTCGCGTAACGCTTGTAACAAAGCAAGACGGTCCGATTCATATTTCACCGCAGGATTACACTTGATCAGTGATCCATGGGTTTCATAATCCTTGTCGCTAAAGAACAGATGGTGAACACAAGCCTCAGCAGTAATCCGCTTTTTCTTTCGATCACCGGCGGTAAACAGGGCCAGCTCATCAGCTGTCGTTAAATGCAATACGTGCAATCGGCTACCAAACTGCTTGGCCAAACCCACTGCATAGGTACTCGACTTGATACAGGCAGCTGCGGAACGAATTTCAGGGTGCAACCGCATCGGTACGTCTTCACCATACTGAGCGCGATAGCGGGCTTCATTGTCAGTAATCATGGGAGTGTCTTCACAATGTGTCGCAATTAACACCGGTGATGAGGCGAATATTTGTTCAAGAATCAACGGGTCATTGACCAGCATGTTGCCAGTAGAAGCACCCATAAACACCTTCACACCACAGGCCAAATTCGGATCTAGGCGCTTAATCACTTCGATGTTGTCGTTGGATGCACCCAAATAGAATGAGAAGTTAGCCAATGATTTCTGTGCGGCACGCTGGTACTTGTCTTCCAGTGCCTCATAGGAGATTGTCAAAGGATTCACATTGGGCATTTCCATATAGCTGGTGATACCACCAGCCACTGCCGCGCGACTTTCAGTGGCGATTTCACCTTTATGGGTGAGACCTGGCTCCCTAAAATGCACCTGGTCGTCGATCATGCCTGGCATCAGATGCAGCCCAGCAGCATCAATGACTTTCTTAGCTGACAGTGAAGACAAATCCTTTCCAATTTTGGAAATTTTACCGTCGGTAATCGCTACATCACTTTCGTATATAGCACCTTGGTTAATAATTTTTGCGTTCAATATAAGGGTGTCAGTCATAGGAAATCCTAACGTTGCTTAAAATAATGGGTGCCACAAAAGCTGCTTTTTGCGGCTTGGATTAACCACAGTGTAGCATTTTGACACTGGTATCCCATAATCCTGAAGTAAAACCCAACAACTATTTTAACTCCATGGGGGATACCTGATAGAATCCCTTTCCCGTTTATTTGGATAAGATTATGGCCAGCCTTTTTGTCAATGAATTGACTGTTATCGATTTTAGTTATTTGCACCCAACACGCGGTATCGTGGGTGAAAGCTGGATTGTTGACGTCATTTTAGAGGGCGACCTTAATGACGAAGGTATGGTGTTCGATTTCGGCTTGGTAAAAAAGCAAATCAAGCAGGCGATTGATACCAGCATTGACCATAAATTTGTCGTTCCGATGCACATGCCCGGCCTGACTTTATTGCAAGATGATGAAGACCTCATATTTGATTTTAGCCACCAAGACGGTTTTCACCTCAGCTATCGATCACCGCGAGAAGCCGCCTTTTTACTAGACAGTGATAGCTTGAATATCGATGTTGTCGTGGGCTTTATGCAAGTCCATCTGATGAGTCTTTTGCCCAAAAACGTTAAGGCCGTTCAGCTGAATCTGTACCCACAGGATATTCAGGGTGCCTTTTTCCATTACAGCCATGGATTGAAAAAACACCAGGGTGATTGCCAACGTATTTGCCACGGCCACCGCTCCCCTATTGTGGTAACACAAGACGGTCATCGGGCACCCGCCATTGAATCTGCAATCGCAACCTTGTGGCAAGACATCTATTTGATCACTGAAGAAGACATCATTCGACAATCTGACCATGACATCCAGTTGGGCTATGACGCCGAACAGGGTTACTTTGAACTGACGCTGCCGCGAAAAATGTGCTATGTGATGCAAACAGATACCACGGTGGAATTGATTGCGGAACACCTGCTTACGTGGGTCAAAAAACACTACCCTGCAAGCCATACCCAGGTCATGGCATTTGAAGGATTTAAGAAAGGCGCTATTGCTCACGACTAAGCACCGTCAACGTATCTGAGAGATACGGGCCGTCTTCCATCAAATAACTGAATGGCGGCACTTAACCGGTCCAATCGTTGTCTGTTACAATGCCCGATAACACGCACACTCCATTTTTCATTCATGACCAAAAAGTGAATTATCAACATGCCCATACGTTTTCACAACACGCTCACCCGACAAAAAGAATTGTTTACACCGATGAATCCTGATCAGGTGACGATGTATGTGTGTGGCCCTACGGTGTATAACCGCGTACACATTGGCAACGCCCGTCCAGCCGTGGTGTTCGACACCCTATTTCGGCTGTTAAAGCTGCATTATAACGAGGTGATTTACGCCAGAAACATCACGGATATTGATGACAAAATCAACAAGGCTGCTGCCGACCAAGGGGTGCCTATCAGTGTGATTAGTGAAAAATTCACACAGGCCTATCAAGAAGATATGGACGCGCTTCACGTACTTGAGCCAAGCATTCAGCCCAAGGCGACGGAGCATGTTGACGACATCATTCGCATTATCACCGCACTGATTGATAACGGTCACGCCTATGAAAGCGAGGGACACGTTTTGTTTAACGTACCCTCAATGGAAGGTTATGGCACCCTGTCCAACCGCAATATTGATGACATGCTGGCTGGAGCGCGGGTAGAAATTGCTGACTACAAAAAAGACCCAATGGATTTCGTTCTGTGGAAGCCCTCTACCGGTGGTCTACCTGGCTGGGAATCTCCTTGGGGCTTTGGCCGTCCAGGATGGCATATCGAATGTACCGCGATGATCAACAAGCATTTTGGTCCCACCATCGATATTCACGCGGGTGGCAACGATTTGGTTTTCCCCCACCATGAGAATGAACGTGCTCAAGGCATGTGCTCGCATGATGGCCCCACCGACTATGTGCACTATTGGCTACACAACGGCATGATCAACATTAACGGCGAAAAAATGTCCAAGTCGTTAAACAATTTTATTACCGTTAAAGAATTGTTAGACCAGTTTCCCGGCGAACAACTGCGCTATGCGTTGCTAAGCGGCCATTATCGTTCTGTTTTGAATTTCAGTGACGAACTGATTGTACAGAGCAAATCTGGTCTCAACCGATTTTATACAGCACTTAAAGACACTGCAGACGTTGAAGCCACGCCATTAGACGACCCTCGCACAGGTGTTGTTGCTCAGACATTGGCAGACGACCTCAATACCCCTGAGGCATTGGCTGCAATGCACGGACTGGCTGGACAATTATTTAAGGCCACCGACAACGTTGAACGCGCACGCCTAAAAGGTGAATTTCTTGCCGGTGGCGCGTTACTCGGCTTTTTCCATCATCAACCCAATGCGTGGTTCGCCATTGGCGCCGACATGACGTTAAGTGATGCCGACATTGAACAAAAATTGACCGAACGGACCCAGGCCAAGAAAGACAAAAACTTTGCACTGTCGGATAGCATCCGCCAAGAATTGTTGGATCTCGGCGTAGAAATCCAAGACACACGAGCCGGCACTGAATGGCACCGCAGTTCATGAAATGGCTGTTGATTAAACTATTCCGTGGCTACCAAGTGGCCATAAGTCCTCTATTGGGCCCACGGTGCCGGTTTTATCCGACCTGTTCACACTATGCCATTGAGGCGGTTGATCGCTTTGGTGCCTTACGCGGTGGTTGGCTAGCGGTGAAACGCATTGGCCGTTGCCATCCGTTTAATGAAGGCGGCTTGGATCCCGTTCCAGAGCAGTTATCAAAAACCTGTAATCATCACAAGGATAGCCCCCATGATTGACCAACAATTATTGAAAATACTGGTGTGCCCGATCACAAAAGCACCGTTGGTATTTAAGAAGGATGTGTCTGAACTTTGGTGTAAGGCCAGCCGCCTCGCCTACCCCATTAAAGATGACATTCCTGTCATGCTAGAAACTGAGGCACGGGCATTGACCGATGCGGAATACAGCAGCCTTTAAGCGACGCTCCATATCCTGCTTGTTTGGCAGTGTTGAGTTACGTTGCTAGATGGATCAGTGAGGCGCCCAGGACGCCTCATAGTGCATAAGTAGGTATTGATTCCAACATAGCCTACCAAGAGATTGTGGCGCGAACACCAGCGAATCATTCCCGTATTACGGGGTTCTTACCCGCTCAAAGCCCGGTAACGTTGCCTGATCGTAAAGATCATCAAGGTCAAACTGACTGCCCAAGACTAAATCAGCCACCTCCCGCGCAACCCCCTGCCCTCCGGCAGTCTGCAACACAATGTCTGCGGCCTCTCGTACCCTGACATAAGCATCTGACGGTGCCATTGAAAAACCCACTCGCTGCATTGGTGGTAAATCGATCATATCATCGCCAACAAAAACGACTGATTCCAATGAGACACCCGTTTTACCTACCACTGCCTCTAAGGCTTCAACTTTATTGCGACTACCAGGTAAAAAATGGGACACGCCGAGCTCTGCAACACGCTTCGCTAAAGGTACAGAGGACTTTGCGGAAATAATGGCAACCGTTATCCCGTTGTCTTCTAATAACTTTATGCCCACACCATCTCTGACGTGAAAGGCTTTCATCATTTCGCCACTATTACCGTAATATAAACGGCCATCAGTCAACACACCGTCTACATCAAAAACTACCAAACCAACTTTAGATAAATCATGTTCCATGCTAGCGCACCTGCTATTCGGTCTATGTCAATTACATCCCATGCTATGACAGCGCACAGCAACTGAGCAACACCTAATGTCTCCACCCACAAAAAAGGCCGCTTATGCGACCTTTTTTAGCTAACACATCAGATGCTATTTATAAGAAATCTTGGCAGTCGCCGCAATACCATCAAACCACTGGGTATATTCGCTTTCACTCACCAATGACCCTAGGTAGTCATCGAATCCTGTCACATCAGCGGTATCGTCAGATTCGTGAACGGCAGTAACAACAACCAATGACACAACACCATCCTGTGTGGTCACACGGTCGATTGAGAAACCATCCGAAGCAGGCTTAGGCATTGCAAATGCACGACCAGTAAGCACTTCATTCAGATCACTACCACTGCGCGCAACCGATGGATAAGCAGTCCACTCGAATTGTGTGTCTGCATCCAGGTTTCCAGATGCCTTGATATCATCCATCAGGGTGATCGCATAGTTGTTTGCCATGTCTTGCGCACCACGAACAGCCAAGGTTGCTACGATGCTGTCACGGACGTCTTCCAATGGCTTGAAATCCGCTTGCTGGTAGGTGTTCAAATGCATCACCATGAGACTACCGTCAGCCAAGGCTACCACTTCTGAGTTTTCATCATCATCAATGACCACAGGTGCAAAGGCAGCTTCAGAGACGTTGCTGTCAGCAAAAAATCCTGGACCAGAAGAGCGGGTAAAGCGCTCAGACGTTTCGATAGTTAGCTCAAACTGATCAGCAATACTGTCAAGATTGGATTCCGAAAACGCAGCGTTGGTCAGGTCTTCATGCAACAACAACATTTCATCAGACGCTTTACGCCCAACAACAGTATTGCGTAACTCAGCTTCCATTGCTGCAAACGGTGCAACCATTGGGCTACCCAATTTGGTCAGCTTGATTAAATGGAAACCGAAATCGGTTTTAACAGGACCAACCACATCGCCTGCTGCAGACATGCCGTTAACAGCATCATCAAACTCAGCGACAAACATGCCTTCAGAAAAAGCACCCAGATCACCACCGAAATCACTGCTACCCGTGTCTTCTGAAAACTCTTTCGCCAAGGCTTCAAACGACTCGCCTGCTGCGATACGGTCTTTCAAACCATTCAGCAATTTTTTTGCTTCACTGTCAGAATAGTTGTCCGGTGTAATCAAAATGTGGGCAATTGTTTTTTCAACCAAAGCCGCTTGTCGTTGCTTATAGATGTCATAAGCCTCTTCTAATTCGGCCGTTGATGCCGTCATGCTATCGAGCAACTTACTGCGGCTCAATATCACATAATCAACAACCAGTGCTTCTTCGGTGCGATACATAGCACGGTTGGCGTCATAGTAAGCGGTTATGTCGTCTTCTTCGATAACGACCGATTCAGCGAAGTCAGCAGGCATAACAGCCAAAACGCTTACGTCACGTGTCTGGTCTTCTAAATGTGCAATGGCTTTGACTTCAGAATTCAAGATAAATCCGGTATTGATCAGGCCGATTTTCAACTGTGAATTCATCAAATCTTGACGAACAACACCGACGTAATCCTTAGGAGAGTATCCATATTGTCCAATCAAACGGGTATAGGTATCGGTATCAAACTTGCCATCTAGCTGGAATACAGGGGCATTCACAATGATTTCAGTAATGGCTTCGTCAGACAATGCCATACCCATTTCATTGGAGGCTTGCCACTCCAATTGCTGCTGAATTAATGACTGAATGACCGAATCTCGAATCATAGCGTCATTGATAAGATCAGGATCAAAGGCATCACCCAGCTGTGCTTGGATGTTACGCTTTTGAATATCTATCATTTGACTGACTTGATATTCGCTAATGTCGACGCCATTCACGCTAACAGGGGGATTATCACCTACTGATACTGCGACGATAGAATTGGCACCCCATAGGGTGAAAATGACAACAATGGTACCTACGATAACCTTGCCGAGCATACCCTTGGCATTGCTACGAAAGAACTGCAGCATGAATCCTCCAGACGAATTCGTTTAGATGTGAATATTCACAATTGATTTCAGGGCGTCATTATGCACAGAAACGCCTTCAAATACTACGCAGCAGACCGCTCAAATAAGAGATTTAAGCAGAAAACTGACCTGAATTTTTTGGGGTTGAAATAATCGGTTTTTACGCGAGCCCAAGGTGGCAAAAAGTCTACTGCAACCCAATAAAATGAATCTTATAGACACAAAAAAGGCGTGCTGAGCACGCCTTTTTAAAGAAAAAACCGCTTAGTTAACAGCGTCTTTCAAACCCTTACCAGCTTTAAAGCCAGGAACTTTTGCTGCTGCAATCTGAATCGGTGCACCCGTTTGTGGGTTACGACCAGTGCGTGCCGCACGGCTTTTAACTGAAAAAGTACCAAAACCCACTAGTACTACTTGGTCGCCTTTAGCAAGCGCACCAGAAATTGCTTCGATAGTCGCATCTAAAGCGCGACCTGCAGCAGCCTTTGGAATGTCAGCAGATGCTGCTACAGCTTCAATAAGTTCAGTCTTATTCACGGTTTTCCCCTTTTTATCTATTTTCGAAGCACCTGGCTTGTCAATGCATTTCGTCGCTGGCAAATATGATATGCCTTCAACAAACCTTTGCCAATGACCAAAGCGGCTTCGGTATTTTTTTCATTGTATTAAAAATATTTGAAGACTTTATACCAAGCCTACAATTCACCTGTCAAGCGTATATTTTAGTGCGTATGCAACCTATCTGATCCGCCTTCATTGTTTTTCTTTTCTCGGATCAATTCAGATTCAATTTGCTCATCTGTCAATGAAATCGGTTTGTATTCTAACGCATGTTCTAACACCTGATCAATCCATTTGACGGGCTTTATAATCAAATCCTTCTTAATGTTTTCGGGAATCTCTCTGAGATCCCTTTCATTTTCATCTGGAATGATGACCGTTTTGATACCGCCTCTATGTGCGGCCAGTAATTTCTCTTTTAAACCACCAATTGGAAGCACCTGACCACGCAGTGTAATTTCGCCTGTCATGGCCACATCCGCACGAACCGGGATACGGGTTAATGCCGATACCAATGCCGTGACCATGCCAATACCGGCACTTGGACCATCCTTTGGTGTGGCACCTTCTGGGACATGAACATGGAGGTCATACTTGTCGATAAAGTTGGGCCAAATACCCAAGCCTTGCGCCCGACTTTTGACTACAGTCATGGCCGCTTGAATTGACTCCTGCATCACATCACCCAGCTTACCGGTGCGTGTGATACGCCCTTTACCCTTAACCACGCTGCACTCAAGGGTAAGTAGCTCACCACCCACTGACGTCCAAGCGAGACCCGTTACCTGACCGATTTGGTTGTCTTTCTCGGCAACGCCGTAGCTAAACTTCCGCACACCGGCAAATTCTTCGAGTGTATCGGTAGTAATCTCAACACCTTCAGCAGACTGACTCGAAACCTGCAGTTTCACGACCTTGCGACATATCTTGGCAATTTCACGATCGAGGTTACGCACACCAGCTTCACGCGTGTAATAACGGATAATGTCCATCACAACTTCAGATGTCAGGGTCAACTCGCCCGCATTTAGGCCATTGGCTTCCATTTGCTTTGGAATCAAATACTGTTCCGCAATATTGCGCTTTTCATCTTCGGTATAGCCCGGAATGCGAATCACTTCCATTCGGTCTAACAAGGGTCCAGGAATATTCATCGAGTTAGACGTACAGATAAACATCACATCTGACAGGTCGTAATCTACTTCTAAATAATGGTCATTGAATGTGCTGTTTTGCTCTGGATCTAACACTTCAAGTAGCGCAGACGATGGATCACCGCGGTGATCCATGCCCATCTTGTCTATCTCATCCAACAGGAACAACGGGTTCTTGACCTTGGTTTTGGTGAGCTTTTGCAAGATCTTGCCAGGCATTGAGCCGATATAGGTGCGTCTGTGACCACGAATCTCAGACTCGTCCCGAACACCGCCCAGAGACATCCGCACAAATTTGCGGTTAGTGGCACGTGCTATTGACTGCCCTAAGGAAGTCTTACCCACACCCGGAGGACCAACCAAACAAAGAATGGGGCCTTTAAGCTTTTTCACCCGCGACTGCACTGCAAGGTATTCCAAAATACGGGTTTTGACTTCTTCAAGACCATAATGGTCTTCATTCAAAATCTTTTCAGCTTCACTGATGTCATGTTTCACTTTACTGCGTTTTTTCCACGGCAGGTTAGCGAGCCATTCGACATAACTGCGCACCACTGAGGCTTCAGCCGACATCGGCGACATCATGCGGAGTTTAGAAATTTCAGCCTGAGCTTTGTTGCGGGCTTCTTTTGACATGCCAGAGGCCTCAACACGACGCAACAGCTCATCGGTTTCGTTCGCACCGCCCTCTTCCAAATCGCCAAGTTCCTTTTGAATGGCTTTCATTTGCTCATTCAAATAGTACTCACGCTGGCTCTTTTCCATTTGTTTTTTAACACGACCACGGATGCGCTTTTCAACCTGTAACAGATCGATTTCAGTTTCCATAAGGCGCAATAGGTGTTCCAAACGGTCCTTGAGGTCTACTGTTTCTAATACTTCTTGTTTCTCAGCGATTTTTAACGACATATGTGCAGCAATGGTATCGGCTAGGCGGCCCGGATCCGCGATGCCATTCAGGGAAGTCAACACTTCACTAGGCACCTTCTTGCTAAATTGCACATATTTTTCAAACTGAGAGATAACAGACCGCACCATGACTTCTTCGTCACGGTCCTCTAATACTTGGGTGTCGAGCACATCAACTTCACACTCGATCAAATCATCACTTTCAATCAATTTGGCGACACGGCCACGTTGTTCACCTTCGACCAATACCTTGACGGTACCGTCGGGCAGTTTCAATAACTGCAAAATAGTGGCAATGGTACCAATGTCATAGACATCTTCTTGAATAGGGTCGTCTTGAGACGCATTCTTTTGTGCCACCAAAAAGACTTTCTTGTTGTCTTTCATGGCTTTATTCAGGGCATTAATCGACTTTTCTCGACCCACAAATAAAGGAATGACCATGTGGGGGTAAACCACCACGTCGCGCAAGGGCAATAAGGGCATTCTTGTGGGGTTTTCTAGCTGTACAATCTCCATTCGGAGTACCTCGATACCAATTGATTACTAGGAGTCTTTATGGAGTCAAATATCGACAATACAAGACAACCTTAACAAATTTACCACACAAAAAAGGGCCCTAAGGCCCTTTTTTAATCGCTGCTTCCACCGTTAGCCCGGGCTTTTTCAACGTTTTCATACAATATCAATGGTTTTGATTCCCCGCGAATCACCGATTCATCTACCACTACTTTGGTAATATCGGTTTCTGAAGGGATTTGGTACATGGTATCTAGCAATACCGCTTCAACGATTGACCGCAGCCCACGGGCACCGGTTTTTCGATCCATGGCCTTTTTAGCCACTGCAGATAAGGCTGAATCCCTAAATTCCAATTCCACGTCTTCCATGCTGAACAGCTTCTGAAACTGCTTCACAAGGGAGTTCTTAGGCTCGGTCAAAATCTGAATCAACGCCGCTTCATCAAGTTCTTCAAGGGTCGCCAATACTGGTAGACGACCAATAAATTCGGGAATAAGTCCAAATTTGATCAAGTCTTCAGGCTCAACATCTTTCAGTGCTTGGCCAATCGACTTACGACTTTCCTTGCTATTCACGGTGGCCGAGAAGCCAATACCGCTGGTGTCTGACCGATCACTAATAATCTTGTCTAGACCCGCAAAAGCGCCACCACAGATAAATAGAATGTTGGACGTATCTACTTGCAAAAACTCTTGCTGTGGATGCTTGCGGCCACCCTGAGGCGGAACGCTGGCTACTGTACCTTCAATCAGTTTTAGCAGGGCTTGCTGAACGCCTTCACCCGATACATCACGCGTGATGGATGGGTTATCAGACTTACGTGAAATCTTGTCAATTTCATCAATATAAACAATGCCACGTTGCGCACGATCGACATCGTAATCACACTTTTGCAGCAATTTCTGAATGATGTTCTCTACGTCTTCACCGACATAACCTGCTTCGGTGAGCGTGGTGGCATCAGCCATGGTAAAAGGCACATCCAATAAGCGTGCTAAGGTTTCGGCCAAAAGTGTTTTACCGCTACCCGTAGGACCAATCAACAAAATGTTACTCTTACTTAACTCAACATCTTTGTCTTTATCGTTAGCATAACGTAAGCGCTTATAGTGGTTATACACGGCCACGCCCAATACTTTTTTGGCGCGTTCCTGTCCAATCACGTAATCATTCAGCGTCGCTGTAATCTCTGCAGGCGTCGGTAATCGATCACTAGGTACTGCAACGGTGTCGTCATCTAGCTCTTCGCGAATGATGTCGTTGCATAATTCAACGCATTCATCGCAAATAAATACTGAAGGGCCAGCGATCAGTTTTCTGACTTCATGCTGACTCTTGCCACAAAACGAACAGTACAATAGCTTGCCTGAATCCTTTGTGTCCTTGGTGTTATCACCCATTCAACCGCTCCAACCTATGTGTCTTTCTGATAGACCTATCCCATCAAGCGTAGCGCTCAATACGGGATATTCAATGTACTTTTGGCCTATCTCATCAATCTGAATTGTGTGTCGCTTGCAGCCGTTGGGCTTATCGACGCGAAATAACCTGATCAATCAAACCATAGTTCATCGCCGTTTCCGCATCCATAAAATTATCGCGATCCGTGTCTTTTTCGATTTTCTCAATCGTTTGACCGGTATGGTACGCCATAATCTCGTTCAACTTGTGCTTCATCGACAGAATTTCACGTGCATGAATCTCAATGTCAGTTGCCTGTCCCTGATAGCCGCCAAGTGGCTGATGGATCATCATCCGAGAGTTTGGCAAACAAAAACGCTTACCCTTTGCACCACCGGTTAACAGCAATGCACCCATGCTAGCCGCTTGGCCAATACACATGGTGCTCACATCGGGCTTGATAAACTGCATGGTGTCATAGATAGACATACCTGCGGTGACCGAGCCACCTGGAGAGTTAATATACAGGTGAATGTCTTTATCAGGATTCTCAGATTCCAAGAACAATAACTGCGCAACCAATACGTTGGCCATATATTCTTCAACTGGTCCAACCAAAAATACCACACGCTCTTTTAATAGTCGGGAGTAAATATCCCAACGTGACTCGCCACGTGCCGTTGTTTCAACTACCTGGGGAATAATGGTTGCTTCCATCAAGCGGCCCATGCCGTCGACAGGACCTTGATTACCACGGTTCATACTGCTCTCCTTCAGACCCTATAAACGCAAAGACAGCCAGCACCTGAATGACACTGACTGTCCTATTAAACCAACATGCGTCTTCAATGAAAACCACGTTGACTGCTTTTTTACAGCAGATTACCGATCTTAGCCACGGGCTAATTTAATAGCGTCGTCATACTTAACTGCTTTCTCAGTAACCTTAGACGCTGACAATACTTTCTGGATAACAGCCTCTTCGATGACGACCGCTTGAACCTGAGACATCTGCTCTGGGTTGTTACGGTAGTATTCAATCACTGATGCAGGCTCTTGATAAACAGCAGCCATGTCTTCTAAGTACGCCGTAACAGCAGCGTCATCGGCTTTGAGTTCATGTGTACTGATGATATCAGACATGATCAAGCCAACCTTAACGCGACGTACGGCCTGCTCTTGGAACAACTCAGCAGGTAAAGATGAAGGATCCATCTTGCCACCACCGTATTGCTGGACCGCTTGCTGGCGTAGACGATCGATCTCGTCGTCAACCAATGCCTTAGGAACGTCAAATTCGTTTGATGCGATCAAGCTATCAACAACTGCAGTCTTCAAGACACCAGCCAATGCCTGACGTGATTCACGCGTCATGTTAGCCTTTACGTCAACTTTGAAGCCTTCAACATCGGTTGCACCGCTGTGGAAAGACTTGAAAAACTCTTCGTCTAGCGCTGGGAATTGCGGCGCACCGACTTCAGTAACAGTGACGTCAAACTGCGCTTCCTTACCTGCCAATTCTTCAGCCTGGTAATCTTTAGGGAAGGTCACGGTGATCGTTTGCTCGTCACCCGTCTTCATGCCCTTGATGCCTGTCTCGAAGCCAGGAATCATTTGGCCAGAACCAAGAATGATTTTGGCATCTTCAGCCTTGCCACCTTCAAATTCTTCGCCATCGATCTTACCAACGAAGTTGCAAGTAACCTGATCAGCTTTCTTAGACTTGCGCTTAACAGGGCTGTAAGTAGCACGCTGTTCCTGCAAGGTTTCTAGCATCTTATCAACGTCTGCATCAGTCACTTCAGTAGACTGACGTACAAACTTATACTTATCAAAGGTAGCCAATTTCAATTCTGGGTACACTTCGAAAGTCGCTGTGAACTCAAAAGGCTCGCCAGCTGTGTCTTTAGTTGGCACAACTTCAGGAACGCCAGCCAATTTCAATTTTTCTTTGGTTACCGCTTCTACAAAGCTGCTACGCATAACATCGCTTACGACTTCATGACGGATGCCAGCACCATAACGCTGACGCACTACAGACGCTGGTACTTTACCAGGACGGAAGCCATCGATACGCACGCGACGTGCAGAATCCAACAAACGCTTTTCAACTTCAGCGTCGATCTTTTCAGCTGGTAGGCCGATCGTCATGCGACGTTCTAGTGCAGTTGTCGCTTCAACAGAGATTTGCATGTATTTCCTCACCAATAATTCTGTTATGCATTGCGCATTAGTCGCAGAGCGCTAATTGCGTAGCAGTTGTCAATCAAGTTTCTTTCAAAACTCGTGTGTGATGTGGCCGAGATTGCCGATAGACAAGCACTGTCTATAGACCCCTTCTCAATTTCATCCATCATCTATTTGGGTTTGAGTGCAGCCACCCACGAAATTGTCTTTATGCAAGGCAGATCTTGATCTGCGCGATTTTTCAAGGACGCAGAGTTTACAGCAACCGCAAGCTAAAAAAAAGCTGAAACTGTGGGATAAGAATTGTAGGGAGTACAGACGCAAAAAGACCGTCAATAATGACAGTTTTAGCAAGAAATTTTGAGTTTTTGATTTGTCTCGAAAGACAAGAAATGGTGCGGATGGAGAGACTCGAACTCTCACTGCCTTCGCAACTGGTACCTAAAACCAGCGTGTATACCAATTTCACCACATCCGCATTTTACACTTACAACTATTCAAACATTCTTTCCATTTTCATGCCAGGACGGCAATAAAAAATGGGGTGGACGATGGGGCTCGAACCCACGACAACCGGAATCACAATCCGGGACTCTACCAACTGAGCTACGCCCACCATAACCTATGTATTGTAACAATTGGTACGCCCGGCAGGGCTCGAACCTGCAACCTACGGCTTAGAAGGCTGTTGCTCTATCCAATTGAGCTACGGGCGCAAATAACAGTCGCTACCAGCGGCAGACCAATACAAACACTAGGATTTAAAGAACGAATGGTCGGAGCAGAGGGATTCGAACCCCCGACCCTCTGGTCCCAAACCAGATGCGCTACCAGGCTGCGCTATGCTCCGACGCTTTCTTAAGAAGTTCAACTCCCCTCGAAAGTGGAGCGCATAATAAGGTCAGGATTGGCATCCGTCAATGACTTTTTTTGTTTATTTCTTTAAAAAACAACACACTAGCAATTGCTGTGGCATTTTGGTTAAAAATTGGTCTGCTCTGCCTCCATTTTTGCAGCAACCACGTCAAAAATCGAAACAAATCAACAGCTTGCTCAAGCAAAGCAGCGGCAATTCTTGAGCCTATCACCTTGATGGGTCTGCCCAGCCGTTGTAGAAATGGCCAGACAATGCCCAAACCACGATAGCCTGTGTGTCAACCGGTCAATCCATCCACACAGTCGCTGCGCTCCATCAGATAGCACGCCAACCGCCCTAGCCTTTTTGGATAGACAGGCGATTATCTGTAACTGTTCTCAAAATCGCACAAGAACAAGCCTTCTTTTAATAAGAAACCACTGGCACGCCATTGGCGGCATTGGGCCTTTCGTGCGAGAATCACCACCAGTATTTATATTCGATTTGGGACACCTTTAATGACAGCCAAACTTATTGATGGCAAAGCCATTGCTACACAGGTTCGCAGCGCCGTTGCAACCGATGTTCAAGACATGCGGGCACGTGGTTTTCGCGTGCCTGGGCTTGCTGTTATCTTGGTCGGCGTAGATGCCGCTTCTCGACTCTATGTCGCCAGTAAGCGCAAAGCCTGTGAAGAAGTGGGTTTTAAGTCAATTTCCTATGACTTGCCCCAAGAAACCACACAATCTGAATTAATGGACTTAATAGCACAACTTAATGCCGACGCTTCAATTGACGGCATCTTAGTGCAGCTACCATTGCCAGACCATTTAGATGCCACGCGCATTCTAGAACACATATTACCGGACAAAGACGTTGATGGGTTCCACCCATTTAACTTGGGTCGTTTGGCACAGCGCTTACCACTACTAGAAAGCTGCACTCCAAAAGGCATCATGACGCTATTGTCTTCTACTGGAACCGAGTTTCACGGTAAAGAAGCCTTAGTCGTCGGAGCCAGCAATCATGTCGGACGCCCCATGGCACTTGAATTATTGCTTGCGGGTTGCACCATCACCGTTGCACATAAATTCACATTAGATTTAGAAGCCCATGTGCGTCGCGCCGAAATTCTGGTCGTTGCTGTGGGCAAACCACAATTCATTCCAGGTGAATGGATTCGTAAAGATGCCATCGTTATCGATGTGGGCATTAATCGACTCGCTTCAGGTGAGGTCGTGGGTGATGTCGAAACTGACGCAGCCAGTGAAAAGGCTGCCTGGATCACGCCAGTACCAGGCGGCGTTGGACCCATGACCGTGGCGACCTTGATGCAAAACACCTTGATTGCAGCCAAGCAATTACATTTAAAAATAGACATTGACGAGGAAAAATAATGATCATCATGAAAACCAGCATGGGCGATATCACGATTGCTCTAGAGACTGAAAAAGCACCTGAAACTTCAGCCAACTTCATCGAATATGTGAAAGCGGGTCATTATGACGGCACTATTTTTCACCGTGTCATCAACGGCTTTATGGTACAGGGCGGTGGTTTCGACGAGAAGATGAACCAGAAGCCTACCCGCGCGTCAATTAAGAACGAAGCCAACAACGGCCTTAAGAATCTTACTGGCACGCTCGCTATGGCGCGCACCAACGACCCTCATTCAGCTACCACACAGTTTTTCATTAACGTATCTGACAATGCGTTTTTGAACTTCACTGCTGAAAATTCAATGGGTTGGGGCTATGCGGTATTCGCACGAGTTGTTGAAGGCATGGACATTGTGAATCAGATGAAGGGTGTTAAGACTGGTAACTCTGGTGGCCACCAAGACGTGCCTGTTACGCCGATCGTAATTGAATCAGTGACTATCCAGGAATAAAAAATGGCCCTGTATTTCGCATCTGACGTGCATTTGGATGACCATAGGCCAGAGCTACAAACGGCCTTTTTCGCTTTTCTTGATGCGCACCAGTCGGATATGCAGGCGCTATATCTTCTGGGTGATCTGTTTGAATACTGGATTGGGGACGACTATGTGTCTCCCCATACCCTATCCATCATTCGACGCCTTCGATCACTTACTGACAGCGGCGTACCGGTCTATTTGCAGCACGGCAACCGGGATTTCCTAATCGGAGAGCGGTTTTTGGGATTAACAGGTGCTCGCCTAATTCCCGAAATTCATACAGTAAAGATCGGCGATGAAACCGCTGTGTTGTGCCACGGCGACCAGCTCTGCACGCAGGACCAACAATATCAACGCGCGCGTTACTGGTTACGACGACCCTTAGTGCAATGGATATTAAAGCGCCTGCCCCGCTTAATGCGCATTAGAACGGCTGAGCGCGCCCGCCGAATGAGCAAAGCACACCAATCAAACCAACAAGACAGCGCTTTGGATGTGACGATGGATGCGGTTACGCAATTGATGGATCGTACACAGGCCGATGTGTTGATTCACGGACACACCCATCAACCTGCTGAACACCCTATGAGAGACGGAAAGCGCCGCATCGTACTGGGCAGCTGGAACGATCAGGGTGGCGTGTTCTTGAAGACTACCCCCGACGCGATGACCTCAATAGCCTTTACACTGTAATAGGCTAGGTCCCCTCCCTGTCACAGATCACCCTTTGCAGTCACCCACTTAGGCTGCTGCAATGGGCCCAGAGTGGAAGCGAAACTCAGTATCTTCAGATTCGATAAGGTCTTGCTCAACCTCAGCGAAATGCGCAATGCGGTCTTCAATCGGTTTATCAGCGTAAACCCTAGCCAGATGCAAATAATCTTTAAAATGCCGTGCCTCAGATTTTAACAATGAGGTGTAGAACTTAGACAGCTCTGCATCCAGGTGCGGCGCAATACATGCAAACCGCTCACAGCTGCGCGCCTCAACGAAGGCACCTACAATCAAACGGTCAACCAATTTGTCAGGCTCATGATTTCGCACATGCTGGTTTAGCCCTGCTGCATAGCGTGACGCTGTTAAGTGGGTGTACTCAATATCCCGTGCGCGCATCAGACTAATCACTTGATCAAAATGCACCAATTCTTCGCGGGCCAACTTACTCATTTTCTTGAGCAAATCGTGACGGTCGACATAGCGATACATCATGTTCATGGCAGAAGATGCCGCTTTCTTTTCACACTGGGCATGATCGACCAATAGCAACGAAAGGTTGTCAGGATCTAATGCTGATGCCACCCAAGCATCGGGTGTACGGCACCGCAAAAACGCCAACAATTCATCTAATTCTGGAATCACAATTAAGGTCCTACTCAAAGAGGCAATAAAGGGCGAAAGTAACATGAAACGCACGCAGGCTCTATGTCATTGCACCAAAAATTCTGTGCGATGCAGCCCAAAGCCTTTTTAGTTCATCCAAGCCTCTGTAAACTGTCGCCCTTTTCAAGCAAAGAGAATAGACCATGTCGGTAGGCCAAGTTTTTCCAGATCAATATCATAGTCTGTTACAGGACAAAATAGCCCTAGTAAACAGCCAATTTGCTGAGGATGGTTTGGTGTTACCCACGCCAACAGTCTATGAGTCTGAAGTAAGCCACTACCGCATGCGCGCTGAATTTCGCGTATGGCATGAAGCCGACGATAGCTTCTATATCATGTTCAATCCAGAGACCAAAGAACGCATCCGCATGGACGAATTCCCAGTGGGTTCTGCGCTTATCAACACCTTGATGACGCAGGTGCGTGACGCATTTATGGCAGACCCCATACTCCGAAGAAAGCTCTACCAAGTCGAGTTTCTCACCACGACCACAGCGCAAGCCCTGGTCAGCATGATTTACCACCGACCGCTTGAAGACGACTGGTTAGAGAAAGCACAACAGCTAGAGAAAGACCTTGGGGTGCACATCATTGGGCGGTCACGCAAACAAAAAATCGTGGTGAGCCAGAACTGGGTAGAGGAAACGTTCACATTGAACGATGGCGTCTATACCTATCACCAATATGAAAACACCTTTACCCAACCGAATGCAGGGGTTGCGACCCACATGCTTCAGTGGGCAGTTGACCAAGCCGCCTCACTAGAAGGCGATTTGCTTGAACTCTATTGTGGGATTGGTAACTTTACCCTGCCCCTGAGCAGACAGTTTGATGCCGTAACCGCCACCGAGATTTCAAAGCTTTCCACCAAAGCCGCAACCGAAAATGCCGCGCTTAACGGTTGCGACAATATCCAATTCTTAAAAGCCAGCAGTGAAGATTTCAGTGCACAGTGGTTGAAGACAGACCGCACAGAGTCCGCATTAGATACCTTGTTTGTTGATCCACCTAGAGCAGGCCTCGATCCAGCGACCCTAGATTTGGCGCGGCACTTTAAAAACATCATATACATTTCATGCAATCCGGAAACCTTACGTGCGAATTGCGCTGCGTTAAGTGACGCCTACGACATTCAGCAGTTTGCGTGTTTTGACCAGTTTCCCTATACCCACCACCTTGAGTGCGGTGCCCTTCTCATTCGTAAATCGTAGCCAGCAACATGCGAGCAACCTAACTGGGTTGCTCGATTATCAACCCCTATATTGGGTCTTTGCCTGTCCTGTCTATTAACTGCCTGTCCTGTCTATTAACTGCCTGTCCTGTCTATTAACTGCCTGTCCTGTCTATTAACTGCCTTTCAACTGCATTTCAGCTGCCCTTTAACTGCCTTTCAACTGCCCTTCAACTGCCTTTCAACTGCCCTTCAACTGCCTTTCAACTGCCCTTCAACTGCCTTTCAACTGCCTTTCAACTGCCTATCACGCCTTATATAGCCGATTTACCAGGCGCCACTGACTTCGATGAGCCAACCAAAATAACAAAGATAACGGTATAAATAATGAATGAGAACACCCAAGCGCACGGGATAAGAATGGACACTGTTCGACACAAGCGTTTTACCCAAGAATCATCGAAGCGTTTGAGCGGCAGTCCATAAGCGACTACACTAGCTGTCCTTTATATAACCCAGTGATTTTATCGCCATGACCGAGCAAACAATGACCACGCCGATGGGCGCATTTACCCTACAGCGCCAACCACATGCACCCCATTTACCGCTACAAGCATGGGATTCTGCCGACAGTTTTTTGCTCGAGTTGCTTACCGATGACTACCGTGACATTACCGTGGTCAATGATGCCTTCGGTGCGCTCACCGTCAGCCTCAATGATCGCGTACAGCAGTCATGGTCGGATTCAGAACAAGCCGCCATTGCTTGTCGCAGAAACGCGACGCTAAACGGTTTAGACGCCGACAACCTAATGACCCACTGGCTGCCGATGTCACACAACATTGCAGAACCACGGGGTGTTATCGTATTAAAAATCCCAAAATCGATGGCCTTACTGCACTGGCAGTTACAGAGCCTAAGCGCCATTGCACCCGAGGGAGCAGAATTGTGGTTAGCTGGCATGGACAAGCACATCCGTAAAAGCCAGTTTGACGCAGTAGCACAGTATTTTGGCCCCGTTAACCCGCTAAAGGGACGAAAAAAGGCACGTGTATGGCAGGCAACCAATGCCAAACAATCAGCCATGCCGCCACGCTTTACGCCGGGGTATGTACTGCCCAATACCGACATTATGTTGGCTCAGACACCGGGTATTTTTTGTGGCAACCAGCTAGATATGGGCACTCGACTATTCTTAGACAGCCTACACCAGCTTCCTAAAGCGGCGTTGGTCGGTGATTTGGGTTGCGGTAACGGCGTACTCGGACTGGCTTATTTGAAAAAGCACCCTGACGCTGAAGTCGTCATGGTAGATGAATCTGCGATGGCTGTAGCCTGTGCAGAAGAAAATTTGTTACGCGCATTCGGTGAAAGCCAACGGTCACATGCCTTCCAAGCAGACGCGATGCCGTTGTCGGCTGATCGCCCGTTTGATTTGATTGTGTGCAATCCACCGTTTCACCAAGGCACCACAGTCACCACCGAACTTGCACAGGATTTGTTTAAGAGCGCTGAAACCAGTCTGCGTCCTGGTGGCCAGTTATGGGTCGTTGCCAACCGCCATCTGCAATACCATGTGGTACTCAAAAAGCTATTTGGACGATGCACCACTGTAACAGGTGACAGCAAGTTTGTTATTTTGATGGTCCAGAAAGCAGAACAGGAAGCCTAGGCTTCCTGTTTCGGGCATGAGTTAGGCGGCGGTTTACATGCGCGATTGTGCGTAGGTTGCCGCCCCGACAATACCCGCCTTGTTCAACAATGTGGCCGCTCGAATCGGCGTGGACAGGGTTAAATGGTCCTTAAAGCTCTCGAGATGCTTACTGGCACCACCACCGATGATAAACGCATCCGGAAAGAACAGCCCTTCTAGTGTGGTGAGATAGGTATTAAAGCGGTCTGCCCAGGTCTCCCAATCTAACTTCAATTTTTTACGCGTTGAATCCGCCGCATAGGCCTCTGCTTCCTGACCATTGGCTAGCCAAATATGGCCAAGCTCTGTATTAGGCAGCAAATGACCATTGTTAACCAATGCCGTGCCTAAGCCGGTACCCACGGTAACAACGATCGTTAACCCAGACTGTTCAAACGCGCCACCGAATTGACATTCAGCCAAGCCTGCAACGTCTGCGTCGTTAGCGACAAACACTGGACATTGGGTTGCATCAGAAAAGAGCTTTTCAAGATTGAGGCCAATGAAGGCGTCGTCAACATTTGATGCTGTTTTGGCAACACCGTGTTGTATGGCAGCAGGAAACCCAGCACCAATTGGCCCGTGCCAATCAAAGTGGGCACGCAACTCTTCTACCACGCGCGCCACTGACTGCGGGGTAGCTGGCTGCGGTGTTGCTACGCGGTGTCGCTTGGACGTAATCTTGCCAGTTCGGCAGTCGACGATGGCACCCTTGATGCCTGTGCCACCAATATCAATTCCTAAAATTTCCACATCCAACCCTCTCAATTCAATGCCACAACTGGATAGTTTAGCACCTATGGCCTAAAGGCTATGTTTGCGACAACAGCACATCAGGGGTGATTTCCAATGCGGCTGTGTCGGTAGACAACCACAGGGTATTGCCCTCTATGGTTACTTGTAATTGCATATTACGGTCTGCAAGACCAGCCAGGGCTTCACTGTCTTGTTTCGTCAGCTCTAATACTGTGAGCTGTTTGATATTGGCTAATGCGTCGCCGTTCTTCTTCCACCACATTTTAGCAGTATTGCCACCATAGGCTATCACCACCACGGCGTCGCTGCGCCCCGCCGCCTTTCTTAACCATTTCTCATCGGGCAGGCCAACGTATATCCAGCGGAGAATATGGCCAGTCAGGTCTTTATGCCAGACATCAGGCTCGCCTTCTGCGGACAGTCCTTTGCTAAACAGCAATTGCTCGTCTGCATAGAGCATAAATGCCATGAGCCGCACCATCATCCGCTCATCGGTTTCTGATGGGTGGCGCGCCAGCGTTAGACTGTGCAATTCGTAGTGGTGCCTGTTCAGATCACTGATCTGAATATCTGCTTTAAAAATTGTGGCATTCTGCGCCATAACCCACTGCACCTTTTTCGGTTTCGTTCATATCTCGCCACTGTTGCTCGCTCAGTCTCGAGGAGAAAGTATCCAACATTGGTGAATCTTTTGGTTGCGTTTAAAGTCTTTTGGGATCGACCGCGCCGAAATGTCCTTTACGACATACTGCTCTAAAACGGCGTCATCTAATTTAAAGCCACGGCGGTTGTTACTGAAAACCAGCTGACCACCGACTTCTAGGTGCTTCATTGCCAAAGCGATCAATTCAGCATGGTCGCGCTGAATATCGAGCGTTTCATGGGTTTTCTTTGAATTTGAAAAGGTCGGTGGATCCATAAAAATCACATCGAACAGCACATCACGGTTTTTATAGTCTTTCATCCAAGCACGACAATCAGCAGCCACGAGCTTGTGTTTGCCTTCAGTCATGCCGTTGGCGTCAAAATTGCGTTTTGCCCATTGAATATAGGTGTTGGACAGATCGACACTGACACTGGATTTTGCACCGCCAACGGCCGCATGCACGGTGGCAGCAGCGGTATAGCAATAGAGATTCAAGAAGCTTTTGCCTTTGGCCATTTCTGCCAATTGCATCCGCACTGGACGGTGGTCTAAAAACAAACCAGTATCCAGATAATCGGTCATATTCACCAACAAATTAACCCCGCCCTCAACAACCGGAAATTCCTGACCGACCTGAGACAATCGATTGTACTGGCTTTGGCCTTTTTGACGGCTGCGTTCCTTTAATACGATTTTTTCTGCTGATACGCCGGTAGCGACAGGCAGCGCAGCCATTAAGTCAGCCAAACGGGCCTTGGTTTTTTCTTCTGGTATCTCGCGTGGCGCGGTGTATTCAGACACGTGCAACCAGTCGTTATACCGGTCAACCGCTGCTGAGTATTCAGGAATGTCAGCGTCATAGATACGGAACGCCTGCCACTGCTCGCGCTTAATATCATTTTTAAGTGACTTCAGATTTTTGCGAATGCGGTTTGCGACCATGCGCGCACCGTCAGACAATTTTTCAAAAGCGGCCTCATTGTGGTCGGCTTCACTGATGCTGTTGTCCTGACTGCGCATTTTCCAGGTATCGGTGATCTCAAAGTTAAACAACTTACAATCAATAGGGCCATTATTCAGACGATAAAACTTGTGGGCACGGTAGCCAATCGCTTTGGCTAGTTCCGGGTTACCGGTAAAGACACTGGCCTGCCATCCCTGTAATTCTCGACCCATGACTTGACCCAAATAACGATAGAGTCCAATAAGGGCTTGTTCTTCACCCAGACGCTGACCATAAGGCGGGTTACAGACCAATAGCCCGTCATTCAACGCCACGTGTGTTGGTTTTTGCCACTGGGATAATTCTTTACGATAGGCCCACACACTGCCTTTAACACCCGCACGGTCAATGTTATGCAATGACGCCTGCACGGCACCCGCATCAGCATCGTATCCCAATATCGGTGGAATTTTATCTTCGCCTGCTGCGCGGCGAGCGCGGGCTTCTGCGGTAAGCGTTATCCACATGGCAGGATCGTGTTGTGTCCAGCCGGTAAAGCCCCAATAACGACGAGACAAGCCCGGTGCGCGGTCGCCTGCCATCCAAGCGGCTTCGATTAATAACGTACCTGATCCACACATCGGGTCGATCAGTGCGCCCATTTTCTCAGCCACTGCGGGCCAACCAGCGCGAATCAAAATGGCGGCCGCTAGGTTTTCTTTTAAAGGCGCTTGTGCACCATCTAACCGATAACCACGGCGGTGTAGGGGCTCGCCTGAGATATCAATGGCAACCCGTGCACTGCCCTTACGAATACGAACATCGACGGTAATGTCTGGATCGTTTTTCGCCACACTGGGTCGCACACCATTGTTGTCTCGGAACTGATCGACAATGACGTCTTTAACGCGCATGGCGCCAAACAATTCGTTATTGACGTCTTTCAAAGTACCAGCGAAATTCACACGCATGGTGCCCGATGCGCGCATGTGCTGTGACCAATCGATTGATTGAACATGATCAGCCAGCTGCTCCATGGTAGTTGCTGGTGCTTCTACCAACGTCAGCAAAATACGGGAAGCCAATCGCGACCACAAACACAGACGGTAGAGGGTTTCGGCATCTGCAGAGCCAATGACACCACCCGTGGTTTCAGTGACATCCTGCAAACCAAGCGACAACACTTCTTCGCGCAGTAACGATTCAATGCCCTTTGGACAAGAAACAAAAATAGGATTCATGTGCGGTGGTGCCTCTTGGTGTGTTGCGATAGATTATTGCGTTATAAAAAACATCAACATCCCTACAAATGATAATAAAAACAGCTGAGAATGGCGTCTAAGTGCTTGATTTAAGCCATTTCGGCATTAAACAGTTCTCCGTTATTCTCTCAAATTTTAAAAAAAAATTCTTTATAAACAATAAAACATCGACTGGAAGGTCTCATTTACGTATTTTTAAATACAGGCTTACTGCCTACCAATGACGATGAGATGGTGCTTAATAATTATAATTTAAATCATCAGACAGTTCATTGGATCGTTCATTTGTTTTGTAATAGAGGTCGAATCTATGAAAAGACACAAGCGTGATATGTCAGAAAGAGCATTCCAGAAAGGCTACCTAGCAGGACTCAACGGGAAATCAAAGGACGCGTGCCCCACCGAACAAAACACACTACACCAACAATGGGTCAATGGCTGGCGTGAAGGCCGGATAGACAATTGGGAAGGGAAATCAGGCGTTAGCGCAGTCCATCGCATCGCTGAAATAACCATGCACTAGCTTCATCAAATTTGAGAGTTAAAAAAAGCGCCTATCGGCGCTTTTTTTTATGGTTGGGTCATCCCCAATCAGCTTTTAGCGATACGGGAAGCCACTTCGTATACATCAGGACTCAATTGCTCAAGCTCCAGAATACGCTGTAGCTGTGCACGCACCAGCTCTTGTCGATTGGCATCTAGCCTTGGTAGCACTCGAAATCCACCCACCATACGGCCGGCTGTTTGTGGATTTACCCTATTTAGGACAATGATCTGGTCTGCTAAAAACTTATAGCCAGAGCCATCAGGCTTATGGAACTGGGTCAAATTTGATCGACTGAATCGCCCTACCACACTGCGCACTTGATTCGGATTGCTGATATCGAATCGCGGTGATGCCATCAATGCACGCACTGCAGTGACATCTGATTTGCTGCTCGCTGCCTGCACGCCAAGCCAATGCTCTACCATCAGAGAATCAGACGCCCAGACATCAATAAATGACTTATACAGCGACTCACGCACCGTTGGGTCTGCCACCTCTGACAATGCACCAATGGCTGCAGCCTGATCGGTAAAGTTATTACTGTGGTGATATTGCTTCCAAGCCAACTCTACATACTGGTTATCTTCCAGTGTCATCAAATAATCTAAACAGAGATTTTTCAACGCCCTATCGGCCATTCCTGAGGCGTCAAATTCATAGGCTCTGCCATCATTTAATAAGTGAAAGCGCGCTTCCAGTTCAGGACGCAAGGATTCAGCAATTTGACGTTTTACGAAACTACGGGCCTGATGAATCGCATCGATGTCAGCCACCGCCATGCGTTCAAGTAATTGCGACTCAGGCGGCAGGGTCAACATTCGCGCCACGACCGCATTGTCTAACTTGTTGTCACGCAACACCGCTGACAAAGCAAATAGAAAGGCATCTGGCAAATCTAAGGTTTCACCCGCATGGGCGCGTGTGATGTTAGATAGCAATACATTGAAAGCCAATCTTTGGCTGGCATCCCACTGGTTAAATGCGTTGCTGTCATGCGCCATCAAAAATGCCAATTCATCGGTTTTGTAATCAAAACTGAGGTTAACCGGCGCAGAAAAATCACGCAGCAACGAGGGTACTGGCTTGCTAGTGACATTCTCGAACACAAAGGTTTGCTCTGCTTCTGTGACCAATAAAACGCCGGTATCTGCATTCCATGCACTCGCAGGTGATACACGAATAGCCATGTCTTTGCCGGCAGCGTCCAACAAGCCCAGTTTGATCGGAATCAGCATGGGTTGTTTATCAGGTTGCCCAGGCGTTGCTGCCAGCGACTGCTGAATGGTTAAACGGTACTCTTGGCGCTCGCTGTTATAACGATCTGAAACGGCGACTTGGGGTGTGCCCGCTTGTTCATACCACAGCATAAACTGGCTAAAGTCGAAACCACTGACCGACTGCATGCTACCGATGAAATCTTCAATCGTAGCGGCTTCACCGTCATGGTGTTCAAAATAGTGATCCGCGCCTTTACGGAATAGGTCAGCGCCCAACAGGGTATGCACCATACCCACGACTTCTGCACCCTTGTCATAGATGGTGGTGGTATAGAAGTTATTGATTTCGATATAGGACGATGGCCGAACTGAGTGGGCCATAGGACTGGCATCTTCGGCAAACTGCATGGTTTTCAATACCGACACATCATCCATGCGTTTGACCGCTGCAGAATGTAGCTCGGCAGTGAATTGGCTGTCTCGAAATACCGTAAAGCCTTCTTTCAGACTGAGCTGAAACCAGTCTCGTAAGGTGACCCGGTTGCCAGACCAATTGTGGAAATATTCATGGCCAATAACGGCTTCGATATCCTGAAACTGGGTGTCGGTCGTGGTATCTGAATGGGCCAATACCCGAGACGAGTTGAAAATATTCAGACCCTTGTTTTCCATAGCGCCCATGTTGAAATAGTCGGAGGCGACAATCATATACAGGTCGAGATCGTATTCACGACCATAGGCTTTTTCATCCCAAGCCATCGACCGCTGCAAAGCCCCATGGGCAAAGTCAGTTTTAGCGGCGTTGTGGGCTTCCACAAACAGCTGCAAACTCACATGACGCCCAGAAAGGGTTTCAAAGCTGCTGTCACTGCGAACCAAATCACCTGCGACAAGGGCAAATAAATAGGCTGGCTTTTTGAATGGATCGAACCATTCTGCGAAATGACGACCATCTGTCAAATCACCTGAATCGGTAGGATTGCCATTGCTCAACAATACAGGATAGGTCGCTTTATCGGCTTCTATGCGGGTAGTGAATACAGCCATCACATCAGGACGATCCAAGTACCAGGTAATTTTACGGAAGCCTTCGGCTTCACACTGCGTGCACAACATGGTGCCAGACGCATATAGTCCTTCTAGACTGGTGTTTTTCTGGGGCCGAATAACCACCACTGTTTCGATAACAGCACTGTCCTGTGTAATCGACAGGGTTAATTCAGTGTGCGTTAACTGGTAGGCAGAGTCCTGCAATACAACAGAATCCAGGGTAACCTTTTCTGTCTGCAATTCAGCGCCAACCAAGGTCAGTTGGTTGGTACGCGCCGGTGACAGTGCATTGCGCTTAACGGCCAGAGTACTGGTAACCCGCGTTGCTTCTGCGCCGATATCGACCTGCAAATGCACGGTTTCAATCAGGAACTCAGGGGCTTGGTAATCTTTCAAATAAATGGTTTGTGGCTGCACTTCTACTGTCATGAAATATCCTATCACAGGTAATTAAGATGCGAACAACTGCACCTGATATCCAGAGTGTCGGCGTATGTTAACCACGCCCTTGTCAAAAATGAGATATTGCCCTTTTATGCCCAATAACACCCCACCAATTTCTGGCTGTTTGTCAAAAGACAGCGAACTGACTTTTTCTGGGTATTCTTGGACTGGGTATTCAAAATCAAACACGTCACCTTGTCGTATTAACTGCACGTGTTGGCGACCGTATTCCGCTATGAGTGCCTGCAAGGGTTCCGCACATTGCGCAAATAATGCGTCACGCCGGGCAGCCATGTCTTCCACATCTGCTGATTGTTTGAGCATGGCACGCCAATTGGTCTTGTCGGCTACTTGCTGCTTAAAGATCACCTCGACTAGCCCTGAGAGGCGACGGCTCGACACGCGCGCAATTACCAATCCTTGCGTAGCGCCCTGATCAAGCCAACGTACTGGTATTTGTCCAATGCGGGTAATACCCACTTTTATGCCAGAGCTATTGGCCAAATATACATAGTGGGGCTGCTGACAGACGCGCTCTGCCCATTCGGGTTCGCGGCAAGTGCCTTGATCCAAATGGCATTTTTCTGGGCTCATCATGCAGTTGTCGGCCTGAGCCAATGTCATAAAATGTTCGTAGCACAACCCTTGATAGCTTTTTGGCGTGACCGCACCACAATGGCCACAGCGAATTGTGCCGCCAAACACCAGCTTGAGTGACTTGCCAATATAGGGATTGAGATCCACATGGCTGTCGGTCAAATCCAATGCGTAGGTCACAGGTTCCGAGCCATTCACTCGTGCGCGCATTTTGTCTAACACGCCTTCACCTAGTAGTTGGTCTGTGGTTTCAGCAAACAAATCATCCATCATCACTGTGGACCTAGGATATCAATCAAATTGATTGGCTGTACTTCGACACCCTTGTCGGTAATCTTTTTACCCAGCTTCACATAGCCCGTACGCGCATCTTCAGGCAGATTCTGCAGCTCATAAGCAATCACCGCTTGCATGCAATGTTCGCGCTGTTCTGGCGTCAGTGCTGCGCCATTGGGCCATTTGCTCAACTCGAGACTTTCTTTAAGCTGCAAGTAAACTTCAGGCTGTAGATTGGCGATCACGTCTTTATAGGTATTGGTCATGGAGGATTACCGCTATTCCGATTCGCTGTCATTTTTGTCGAGTCCGAGCCGACTGCCCCACCCTAATTTGGTGCGACAGGTCTCGTAAAAATTATATTGTTCAGGGTGCAAAAGATGCAGTGTCTGCGCCATCTTACTGATATGCAACTCATCCCCTTCTTGCGTGTTGATGTGTGACTGGGCATCGCAGCTGACCTGGGGACTTAAGTCATTGTTGTTACCAATGATAATACAAATCTTACGTTCGCCATCGACCACCAGAGGACGGCTGGTCAGGGTGTGTGGGAACATAGGCACCAACACAATGGCATTCAATTTGGGATTCATAATGGGACCGCCGGCGCTCAATGCATAGGCAGTGGAACCCGTCGGCGTTGACACAATAAGGCCATCTGAGCGTTGGCTATAGACAAACTGTTCGTCGATCAATAATTCAAACTCGAGCATGCGGATTGACTGACCAGGGTGCAGCACCACGTCATTTAGCGCAATGGCAGTATCCACCACCTTGCCTTGACGCCTCACCTCTACTTCCAACAGAAAACGCCGTTCTTCGACATACTTGCCAGCGAAAACCTCATCCAATCGTACTTCGAGGTCTTCTGGCATGATATCGGTTAAAAAGCCTAGACGGCCACGGTTGACCCCTAGCACCGGCACATTGGCATTGGCAACGTCGCGTGCAGCAGCCAATAAAGTGCCATCAC
This sequence comes from uncultured Saccharospirillaceae bacterium, assembly GCA_913063165.1. Classification (GTDB taxonomy): domain Bacteria; phylum Pseudomonadota; class Gammaproteobacteria; order Pseudomonadales; family Natronospirillaceae; genus CAJXZL01. The sequence goes on along the minus strand of CAJXZL010000004.1, from coordinate 14,436 downwards.
CACCCACAACAATGATCAAATCCGATTGCGCGGCCAGCGGCTGTCGATCGAGGAAGGTGAATTCATTCGATAATCCGGCAGACAAAGCCGACTCCACAGCAAAGTGAATCCCCTTTTGCTGTAAGAATCGCGCCAACCTCATAAAGGTGTCTCGCGTGCTGTCGTTTTCTAGTCGACCCAAGATGCCGACTCTTTGAAATTGAACCATAGTGTCTACGCCAAGAAAAACATCGCAGATCATACCCTAAGGCGACAATTAAAGTCAGACTACCGAATGAAAAATGCGGGTAATTCAAGCAAAAATGTCGCAAAAATCGGTATAGTACGCAAGATATGAATCAGAGGTTGAAACTGAATGCCAGAACGGGCTGTTACCTTGCCACCGGAATGGTTACGAATGATTGATGCGATATTGATAACCCACCCTGATGGCATGCGAGAGATCGACCTCATTGACGCCCTAGCAGAGCGCGCCCCTGGCACCCTGTCACGTGCAGATTTAACCCACCCGATGAGCCGATTTCGCGTACATTTTATGCTGTTCCACGCACTGTACCAATTGCGCGCCAATTTGATAGCAGACCAAGTAGCCCAGCTGACAATTGCACCTCTGAGCATTAAACGGGAACCTTGGCAGTCATCCGGTAGCCATGCAATCGACACGCACGACCCACTCGCTGCCTATTATTTGGATTGGCGCAACCTGTCACAGGTCGATGTGGGCGACGTTATGGCAATGATCGGTGGGTTTTGGCAGACAATGGCAGCACCGACAGACATTCAATCAGCTTTAGCCAGTCTCGAACTCAGCCCTAGCGCCAGCTGGCCGGAGATGAAACAGCAATATCGTATGCAATGCATGACCCACCATCCAGACCGTGGTGGCGACACAGAGGCTTACCAGAAAATTCAAGCCGCCTATGATGTGCTAAAGAAGCGCTATGGGCATCGTCAGTAAGCAGACCGTTTAGAAACGGTAGCAAGGAAGGAGGCTGAACACGTACAACCAAGACCGAAGCGGCTTGGCTATACGATACGTCAACTTACATACAGGGAGGCATTACTTGTAAAAGGCGTTTTCACGAACCGAATGATCAGTCACATCTCGCACACCACGAATTTGTGGAATACGTTCCATCAAGGTGGCTTCAACACCCTCTTTTAGCGTCAAATCAACTGCTGAACAGCCCTGACAGCCGCCGCCAAATTTCAAAATAGCGACACTGTCTTCAGTGAACTCTTCTAATGAAACTTCACCGCCGTGAGAGGCCAAGCCGGGATTGATTTCGGTGTAAAGTATGTACTTTATCTGTTCTTCAATCGGGCTATCAGAGGTCACACGCGGCATCTTAGCGTTAGGGGCTTTGATGGTTAACTGTCCGCCCATTTTTTCCTCTTGGAAATCCACGACAGCTTCATCCAAATAATTCACGCTAGGCTCATCAAGGTAAACCATGAATTTTTCCAGAGGCAAACGCTGGTCAGTTTCTTTTTCCTCACCCGGTCGGCAATAAGCCAAACAGGTTTCAGCATAACGGGTACCAGGCTGGGTAATAAAAATACGCACACCAATGCCGTCAACATCTTGCTTCTGGAGCAAATTGGCCAAATAATTTTGCGCTGCATCTGTAACTTGAATATTGATATCCATAGTGCCCTTCTAAGCAAACATGAAAGAATATGGTGATAGTCTAATTGAAAAAGTGCCTTTGTGAAATAGCCGAGTAAAACAATCGGTTATTATGAGAGATGATCCACACTGTCAGGTTTCGCAAACAGTTATCGTGGTGCCTTTGATGAACAAACAAGCGCAAAACCTGTTGCTTAGGTTCAGTTCACATACAATGGCAATCAGATTTCATGCCAGTAAAGGATCTGCTCCAATGAATGAATTGCTTACATTTGCACTGCTGTGCTTTACCTCATTTTTTACCCTAATCAATCCATTAGGGGTCATGCCGATATTCATGTCGCTCACGGGCTCTTTGACCAGTGCACAGCGCAGACGCACTGCCCGTAAGGCCGTGATCGTTGCGTTTTTTACGTTGGTACTGTTTGCCTTATCGGGCCAGCTACTGTTCAACTTTTTCCATATCTCGGTGAATAGTTTTCGTATTGTCGGTGGCGTGATCTTCTTTATCATGGGCATGGACATGCTTCAGGCGCGGTTAGCTCGCGTAAAAGTGCCTGATTCTGAAGTCAGCTCCTATGTGAATGACATCAGCATCACACCACTAGCGATTCCCATGATCTGCGGTCCTGGCGCTATTACCAACGCCATTGTATTAATGGAAGACGCCAATACACTGGATTACCGGATGGTGCTATTTGGAACAATGGCTGTCGTCATGGCACTGACGCTCATTATATTGCTGGCCTCAGACCGTATAATTCATTTTCTGGGAGAAACGGGAAATAGCGTACTCATGCGCCTAATGGGACTCATTGTTATGGTTATTGCGGTCGAGTTTTTCTTTGCTGGGTTGAAACCCATCTTGATTGGCATTCTGGCCGACGTACCCACATCATAGCGAGCCACGCTCACTTCCTCCCTGCCAGGCCGCAACCAGTTAAGCGGCCTTTTTTATGGTTCTCTGAATGAATTTCAGGCCAACCTGAGCAATTTTCATGCAGCCAATGCACAAATATTCAAATCTATATCGATTTTTTTTGATATACTTTTTTAATTGATCCATTGTCACATCAGGAATTTGAGAACCACATGAGTAAAAACACCAGCCAACGACGTATTGAGCAGCTACATTCGGCCATTGCCAACCGTATTTTGTTTCTAGACGGTGCCATGGGTTCGCTTATTCAGACCCACAATCTGCAAGAAGAAGATTACCGTGGTGACGCCTTTAAAGCGCACAACCGTGACCTAAAAGGCAATAATGACTTACTCTCGCTGACTCAGCCGGATCTTATTCGTGCCATTCACACCACCTATCTTGAATCTGGTGCCGACTTGGTCGAAACCAACACGTTTAATGCCACAGCCGTGTCGCAGTCAGACTATGGCTTGGAAGATCAGGTATATGCGCTAAACTTGGCCGGAGCCACGCTTGCCCGTGAAGCCTGCGACGCTATGACCGCCAAAACGCCAGATCGCCCGCGCTGGGTTGCTGGCACCTTGGGTCCCACATCACGCACCCTGTCGATTTCACCAGACGTTAACGATCCTGCCTACCGCAACGTCACCTTTGAGGCCTTGGTTGCCGACTACCAACTGGCGCTAAAAGGACTGATCGATGGCGGGTCTGACCTCATATTGATCGAAACCATTTTCGATACCCTCAATGCGAAAGCGGCCATTTATGCCGTTAAGACTGTCTTTGAAACCTTGGGCGTCGAACTGCCCATTATGATTTCAGGCACCATTACTGATGCCTCTGGCCGCACATTATCGGGTCAAACTACCGAAGCATTTTTTGCGTCTATTCGACATGCCAACCCGTTCTCTGTGGGTTTAAACTGTGCGTTAGGCGCTACCGAGTTGCGTCCCTTTCTTGAGCGCTTGTCACAGGTTGCTGATTGCCCAGTATCGGTCTATCCAAATGCTGGCCTGCCCAATGAGTTTGGCGAATACGATGAAACTGCCGAAGACATGGCAGAAATCATGGCCGAATATGCCCAGCTAGGATTTTTTAACATTGTCGGTGGCTGCTGTGGCACAACCCCACAGCACATTCGCGCCATGCGAAAAGCGATTGGCGACACTGCGCCACGCACCATCCCTACCCCAGAACCAGCGCTTGTTTTGAGTGGCCTTGAAGGCTTTAGGGCAGACAAAAACAGTTTATTTATCAACGTGGGTGAACGCACCAACGTAACGGGTTCTGCCCGTTTCAAACGCCTGATTTTAGAAGGTGAATTTGATACGGCATTGGAAGTTGCCCTTGAGCAGGTTGAAAATGGCGCACAGGTGATCGATATCAACATGGATGAGGGTATGTTGGATTCACAGAATGCCATGTCGCATTTTTGTCGTCTCATTGCCTCAGAGCCCGATATTGCGCGCATACCCATCATGGTCGACTCGTCAAAATGGGACATCATTGAAGCCGGACTGCAATGTATTCAAGGCAAGTCCATCGTCAACTCCATCTCTTTAAAAGAAGGTGAAGCGCCGTTCCTACACGCAGCCAAACAATGCTTGCGGTATGGTGCCGCCGTCGTCGTGATGGCATTTGATGAAACTGGACAGGCAGACACGCTTCAAAGAAAGATCGCGATCTGTGAACGCTCGTATACCCTGCTAGTAGGCATCGGTTTCCCACCACAAGACATTATTTTTGACCCCAATATTTTTGCGGTCGCCACGGGGATTGAAGAACACAACAACTATGCCGTCGACTTTATTGAAGCGACGCGCTATTTGCGTGCCAACCTACCCCACGTATCAGTCAGTGGCGGCGTATCCAACGTGTCATTCTCATTCCGCGGCAACAACCCGGTGCGCGAAGCCATACATGCCGTGTTCTTGTACCACGCCGTAAAAGCCGGTATGAACATGGGCATTGTGAATGCCAGCCAATTGGTGGGTTATGAAGACATTCCGTTGGAACTCCGTGACCGTGTAGAAGACGTGATTTTGAATCGCCGGCCTGATGCCACTGATCGACTGCTAGAAATCGCCGATAAATTCCGTGGCGACGGGGTTGAAGTTGTCAAAGAAACCGAAGAATGGCGGACCTGGCCCGTGGCAGACCGCATCAGCCATGCTTTGGTCAAAGGCATCACCACACACATTATTGAAGACACCGAAGAAGCCCGTCTGGGTTATGCCCGCCCAATCGAAGTGATTGAAGGTCCATTAATGACTGGCATGAACCGCGTGGGTGACTTATTTGGCGACGGCAAAATGTTCTTGCCTCAGGTGGTGAAATCAGCCCGCGTGATGAAGCAATCGGTTGCCCACCTCATTCCCTATATTGAAGAAGAAAAAGACGTTAACAACCGTTCAAAGGGCCGCATCCTGATGGCCACGGTGAAAGGCGATGTGCATGACATAGGCAAAAATATTGTCGGTGTCGTATTACAGTGCAATAACTTTGAGGTAATTGACCTTGGCGTCATGGTATCCGCAGAAACCATTCTGAAAGAAGCCATTGCCCATGACGTTGATATCATCGGCCTCAGTGGCTTGATCACGCCGTCGCTGGACGAGATGGTGCATGTGGGGAAAGAGCTGCAGCGCCAGAATTTCAACATCCCTGTGATGATTGGCGGCGCGACCACGTCTAAAGCCCACACTGCGGTTAAGATAGAACCCCAATACCAGAATGATGCCGTGGTGTATGTAGCCGACGCATCACGCGCCGTGTCCGTATCGGCACAATTGACCAGCCCTGACGCCAAGGCTGCGTTCGTGGCAGAGCGTCGTGCAGAATATGAGCAGGTTCGTCTACGTAACCAAAATCGCAAGGCGAAGACGCTACGCCCTTATCAACAGTCGGTTGAAAATGGTTTGTCTTTTGACTGGAGTGACTATCAACCACCCGTACCCAAGCAATTGGGCGTATTCACGCTTGAAGACTATCCATTAGAGCAGTTAGTGCCCTATATCGACTGGACCCCATTTTTTATGACCTGGGAGTTGGCTGGCAAATATCCGCGCATTTTTGACGATAAAGTAATCGGACAAGAAGCCAAAAACCTCTTTGCTGATGCACAAGCCATGCTCAAGGATTTGGTGGATAACCGCCGTATTAAAGCCAATGCCACTTACGGCTTTTGGCCTGCACAGCGCCAGAATGACGATGACATTGCGGTATTCAAAACGATCGGCGATGGCCAACCTTTGGCCGTGCTACACCATTTGCGCCAGCAAACTGAGCTGCCAAATGGCAAGCCAAATCTGTCACTGGCAGACTACATTGCGCCGGCATCTGCATCACAGGACTATATCGGTGGCTTTGTGGTCACTGCTGGCCTGGGTGCTGATGAGATTGCGAAAGAATATGAAGCAGCGCATGACGACTACAATGCCATAATGGTCAAGGCTTTGGCAGACCGTCTCGCTGAAGCCTTCGCCGAACACCTGCATGAACGGGTCAGAAAAGAATTTTGGGGCTATGCCGGTGATGAATCACTAGACAACGATGCACTCATCAAAGAATCCTATCGTGGCATTCGACCTGCGCCGGGCTACCCTGCTTGCCCAGACCACACCGAAAAGACCACCCTATTCTCCTTACTGGATGCCGAAAATGGCACGGGTGTGAGCCTGACTGAATCCATGGCCATGTTGCCTGCTGCATCGGTGAGTGGTTGGTATTTTAGCCACCCAGAATCTAAATACTTTGGTGTCGGTAAAGTCGATCGCGACCAGATTCGATCGTTGGCACGGCGGAAAAAAGTGGACTTACCCATAGTTGAGCGTTGGTTGTCACCGGCCCTAGGTTATGAGCCATGACGGCTAGGGTCACTGACCGCGTTTGGGGTCAGCATGATGCAGTATGAATGGATACTGTTTGATGCCGATGAAACGCTGTTTCATTTCGATGCTTATGAGGGATTGCGGCGCATGTTTGCGTCCTTCAACGTCGATTTTAGCCCTGATGACTTCACTCACTATCAAAGCATCAATAAACCCCTGTGGGTGCTTTACCAAGATGGCAAAATTACCGCGCGGGAGTTACAAGAAACGCGCTTTAATGGCTGGGCTAAAACCCTGTCAGTATCGGCACAGCAACTAAACGATGCCTTCCTGCAATCGATGGCCGACATCTGTAAGCTGCTACCCGGCGCGCAAGACTTACTCGATGCCTTACAGGGTAAAGTCAAACTGGGCATCATTACCAATGGCTTCACCGCACTGCAAACCATTCGATTGGAACGCACCGGACTGATAAACCGATTTGATCTCTTGGTTATTTCTGAAGAAGTGGGTGTTGCCAAGCCCGACAGCGCGATATTTGAACATGCCTTTGAACGTATGCAGCATCCAGAAAAACACCGCATACTGATGGTGGGTGACAACCCCCACTCTGATATTTTGGGTGGTATCAATGCGGGCATACATACCTGTTGGTACAATGCCATCAATGCTGAAAAGCCCAGGGACATAACGCCACACACTGAGGTGTCTAGCCTACAAGCATTACAGGCGTGGCTGTTGCCCGCCTAAGCGACTCACATTCGAATGATCGGCCGGTAGAGGACATGGCATGCAAACCGTTTTAAAAATGACCTTCATATTGGGTATATCAGCTTTCATTCTGTGGCTATTGACCGTCAGCACCGATAAATTTTCCACGATGCCTTTGTCAGACAGTCTGCTTTATATGGGCTTATTACCCTGGGTTGCTGCAGCGGTCATGATTGCCAAGCGACCTGAACGTGCCAAGTTTGACCTCTATCTCTCCAAGAAGCCTGCCGATGCCGATGCCGATGCCGATGCCGATGCCGATGCCGATGCCGATGCCGATGCAGATGCCAGCCCATCCCACACATTGGATCGATGGATTACGCTGTTGGTGGTAGCCGGCTTGTTGCCTATGGTTGCTGCCGTGGTGTTGATGAACACCTAAGGCTACTTTGTGACCAATAGATTGGTGATATGAGGCGCTAGCAAGCCACACGGACTATTGGCATAGCGACATTACAGGCACCTGTCGCCCGTTTTAACCGTCCGCTTGAATGGCCTCGGCAAACTCCCTTACAATCACACAGCACATCCACCCTGTGTCACTCAATAAAACACCTAGAGGCCTGTCATGCCCGTTTGGAAAAAAATTATTATCATCCTGCTGGTGTCCGCCGTACCAGTCAGTATTTATATGGCTCTGAGCAGTAACCAACGGTCGCTACCGCTTGCCGACTTCCTGTTTTTACTCGGACTCATGCCTTGGATCGTGGCGTTTGGCCTGTCGATTCACCAGCGAAAAGTACGGATTAATCCAGAAAAACCATTGGAAGCAACTGAAGATGATGCAGAAAGAAGTCAGGATGTGTGGCTGTCGGCACGCTTAGCCGTATTGGCTGGTAGCATTCCCGTAGCACTTAGTTTTGTCGTGTCGTACTGGCCGAGATAAATGCGGTGCACCCTGAACAAGTCTCAGGGCGCTATGGTTAGCGGTGATGGCTAACGGTGACACCCATTACTGATAAGGTGTCAGATCAAACCCTTCTTTTAAACAGACCCGCTGCACGGCGGGGCGATTCGTCAACGCCTTTAATACCCTTTTGATATTGGGAAATGACAAAGGTGGTGTTGGGAATTCGTCAGCCCAACTGGCCAGCATGAACAAATAATAGTCACAGGCGGTCGGTGTGCTGCCTACCAAATAGGTCTTGTGTTCTAAAGCACGATCAAGCAAAGCAAACATCTCGGTAATGCGGACTTCTTGCGCAGCCACAATATGAGGCGCCTCAACAACATGGGTGGTATAACGTTCTGGGTAGAAATACATCACCAGCTCGGTTTGTACTGTATTGGTTAAGTACATCAACCATTGATAGGCCAAGCTTCGCTCGCGCGTGCCTGTCGCAGGAAACAGAACGGCTTTGGGGTTTTTATCACACAGGTGTAAGCAGATGGCTGCTGCTTCAAATAGTGGTTGGCCATCATCGACCAATACAGGGATTCGACCTGCAGGATTCAGTGCCAAGTATTCAGGCGATTTTTGGGCTTTGTTCTTTTTATCAACCAGTGATAGCTGAAAAGGCACGCCTATTTCTTCTAATAGCATGTGCGGTGCAAAACTGGCATTTCCAGGATAATAGTAGAGCGTAACCATGACGAACTCCAAAGGACGTTTTTTGACAGCCTAGCTTACCCGTCACCACTCTACAATCTAATTGCTTGGGGCGAATGGCGGCGCTGAATAGACATTCAAATAAGCGCCATAAAACGTCATGAAATAGCCTTCATCTCAAGGCATAACATCGGGTCTTAAAAACACACCTCAGTTGATTGGCAGGCGTCATGAGTTGCTATCACCGCGGCGTGCCGCCTCAATTGCCGCAATGTCGATTTTTCGCATTTCCATCATCGCATTAAAAGCCCGTTTGGCTGCGACAGGGTCGGAATCAGCAATCGCCTCAGATAAGGCCACTGGCGTTATCTGCCATGAGATTCCCCATTGGTCCTTACACCAACCACACGCACTTTCTACACCGCCATTGCCAACGATTGCGTTCCAATAACGATCAGTTTCCACCTGATCAGCTGTTGCAACCTGAAATGAGAATGCTTCAGTGTGCTTAAATGCAGGGCCACCATTTAGCCCGAGGCACGGAATACCCAAAACTGTAAACTCGACCGTTAAAACGTCCCCTTCTTTTCCGGCCGGATAGTCTCCAGGGGCACGATGTACGGCATCAACGGATGAATCAGGAAAGGTTGTCGCGTAAAAGCGCGCTGCTGCTTCTGCACCACCGTTGTACCAAATACATATCGTGTTTTTTGCTTGTTTCTTCATATCCACTTCCTGCAAGAAGGCTAAAAATCAACTTCACAGGCTTGCGCGGCACTGCTAGATACTGCTCGGTACTGCTCGGTAATGCGCATAAGCCAGTTGAATCAATGGTTGGAGGTAGTCTAATAAACGCATTAGTGATGTTTATAGGTGGCGCACAACGCCCTATTCCGGTTTCTTCGCCACAATAAAAGCACTTTTGTTTTGCCCCGGTTGCCATTGATAGTCAATCTCAAATCCGGCTGAGGTAAAACTGGCAACCAATTCTTCTGCGGTAAAGACCTTAACCAAAGGCATCACACCCAAAAGCCTTCCAATGGGCACGACAAATTTGATGAGTTTCATCCAATTATTAAGGCATACCGTGCTAGTGACGAAAATACCGCCCGGCTTGAGCATTTTATGGACCTGACTGATCACCTGCTCCTTGTTGTCCAGAAGGTGCAAAATACTGAAGCCCATCACGACATCTAAGCTGCCATCGGGCACATTAAATTCATCGATGGTCGCGCGTTCAAAAGTAATATTGTGGATGTTTTCTGCGTCAGCCTTTCCTTGTGCGATGTCGATCATTTTTGATGAGATATCGATCGCTAGAATATGTTTTACATAGGGCGCATGGATAATGGCGGTTGACCCTGTTCCGCAGCCAAACTCAAAAACCGCCATGTCAGGACGGAAATATTGGCGCGTTACCTGCAGTTTTTTCTGATACGCCGCTTCATCTGCGATGGGCTGCTTCGAATAACGTTCTGCGATTTTGTCCCAAAATTTATCTGACTGATCCATAACCCACTCCGATGTTGCCTAACGCATTTATAGACACCTAAACCTAGGTAAACACATCAATATTCACAACTACTCAGGCCAAACCGTCGTTTCATGATCGGGATGCTGCCTATTTGACGTCTTGATACCTGGGGTACCCTCCGCATCAGCTTCCTCGGTCGTGCCATCATCCTTTACATGTGCCAATTGATCGATTTGTGGCAGCCGACCTTCCATTCCGAGTTGAAACTCAAGAGGAATGACCTCCGGACGGTCGAATGCACCCATGGTGATCGATATGTGCTTGTTCTCGGCATGCTTGAAAAACAATGGGGTACCACAGTCTGCACAAAAACCCCGTTCTACGAGTGCTGAACTTTTAAATGTAGCAGGTGTTCCACGTGTCCATGCAAAGTCTTTCAATGGCACACCCACCAAGGCAGCAAAAAAATTTCCAACCGCTTTTTGGCACATACGGCAATGACAAACGTGGGGGTTATCAAGCAGGCTATGTGCAACAAACCGAATGTTTCCGCACTGACAACCACCATACATTGGATCATGCATTCTATTGAATACCTTTAATAATTGTCTAACGCTGGCCATTTTACAGCCCTGTAAAATGAAGCTGTACCGGTCAAGGATGAAAACGACCCGCTACTGTTGTTATGAGTTGTTCTCATTTTCTGACATCACGACATCCTCAAATATCCGTTCAAACATCGCTGCTGTGGTGGCGATAACAGCAGCAACTAAGGTGATGAGGATGCCTATAAAGACGCCACCTGCTCTATCGTCACTCTCGTTCAAAAATAGGAAAATCTCTCCCAGCACACCAAACCCGACAATGGCTAACCCACAGACTTTTATCGTCCGCAAGGCTTTCACCGTGAGCGGTGTGAATGCCTTATTGTGACCAATATATCCCAACACTTTTATTGCCTGGTATAGCCCTACAAAGAGGGGTATCGAGGCTACATACGCATAGGCCAGAAATGGATCATTGAAGTAAATTTCAAAGAGTGAAGCCTCAGCGTTTCTTCCTTCAAGGTGCGGTTCCCATAACATGAGCGCTAATACAACCATGCCAATTAGGACAATGACCGCCTGAAGAAATATCGTTTGAACAAACTGTGGTCGTTTTTTCATATTATCTCCGCCTACCGCTGAAACAAGGTGCGCAATTAAGTGAGATCATGAGTTTTTTTGATGGGCAGTTTCTTGCCGCCCCATAGATTTAAAACACCAACAAACGACAATACACCCTGAATTGCCACAGCAAAGCAAACAGCCAATAGCGCGTCTGATGATAGATACCACGTTGTTGGAATATGCTCTTGATAGTTAAAAACAGCATGCCCAGAAAATATTCCACCAACGACAACGATCGCTGACTGCACTTTATTATTTTTCATTGAAATGCGTAGAGCCAGCAACGAATTCTCTTAAAAGAACAATCGTCCAACGGGTGCATATCATTTCTGAGGCCATTGCCAGAGGACAGAACTGTTTATAACCAGCATTCATAAATCTCCCCAAGCATTGTGTGATTTATCGAACCACCTGCTTTCGAGCGATCATCGATACTAACACTTTTTTAAACAAAGACCTGTGGCATGGGTGGAAGGCTGTATAGGTGGCCACCCATTAAGGGTGCAAACCTTCCGACGGGAGCTCTTTTTGTTCGCCTGTATCTACATCGGGCGAGAAGACCCAGTGATCGCAACTTAAACCCCTACTGGATTGCTTCGCGACTAAAACTGCCGTGACGCAGGTAGTAAATAACTTGATTGATAACGTCTTCATTTCTCATCATGAACGGATGCGTCACGGGCATCTCAATGTGATCTGTCATGCCCTGAATTTTTGTATTTTCTATTGTGACCTTGCCATCATCTGGTCCTGGAATAATGGCCGATAAAATGAGATTTATGGAGCGAGAGCCAGCGATTATTCCTAGATCAAAATCTACTGCACCCAATGTGTTCGGGACACTAGATTGCCCTGTACCAAGCTGCAAGCCAGCATCGCCATTAACAAAATGAAAGCCTGGGAATTGCCCCAATACGTCGACCACTTCGCTCCCCTTATTGGGGGGGCCCAACATCACCACTTTATTCAGTTGTGGTAACGGTTTTTGACTCAAATATTGCCGCACCAAAATGCCACCCATCGAATGGGTGACAAAATTCACACCAATGCCCACACCGCATTTTTCAAGCGCCGGATCGATGGCACTTGGGGCCAGTGTTTCGATTGTATTCTTTGTGGATTCATACCGGACATTAATGACAGTAAAGTCTTCTTTTACCAAGGCGGCTTGCAGTTTATCCATTGAATTGTCTGTGCGCGCCAGCCCGTGCAAGAGGATGACGCACTCGGCATGGGTGAATGGGGACAATAGGAGCAAGAGAAATAGGTAGCGTATTTTCATGGTGCTGATTGCGCGCTTAGGCTGGTGGAGTAATCCGAGCGTAACGAGGCCTGAGTGCAATAGCAACTGCTGTGGTGAAAAATGGCGCCTGTGCTTTTACCTGTTCCAGGCAGGCTGCAAATAGGAATTACTGCAGCCATCCAATTTCTAATGAATATAAGATCTTATGATGGGTGTCCCTTTTAGATTGTCCCTTTTAGATTGGTGCACTGTTTATGTGGCAGGGGTTACAAAATAATCCTTAAGCTCATCAAATATCGCATTATTACCAGAAAAGAAGCCGGTTTTTGACTGTGTTCCGTTAAGTTCTAGCGCACCCGCATTTACAAGTATGACGTTACCATCATTGAGCTTTACGCCCATTACAAGCGATCTGCCCCTGCCTACGGCCACGTTGACCATTTTTATATCGTCATGGTCATAACGTTTATTTTTATAGTAAAAGCCATCATCTTTGATGGTCAAAAGTTTGGTTGAAAATAGCCCAAAATGCTTAATGCTATAAACCTTATCCATATCTACTTTCCACGCATGACATTGATACATTCGTCGCCCAGACGCCTTTTTCGGGAAGCCTTAGGATGGGTGTCCATTTTAGTTTCTAGGTGTCAGTTTGACCACTGATCCTTTATGATTGCTGTACAAATTACAAAGCATTGGAGCCAGCTGCATGTCACACCCCTACCGTCCTGAAAAACCAAATAGTCTGGCCAAAATGGTCTATTCAATGCAAAAAACGCCGCTTTTTATGCGCTCTTGGCTCATGAGCAAGGCCTTTGGTTCTAAGATTCCCTTTGCTGGTCGGGCATCGTTGCGGATTCAACATCTTGACCATGAACGCTGTGAGATAAAGCTCTCTAATCGTAAGAAAAACCAAAACCACATCGGCACCTTACATGCTGCTGCCATGGCTTTGGCTGCCGAATCTGCCACCGGTTATCTGGTAGGTATGAATGTGCCCAACGGCAAGATTCCAGTGATTAAACAACTGTCGGTGACTTTTGAAAAACGCACCAAAGGCAGCATCATTGCCAAGGCGCACCTGACGCCTGAGCAGATTGAAAGCATGCAGACCCAAGAGAAAGGCGAAGTATTGGTAGCGGTGACCATTACCGACGAAGACAATAAAAATCCTGTGCAGTGTGCCATGTTATGGGCCTGGACACCCAAGAGAACCTAATCCAATGCCAACGTCAACAATGCCAACGGTCACGCTCAGAGACGCCACACCCGATGATTACTCCGCTATTGTGGCTTTGAATCATGCTGAAGTCGCCCACACCAGTGACATGGATATCGCGCGTTTAGGCGTTTTGGCCCAGTTGTCTGTCTATTTGAAAGTAGCGGTAGTCGATGAACAGGTGGTGGCCTTTTTATTGGTGATGCAGCAAGACGCTGACTATCAAAACGACAATTTCTTGTGGTTCCAAGAACAGTTCCCGCGCTACTGGTATATCGACCGCATTGTTGTAGACAGCGCTTTCGCCGGCCTAAAGATAGGCAGTCTGTTGTATGCAGATGTCATAAAAGCGGCCCAATTAGCGGGTGCATTGGCACTGACCTGTGAATATAATATTCAGCCGCCTAACCTTATATCGGCGCGTTTCCACAGCAAGTGGGGCTTTGAAGCGTTAGGATCACAGTGGTTAGGTGGTGGCAGTAAGCAGGTGTCACTGCAGGCGCTAAAACTTGATAGGTAGGGGTTAGGCTCCCCTGTTTGAGACATCACTTGAACGACACTGCTATAACAACACTGCTAGGAGTAGCGCCATTAATACGCCACAAGAACCACAGAAATCGTTGATTAAA
>CAJXZL010000003.1 GCA_913063165.1 uncultured Saccharospirillaceae bacterium | reverse complement strand
GCTGCAGAACGCGCCAATGCCCTGTTTGTGCACCCCATTTCGCGCGAGCACAATTTGCTCGACATTCTCAAGCGCCCAGAAGTGAATTATCAGATGGTGGCGGGATTAAAAGAAGCCGCACCTGAGTTGCCAGATGACGTGACAGAACAGGTCGAAATCGTGGCGAAATATGCCGGCTATATCAAACGGCAACAGGAAGACATCGAGCAGCTACGACGACAAGAAAATACCAAGATTCCAGAAGGCATGGCGTACGAGTCGATCTCGGGCTTGTCGAATGAATTGAAGCAGAAGCTAGGCGAGACCCGACCCGCGAGCATTGCACAGGCCGGCCGTATACCCGGTATGACGCCAGCGGCGATTGGCCTGTTGTTGATCCATTTAAAGAAACGCAGCTTGGCAAAGGAGACCGCGTAATGGCGTTGTACCATGACCAAATAGCGGCCGCAGCCCGTAAGTTGAATGTGCCACTATCGGAAAGCCACATTGCCCAGCTGTTGGAATTCCATGGTCTGTTGATGAAATGGAACAAGGCTTACAACCTAACGGCAGTTCGTGACCCCCAAGAAATGATTCACCGCCATGTCGTCGACAGCATGACCATCATCCCCCACATTACCGGCCACCATCTGCTTGATGTGGGCTGTGGTGCGGGTTTGCCAGGCTTGGTTATCGCCATCGCCCGGCCTGAATTACAGGTCACCTTGCTAGATGCCAATGGCAAAAAGACCCGTTTTTGCCAGCAAGTGAAAACCGAACTGAAACTTGATAATGTAACGGTAGTGCACAGTCGGTTAGAAGACTATGCGCCAGAGGTCAAACATGACGGCATTACGTCACGTGCCTTTACGACTTTGCGCGATATGACAGAAAAATCAGTTTCATGTTGTGCCTTGGGTGGCTATTATTTCGCTATGAAAGGAATTTATCCCACCGAGGAATTGGCAGAGCTGCCACCGTCTATCGAAACGACTCAGGTCATTCCGATCGATGCGCTAGGACAAAGTGGCCAACGCCATTTGGTCGTGCTAAAACAAAAGGCCTAACAATTCCTAACACCTCATGCTGGCAATGGTGCCTTAAGTTGGCGACATCCAATTGACCCCGCATACACTGGAAAGGATCAGACCGTGAGTAAGGTATTTGCCATCACCAACCAGAAGGGCGGCGTCGGAAAGACAACGACTACCGTCAATCTAGCGGCCTCTTTGGCAGCCACGCGCCGTCGTGTTTTGCTCATTGATTTGGATCCGCAAGGCAATGCCACCATGGGCAGCGGTATTGACAAATATGCGCTTGATTATTCCATTTATGATGTATTGGTTGGTGACGCCACCGCCAGTGATGTCCGTATGCTTGGCACTTCGGGTGGCTACGACCTACTGCCAGCCAACGCCGACTTGACGGCCGCCGAAGTGACGTTAATTTCGTTAGCCTCGCGCGAATACCGCCTCAAGAATGCCCTGGCAACCATTGTCGAAGACTATGATTATGTATTCATCGATTGTCCGCCATCGCTGAACATGCTCACGGTGAATGCGTTGACGGCTGCTGATGCGGTGTTAATACCCGTACAATGTGAATATTATGCCTTGGAAGGGTTGGCGTCATTGATTCAAACGATTGAAGACGTCAAGCGCTTGCTGAACCCGCGTTTGGCCATAGAAGGCTTGTTGCGTACCATGTATGACCCGCGCAATAGTTTAACGCGTGATGTGTCTGCTGAATTGCAAACGCACTTTGGTGAGCAGTTATACCGTACCACCATTCCTCGTAATGTCCGCTTGGCCGAAGCGCCGAGTTTTGGTACACCTGTATTGCAACATGACCGTCAGAGTAGTGGCGCGTTGGCCTATTTGGCCTTGGCAGGTGAAATTCTTAACCGTTATGAAACGTCGGAAAATGACAGCAGACGGCAAACAGAACATCCGGATCTATAGGTAAACCATGACTAAAAAGCAACGTGGCTTGGGTAAAGGACTGGGAGCACTGATTTCACAGTCCCAAGTAGACAACATTGATGTGAAGGCGGCCGCTGAACGTGGTGAGCTCCGACACCTCCCCATTGAATTGATCCAACAGGGCCAATATCAGCCCCGAAAAGACATGCACCAAGATGCGCTAGAAGAGTTGGCCGCATCTATTAAGGCGCAGGGTGTGATGCAGCCAATTGTGGTGCGCCCCATTGCTGGCAACAAATATGAAATCATTGCGGGTGAGCGCCGATGGCGTGCCACGCAAATGGCCGGTCTGCATGACATTCCAGCCTTGATTCGCCATGTGTCAGACGAAGACACCATTGCCATGGCCTTGATTGAAAACATCCAACGGGAAAACCTAAACCCGATGGAAGAAGCCATTGGTTTGACCCGGTTACAACAAGAATTTGATTTAACCCAGCAAGAAGTGGCAGATGCTGTCGGCAAAAACCGCGCAACGGTCGCGAACTTGATGCGTTTGGTGTCATTGACCTCAGAAGTGAAAACGATGCTAGAGCATGGTGACATTGAAATGGGTCATGCACGGGCGTTGCTCGGTGTTTCCGAAGAGCAGCAAGAAGCCGCAGCACGGTTGGTTGTTCAAAAGGGTATGACGGTGCGACAAACCGAAGCACTGGTAAGAAAGCTGCAAGAACCAGCAAAGCCAGGCACCAAGAAAAGCACGCAGGATGATCCCAATATGCGGCATTTGTTGGACAATTTGGGCGAGAAACTCGGCGCCCCAGTCAGTCTTCAACACAATGCCAAGGGTAAGGGAAAACTGGTCATCAGCTATAACTCGCTCGATGAGCTTGATGGCATTTTGCGGCACATCAAATAACGGCAACATACAGGGTGACTTGTATGTATGAAATACAAGGCCGGTGCAATGCAGCACCTATTTAAGCAAGCAGAGTAAAAAGATGCCTCAACCTGAATCAGATTCAGTAATTAATCGGGTTGAAACCTTGATTGGGCATGGTATTAACGCCAATAAACACCAGTTTGGCCTACACCTGGTGCAAATATTTTTGGTGGGTTTAACCGTTGGGATGACGCGGTTAGTGGTGCCAGGCTTAGCCGAATCCGAGTTTGGCTTGGCTGATGACGCTTTCTTTTTGTTGGCATCTTTTGTGGTGGTCTTTGGGGTAGTCAAAGCCATCATGAACCTATTGGCCGGTAAGTTGAGTGAAACCTACGGGCGAAAGACAGTGCTTCTTTGGGGGTGGCTGGTCGCACTCCCCATTCCCTTTATGTTGCTGTATGCGCCGAACTGGAATTGGATTATTGCAGCCACGGTCTTATTGGGCTTTAACCAAGGTTTGTGTTGGTCAATGGCTTTAAATAGCAAACTTGACTTAGCTAACACCAGTCAAAAAGGTTTTGTGAACGGCGTCAACGAGTTTTCAGGCTATGCCGCTGTTGGTTTAGCGGGTGTTTCGACCGCTTATTTTGTTGAGTTGTGGGGCGCACGCGAAGGCTTGTTTATTTTTAGCTTAACCGTCATTGTTTCTGGGCTATTACTGGCCAAGTTTACGATTGTAGAAAGTTTACCTTGGGCAAAGCTGCATAACGACAATGCGGTGGCAGCGGGACACATCAGCGAGCCCCAAACCTTAGGGCAACTTTTTAGAACAGCAACCCTAGAAAACAAACAGTTGATTGCTTTAAACCAAGCAGGCCTGGTAGAAAAGTTCACCGACGCCCTGGTGTGGATTTTCTTACCCGTCTATTTTTTATCCAAAAACTTAAACTTGATTGAAGCCGGCGCTATTATTGCGGTTTATGGCGTCGTCTGGGGCGCGTCCCAACTGATTACCGGTCCCTTGTCGGATAAGATTGGCCGTAAGGGCTTAATTGTCTGGGGTATGTGGTTTTGTGCTTTTGGTGTTTTGGCGATACCCCTTTCTCATGGGGTGGTCTGGTGGACACTGGAAGCTGCGCTTATTGGATTGGGCATGGCCATGCTTTATCCTAATTTGGGTGCTGCGGTAGGCGATTTTTCGCCAGAGCAACACCGAGCGAGTTTCATCGGTATCTATCGTTTTTGGCGAGATTCAGGGTACGCATTTGGTGCTCTGGCAATGGGGCTGATGGCGCAAATGACACAAGACCTATTGTCGCCCTTTTGGTTTGTCGGTATCGCCATGCTGTTTTCTGGTTTGGTTGTCCACATTTTGATTCCAAAGCACATAAACACTTAGGTAAAAATCTGTAGAAGAGCGTGAAAAGTGGCACCCCCGCTTCTCTTGTACAGGCATTGGGCATATAATATAAGCATTATCTAATATGTTGGAGGTTGATATGAAAATGAATATGGGTATTGAAGACCGCTGGGTAAGAGCACTGATCGGCATCGTGATTGCTGCCGCAGGCATTTATTATCAGTCGTGGTGGGGTTTGGTTGCGATCGTGCCATTGGCAACTGCCGCTATTCGCGTTTGTCCGATGTATTTGCCGTTTGGGTTATCGACCATTCGCAAATAATGGCCTATCGGCATCCTGTTAAAAAGGCACCCACGGGTGCCTTTTTTGTTTCTCTCTCTATTTTGCTTATTCTTTGGCATCCATACGAAAGATCGGCAAGACATCATTTATTGAATCAGATGACACCTGTAGGTCTTTGATCACCCCGTCAAAAATAGAATAAATCCAACCATGGACGGTCACCGACTGGCCCCGTTGCCAAGCGTATTGTAGCGTTTTGGTTTTGCAGAGATTATCGACCTGTGTTTGCACATTCAGTTCACACAAGCGGGCCAACTTATCCGTTTTAGACGTATAGCCATTCAATTCATTTTCATGGGTCAAATAGGTTTCTTTGATTTGTCGTAACCAGGTATCAGCCAAACCATTATCTCGGCGCCCTAACGCCGCTTCAACGCCACCACAGCCATAGTGGCCGCATACGATGACATGCTTTACCTTGAGAATGTCGACCGCATATTGCAATACCGAATGGCAATTGTAGTCGGTGGCGTGTACGACATTGGCAATGTTGCGGTGCACAAAGAGTTCGCCCGGGGCCAAGCCAACGATTTGGTTGGCGGGTACCCGCGAATCGGAACAACCAATCCACAAATACTCAGGCGTTTGCTGATGCGCCAGATGATCAAAATACTGGGGGTCTTGATCCAAGCATTGCTTGGCCCACGCTTGGTTACTTTCAAGTAAATGTATCAGTGACTTCACGATAGGGCTCTCAAGATGGCGGATAGATACCGAGATTTTACACCATTTTTTGAAACTTCCCATGACTGATGTAATCGGACAGGGATTCGGGTGTGAGAGGCGCTCTTGTAGGATCGAAGGCCGACAGGACGGTTGCCCGGTCGGCGAGAGGGGCGTTCAACTAGCGACCGATTCTGTCCACCATCAGATAGCTGGTGTAACCACCGGTGAGGTTGCGTACCTGATAGCCCAGTTGTGACAAGATTCTAAAGGCAACATAGCCACGTAGGCCGACCGCGCAAAATACCAATATGGGCCGGTCTTTGGGTAATTGTGCCAATTGGTCACGCAGGGTCGGTAGCGGAATGTTAATGGCGTTGTCTATCGTACCCATTCGGCCTATTTCACTGGGCTCTCTTACATCGACGAGTAGCGGATCATCAGCGCAGTCCAAGGCTTGTTGGGGCTGGCAAATGAGATGCTCCCCTTCCATGACATTGCTGGCGATAAAGCCGGCTTGGTTAATGATGTCTTTTGCTGAGCCATAGGGCGGTGCATAGGACAACTCAGCAGAGGCCATGTCGTAGACGGTCATCGATGCACGTATCATGGTCGCAATGACATCAATGCGTTTGTCTACGCCCTGTTTACCCAATGCTTGTGCACCCAAAATGACGCCACTGCTAGGGTCGAACAACAGCTTTAGGCTGATTTGTTCCGCTCCAGGATAATAGTTGGCATGGTCGGCCGCATGGGCATACACCATCTCGAACTTTCGACCCAATTGCTTCAGGCGCTTTTCATTGAGACCGGTCACCGCGACAGTTTGATCAAATACCTTACAGATGGCGGTGCCCTGTGTATCTTGATAGCGGCTGTTCCGGCCAAAGATAACATCGGCAGCGATGCGACCTTGACGGTTGGCTGGACCCGCTAAGGGTACCAACGCGGCTTCACCGCTGACCAAATCTTTGACTTCAATGGCATCGCCAACCGCATAAATGTTGGGCGCTGACGTCCGCATCTGGTCATCGACCAATATGCCACCCCGTGCCCCCAGGGTTATACCGGCTGCCTGTGCCAAACTGGTTTCAGGCCGCACACCAATGGCCATCACCACCATATCGGTGTCTATGTGGCCACCATTGCTCAATTGGAGTCGCGCACCCTGGTCTGCATCCGCAATCGCGGTAACCCCGACGCCCAGTAGTAGGTTCACGCCATGGGCGCGCATCTCTTGGTGTAGCGGTGTCGCCATTTCTGGATCAACCGGTGCCATGACCTGATTAGACAATTCAACCAGCGTGGTTTTGATGCCGCGTTGTACCAAGGCTTCGGCCATTTCCAAACCGATAAAACCGCCGCCCAATACCGTTGCTGTTTTGGGCAGGTCGTGCGCAATCTTCAATATGATTTTGTCCATATCCGGAATGTTGCGGAGGGTAAACACCAAGGGGTGGTCAGCGCCGGGGAATGGCGGCACAAAAGCCCGCGCTCCCGGGCTCAAGATTAACTGGTCATAGGCTTGGGTGTATTCTTTTTTGGAGTGTCGTTCGCGTACCGTCACCGTCATGTCATTGGGCTGAATGGACAACACTTCGGTCTCAATACGAATATCGAGATTAAAACGGGCTTTCATTGACTGCGGCGTTTGTACCAACAATTTGTCGCGGTCTTCAATGGTGCCGCCAATATGGTAGGGCAGGCCACAGTTGGCAAAGCTGATAAAACTGTCACGTTCAAATACAATGATATTGGCGGATTCAGAGAGGCGACGCGCTCTTGCTGCTGCTGATGCGCCACCGGCGACGCCACCAACGATTACAATAGTTTGGGTCATTTAGATTATCCAGTTGAGGTCTATGCGCGGTATTGTAAGGGCTGTAATTACATTAGCAATATCTAATGTACAGTTAGTTGACTGATATCAAGTGGCAGGGCCGAACGGATATTCTTAGCAGGCATGCGGACCTATAGGCGTGCCGTGTTTAGCTAGGTGACAATCTAGCGGCTATTCGGCTATTCGGCTATTCGGCTATTCGGCTATTCGGCTATTCGGCTATTCGGCTATTCGGCTATTCGGCTGTGTGAGCGGTTGGGGATGATGCGAGCGAGGCGGTATCCAGCCCATCGGTATGTCAAACGACGGTGGTGGGATACGCAGGTGATGGCCGCGCCGAGGATGGGGCAATAAAAAACCGGCCTAAGCCGGTTTTTTTAGTGGTGTACTGGTCAGATTATGACCGATCTCGCGGTGCGCCGCGTGAACTTGGGTTTTTGCCCTTGTAACCGCCGCCTGATTTGTTATCACGCGAGCCGCCTTCACGACGCGCTGGTGGCTTGTCGCTCCACTCACGGATATCCAATTCACGGTTGCGCACACGAATCTTGCGAATTTTGTTCAAGAGGTCAGATGACATAGACTCCGGCAGCTCAATGGTACTGAACGTGTCAGCCAAACGAATGCTGCCGATATTGGCGCTATCAATTCCGGCTTCATTGGCAATCGCGCCAACGATGTCACCAGGACGTGCACCATCGGTGCGGCCAACCGCTAGACGATAAGTGGTGGTGCCCGGAGTAGGTGAGCGGTCACGACGAACGCGGTCTTCACGCGGGTTGCGATTACGGTCACCACGGTCATTGCGATCGCCACGGTCATTTGGACGCTCACGACGGGCATTGCTTGGATCAACAACAAAGTCATCGATGCCCGCTTCAACGAACAACGGATTTTCCTGTTGTGCCATCCACGCTAGGGTGGTCGCAATATCCAAAGGCTCTAGGCCATGGTTTTCATGTAAATCTACAACCAAGTCTTGCAATGCTTCTTGCTCTGGACGACCAGAGACTGACGCGATGGTCGCAATCAATTCTGTTTTGAATGCAGCAATACGCGAGGCACTGACTTCTGCAGCAGAAGGCAGCTTGTACTCACCGATCGGTGCCTTAATTTGCGCTTCGATTGTACGCAACAAGCGTTGTTCACGTGGTGTGATAATGATAATGGCTTTACCTTCACGGCCAGCGCGACCTGTACGACCGATACGGTGTACATAGGCTTCACTGTCATAAGGGATGTCATAGTTAATCACGTGAGTAATACGTTCAACGTCCAAACCACGGGCTGCAATATCGGTAGCCACTAGGATATCCAACTTGCCCTTTTTTAAGCCGTTTACGGTTTTTTCACGCTGGGTTTGGTTCATGTCACCGTTGAGCGCTGCCGCTGAATAACCACGGGCTTCTAATTTCTCTGCCAATTCTTGGGTAGCTGTTTTGGTGCGAACGAAAATAATCGCCGCATCAAATACTTCTACTTCCATCAATCGGGTAATGGCGTCTAATTTTCGGTTTTGCTGCACCATCATAAAGCGCTGTTCAATGCGCTCTACTGTTTTTGATTCTGGGGTAATACGGATTTCGACCGGGTTTTTCAAATACTGCTCAGTGACCTTTTGAATCGGTTTCGGCATCGTGGCTGAAAACAAAGCAACCTGTCGCTCTTTAGGCGTGTGCTCCAAAATCCACTGAACGTCATCGATGAAGCCCATACGAAGCATTTCGTCGGCTTCGTCTAGTACAACGGTCTTCAGGTCTTGTAGGTCCAAGCTGCCTTTGCGCAGGTGGTCCATCACACGACCGGGCGTGCCCACAATAACGTGCACAGGACGGCTTAACGCACGCAACTGTACGCGCATGTCTTGGCCACCATAGATAGGCAGTACGTGAAAACCTTTGATATGCGCAGCATATTTTTGAAAGGCTTCCGCTACCTGAATCGCCAACTCACGGGTTGGAGTCAATACGATGGCTTGTGGCTTTTTGGCCGAAGAATCAATGGTGCACAACAAAGGCAATGCGAATGCGGCTGTTTTGCCGGTACCTGTTTGAGCGATACCGAGAATATCTCTTCCTGCTAACAAGGGTGGGATGCTCTGCGCCTGAATTGGGCTTGGCTGCTCATATCCCACGCTAGCCAGTGCTTTCATAACTGGTTCGGATAACTGCAGGTCTTTAAAAGATAGGGTATTCATCACATGTTTGCCTATGGTTGGCGACTAAAAATAAGGGGCGTGAATTGTATATAAATCAATCACCAATGCAACGCCAAACGCTTTTAGCCTAAAATTAAACCTGACAATAATGGTCGGTTATGTTGACACCCAGCAGACCACCGCTGTTGCAGGCTTCGTTGGTTCCCAATATCTCTGGCTTACTCAGCCGCAACGGCAGTTGGGATTCTTGCCGTTATCCAGGCCGCATAATCGGCCATAACGTCGGATTTATTGTTCTCAAAAAGTAATTCATGGCGGGCGCCAGGGTATAGTTTGAGTGACACATCGGTCATGTTGTCGCCTACCAGTGCCTCTACCAACTGTTTCGTGCCCTCACCAAAACGACTAACCGGGTCCTGTTCACCTGCCGCTATCAACATCGGCAGTGCGTTCTTGATGGAAGATAGACCATCGGCGGCTATGAACCGCAGATTGGCTTCCAACGCATCAATCCATAACTGGTTTGACACCTGAAATCCGCAATAAGGATCTTCGATATAGCCATTGACCGCATCTACATTCCGGCTTAGCCAATCGAATTCCGAGTGGTTAGGTCGAAAGCCCTTGTTCCATTTCTTAAAGCTGAGGGTATTCAGCAGCGTGCTATTGCCCTGAGCCCCTAGGCGCCAACGTTCAAATTTTGCAACAAGAAGACCTTGTTTTAACTCGAATTGTCGTGCGAAGCCGATCCCAGAAATGACGGCGCCGGCTAAGGGTAACGTGGGATACCGTGTTAGCAGGTCGAGGCAGATAACCGCACCCAAGGAATGCCCCATCAAAAAGATCGGCGCATCCGGTTCCCACGCGAGGCTCTGTGCGTGCATGCACAGGACCGTTTCGATCAAAGTGTCCCAGCCTGACGGTTTGCCAATCAGGTGCTCATCGCAATGTTCACCGTGTCCAGGTAAATCAAAGGCAACCAAATTGATGTTTTGGTCGGTTAGGGCCTCACCGAACTCAGCATAGCGTCCAGCATGTTCCGCCATGCCATGGACGAATAAAACAGTAGCCACTGGACGGCGACAGCGCCATGCACGATAGGGAATCGAATAACCAAATTCACTGTCTAGAAAATCTTCATCGTATTGCATGGCCACCTCCAATGGTTGGTTTAAAAAGCGCCTACTAGGCAGAGTCGTTACAGATGCCAACATACTGTTTTACGACCGCACCATAGCCCTGATAGAGCGCTTCGATGGTCAACGCGTGACCAATGGATACCTCGTCAATGCCAGGGATGGTCAAAAAATCCGCCACATTGTGTAAGTCTAGATCATGGCCAGCGTTAACGCCCATTCCAGCGGCTTGCGCTGCGGCGGCGGTTTCTCTGAACTGTGCCAATACGCGATCCTGATCGGGTGTGTGAAACGACTCTGCCCAATGTTCGGTATATAACTCGACACGATCAGTACCCAAAGCGGCAGCTTTGGCCATGGCGCTTGGGTCTGGATCCATAAACAAAGATACCCGAATGCCTGCCGCTTGCAGCCGTGCAATGATCGGTTTTAAAAAAGCACCATCGGTATCGACATCATAGCCATGGTCTGATGTTAGCTGATTGGGATCATCTGGTACCAGCGTACATTGGGCGGGTCGTGCCTGTATCACGATGTCAATAAACTCGGGGGTCGGGTTGCCTTCAATATTCAACTCAGACCCTGGGAATTCTGTGATCAATGCGGCCAGTGACGCAATGTCGTCATAGCGCGCATGGCGCTGATCTGGACGGGGGTGAATGGTCAATCCTCTGGCACCCTGTGTTAAAGCCAGCCGACCGAAATCAGTGAGGCTAGGAAAGTCGCGGCCCCGGCTGTTACGCAACAGGGCAATTTTATTCAGGTTCACGCTGAGGGTGGTTGGCATGTGGTATCTCTTATTGGGTGCACATTGAACACGTGTGGTATCAATCTCAGTCTAAGGAAACCAGAATAACCATTAGGGCGCTAAAAATGAAGTTGCTACCGTGCGGTTTATAGATAATTTTCGTAACGGGCCTCGCTTAAAAGTAATAAGCCCACGCGCATCCAAAGCAGACACGCGCGGGCTTAAAGGCTTTTTTGCGCCGGATTAGCTCAGCTTTATCCAGGTAGCCTTGGTTTCAGTGTACTTGTCAAAGGCATGTAGCGACTTGTCGCGTCCGTTACCACTTTGCTTAAAGCCACCAAATGGCGCGGTCATATCGCCACCATCATATTGGTTCACCCACACAGATCCAGCACGAACCGCCTTGGCAACTCGGTGTGCACGGCCGAGGTCTCGGGTCCAAATGCCAGCGGCCAAACCGTATTCGGTATCATTGGCAATCTGAATCGCTTCTGCTTCGGTACTGAATCGAATGACGGCAAGCACCGGGCCAAAAATTTCTTCTTTGGCAATCTTCATGTCGTTGGTGACGTGGTCAAATACCGTGGGCTGTACATAGCAACCACCGTCTACGACGGAAGGCTTGATACCGCCAGAAGTCAATGTTGCGCCGCCGTCGCTGCCTGCTTCAATATAGGAGGCCACACGGTCCAACTGCAGGTTGTCAACAATGGCACCACACTTGGTATTGGGGTCCAAAGGATTGCCCGGCTGCCAGGCTTTCATGTAGTGGTTGACGCGTGCCACAAAGGCATCGGCAATGCTGTCTTCAACCAGCAAACGAGAACCCGCAGTACAGACTTCTCCCTGGTTGTAGGCGATTGCCAATGCGGCTACTTCAGCAGCTTCTTCCAGATCCGGTGCGTCAGCGAATACGATGTTAGGTGACTTACCACCCGCTTCTACCCAAACCCGTTTCATGTTGGACTGGCCAGAACAAATGAATAACTGCTTGGCTACACCAGTGGAGCCGGTGAAAACCAAACAATCGACGTCCATGTGCATCGCAAGTGCATGGCCAATCGACTGACCAAAGCCAGGCACCACGTTAAATACGCCTGCTGGAATACCAGCTTCAAGCGCCAACTGACCTAAGCGGATGGCGGTCAATGGCGATTTTTCAGATGGCTTTAGGACCACTGAATTACCGGTAGCCAATGCGGGACCTAGCTTCCAGGAAGCCATGATCATCGGGAAATTCCAAGGCACGATGGCAGCAACAACGCCAATCGCTTCTTGTGTGACTAGGCCCAATTCGTTCGGACTGGTGGGTGCTACTTCGCCAAAAACTTTATCAACGGCTTCTGCGCACCAACGGATACAGCGCGCGGTTGCTGGCACATCGACAGCCAATGAATCACCAATGGGCTTACCCATATCGAGGGTTTCTAGCAGTGCCAATTCATCGCGATTAGCGTCAATGAGGTTTGCAAACTTGAGCATGATTTTTTTACGAACGACCGGCGGCAATTGAGACCATACACCACTATCAAAAGCAGCGCGGGCAACAGACACCGCACGGTCAGCATCAGCCGTGTCACAACTGGCGACTTGCGTTAGCAATCGGCCATCAATAGGGCTGTGGCAATCAAAGGTCGCTCCCGATAGGGAATCAACCATATCACCGCCAATGAGGGCGCGACCTTCAATGGTGAGGGCTTTTGCTTTCTCTTGCCAAAAATTTAGATCACGGACGGACATAAATATCTCCTACAAAAATGGTGCGGCACGACAAAAAACCGCCCAAGGGTTCAATATAACGCACACTTTATGTGAAAAACGGCTAATTGTCGCGGATATTTGGTGTATATGTTCATTTTTTACAACGGATGGCAAGCAAGGGGCGGCAGCTCAATGGGGCGCGGATGGCCATTGGTCCGACACCACGGCAGCCCTGTTTAATCGACTATAGGAAGCTTGCGCAACACCAATCTGTCTCGACCTGACTGCTTTGCCTCATATAAAGCGGCATCAGCTAGATTGTATATCTGATCCATTGTGGTGTCTGGATCACACGTCACCTTGACGGACCCAATTGAACAGGTAAGGCGTTTGTGTAGCCCTTTAGGATGTGCGATGTTCGCGTCCGCCAGTGCTGTAAAAAACTGGGCAACATGGCCGTCGATGTCGCTGTCGGTCGAGCATGGATGGAGGATACCAAATTCTTCACCGCCCAAACGGTAGATGGAATCGGATTCCCTGATCCAATGCTCCTGCATCAGTTTTGCGAATGCTTGTAAAGCATGGTCGCCTGATTCGTGTCCGAGGGCGTCATTGAGTTTCTTAAAGTAATCGATATCAATGATATGAAAGACCAGCGGCGTGCCCATCCGGCTACTGCGAGCAATATCTTCTTTAAAACGTTTGCCAAATTGGCGTCTATTCATCAGACCAGTCAGGGGATCAGTATCTGACAGCTGCTGTAGCTTGAGGTTGGTCCAAATGAGTTTCTTATTCAGATCTTTTAGCTCCTGTGTGCGGATGTTCACATTCTCTTCAAGATTGTGGTTGAGCTCCCACGTTGAGGCCAAAAGTTTCAAATTGCTGGCATCTTTTTCAGCGGCTAATTGATTCAATTTCTCGCCCAAAGCAAAGGCCAATAAGAGGCTTTCGATACCAGCACCGATATCTACCGCGTGGTACACCCAAAAGCTAGGCGAAATCCAGCCCAGTATTCTAAAGATATAGACAATGGTGCTGGCGAGTAAAACGCCCCAGGCTGCCAAGAAAATCTTAGACACGCGGTCGCCATTGATCGTGCCCCTGATCGCAAAATACAGCATGCCAAACAGGACCAATAAGGCCTGTGGTGACAAATAACGATAGGTTAGCGCTGAAGAACCGCTGATCGCAAGAAACAAGGGGATCGCTAGGGTGGCAATCAAGAGCTGGTAAATGCGGTGGGATTTGGGAAAGTTAACCCGAGTGTTCAGCATGTCTGTACCGAACAGATACAGCATCATGTACACCAAAATGACCGCTATGGGTTTTACTTGATTTGACCACCAGGTGTTATCTGTCCACCAATAAATGGCTGCAAAACCACGGAAGCTAAAGTGAAAGATAACAAAGCAGGCGATATAGCCAGCGTATTTTAAGAAGCGTATATCGCGATGCGAAATATACAGCAAGAGGTTATAGCTGCCGATCCAAATCAGACCGCCATACAAGAATCCGTATATAAAAAATTCAAATAGATTGCTTACTGTAAAGCTGTCGACAGACTGCATTACCAAAGGACCGGGCTCAAATAGGCCGTCGTGGGTATCGAGTCGAATGACGACCTCATAACCTTCGGCAGAATGATCAGGAATGGGAAAAGAAAAGAATCGGCCTTTATTGGGGCGGGCTGATAACGGCAACCGATCCCCTGTGTGGTATTCCGACACAACCTGGTTGTTAGCGTCTATAAACCACAGATCAATATAATCTTGAACCGGCATTTCCGCGACGATGTTGACATGGGAATCGTTGTAGTTTGCCCAATCTAAGGGCGCGCGAAACCAGAATTCAGACGTTGAAAACGTCTGGTCGAAATTGGCAGAAGCGGGGGCAGACCATTGTGAATTAGGCAGGGCCAAAATGGCCTCAATAGACATTGGCGTTTGCGCGTTTTCGAACACCACGCCGCGTTCATAGAGATTCACTTTTTT
The DNA here is from genome assembly GCA_913063165.1 of uncultured Saccharospirillaceae bacterium. Lineage (GTDB taxonomy): Bacteria > Pseudomonadota > Gammaproteobacteria > Pseudomonadales > Natronospirillaceae > CAJXZL01. The sequence goes on along the minus strand of CAJXZL010000003.1, from coordinate 74,460 downwards.
CGAAAAATCAGAAACTTGATCCGCCAGCAAACTCGTTGAGAACAATAACAAAGCAATTAAGAAACGCAGCATAGATCCCTCTAACGTAGGCGCCAAAAGAACAGGATACGAAATTCCAGCGCGGTTGGATAGGGAGATTCAGATAAAACTGACAATACTGTGACGGAACGGCGTTTTTTGCAGGGCTCCTATAATCCAGTGAGTTCCCGAATTCGATACCACAGCATCCCCCACTGTGCGAGACCGGATCGTATTGCAGGATGTGTTGGAAATTGTTGGTGGCGCACGCGTTCGAACAAAGCGATCGCCTGATTGTCGCCATCGACAGCGCCAGCGATCACCTGACCAGCTAAACCCGCGAGGGCCATGCCATGGCCGCTATAGCCCTGCGCGGCCCATAAGTTGGGTGACAGCCGGCGAATATCGGGCATTTGCGGTTGGGTGACAGCGACCTTGCCACCCCATGAATAATCAATCGCGGTCTGCGCTAACTGCGGAAATAGCTGACACATGCGTTGGTGTAAAATATGGGTCGACATTGCTTCATTCCTGCCCCAGACACCTGGCCTGCCGCCTAACAACAGACGCCCATCGTTGCTCATACGGAAATAATGTAACAAAAAGGCCAGATCAGAACAGGCAGCTTGGCAAGCTATCAGTGGGGTTGTTAAGGGTTCCGTTGCGATGATATGGCTGGTGACCGGCAGTATTGGTCGGGCTAATTCTGGCACAAGATTGCCGATATAGGCGTTACCAGCTAACACCACACGCTGCGCCCTAATGCGATGGGGGCCCCGTGTTAACCGCATCGAATCACCGGTCTGCACATGGTCAATTGGGCTGTGATCAAAGAGTTGCACGCCCCGAGACAAGGCGGCCCGTGCCAATCCAAGACAGTAATTCTTGGGATGCAGATGCCCGCTGGTCGACTCCATGAGCCCTAGGGAATATTGCGGTGAATCGATGGCGTCCCGCAATGCAGCACCTTCGAGCAGTTGTGTGGCGATGCCTTTTTCTTCCAACGCGCGTTGATTCTGGATTAATGCCTGACGCTGTTTTGGGTGATGGGTGGCGAGGGTTAATGCACCCCGCTGTAAATCGCAATCGATCTGGTAGCGCCCAATATAATCACGGGTGAGGGCCAGAGCATCTATAGACAATTGCCATAACTGGTCAGCCGCCTGGCTGCCTACCAGCCGGGAGAGGTCAGCAGTGGATTCATTAAATCCAACCAACAATTGGCCGCCACTTCGGCCAGAGGCGCCAAAGGCGAATGTTTCAGATTCAAACACAGCGGATGAGATACCGCGGTCTGCAAGCTGCAAAGCGGTGCTGAGGCCGGTAATGCCTCCGCCGACTATGGCGACATCGATATCGAGGTCTGAATTAAGGGTTGGAATATCAGGATAGCGGCAGCTACTACTGTCGTAATAGCTGCCTGCAAACCGCGCACGGGACACGGTTGTCATTGCGGATTAACCAATTAGGATTTCGTATTCGAGCGCGCTGATTTGCTTATTGAACAAGCGAATGTCGGCTTCTCGAACGGCGAGCATGGTTTTCTGGAAGGTAGGATTAAAATAGTTTGCAAAGGCCTGATGCTTTGTGAAGTTCCTCACCGCGACTCGGGGAGAATCGGTCAATTCCATTGGCACCTGTTCGTAAGCGTTGCCATCGATGGGCGCCGGCGGTGTCATTTTATGGGTTAAGCCATAATCGATGCCCGCCAATACCAACGCCACAGACAAATAGGGATTTGAATCCGCACCAGCCACCCGGTGCTCAACACGCAATGCATGTTCAGGACTGTTGGGTACCCGCACCGCGACTGAACGGTTGTCCCAGCCCCACGTTCGGGCGTGAGGTGCGTAGGTACCGGCGCCTAAGCGCTTGTAGCTGTTTTGCGTGGGGAACATCAATACCTGAGAAGCGACTAGGGTATCGAGCAAGCCACCAATCGCATGCTGCAACAGATCGCGGTTGGCAGCGAACATGTTGTCGCCATTCTTATCTAGAATGCTGCAGTGAATATGCGTGCCGCTGCCCGACTCTTCAATATAGGGCTTGGCCATAAAGGTGGCCTTCATTTCAAATTCAGAAGCAGCTTGTCTGATAATGCGCTTGAGCATTGTGGCTTGGTCGGCGGCCAAACAAGGGTCATTCACATGATAGAGGTTGACTTCAAACTGACCAGGCGCGTATTCAGCAATAACGCCATCAGCCGGCAGGTTTTGAACCTTACTGTAATGCATCACACAATCGATGAATTCACGGAAATCGTCCAAGTCTTCCATTGAATAGACCTGGGTGTTTTGGCTGCGCTCACCGGTTTTCTGAGACACTGGCGGTTGTGGCAACCCTGTGCTTTTGACAAACTTTCTGTCGATTAGGTAGAACTCGAGCTCTACGGCAATCACTGGGGTGATGCCTTTCGCCGTCAAATGTTCGGCCACTTCTGTTAATACCTGACGGGGATTCGCCCCGAAAGGCTCGTCGTTTTCGTCTACCATGGTCACCAATACTTGCGCACGATTGGGGTGCCAAGGCACTGGAACAAGCGTGGAAGGGATCGGGAAGCAAGTGCCATCACGATCACCTGTTTCAAAGCCCAAGCCTGTTTCTTCTACTGTTGTGCCCGTAGCGTCTAGGCCAAATACGGATGCTGGAAGACAAACGCCCTCGGTAAATACTTTTTCAAATGCACTGCGGCTGACGCGCTTGCCTCGCAGGTAGCCACTTTGATCTGACAACAACAGTTCTAAGGTATCTGTGTCGGGATACGCTTCTAAATAGGCTTCTAACTCTTTGATAGATGCTAGTTTCATGGTATGTGTTCCGTAAATTCTGGGTCTATGGTGCATTGATAGACGGCTTATGTGTGGCGTTTTATAGCCGCCCTTGCACTAAGCAGTCTGAAAAAACCTGGTTGTCTGCCCTGATTTTCTGTCGATATCCTAGATTTCAAATAAGGCGTTTAGGGCAGCGCAAGCCCAAAAGAGGCTTAGCGGTCGATATATTTAACAAAATCGGCCTTAATTGTACAAATATTTGCGGCATTTTGCCCCTGTTGTTTTAAATATTTTACATTCGAGTATTAAAAAACTTTGTCAATAAATGACAATATGGTATCGTCCAAGCAATAAAATTCGCTTGCCAAATAGGAAAAATAAGCAGAAATTGGCGGGTAGAAGCACAAGACAAGGGCTTTAAGTTAGGCGCTTAGACTGAATTTTCGGTGTTAAAAAAACCACTTGTGGGTTCCGGGTGTTCAGAGCGAGACCGATACAAGTCGAAAAGTCTGTTGTAGTTTATTCAACACATTGTGGAGCTAAAAGAATGGCTGACAGAAAGCCGCTGGTAGGGGTTATATGTGATCGAAAGATTGTGGGCCCACATCCATTTCATATGGCCGGCGAAAAATACATCAATGCCCTCCTCTCCGCGTCTCATGTGACGCCAGTGTTGATCCCTGCATTAGGCAATACGGCAGATTTAGAAGAGTGGTTGGCGCATATGGATGGTGTTTTCTTAACTGGCGCCTATTCTATGATGAATCCAGTGCATTATGGCGCTGCATTAGCAGACGACGAATTTGAAACCGACGCGGACCGTGATAACACGTCATTAACGTTGATCAAGATGGCGTTATCAAAAGGCATGCCACTATTTGGCGTGTGCCGTGGGTTTCAAGAGCTGGTCGTGGCAACCGGTGGTACGTTGAATCAAAAGGTTCACGAAGACCCGCGGTACCGTGATCATCGAGAAGAGAAAGAACAAACGCTAGCACAACAATACAGCAAGGCACATGATGTGGTTTTTACCGAAGGCGGCTTGCTTGAGCAGCTATGTGGCTGTCAAACAGCCAAGGTAAACTCATTGCACGTGCAGGGCGCCGGTACTATTGGCAGCGGCGCTTTCATTGAGGCCATTGCCGACGACGGACTGGTTGAAGCCATCTCTGTTATTGGAAGCGAGGGCTTTGCAATGGCAGTGCAATGGCACCCTGAATGGCAGGTGCTGGAAGACCAGGTTAGCACAAAGATGTTCGCCGGTTTTGGCGAAGCATGTAAACAATACCAACACAGATGAGTTCATTATGAAGTCACTAGAAGAATGGTTAACGAAAAACAAGATCACTGAAATTGAATGTGTAACCCCCGATCAGACGGGTATTGCACGTGGCAAAATCATGCCGACCGATAAGTTCATCGCAGAAAAAGGCATTCGCTTGCCAGAAAGTGTGTTGCTACAAACCGCAACCGGTGATTATCCCGATAACGAGATCTACTACGATCTGTTAGATCCCGCCGACATTGATATGGAATTAAAGCCAGATCCAAAGGCTGTGTTTATGGTGCCCTGGGCAGCAGAGCCGACCGCCATGATTATTCACGACTGTTACAATCGCCAAGGCTCACCTATATCACTGTCACCACGTAATTTGCTAAAACACGTGATGAATTTATTTGCAAAAGAAGGGCTGTCAGCTGTTGTGGCGCCGGAAGTAGAATTCTATTTGACGCAGAAAATGACCGATCCAGATCTGCCGCTGCAGCCGCCAATTGGTCGCAGTGGTCGTCCTGAAGTTGGGCGTAAGTCATTTAGTATTGACGCCGTGAACGAATTCGACCCTGTTACCGAAGATATCTATGACTATGCTGAAGCTCAGGGCTTGGATATCGACACCCTGATACATGAAGAAGGCGCGGCTCAATTAGAGTTTAACTTTCGACATGGCGATCCATTGCGATTGGCCGATCAAGTCTTCGTATTTAAGCGCACAGTACGTGAAGCAGCGTTGAAGCATGACATTAACGCTTCGTTTATGGCCAAACCGGTTGCAGACGAACCGGGCAGTGCGATGCACATCCATATTTCTGTTTTGAACACCAAAACGGGTAAAAACATCTTCTCGAATGACGATGGCACCATGTCTGAGCGATTCCGGTATTTTGTCGGTGGCTTGCAGCATTACATCCCATTTTTAATGCCGATGTTTGCGCCAAACGTGAATTCATACCGTCGATTCTTTGCAGGTGAATCTTATGCCGCACCAGTCAATCTTGACTGGGGTGAAGAAAACCGCACCTGTGGTTTGCGTGTACCCAATTCACCACCACAAGCGCGCCGCGTAGAAAACCGTTTACCTGGTGCAGATGTGAATCCTTATTTGGCCATAGCAGCCACCATGGCCTGTGGTTATTTGGGCATGAAAGAAAAAATCGAGCCACGTCGTATGGTGACGGGACGCGCAGACGCCGTCGCGGAATTGGAAGTGCCTTGGAACATCGAGCAAGCGCTGGATAAAATGCTGGAATGCCAAGAAATGCGCGATGTGCTCACCGATGACTTTGTCAGAGGCTTTGTAGCCACTCGATGGGCAGAATTTGAAAACTTTAAACGCGTGATCAGCTCTTGGGAGCGCGAACACTTAATGTCATCTGTGTAAGGCCTAAGGCTGATAAAACGAGGTAATTATGGCGGGTAAATTAAATTTAAAAGAGTTACAGGCGTTAGACGCCAAGCACCATTTGCATCCTTTTACCGATGCAGGTGCTTTGAATGCTGTTGGAACCCGAATCATTGAGCGTGCAGAGGGTGTGTATTTATACGACACCGAAGGCAAAAAATTCATCGATGGTATGGCAGGATTGTGGTGCGTTAACTTGGGCTACGGTCGCAAAGAATTGATCGAAGCTGCAACAGCGCAAATGACCGAATTGCCTTTTTACAACAGCTTTTTTCAGTGCACAACGCCGGTTACCGTGCAGCTTGCGGCTAAAATTGCAGAAGTAGCTCCGGCGCACATGAATCACGTGTTTTTCACTGGCTCAGGCTCAGAGGCTAACGACACCGTGATTCGTATGGTGCGTCGCTATTGGCAGCTAAAAGGGCAGCCAGAGCGCCAAGTTATTATCAGTCGAAATAACGGATACCATGGATCTACTATGGCAGGGGCGTCTTTGGGCGGCATGAAATTCATGCACGAGCAGGGCGGCTTGCCAATTCCAGGTATCAGCCATATTCGTCAGCCTTATTGGTATGGTGAAGGCGGCGACATGGACAAAAACGAATTCGGTCTGTTGTGTGCACAGGCGCTAGAAGACCGTATTTTGGCATTAGGGCCAGACAAGGTTGCAGCATTCATTGCAGAGCCATTACAGGGTGCAGGCGGCGTTATTATTCCACCTGATAGCTATTGGCCAGCGATTAAAAAGATCGTCAAAAAATATGACATCTTATTGGTGGTAGACGAAGTAATTTGTGGCTTTGGCCGCACCGGCCATTGGTTTGGTTCCGATTATTTTGATCTTGAGCCAGATTTAATGCCTGTTGCAAAAGGTTTGTCGTCAGGCTACTTGCCTATCGGTGGTGTGATTATTTCTGACCGTGTGGCAGACGTTATCATTAACCAGTGTGGCGAGTTTGCACATGGCTTTACCTACTCTGGACACCCTGTGTGTGCGGCTGTGGCATTAGAAACGATCCGTATCCTACAGGATGAAAAAATCGTTGAAAATGTACGTGACAACTTAGCGCCTTACTTAAATGAACAGTGGTTAACGCTGCAGGACCACCCATTGGTTGGCGAAGCGCGATCTCTGGGCATGGTAGGCGCACTGGAATTAGTTAAAGATAAGAAGACGCGCGAGCGCTTTTCGACCACCGGTGCCACGGGCGCATTGTGTCGTGATTTTTGCGTCAAAAATGGTATTGTAATGCGAGCAGTTGGCGAAACGATGATTATCTCACCACCACTGGTCATCACACGCGACGAGATTGATGAGCTAGTTGCTAAAGCCAGGAAGAGTTTGGATGGAACCGCTGAGGCACTAGGCATCGCGGTATAAGAAGGACTATGATAGTAAAAACGCCTCTACGGAGGCGCATAGCGTACGATAAACAAAAACGATAATAATACGTTCTAACCGTTGGAGATGTGTGGCAATTGGTGTGCATCGATTCGAGAAGGGACATGTTTGGAGAGCAATATGAAGATAACGTTTAAGAAAACAGCCATCGCTTTGGCGACCGTTGCAACTTTAGGTGTAAGCACCACTGCGACAGCTAACGAGGTGCGATTCTACAACTGGTCGGACTATATCGCTGAAGACACGATCGAAAAGTTCACCGCTGCTACTGGCATCGATGTGATCTATGACATGTTCGATTCTAACGAAGTACTTGAAGCCAAGGTATTAACTGGTCAGTCCGGTTATGACCTAGTGGTACCGACCTCTGACTTCATGGCCCGTCAAATCGAAGCCGGTGCTTATCAGAAGCTCGACAAGTCTAAGATTCCTAACTACAAGAACCTAGATCCAAAGGTTTTGGCTTCACTAGATTCATTTGATCCGGGCGCACAGTATTCTGTTCCTTATCTTTGGGGTACAACCGGTATTGGTTATAACGTTGAGAAAGTAGCTGAGCGTTTGGGCGAAGATTTCGACACCGTTACATGGGATATGGTCTTTGATCCTAAAGTCGTCTCTAAACTGGCTGACTGTGGTGTCACCATGCTAGACGCGCCATCTGAAATCTATTTGTCTGCGTTGGTTTATTTGGGTCTAGACCCTTATACCCGTGACACTGCTGATTTCGACAAAGCCACTGACCTGTTGAAGTCCGTTCGTAAGCACATTACGTATTTCCACAGTTCAAACTACATTACTGACCTAGCAAATGGCGACATCTGTGTAGCTGTCGGCTGGAGCGGCGATATCTTCATGGCGGCATTGCGTGCAGAAGAAGCTGAAAACGGTAATGAAATTGCTTATGTGATTCCTAAAGAAGGCGCATTGTTGTGGTCTGACATGTTGGTAATTCCTGCAAGTGCTAGTAACGTTGACGAAGCACACGCGATGATTAACTTCATTCTTGACGCGCAGATCGGTGCAGACATTACCAACTACGTTTGGTATGCAAGCCCGAACAAAGCAGCACGTGAGTTCATCGACCCTGAAGTCCTAGAACACCCAGGTATCTTCCCAGGCGAAGAAACACGCTTGATCACAAACCAAGTGCGTCCTAAGAAAATCGACCGCGTGATCACACGTGGCTGGACTAAAGTGAAGTCTGGTAGCTAATACCGATAGGCACTGCCGTTATGGCCAGTGCCTTGGCTTCAAAGCGAGTGACCCCGCTAAGTACCGCGGGGTCTATTTTCAGACCCAACCTTTCTTGATACCAACCTAAGTGATCGCAACATTCATTGGATCTGCTTTTTTTGGTAGAAAACATGCTCGGAGATAGACCATGGCGAAGGCCTCCCCAACAGCAGTCAATACCGCAGAAAAGTCAGAAGTTTTGGTAAAAATCACTCAGGTTTCCAAGACATTCGATACGACATGGGCGGTTGATGATGTCTCACTAGAGATCAAACGTGGTGAAATTTTTGCATTGCTGGGCGCTTCTGGCAGCGGAAAATCGACGCTATTACGCATGCTTGCGGGATTTGAGCGGCCATCTCAAGGCACCATCCTTCTCGATGGTGACGATATTACCCATGTACCGCCGCACAAGCGGGCGATTAACATGATGTTCCAGTCTTATGCCTTGTTTCCGCATATGACCATTGAACAAAACATTGCTTTTGGCTTGAAGCAAGACAACATGCCCAAAGACGAAATTACTGAACGTGTGGCCCGGATGTTAAAGCTGGTTCACATGCACCAATACGCACGACGTAAGCCAGACCAGTTATCAGGTGGCCAGCGACAGCGTGTTGCCCTTGCCCGTTCGTTGGCCAAGCAGCCTAAGTTACTGTTGCTCGACGAGCCTATGGGGGCATTGGATAAGAAGCTACGTACCGAAATGCAGTTAGAAGTGGTCGATATTTTAGAAAAAGTGGGGGCTACCTGTGTGATGGTAACCCACGACCAGGAAGAAGCCATGACCATGGCCTACCGTATGGCCATCATGGACCTAGGAAAAATTGTTCAAATCGGTACGCCGCGCGATATTTATGAAAGCCCGAACAGCCGAAATACGGCAGAATTCATTGGTTCAATTAATATTTTTGAAGGTCGGATTGTCGACGACCAAGAATCACAGATAACGATTCAGTCTCCCGATTTGGATACACCCATCATGGTCGGCCATGGCGTAAGTACGTCGATTGAATCCAAAGATTTGATCTATGCCATTCGCCCTGAAAAAACCATGTTGACCACGGGCCGTCCGTCTCAACACTGTAACTGGTCTGAAGGCATCGTAGACGACATCGCCTACCTCGGCGGACACTCTATTTTCTACGTGAAGCTCAACAGAACTGGCAAAATCGTACAATGCTTCTTGGCTAACACCGAACGTCGCTATGATGCACCGGTCTGGAACGACCGTGTGTATGTTAGTTGGGATGAATTTGCAGGGGTGGTACTCAACTCATGAAACTCAGTCGATTGCGCCGATGGTCGGGTGAAACGCTCGTCGTAGGCATTCCAATGGTCTGGCTGCTCGTGTTCTTTTTGATGCCCTTTATTATTGTGGCAAAAATATCACTGGCCCAGTCAGCAGTATCGATACCGCCTTACACGGCTATGTTTGAGTGGGCTGACTCCCGACTCGCAGTCATATTCGATCTAAGCAGCTATGTGTGGCTCACCGAGGACACGTTGTACTTTGATGCGTATGTCAACAGTATTAAGATCGCATTCTTTTCGACGCTGATCTGCTTGATGATTGGGTATCCGATGGCCTATGCCATTGCGCGTGCGCCGGCTGCCAACCAACCTTTGTGGTTGTTGTTAGTATTGCTACCAAGCTGGACGTCGTTCCTGATCCGGATCTATGCCTGGATTGGCCTGTTGAAAAACAACGGTTTAATCAACAACTTCCTGATGTGGATTGGTATCATTGACGACCCGATCCAGATGTTGCACACCCCGTTTGCGGTGTATTTGGGTATTGTCTATGCCTATCTGCCTTTCATGATTTTGCCGCTGTATGCCAACTTGGTGAAGCATGATCAGTCGTTACTAGAAGCGGCCAGTGATCTGGGTGCCAAGGCTTTCACCATCTTTACCCGTATCACCCTACCCCTGTCGAAAAACGGCATGGTCGCGGGCTCGATGTTGGTATTCATTCCGGTGGTAGGTGAGTATGTTATTCCTGAATTGTTGGGCGGTAACAGCACGGTGATGATCGGTAAGGTGTTATGGCAAGAATTCTTTAATAACCGTGACTGGTCTGTGGCTGCAGCCTTGGCGGCGATCATGGTCGCGATCTTGATCATACCCATTATGCTGTTCCACCGGTACGAACAGAAAACGCTGGAGGAGGAGGCACAATGAGAAACTTCAGTTTCAGCCGTTTTATGTTCTGGGCCGGGTTGACCTTTTTATATCTACCCATGTTCATTCTGGTCATCTACTCCTTCAACGAGTCGCGTTTGGTGACGGTATGGGCGGGTTGGTCTACCAAGTGGTATGGCGAGCTTTTCCAAGATACGCAAATTATGGGTGCCGTAAAGCGTTCGTTGGAAGTGGCCTTTTTATCAGCCACCTCCGCGGTGTTTTTTGGCATGTTGTCGAGTTGGGCCATGGTGCGTATTGCCAAGTTTCGGGGCAAGACCCTGTTCGGTGGCATGATTACCGCACCCTTAGTAATGCCTGACGTGATCATCGGTCTGTCGCTATTGTTGCTTTTTGTGGCCTTTACGCAATTGACCGGCTGGCCAAGAGAACGTGGCATGCTGACCATTTGGATCGCACACACCACGTTCGGCATGGCATACGCAACGGTGGTTATCAGTAGCCGATTGCGAGAAATGGATGCCAGCATTGAAGAAGCCGCTATGGACTTGGGTGCACCACCTCTGAAAGTATTCTTTGCTATCACCCTGCCGCTCATAGCTCCTGCCGTTGCCTCTGCTTGGTTGTTGGCCTTTACGCTGTCGCTTGATGACGTGGTGATTGCCAGCTTTGTTACTGGACCGGGTGCGACAACCTTACCGATTGAGGTGTTATCCTCAGTGCGTCGTGGCGTGTCCCCTAAAATTAACGTCTTGGCATCTTTGATAATATTTGCGGTATCCATGGTGACCTTTACTGTGTGGTACGTGAGCAGACGTTTAGAAAAGAACCGTCAAAAGGCCATGGCAGACGATTTTCTGATCGAATAGCCAACAGTGATCTAACACGCTAAGGGGATCCCCTTGGCGTGTTTTCGCCCTTCCCCAATCCGACGCGCTTGCGTCAATCTCAACGACACGGATGTATTGATGACCCACGTACGAAGAGCCACGGTGATCGGTGCCAGTTCGGTATTGCTGTGGAGCACCTTGGCCATTTTGGTCTTGTTCACCGAAAACCACATTCCGCCGTTTCAATTGCTGTCGATGACCTTTTTCATCGCATTTGCGCTGATGTGGGTAAAGTGGCGCATTGAAGGCCATTCTGGCTTGCATCATTTCAAGCAACCTGTGTTGGCGTGGCTGTTAGGTGTGGGTGGTTTGTTTGGTTACCACCTGGCGCTGTTTATTGCCTTTGCCCATGCTCCCGCTGTAGAAGCCAATCTGATTAATTACCTCTGGCCCCTGTTGATTGTGTTGTTTGCAGCCTTTTTACCGGGTGAGCACTTTCGTTGGCAGCATGTGGTCGGGGCATTGCTGGCGTTGGCTGGTTGTTGGATGCTATTAGGCGGTAAGGCGACCGGCTTTGACAGCCAATACATACTGGGTTATGGCGCAGCTGTGGTGGCGGCCCTAACCTGGTCTTCCTATTCGGTGTTGAGCCGTTTGGTGAAATCGGTACCAACTGACGCGGTGGGTTGGTTTTGTGCTGTGACGGCCGTGTTGGCCGGTATTTTTCATCTGATGTTGGAACAGACCCAATGGCCGGCCAATAGCCTTCAGTGGATTGGCGTTATCGGCTTGGGCTTGGGTCCGGTTGGCTTGGCATTTTTTACCTGGGATCATGGCATCAAACACGGCAATATTCAGTTACTGGGGGTATTGGCTTTTGGCGCCCCGCTGTTGTCTACCATCATATTGGTGGCTATGAATAAAGCGCCATTTAGCATCACACTACTGCTTGCCTGTGTTGCGATCACGCTGGGTGCCTTCATCGCCAGCCGCAGCCAATCGCGTCCCGTTCAGGTGGCTGACTGATCTTCCAGTATCATATCCACTGCTTTTTCGGCGATCATCATGGTGGGTGCATTGGTGTTGCCAGAGATTAGCGTCGGCATGATCGACGCATCTACCACTCGCAGACGCTTAACGCCATGCACCCGCAAACGGCTGTCCACCACCGCCATCAGATCATCAGCAGGCCCCATTTTGCAGGTGCCTACTGGATGATATTGGGTGTCTGAACGGTTGCGTATGTCGGCAATGACCGCCTCAGGGTCATTGGCATCGACTGGATACAGCGCTGCTCGCCGATAGGGGTCAAAGGGTTCACTGGCCAACAAGGCGTGTTGTAAATGCCAACCCTTCACCATCAGGTCGAGATCGTCTGGATGCGACAAATACTGTGGGTCTATCAACGGCGCAGCAGCAGTGTCTTTATTGGCCAAGCGTACGCTACCACGGCTTTTTGGACGCAAGACGCTGACGTGGCAGGAATATCCATGACCCCAATGAAGCCTGCGGTTGTGGTCATCTTCCAGCCCAGGGAGAAAGATCAATTCCAAATCCGGTTGTTGGACCTGCGGATCAGAATACGCAAAGCCAATACCTTCAGCATAGTTGCTGGTTAACGCGCCCTTTTTGTGCCGCCACCATTGCCAGAGCCCATAGGTCATTTTCCACGCGCCGCGCACTGAAATGCCAATGGTATCGGTATTGGTATCGGTTCTTACCGCCTCGATCAGATCGATATGGTCCTGTAGGTTTTCTCCGACTCCGGGCCGGTCACATACCACGGGGATGTCTAAATCGATCAGCGCCTCAGCTGGGCCAATACCAGACCGCAGCAACACCTGCGGCGAGCCGTAGGCGCCACCACTGAGCAATACTTCCCGCCGGGCCCGCACCTGCACTACCTGTCCTGGTGTTTCATATTGGACACCGACAGCCACCTGATCTTCACACATCACCCGGTCGACAATGGCATGGGTAATCACCTTGAGGTTAGGGCGACCCACATGGTCTTTCAAGTAGGCTGAATAGGCACTGTGCCGTTCGCCCTTTTTTTGGGTGACCTGAGTGATGCCAACGCCATGCTGCTGCACCCCATTGATGTCTGGGTTGTACGGGATATTTTGGGTGGCAGCGGCAGCAATGAAAACGTCGAGCAAGGTGCTGGGCCGCTGCAGTTCAGTGACGTGCAGTGGGCCGCCCTGACCGTGTAAATCGTTTTGATGGCTGGTGTTATGTTCGGACCGTTTAAAATAGGGCAATACCGATTCAAAGGACCAACCGGGATTACCTAGGGAGGCCCAATGGTCATAGTCGGCACGGTGTCCGCGCGCATACATCATGGCATTGATGGCGCTCGAGCCACCCAAGACCTTGCCGCGTGGCTGATAGCCTTTGCGACCGTTTAGTCCCGCTTGCGGAACCGTTTCAAACGCCCAATTGTGAAGCCGAGTGGGTACAGTAAGAAAGATAGCGCCGGGAATGCGGGTAAGCCAGCTATCGCCGCGGCTGCCCGCTTCAATCAAACACACAGTGACATGGGGGTCTTCTGACAGACGCCCAGCCAATACGCAGCCGGCCGAGCCGCCACCTACAATCACATAGTCATATTCAGCGATCGCCATCACCTACCCCGCACGATAAATCCAATACCTCCTTTGTAACACAACCAGCCCGAGGATAAAAAGCATTCAGACCGCGTTTTGCATGAGGTTATCAGGAAGACATTCTGCTGTTGCTCACCGACACCAGCATCAAGACTGGGTGTTTGCGCTGGACATAAAAAACCCCCAGTAGCCTAAGCCACTGGGGGTGATTGCCACGCCGGATGCGCTTAAGACAGGTGGGAAATATCGGCCACCTGTAAAAACGCATCGCGTAATTGTTTCAGCAGCGCCAGTCGGTTATTGCGTACCGCTGGATCCTCTGCCATCACCATCACATCATCAAAGAAGGTGTCGACTGCAGCGCGCAAGGTCGCCAAGGTGCTCAGGCAATCCGTATAGGCGTGTGCCGCCACAAGGGGTGCTGTCGCAGCCAAGCAAGCGGCAATATCCTTTGACAGCTGAATCTCTGCGCTTTCAGACAACAATGCGGTGTCCACTGAGCCGGGCAAATCAGCGAGTGATACCTTGCCCAACAGGTTACCGACACGTTTGTTGGCAGCGGCAAGCGCAGCGGCTTCAGGCAACTGGCTAAAGGCATGTACGGCCTTGACCCGTAAGTCGAAATCCATGGGCTTGGTGATGTGGTTGAAGCGCACCGATTGTATGACCTCGGCGGCAATACCATCATCAGCATACCAGGCGCCAAAGCGGTCGAGCAGATACTCGGTGACCTGTTGGCGTGTTGTGGCGGTGGTGTCGGCATCAAAGTCGTGCTGCGCCAATGCAATATCCAATAACTCACCGATGTCTAAATCGATGCGCTTTTCGACCAGTATGCGCAACAGGCCAAGGGCTGCGCGACGCAACGCAAAGGGGTCTCGCGTACCCGTTGGCGGCTGACCAATACCAAACAAACCGGTGAGGTTATCGAGGCGGTCGGCCATGGCAACGGCCATACCGGTCAGCGATTCTGGCAATGGATCACCGGCACCAGCGGGTAAATAATGTTCCCGAATGCCCTGTGCCACTTCATCCGCTTCGCCATCATGCAAGGCGTAATAGGAACCTGCGATTCCCTGTAATTCGGGAAACTCACCGACCATATCAGTCACCAAATCGGCTTTAGCTAACTGCGCTGCACGGGCAGCCCATTCAGGGTTGCCACCAATTTTGGTCGCAATCGCGGCAGCGGTCTGCTCTAAACGCCGGCGTTTATCACCGGTGGTGCCCAAGTCTTTTTGAAACATCACGCTGTCCAAGCGGGCAACACGGTCAGCCAAAGGCATCGACTTATCGGTATCCCAAAAGAACGCTGCGTCTGCCAAACGGGGACGAATGACTTTTTCATTGCCTGCAATCACAGCACTCGGATCCTTAGATTCGATGTTGGCAATAAACACAAAATAAGGCTGCATGGCGCCCGCAGCATCCACGGTATGAAAATACTTCTGGTGGTCTTCCATCGACGACACCAAGGCTTCGGATGGCACCGATAAAAAGCGTTCTTCAAACTGAGCAATGAGGGCCACTGGCCATTCATTCAGTCCGGTCACTTCGTCTAACAAGCCATCAGGAATGACCACGGTCACGCCTTTTCCAGCAGCGACACGTTGGGCTTCAGCACGAATCACATCGCGGCGCTTTTCAAAGCTGGCGATAACATGGCCTTGATCCAGTAGGGTCGATTCATAGGCCGCTGGGTGGCTGATGGTGAGAGTGCCGGTACTGTGGAAACGGTGGCCACGGGTGTGGTTGCCCGCTTCGATGCCCATCATGCTGCATGGAATCACCTGACTATCGGCCAACATAACCAACCACTGTAGTGGCCGTACAAATTCAAATCGGTTGCTGCTCCACCGCATGCGCTTGGCAATGGGTAGATTATCGAGGCTGGTTTGTACCAGCTGGGGCAGCAGGTCGATGGTGGCTGCGCCGGTCTTCACGCCTCGGTATACCAACCACTCACCCTTGGGGGTATCGATGGTTTCCAGATCGGCGAATGCGACACCACAGCTACCAGCAAATCCCAATGCCGCGCGTGACGGATTGCCTTCTTTGTCGTAAGCGGCTTTGGCAGCAGGGCCTTTGCGTTCAAAGGCTTCGTCGGGCTGGGCAGCACCGAGTCCCTTAACCCACAACGCCAAACGGCGGGGTGCGGCATAGGCCACGATGCTGTCAAAAGCAATGTTGCTGGTCTGTAACTGGTCAGCACACTGTGCGGCAAACGCGTCTGACAGGGTTTTGAGGGTTTTAGGTGGCAATTCTTCTGTGCCGATCTCAACCAAAAAATCAAAGGTGCTCATCGTGCTGCCTCCTGTGCCAATTGGGCTAAGACTTCGTCTCTTAAGGCATCGGGTGCCATAGGAAAGCCGAGGGCAGCACGGGCATTCAAATAGGTTTGTGCCACGTTACGAGACAGGGTACGAATGCGCAGAATATAGCGTTGACGTTCGGTCACTGAAATGGCTTTACGGGCGTCCAACAGGTTGAATGTATGGCCGGCCTTTAAGATCAATTCATAGGCAGGTAACGGCAGCTTTTCTTCAATCATGCGGGCCGCATTGGTTTCGCACGCTTCAAACTGTGCGAACAACGCAGCGGTATCCGCATGTTGGAAGTTGTAGGTCGACTGCTCTACTTCGTTCTGGTGGAATACGTCGCCGTAGGTCACTGGTGTGCCGTCAGGCCCGATGGTCCAGACCAAGTCATAGACCGAATCGACGTCTTGAATGTACATGGCCAATCGTTCTAGGCCATAAGTGATTTCACCCGCGACGGGGTAACACTCGATGCCACCAACCTGCTGGAAATACGTGAACTGCGTGACTTCCATGCCGTTGAGCCAGACTTCCCAGCCAAGACCCCAGGCACCCAAGGTGGGGTTTTCCCAGTTGTCTTCAACAAAGCGGATGTCGTGAACCAAGGGGTCTACACCAATTTTCCGCAGGCTGTTCAGATACAGTTCCTGAATGTCGCCCGGGCTTGGCTTCAAAATAACCTGATATTGGTAGTAATGCTGTAGGCGATTGGGGTTTTCACCGTAGCGGCCATCGGTTGGACGGCGGCTAGGCTGCACATAGGCACAGTTCCAGGTTTCAGGACCAATCGCGCGCAAAAACGTTGCTGGGTGCGAGGTGCCAGCGCCCACTTCCATATCCAAAGGTTGCAAGATGACACAGCCTTGATCCGCCCAATATTGTTGTAGGGTCAGAATGAGGCCTTGAAAAGTTAGCGCGTCTGGTTTCACGGTCATTACCTGTACGTTTTATGTGTGGTTAACCCAGGGATACTGTTCGACAAAAACATCCGCAGCCTTGCTGCAACTGTCGGCTCAGTTCCAAGGGTGTTGAATCGGGTTGTATTCGCCCAAAAGTGGGCGTTTAAAGGCGGATAGCATACCTGAAAAACAGGGCGCTTGCGCCACCATTTTAGGGGTATTTGATCTGAGGTCATGCAGCGTGCGGCGTTGGCAGCCCAGCGAACAGAGCCACCACCCTAGCCTGCTAGTTACGCCAGAACATGGGTGTCAGCAATACCAACAATGAAAATATTTCCAGACGGCCTAGCAGCATGGCAAAGGTCAGCGTCCATTTGGCAACATCGCTGATGCTGCCGTAGTCCAACGCCACCTCGCCTAAACCAGGACCTAGGTTGTTGAGGCTGGCGCCAACCGCAGACCAGGTGGTTAAGAAGTCCATGCCACTGGCCAGCAAAATGATCATCAGAATACTGAACATCATGACATAGACTGCAAAAAAGCCCCATACCGACTGAATCACATTGTCGTTGACTGCTTTGTTGCCAATTTTAATGGGGAACACACCCTGTGGATGAATCAAACGCTTAATCTCACGGACCCCTTGCTTAAAGAGCAGTGCGAAGCGAATCACCTTGATGCCACCGGCCGTTGAGCCCGCACAACCACCAATATAGGACGCCAATATCAGCAAGAATGGCACATATAACGGCCATATTGAGAAGTCGGCGGCTGCGAACCCTGTGGTCGTTAAGATCGATACGGTTTCAAACATGCCATAGCGCAGACTGCCAAGGGTGTCATAGGTGCTGGTCAGCCACAGCATGCCAACACACAGCATGACAACCGCGCCAAAAATCATCAGAAAATATTGGTATTCGGGGTCAAGAAAGTAGTGTTTGATTGAGCGGTTTTGCCAGGTCAGAAAGTGCAGGCCGAAGTTGGCGGCTGACAGCAGCATGAAGACCATGGCGACACTTTCCACCGCAGCACTATCGAAATACCCAATGCTGGCATCATGGGTCGAAAAACCGCCGATGGCGACGGTACTAAAGGCATGGGTAATGGCATCAAACACGTCCATGCCGACCACCCAATAAGAAAAGGCACAAATACTGGTGAGGGTGAGGTAGATATACCACAGCGCCTTGGCGGTTTCGGTAATACGGGGTTTTAATTTGCTGTCTTTTACCGGACCCGGCGTTTCAGCGCGGTACAGCTGCATACCACCGATGCCGAGCATGGGTAAAATGGCGACTGCCAACACAATAATACCCATGCCACCCAACCACTGAAGTTGCTGGCGATAAAATAGAATGGATTTGGGTAAATCATCCAAGCCAGTGATCACCGTGGCGCCCGTGGTGGTGAGACCTGAAAAGGATTCAAAAAACGCATCGGTAAAGGACAGGTCGGTCGCCGTCGCCATATAAAATGGGAAGGACCCTGCTAGCCCCAGTACTAACCAGAAGGCAATGGTAATCACAAAACCATCGCGGGTTCGCAGTTCGCCGCGATAGCGGTAGACCGGCAGCCACAACACAAAACCGATAGCCAACAATACCAAAAACGACAGAATGAAGGTCATGTGCGCACCGTCACTGTACAACAAGCTCACCAATGCAGAAGGCAGCATGGTAACGCTGAATAACATCAGCAGAATGCTTGAGATCCTCAATATCGTTTTAAATTGCATGGCGGTGTGTGGTGCTCCTTAAAAGAACGTAAAGCCAACCTGAAAGAGGCGCTCTACGTCAGGGATCAGGCGGCGATCAGTTAAGAACATAATCACATGGTCTTCTGACGCAATTTCAACGTCGTCGTGGGCAATCAACACTTTGCCGTCACGCACGATGGCACCAATGGTACAGCCTTCAGGTAAATCGAGATCTTCGATGCACCGACCGACCACCCGGGAGCTTTTCTTATCACCATGAGCAATGGCCTCAATGGCTTCGGCTGCGCCACGGCGTAGCTTGTGGACACTAACAATATCGGCACGCCGCACATGGGTTAATAGACTGCCGATGGTGGCTTGCGAGGGTGAAATGGCTACATCGATGTCGCCACCCTGCACCAAGTCGACATAGGCCGAATTGTTAATCAGGGTCATGACCTTGCGTGCGCCCAAACGTTTCGCCAACATGCTGGCCATGATATTGGCCTCGTCATCATTGGTGACCGCAATAAAAACATCCGCATTTTCAATGTCTTCTTGAATCAATAATTCTTGGTTGGCGACATTACCGAGCAATACGGTGGCAGACAAATTCTCTGACAGCCATTGGCTGCGCTCTATGCCGCGGTCGATAATTTTCACAAAAAAGTGCTTTTCTAACGACTTGGCAAGGCGAAAACCGATGTTGCCGCCGCCTGCAATCACAATGCGCTTATAGGGTTTTTCATGGCGGCGAAGCTCGTTCATCACCGAGCGAATGTCGTTTTTGGCGGCAATAAAGAACACTTCGTCGTCCGACTCAACCACGGTAGATGCGACTGGAAAAATGGAGCGGTCTTTTCTGAAAATAGCCGCCACGCGGGTATCAACCGACGGGATGTGCTGCCTGAGGTAGCGTAATTCTTGGCCAACCAAGGGTCCGCCGGTAACAGCCTTCATGCCGACCAGCTGCACCAAATTATCCGCGAAATCGAGTACCTGTAGTGCGCCCGGAGTTTCAATCAAACGGGTGATATAGTCACAGACCACTTGCTCTGGGCTGATCAAGACGTCGATGGGAATGGCATTGGTGTTAAAAAGCTCATCGCGTTTTTCGAGGTAGGCATTGGCACGGATACGGGCGATTTTTCGGGGTGTGCGAAACAGACTCCAGGCCAACTGGCAGGCAATCATGTTCACTTCATCACTGTTGGTAACGGCTACCAGCATGTCGGCATCATCAAGACCAGCTTGCACCAAGATATCCGGATGCGATGCCTCACCCTCTACAATTTGAATATCGAGTCGATCACTCAAATCGCGTAATTTTTTAATTTTGGTATCGACAATCGTGATGTCGTTGTACTCACTGGCAAGATTCTCAGCCAATGTGCTACCCACCTGGCCGGCACCCAAAATAATAATTTTCATGTCAGACTACCCAACCTTTTTCAGTTTGGCATAGAAGAAACCGTCGTTTCCGTGAGGCTGTGGAAACATCTGGCCACCTGTTTCATCAAGGCTTGCCGTTAATGGCAGCTGCTCCGCATCCGGTGTTTGGCTTAAGAACCATGCAATGTTGTCGCGGTTTTCGGCCCCGAACAACGAGCAGGTGGCATAAACTAGAATGCCATTCGGCGCCAGCATTGACCAGAGCTGGGCCAATATTTGCCGTTGTAACGCCACCAAGGGTGCAATGTCGGTTGGTCGGCGCAGTAATTTTATATCGGGATGCCTGCGGATAACACCAGTAGCAGAGCAGGGTGCATCCAGCAAGATGCGATCAAATGTTTGACCATCCCACCACGCGGCAGTACTGAGGTCAGCCGTGGCTAATTGCGCCTGTAAGCCCAGTCGCGTCAAATTCTCCGACACCCGCTTTAATCGGGCTGGACTCACATCCACCGCCATTAAATCTGCGCCGCCCAATTCTGCAATATGACAGGTTTTACCCCCAGGAGCGCAACAGGCATCGAGTATTCTGTGTTGGGGCGCAACGTCCAGTAATCGTGCCGCGAGCTGTGCGGCTTCATCCTGCACACTGCACCAGCCGGCTGCAAACTGCGGCAGTTCTGACACTGGGCAAGGTGTATCGAGACTAATACCATCGGGCGAATGGACCGTCGCGGTCGCCGAAATACCGGCTGCGGTCAGCAAGGCAAGGTAGGCGTCACGGGTGGTTTTTTGGGTATTGACCCGTAAGGTCATCGGCGCACGCGCATTGTTCTGAGCCAACATGCCAGCGGCCGCTTCACCCCAATCTTTGGTAAGGCGTTTGGTGATCCAACCCGGGTGCGCCGATTGAAACCGCATGTCCTCAAGCCACGGGGCTTCAGGATCAGACTGTTGGCGCTGCCATTGGCGCAAAATGGCGTTCACCAGTTTGGCCGCCCAATCTTTTTTGAGTTCGCGCACGGCCGCCACGGTTTCGTTAATGGCAGCATGATCGGCGTCTTGGTCTTGGCTGAGGGCAATCATGCCCAAAACCAATAAGGCGGTTAAATCGGCGTCCTTGGCTTTTAACGGTTTGTCCATTAATTGGTCCAATACCGCTTGGTATCGGTGCCAATAACGACAACCTTCAAAGGTCAGGTGCTTAAAGGCAGACAGCTGATTGGCTGGCAATTGGTCTTCGGCCTCGGCATGGAGGTCGCCCAATGAACGACCATCTCGCACCACTTCAGCAAGGGTTTGGGCAGCAACGGCGCGCAAATGCATGAGTTATCCGAGCCTCGTTTGGCTTTCAAACAATGCCCTGCGGCTGTTTAGCAGGTCTGCAGCACTCAATGCCTTGCCACCCGGTAACTGGGCGGAGGTGATACGCAAAATGCCGGTGCCGCATTGTACCGAAATACCTTTTTTGTTCAGGGTCAGCAAGGTGCCGGGTGGTTTGGCACTGCCATCGGTTGCTTCTATCTCAGCCGACCAGACCCGTAAAGTTGCCTCACCCAATAGGGTGGTGGCGATGGGCCAGGGATTCAAACCGCGGATCAGGTTGTGACAGATCTGCACGGGCGCGGTCCAATCAATGTGTGCGGTGTCTTTACTGAGTTTGTGTGCGTAAACCGCCAATGCATCGTCTTGTTTGACTGGCTTGGCAGTGCCTTGGGCAAGCTGATCCAGTACCGAAATTAAGGCAGGGCAACCCAGGGTAATGAGGCGGTCGTGCAAGTCATGAGAGGCATCGTTAGGCGCAATCGGGCAGGTGGTGATGTCCAGCATGTCACCGGTGTCGAGTCCAACATCCATCTGCATAATGGTGATCCCAGATTCGGTGTCACCCGCCATAATGGCGCGCTGAATGGGCGCTGCGCCGCGCCAACGTGGCAATATTGAACCGTGCACGTTGATGCAGCCTAGACGGGGTGTATCCAGTACCGCTTTGGGCAACAACAGACCATAGGCAACCACTACCATCACATCGGCTTGGTAATCACGTAGGCTGGCTTGGCTTTCTTCAGTTCGTAGACTGAGCGGTTGCCACACAGGGATGCCGTGTGCAACGGCCACAGATTTGACCGGCGTCGGCTGGGTTTTGCGGCCGCGACCTGACGGGCGGTCTGGCTGGGAAAGGACACCCACGATCTGATGCCCTGAGTCGATCAGCGCCTGCAAGTGGTTTGCCGCGAATTCAGGCGTGCCAGCAAACAGGATGCGAAGGGGGTTGCTCATGCGATCTCCTAGCCGAGGCTATTATCAGGCTTTGTCGCGTTGGCTCTTTTCAAGTTTTTTGCGAATACGGGTGCGCTTTAAGGTCGAAAGATAATCAACAAAAAGTTTACCATCGAGGTGGTCAATTTCATGTTGAATACAAATCGCCAGCAAGTCGTCGGCAATCATATCGATTGGCGCACCGGACGCATCCATCGCGGTAACATGAATTTTATCGAATCGGGTAACCGATTCATAAAAACCCGGCACCGACAAACAGCCTTCTTGGTAATCAATCGCTTCACCCAGTACTTCATAGGTGGGATTGAGCAACACCAATGGCGCGTCTTGGTCTTCGGATATGTCCACTACGATTAAACGCTCATGAATGTTGACCTGCGACGCTGCGAGGCCAATACCTGGCGCGTCATACATGGTCTCAAGCATATCGGCTGCCATCTGCTGATATTTCGGGCCAGCCTGTTCTATCGGGGTGGCTACCGTGCGTAATCGAGGGTCCGGAAATTCAAGTATTTCTAGTTTTGCCATAAGAATTTAGTTTACATTAGTTGCTTAGTTTATTGACTGTTAACATAAAAGTTGAATTTGTTAACATTATGACACCAGAATCAGTGTAGTTTATTGCCAATGGCATAAAATACTGCTGTAGACTAGGGTATTAATTAGTATTGTACCGAATTGCGTAGAATAACAGGCGAGGACAGTGTTTGTCCTGCCATTTTATGAGATTCCTATGTGAATACGTGGAACTTTTAAGGGATGACGTCCATGCGGAAATTATGGGTTTTAGTGATGGGACTGTTGATGTCCATTGCTGCTATCGCCGAAGTCGTAACATTAAAGCCAGGTGTGCCTGAACGTTATGTCGTTCAAAAGGGCGATACACTCTGGGATATTTCACGGCTGTATCTAGAAGATCCGTGGCGTTGGTCAGATATTTGGTATATCAATCCACAGATAGCGAATCCCCATTTGATCTATCCTGGGGATGTGTTGGGTTTTGTGGTGGTCGATGGTGAAACCAAAATCACCACGATTTCACGCACGGTGGTGGTTGTGCCAGAAGACACCGGCCCAGTGACCCTTAAGCCGCAAGTGCGCAGTTCAGAGATTCAAGGCGCTATCCCCGCGATCCCACGGGACAAGATTGCCAGTTTCTTATCGAACAACCGCATCATGACCCAAGCAGAAATCACCGCATCACCCTATATCATTGGCGGCTATGAAGGTCGTTTGGTATTGGGTATGAACGACAAGATTTATGCGCGCGGTGACTTTGGTGACCAAGCATTACCTGCCTATGAAGTTTTTAGACCGGGCGTGTCTTATGTCGACCCAGAGACGGGTGAGGAATTGGGCTTAGAGGTACGCGGGTTGGGCATGGCGTCGTTTATAAGCCTTGAAAACACCGTCGCGACACTCAAAATTCAGCGCTCAACAGAAAACATTCGTCTCAAAGACCGTTTGATGAGTTCAGCACAGGACGTATTGATAGGCACCTACTACCCTAAGGCACCAGAGGAAGACATTCGGGGTGAGATTTTGGCGGTATTGCGAGGCGTCAGCTCGATTGGCCAGTATGACGTGGTGTTGCTGAATCGTGGCCTACGCGAAGGTTTAGAAGCCGGGCATGTCTTCAATATTTGGCGTCGTGGCGAATTGGTTAACGACCCGATTGCAGAAGAGTTGGTACGCTTGCCGTCGGAAGTCGGTGGTGTACTGATGGTATTTAAAGCCTTCGACAAGATGTCGTATGGTTTGGTGCTGGACGCGAGACGTCCATTAAGCATCGGCGATGAGGTTCGCGCACCGGGCTTTTAATCGCCCGCGCGTTGGGCGTTAGTTCGCCAACAACCAAAAGAAGGCAGGATGCCTTCTTTTTTTATATAGCCACTCTACAAGGACGTGACGATGACATTCTCCGCAGAATGGCCTTACCTGTTGCTGCATCATGTACCAGGTCTTGGCCCTAAAACCCTGCAGCGCGCACAGCAATTCATTACCAACCCCAGTCATTTGCTGGTACAGGATGCCGATTTCTGGCAAAACAAAGTGCGGCTGCCCCTCGCTGGTTGGCAAGCCATTGCGCAGTGGCAGCAGCATCCCCAACAGTCGGACCTGTATCAGAGCGCTGCTAGAGACGCCGAGTGGCAAGCTGCTGCGCCGATTCACCATATCATCCACCGACACCACGCTGATTACCCGCCCCAGTTGGCTGTGCTGCATGATCCACCGAATCTGCTCTATATTCGGGGCGCGGTAGCGGCGTTGTCGCAGCCACAAATTGCCGTGGTGGGTGCCAGGGCAGCCTCCCGAACGGGACTGCAATTGGCCCGTCAATTTGGTCGATCATTGAGCGAACAGGGCTGGCTGGTAACGAGCGGCTTGGCGCTGGGTATTGATGGAGCGGTCCACCAAGGCTGTCTCGATGCTGGCTACCCCACCCTCGCGGTGCTAGGCGCTGGCCTCGAACGCATTTACCCGCATAGCCACCAATGGATGGCGGATGCCATTGTGGAACAGGGTGCCTTGGTGTCAGAGTTTCCGGTCCATGCTGGCCCTAAGCCTTACCACTTTCCGCAGCGCAATCGCATTATCGCTGGTCTGTGCCAAGGTCTGTTGGTGGTTGAGGCAGCAGAGAAATCGGGGTCATTGATTACCGCACAGATGGCAGTGGATGGTGGCAAAGAGGTGTTTGCGGTGCCAGGCAATCCGCTAAACCCCTTGTCACGTGGCTGCCATCGTTTGATACAGCAAGGGGCTGGCTTGGTGGCAGACACCCAAGACCTGTTGGATGTGTTGGGTGACCATCCGATGGGTGGCCAACAACCGCGTCCTATCACCCATGTACAGACGCCGACCGAACCGTCTGCATCCCCTGTTTTACAGTGGGTTAGTTATGATGGCAGCAGTTTTGCGCAAATTGAGGCCGACAGTGGGTTGGCCGCTGATGTGCTGATGCGCGACCTAATGGCCCTTGAATTAGACGGCGCCATTGGCGCCCAGCAGGGAGGTTTTTGTCGGCTGCGCTAAAGTTTGTGCATGGCAGGTTCTACCGACCGATTCAGGTGCGTGTTATTATCGGCGCATGAACCTACGAATCGCCAAAGCGGCGCATACCATTCAAACAGGTGGTGTTATTGCCTACCCGACCGAAGGTGTCTGGGGGTTGGGCTGTGATCCTTACGACCGCCAAGCCGTGCTGCGTATCCTTGAACTCAAGCAGCGACCGGTATCCAAAGGCTTAATTCTGGTGGCAGGTTCCATCGCTCAGGTTTTGCCACTGTTGCAGCAGCTAACCGACGTGCAACGCCAAGTTGTTGTAGACAGCTGGCCAGGCCCCAATACCTGGATTGTACCCGTGTCCGGTCTGGTGCCCGAATGGATAACGGGGCACCATGCCAGCGTGGCGATACGTGTGACCAACCATCCGCAGCTTCAGGCGCTCTGCTTGGCAGTGGGGCATGTGATTGTGTCAACATCAGCAAACCGCGCCGGACGTCCCCCTGCGACAGACCGCGTGCGGGTACAAAAGGTATTTGGGCGAGACCTCGACTATGTATTGGCAGGAAAAACGGCTGGGCGCACGCAACCCAGTCACATTAGACATGCAGTGTCAGGCGCTGTGATTCGTTAGTAACCATGAGGGATAAGGCATGTTGGAAGGCCAGTTAGAACAGGTACGCCATTATTTAGAGCAGCTACAGGATCGCATCTGTGATGCTTTGGCACAGGAAGACGGCGCCGCAACCTTCGTTGAAGATCAGTGGCAGCGTGAAGCCGGTGGTGGTGGCCGAACCCGTGTGTTATCCGGTGGTGCGGTGTTTGAAAAAGCCGGAGTGGCCTTTTCGCATATCCGTGGGCCCAATTTGCCGGCCACAGCGTCAGCATCCCGTCCTGAACTGGCAGGTCGTAGCTTCCAAGCCATGGGCGTGTCATTGGTGGTGCATCCTGACAACCCTTTTGTACCGACCTCTCACATGAATGTGCGTCTGTTCGTGGCAGAAAAGCCGGGCGAAGATCCCGTGTGGTGGTTTGGCGGCGGCTTTGACCTGACGCCCTATTACGGATTTGAAGAAGACTGTGTGTTTTGGCATCAAACAGCCAAAGATCTGTGCGACCCGTTTGGCGAGGGTATCCACGATGAATATAAGGCCTGGTGCGAGCGGTATTTTTATCTGAAGCACCGTCAAGAACCCCGAGGCGTTGGCGGCTTGTTTGTAGACGATTTAAACCGATGGGATTTTGAAACCTGTTTTCAATTTATTCAAGCGATTGGCGATGGCTATGTACAGGCCTATCTACCCATCGTGCAGCGCCGTAAGGCTCTGCCGTGGACAGCACAAAATAAAGATTGGCAAGAATATCGCCGTGGCCGTTATGTTGAATTTAATCTGGTCTTTGACCGGGGCACTATTTTTGGTCT
Organism: uncultured Saccharospirillaceae bacterium; assembly: GCA_913063165.1. GTDB lineage: Bacteria > Pseudomonadota > Gammaproteobacteria > Pseudomonadales > Natronospirillaceae > CAJXZL01. The sequence goes on along the minus strand of CAJXZL010000003.1, from coordinate 47,760 downwards.
GCAATCGGGCGGCCGCACCGAATCGATCCTGATGAGTATGCCACCAAAGGTACAGTGGCATTATAACTACCAACCAGAGGCGGGGTCACCAGAAGCGAATCTGGTGCCGCTGTTCTTACAGCGAACGGATTGGTTATGACCCATCACTATGCAGTGGTGGGCAACCCCATTGCCCACAGTAAATCGCCCGATATCCATGCTGCTTTTGCCGAACAAACTGGCCAAGACATGGACTATCGGCGCGAGTTGATTGCACTAGACCATTTCGACAGCGAGATGCGTGACTTAATGGCGGCTGGTTTGCAGGGCTTTAATGTCACGCTGCCATTCAAAACCCAAGCCGTGGCTTTGGCCGATCGGTTGGATCCGCTGGCGACCTTGGCACAGGCTGTCAACACCCTGGCGTTAACACATGAAGGCACTTGGGTTGGCTATAACACGGATGGCCTTGGACTCGTGTCTGATTTACTGCAGCATTGTCATCAGCCATTGTTAAAACAACGGATCTTAATCTTGGGTGCCGGCGGTGCCGTGCGCGGTGTGTTGCCTGCTCTGCTAGCGCAGCAGCCTGAACTTATCCATATTCACAATAGAACCCAGGCAACAGCCGAACAATTGGCCACAGACTGTGGCGGTTGTGTACAGGCGCAGTCGGAAGCCGACTTGTTGGCGGGTTATGATTTGATCATCAATGGCACATCGGCGAGTTTGTCGGGACAGATGCTTGCATTGCCAGCGCGGGTGATTGGGGCAGACACCCGATGCTATGACATGATGTATGGCGCAGTGGACACACCCTATATGGCCTGGGCCCGTCAGCAGGGCGCCACTCAGGTATGGGATGGTTTGGGGATGCTGGTTGAGCAGGCGGCGGTAGCCTTTACTATTTGGCGCGGCGTCACACCGGATACCGCACCAATTCGGGCCCAATTACGAGCCCAGTTGACGGCTTAGAGCTGGCCTAGCAGCGTGTCTACATCGCTGACATCAAACTTGCCTGGGGCTTCGATGTTCAGATGCGTGACCTGCCCATTATCCACGACCATTGAAAAACGCTGGCTGCGAATACCCATGGAAGGAATGACCTGTTCTAATCCCAATGCGGTGCAGAAACTGCCGTCGCCATCAGCGAGCATGGTAATGGACTCGGCATTGCTTGCGTTTTTCCACGCTGACATCACAAAGGCGTCATTGACAGAAAGGCAGGCAACAGCGTCGATACCCTTGGCGGCCAATTCATCAGATTTCACCACATAACCCGGCAAATGGGCAGCTGAACAAGTCGGGGTGAATGCGCCTGGAAGGCCGAATACCGCCACTTTCTTGTTTGCAAAATAATCCGACTGTGTGACTACTTCCATGCCATCACCATTCCAAATCTTAAAGCTGCCTTCTGGCAGGTTGTCTCCAATTTTGATCGTCATAGAGATCCTCAGGGGGTATCTAAAATTGTATATTGCCTGCTCAGTCGCCCGATATAGGTAACCTGTGAGCGTGATTATCGAGCCTGTCGATTTCGATGCACTATGTCATACCTGTGACGCTCTGGCAATTGCCAGTTGGGTGTTCTAACGCAATGGGCCTTCAAGTCCTGAAAACAAGCCGTGCGCGGGTGCAAAACCCCCGACTTCCAGTCGGCTTACAGTTGCCCGATGCCTGCCGCAGGGGTATTCTGGACAGCAGGATAACAACAGAATTTGAGCCATACGGAATAAACACAGATGCGTATTCTGGTAGTTGAAGATCACGAGCGTTTAGGCAGCACCCTAAAAGACACCCTTGTGCAGCGAAAATATGCGGTCGATTGGGTTATGGACGGTGAGGCGGGGCTCTTTCATGGCAGAGAACACCAATATGATTTGGCCATTATCGACCTAGGCTTGCCCAAGTTGGATGGCGTAAGCCTGATAAAAGAGTTGCGGGCGCTGGGTAAAACCTACCCTATTTTAATTCTCACGGCGCGCAGTAACTGGCAGGACAAGGTGTTGGGTCTTGAAAGTGGCGCCGATGACTATTTGGTTAAACCCTTTATTAATGAAGAATTGCTGGCGCGCTTGAATGTCCTATTGCGACGGGCCGCTGGTATGGCATCGCCTGAAATTCGTTTTGGTGATTTGTCATTGAATACCGCGCGTAAAGAGCTCAAGCAGCAGGGCAAGGTGGTTGAGTTGACCTCCTATGAATACAACTGCCTTGAATATTTGGTGTTAAACCGCGACAAAGTGATTTCAAAAACTGAAATGACCGAGCACCTGTATGACCAAGACTTTGACCGTGACAGCAACGTGATCGAAGTGTTTATTGGCCGCCTCCGGAAGAAAATTGATCCTGACAACAGCGTCAAACCCATCTTGACTGTGCGCGGTCAGGGCTATCGGATCAATGCCGACCTATGAAGATTCGATCATTAAAGGCGCGGTTATTGTCAGCCACTTTTTTGGCGACTTTGATGTTTACCTTGATCACCGCGGTGGTGGTCGAGCGTGCCTTTCGATTGAGCATGGAAGCCGGCATTTCAGAACAGTTACAGCTACAAATATTTAACCTGCTGTCGGTTACCACGTTAACTGATAACCGCATTGAACTGCCCTTTACCCTCAAAGATGACCGGTTAAACGACCCCAAAAGTGGCTTTTTTGCCTTTGCCTTTACTGACAGCCGTCTGCTGTGGAAAAGTGGATCCGCCCGTTGGTCCAATGAGATGGAGGCCTTCTTTAATCTGGGCTCCATCGACAACGAAACGTCAGACAGTGGTACCTGGCAAATTGGCACGACACCCTATTTTTACCGCCGTTACCAAGTGACTTTTCAAACCGACCCGAACGCACCTTTGTCGGTACAGTTTGTGATCATGCAAACCCAGTCACCCTTTTTATCCCAGCTAACTGACTTCCGCCGGAGTCTATGGATTTCGCTGACCCTGCTCGGCTTGGGTCTGTTGGCGACCTGGCTATTGGTATTGCGTTGGGGGCTGCAACCCCTTAGGCGCTTGGCGGTTGAATTGTTGCGGATCGAGATTGGCAAACAAAGTCGCTTAGAACATGAATACCCTGACGAATTTATACCGGTGTCTCGCAACCTAAATCGGGTGCTAGAAGCGGAACTGGTGCAGCGAGAGCGCTACAAGCAAACCATGGCAGACCTGGCACACAGCCTAAAAACCCCGTTAGCGGTGCTCAAATCGACTGACCAACTGTCGGACATGCACGATCAGGTTGAGCGTATGGACCAAATCATTGGTTACCAGCTGAACCGTGCCATTATTAGCCGTACCACGGGGTACGTCGGTGCTGAAGTCGATCTGAAGGTACAGGCACAGCGACTGGTATCGGCTATTGGACGGGTTTATCCGGACGTGACCTTTGAATGGGACTTTCCACAATACCCTGTGATGTTGCGCATGGATGAAAAAGACCTGATGGAAGTGCTGGGTAACCTGATTGAAAATGCCTGTAAATATGGACGGTCACGGGTCAGGATCACTGGGGATAGACAGCAATTTTCAATTGCCGACAATGGTGGCGGCATCGCGCCCTACCACTATGAGCGTGTCATGCAACGTGGGGTGAGACTGGATAGCCTCGACCGGGGTCAAGGCATTGGTTTGGCGGTAGTCTCAGATATCTTACACAGCTATGAATTCGAGTTGAAAATCGAATCCTCTGATCTGGGTGGCGCCTGTTTTAGGGTCATCACCCAGGCCTAATCCTGATCGCGGTAGGTATTTTTCAGCGCGACATAATTGGCTGCCGTGTAAGTAAAATACCGCAGCTCTTTGTCACTGAGCGGCCGAGACGCTTTCGCTGGTGTCCCCACATACAAAAATCCCGACTGTAATACCTTGCCCGGCGGCACCAAAGCCCCTGCCCCAATGACCACCCGATCCTCGATAACCGCCCCGTCCAATACGGTGGCACCAATGCCCACCAAAATTTCATTGCCTAGGGTGCAGCCATGCAAACAGGCCTGATGGCCAATGGTGACATCGTTGCCAATAATGAGTGGATGGCCGTCCCCGGTTTCTGGGCCAGAATGGGTGATATGAAGTACGGCGCCATCTTGTACCGACACCCGTTCGCCGATGCGAATGCGGTGCATATCACCGCGGATCACGGCCATTGGCCACACCGAACAATCGGCACCCATCACGACATCCCCAATCACCACGCCCATGGGATCTACCCACACGCTGCTGTCTAACTTCGGCTGAATGCCTTTATAGGGTCGAAGATTCATGCTTGTGCTCCTGTCGTTCAATCCAATTGACTCAGCATCATACTGGCTCGAGCGACAGGTTCAACCGCTGTGTCGGTGAATCAGACCGCAGCCTCTTGTGTTTCGCCAGTACGAATACGAATAACCTGTTCAAGGGCCGAGACAAAAATCTTACCGTCGCCAATTTTTCCTGAGTGTGCGGCCTGTGTGATGGCCTCGATGACACGATCGACTTGGGCATCATCGATAGCCACTTCAATTTTTACCTTGGGTAGAAAATCCACCACATATTCCGCACCACGGTACAGTTCAGTGTGGCCTTTTTGACGGCCAAAACCTTTGACTTCTGTAACGGTCATGCCTTGTACGTCTGCTTCAGATAGCGCTTCGCGTACATCGTCTAGTTTAAAGGGTTTGATAATGGCTGTGATTAATTTCATCAGTGACTTCCTCGACAGCCTGTTAGGCCGTCTTGCCGGATTTAAATTCAGGATAGGCATCAAGACCACATTCGCTGGCATCAATACCCTGTCGTTCTTCGTCTGCTGTTACGCGTATACCCATCACCCTATCCAGTAACCACCACAGGGCGCCGGACGTGACACCCACCCACAGAAATACCGTGACTGCGCCAAGTAACTGGCCGGAAAACAATGAGCCAGACACCAAGGCACCCCCTTCATAGACAGCAGGATGGGTAAAAGGCACTACCATTAAACCGAATACACCGGCCACGCCATGCACCGAGATGGCACCCACAGGGTCATCGATCTTCAATCGATCAAGGGCGACAATGCTAAACACCACGATAGTGCCGGCAATAGCGCCGATCAGCGTCGCGACAAAGGGTGTCGGGGTATCGGGGCTGGCGGTAATGGCAACCAATCCGGCCAATGAGCCATTGAGTACCATGGTTAGATCGGCTTTTCCAAACCGTAATTTAGCGAGGGCGAGCGCCGCGAGCGCACCGGCCGCTGCTGCAGCATTGGTGTTTAGAAACACCAGCGCCACGCTATTGGCTGAGTTGACATCCGCAACTTTGAGTACAGAGCCACCATTAAAACCAAACCAGCCCATCCACAGAATAAAGGTGCCAAGGGTGGCCATAGGCAGGTTGGCACCCGGTAGGGCGTTGACCGAGCCATCTGCGCGGTATTTGCCCAAACGAGGGCCCAATATCAATACGCCAGTCAATGCTGCGGTGGCACCAGCCAAGTGCACGATCCCAGACCCAGCGAAGTCCACAAAGCCAAAGTCGCTCAGGCTGTAGAGGCCAAACACGGCTTTTCCGCCCCAGGTCCAAGCGCCCTCAATGGGATAGATAAAGCCGGTCATCACTGCCGCGAAGGCCAAGAACGCCCACAACTTCATGCGCTCTGCCACGGCACCAGAGACAATCGACATTGCGGTTGCTACGAATACCACTTGGAAGAAGAAATCGGCGGATGGGGCATAATAAGCAGCGTTTTCGGTGCCATCATCCATAATGCCTTGAAGGAACCATCCGCCGTCATACATTAATGCGTAGCCCACCATCAAATACATGACACAGGCGATCGCATACAGGCTGATATTTTTGGTCAAAATTTCGGTGGTGTTCTTGGCCCGAACCAGTCCGGCTTCTAACATCGAAAAGCCAGCAGCCATCCACATGACGAGAGCGCCACAGACCAAAAAGTAAAAGGTGTCCAAGGCGTACTGTAATTCAAACAAGCTGTTTTCCATCGGTATGTCCTCTAAAGCGAAAGTAACAGGTCGGCTGCGCGTTCATGATTTTATGCACGAATCGGCGGCGACTCTTGATACACTGTGTTGGTTATCTGCCTAGGCAGCGAAGGGTATCTAGCTTCCGTTGCTATAGAGGTGAATTGCACAAAGCGTGCCAGTCTTAAAAACTCAATAATTTCAAAGAGTTAGAGAATTACGGAATTTTTGTCAGGCGATTGAGGCACAGGCGTGGTGCGTGAATGTCGCCGAGGCACTCAGCGGATGCATCCTAGGCCAATGGGCACAGGCGGAGCAGAATACCGCCGCAATTAGGCGCAATCAGCACGGAATGAAAAACCACAACATGGGCACAACACTATGGCAGACTTACCGCCGCTCAACGCGTTGAAAACTTTTTTGTATGCCGCTGAAACCCAAAGTTTCAAGCGGGCAGCCGAGCGTCTGTTTGTGACTCAGGCGGCTGTTAGCCACCAAATTCGGTTGCTTGAAGACACGCTCGAAACCCAGCTGTTTCAACGCATGAATCGCGAAGTACGACTGACACCTGAGGGGATGCGGCTACTGCCCTATGTGCGGTCTGGCTTTCGATCACTCAAAAATGGCGTCGATCAACTTAAAGATGAGACCCTGCCCAACCGCTTAACACTGAGCGTGTCGCCTGCCTTTGCTTCGAGTTGGTTGGTGCACCATTTAAAAGACTTCCAGCAGCAATTCCCTGAAATCCACGTCAACATTCGGCCATCGACCGCGTTAGAGGATTTTTCCAGTCAGGAAGTGGATTTGGCCATACGCTTTGGGCTGGGGCAGTATGAAGGCTTGAAGTCACAGTTATTGATTCGTGACGCCATGATTGTGGTGGCCTCGCCTGAGATGGTAGGTGACGGTCACTTGACCCTAGAGCAGCTAAAAACATTGCCTTTGCTCGAGGATGTCAGTCGTGGCAGTGTCGATTGGCACCAATGGCTTGAAGGACAAGGCTGCCATCCCGATGATTTTCGCATTGCGTTGACCATTGAAGATTCACGTTTGGTGATCGATGCGGCAGTCAACGGGCAGGGGGTTGGGTTGGTTAGACAATCGCTGGCGCAAGAGCAGATTCGGCAAAATCGTCTGGTGCAATTATTAAACAGCGAAATACCGACGCCGTTTTCCTATTACTTGGTTGCGCCTGATGCGCACTTTGACAAAGGAAAGAACAAGATTTTTATCGATTGGTTACAGACGGCATTGGAACAATCGTTTATGTCTGAAACCTTGGCCTATTACGGCAGCTAAAGGGGATAACGGTGGCAGCCGTTATCCGCTGTAACCACAGGTGTTTATACCGCCTGATTCACCGCGCTCAATATCGCTTTGAACGATGCCATTAAGATGTCGTCATTCACGCCCACACCAAAATAGGCTTCCCCATCGATCCGCAGTTGCATGTAGGTGGCAGCCTGGGCATTTTCACCTAAGCTCATGGCATGTTCATCATAGGTCACCACCACAATTTCGCGCCCAGTGTGCTGCTTCAATGCGTCGATAAACGCAGCGATGGGGCCTTTACCCTGTGCGGTGAGTGACACATCATCGGTGTCAGTCGCCAACACAATATCGAGTTGGTCAACCTGCTTGTCGTTGTTGCGTTTGATGCAGTACTCGCGCAACGTGAAGGGGGTATCCCACGCCATATAAGACCGCTCAAACAGTGCGGCAATGGTGTCAGGGCTCACTTCTTTTGCGGCCAGTTCAGAGGTCTTTTGTACGATTTGGCTAAAATGAATTTGGAACGGACGTGGCAAGCGATAGCCATAGTCCTGTTCAAGAATATAGGCCACCCCGCCCTTACCTGACTGGCTGTTAATGCGAATCACTTCGTCATAGCGACGGCCAATATCGGCAGGATCGATAGGCAGGTACGCGACCTGCCAGTTCTCATCCACTTTCTGAATCTTGAGGCATTTACGGATGGCATCCTGATGGCTACCGCTAAAGGCGGTAAATACCAATTCGCCCGCATAGGGATGCCGCGGGTGTACTTCCATTTGGGTACATTCTTGGTAGACCGACACAATGTGTTGGATATCCGTAAAATCGAGCTTGGGATCAATACCCTGTGAAAACAGATTCAAACCCAAGGTGACGATATCCAGGTTACCGGTACGTTCACCATTGCCCATCAAGGTGCCTTCGACGCGATCAGCGCCGGCCATCAATGCCAACTCAGTAGCAGCGACACCGGTACCCCGGTCGTTGTGGGTGTGCACAGACAGAATCACCGCATCGCGACGGGCTAGATTGCGGTGCATCCATTCCACTTGGTCAGCAAAGATGTTCGGCGTGGACATTTCAACGGTAGCCGGCAGATTAATGATGCAAGGATGGTCAGCCGTTGGCTGCCATTGCTCGATCACTGCATTACAAATGCGGAGCGCAACGGGCAGTTCCGTGCCAGTAAAACTTTCAGGTGAGTACTGAAACACCCATTCGGTTTCAGGGTTGAGTGCGGCATGTTCTTGCAGTAACTTCGCGCCCGCTACCGCTATGTCTTCGATGCCATCGGTGTCCATGGCAAAAACCCGTTCACGCTGGATCGTGGACGTTGAGTTATAGACGTGGACCACGGCACGGCGAATGCCTTTTAAAGCTGCAAAGGTGCGTTTGATCAGGTGGTCTCTGGCCTGCACCAATACCTGTACCGTCACATCATCAGGAATCAGGTTTTCTTCAATCAGTTTGCGGGTAAATTCATACTCGGTTTCGGACGCTGAAGGGAATCCAATTTCGATTTCCTTAAAACCCATGTTGACCAGCAAAGTCCAGAGTCGGGTTTTTTGGTCTACCGTCATCGGTTCAATAAGCGCCTGATTGCCATCCCGCAAATCGACTGAGCACCAGAGGGGTGCCTGAGTGATTTGCTTGTCGGGCCAGGTACGGTCTGACAGGGTGACAGGGTGAACGGCTTGATATTTAGACGTTGAAGCGGTGGGCTGCGACATGATTGCTGATCTCATTTGGTTAACTTTTATACGGAAACTGTCGGTGTGGCGGTTTTCGGTGAAGGTTAACCAGGCGCCACGAACAAGGCCTAGTAACCGATCATAAGGAGCAGTAGGCGACTGTGCTTGCTGTAGTAGATCGATGTATTGGGTGTCATCGTTTTGTGCCGTTTGTTGAAATCAGTCGAGAGATTCAGTGGCCTTAAGCGCCTGTCGGCCTAGGTAAAGTAGCCACCATCACGCGTATCAAACATAGAATAAGGACATTCAAACCGACCGTCAACGTAAAGTTGACGCCTATTGTCGGGTAATCGAACCATGGCGAGCCCAATAAATGCAACGGTCCCACCGATAAATGGCACTGTCATCGCGTGGTTAAAGGTTGTGATCTGCGGGATAAAACATAGAATAAGGGCATCACACGCTGGTTGATACTCCATTGACCAGCAACTCAGAATAACCTTGAGGCGCTCTGCCTCCAGACTAAGCGCCACAGGAAGCCAATGACGACACATTCAGATATCAAATTGACGGCATACAGTCATGGTGCCGGATGCGGCTGTAAAATCGCCCCAGCCGTTTTAAAAGAGATCTTGCAGAGTTATCAGCAGTTTCCAACTGACCCAAATCTGTTGGTAGGTTATGAGAGTAGCGATGATGCCGCGGTATACGATCTGGGCAATGGCACCTCTATTATCAGTACCACCGATTTTTTCATGCCCATTGTTGACGATCCCGAAACCTTTGGCCGCATCGCTGCAACCAACGCGATTAGCGACATTTATGCGATGGGTGGCAAACCCATCATGGCGATCGCGATTTTAGGCTGGCCGGTGAACATCTTGCCAGCGCAGGTCGCCTCCTTGGTGATCGAAGGTGGCCGCAAGGCATGTTTCGATGCAGGTATCCGTTTGGCAGGGGGCCATTCAATTGATGCCCCTGAACCGATTTTTGGTTTGGCGGTCACCGGCATCGTGCCAACCGATCGCGTAAAGCGCAATAACCGCGCCTTGCCGGGTAGTGAATTGTTTCTAACCAAGCCATTGGGCGTAGGCATCCTGTCTACCGCACAGAAACAGGGTCGTCTGCGTCAGGAACACGCCACGATTGCATCAGAATCTATGTGTAAAATGAATGCCATTGGCACGGCGCTGTCTGAAATCCCTGAAGTACAGGCCATGACGGACGTTACCGGATTCGGGTTGATGGGCCATTTATTGGAACTCTGTGAGGGCAGTGGTGTCTCCGCAGTGGTAGCGCTCTCCAAGGTGCCGATTTTCCCTGAAGCCATTGAGTACCTCAAATTAGGCTGTGTGCCTGGCGGTACCACCCGCAACTTTGCCAGTTACGGTCATAAACTCGGGCCTATGAGTGAGGCAGCCAGGGATTTGCTGTGCGATCCACAAACCAGTGGCGGTTTATTGGTAGCGGTTGACAGTGATGCGCGGATGGATTTCTTGCGTGTGTGTGAAACTGCAGGACAGTTTGTGCAGTCCATTGGTTTTGTCGAACCGCACACACCGGGTGCGCCAGTTATTCGCATAGCAACAGACTGACCGCCTTGGTGGGTTATTCCTCAAACTCACATTGCTGAAGCCCTGCCAAATCTAGGATGCCGATAAAACCGTATCCTAGATGAATGAGGCCGCGCTCTTCCAACGTCTTTAATGACTGATTGACCCGCTGTCGAGACGTGCCGACGATGTAGCCCAATTCTTCCTGAGAAATGTGTACCTGGGGTGCGGCATCTGGAAATAACTGGCGGTTAAACATGGCGCAGAGCGCATGAGCGACCCGAGCATCAGGGTTGTGTAAGCGATCACTTTCAAGGGTGCCTAATACCTGCGACAGGCGCTCATTGAGATGCTGAATCACAAAGCGATTAAAGTGAAGGCTGTTATCCAGCAACCAATGAAAGGTTTCAGTAGGTAGAAAAGCAATATAAGACTGGCGCAAAGCAATGATGTCGTACTTGCGGTCTTCTCGTTTGATTACCGAGCCCTCGCCAATCCAGCCACCCGTAGGGACTCCGGTAAAGGTAATGCACTTGCCGCTCGCAGAAAAAGTGTTGATTTTTACCAGGCCGTCCACCACGCCCACCCATGCATTCGTCGCATCGCCCTTTCGGGCAATAAACTCTCCCTCGGCAAAAGTTTTGCACGTCACGGCTTGGCGCACTTTGTCTTGCTCATGCTGATTCAATGAGCAAAACCAGGGGAAGTCGGCGAGATTGAGTAGGTTGTGTGTCATGTAGTAATTGTCGGTTAGATGACAGATAGGTTCAACTATTAGGACTAATGTTATTGTCATTGACTGGTTGTGGCGAATAAAAATAACTGAAAGCCACGTAGTTACTGAGCTCCAGGTTTTGTAGGTATTCGGACACAGGGTTGTCCAGCGTTACAAACCAACGGATTTGGCCTAAAAATCGGTGTTTTTTACGGTTATTCATCATTAGACATTAGTCTATTTCTACCCGTAAAAGGCCCTGAAGTTGAAGCGATTGACACTAGATGGTGAGCGTCTCATGGCAATAAAAAATATAGTGGTACACCAAGACAGAACGAAGAATTGTGCGACACGATTAAAAGTGGCTGCCGCGATTGGCAAGCAGCACGGAGCCCATATCAAGGTGGTCTTTGCTCGCGGTGGCTGGAAAGAGTCCATTAGCGAATCGGCACAGGATGCGAAGGCAGAATTCCAGACGTTGATGGCCGGTGTTGATGCCGAATGGGTTGAGGCTGACGCCTTTAATCCTGATAAGAACTTGGTGGATCAATTATTGTGGCATACGCGCCACTCGGACATGGTGATCGTCGGACAATACAACGAACATGACCATGGCTTTGCTCCCAAAACCTTGGTTGAGCAAATGATGTTGGAATCCGGACGCCCGGTATTGGTCATTCCTCATGTTTGGAAACTAGCGACCCTAGGTGATCGCGTCATGGTGGCCTGGGACCGTAAGCGCGAGTCGACCCGCGCCGTGAACGACGCGCTCCCCCTATTGCAGCAGGCTTCATTGGTAGAGTTGGTTGCGGTGACCTCGAAGAAGCCCGCGCCAGACCGCAAATTTGACCGCTGTGCCGATTTGGCTACCCATCTGGGCTACCACGGCATTACCGCTGTCACCAACAACTTGATTGCGCGTGACATTGATATCGCCAACCTGTTGTTGTCGATCATTACCGATGGTGACATCGATATGGTGGTCATGGGCGGCTATGGCCATGCCCGTTTGAGAGAAACGGTGCTGGGTGGTGTTACCAAAGATTTGTTGGCACAGATGCCTGTGCCGGTGTTGATGTCACATTGATGACTTCGCGCGAAAGGGGTCCACTGGGTGGACAAACCTGTACCTGCAACGACAAGAATAAGGCAGGAAGATTATGACGGATGACGTGCTACTTGACGTAAAAAATATCGCCCTGTCTTTTGGCGGCGTACGCGCCCTGAAAGACGTGAGCTTTTCAGTCAAAAAAGGCGAAGTGTTTTCGATTATTGGCCCCAATGGTGCCGGTAAAACCTCGATGCTGAACTGTATTTCAGGACGGTATCAACCCAACGAAGGCCAGATTATTTATAAAGGCAAAGAAATGATCGGTCTGAAACCCAACCAGCGTTGCGAATTGGGCATGGGCCGAACCTTCCAAAACCTCGCCTTGTTTAACCACATGACCGTATTAGAAAACATTATGGTCGGCCGCCACCACCAATTGAAAAACAATGCGCTGAGCGGCTCGCTGTATTGGTTTACTGGCGCACAAAAAGAAGAATTAGCACACCGCCGGGAAGTAGAAGAAATCATCGATTTTCTTGAAATCACCCACATTCGTAAAAGCGTGGCCGGCACCCTGTCCTACGGTTTGCGTAAGCGGGTTGAGCTGGCGCGGGCTGTGGCCTTAAAGCCCGATATGATTTTGCTCGACGAGCCCATGGCCGGTATGAACCTCGAAGAGAAAGAGGATATGGCGCGTTACGTTATCGACCTCAATGAAGAATGGGGCATGACCGTGATTATGATTGAACATGATATGGGTGTGGTGATGGATATCTCCAATCGCGTCATGGTGTTGGACTTTGGCAAAAAAATTGCCATGGGTACACCTGAAGAAGTGATGGCAAACCCCTATGTGAAGAGCGCCTATTTGGGCGAAGAAATTGAATTGGATCAAGATGATCTCAATGCTGAAGCGAACGCGTGAGGCCACAATGACACATCAATACGCAGACATTAAACAATACGATACCTTTCCAAAACTCTTGGCCTACAACGCGCAACAGTACCCCACTGAAATCGCGATGCGAGAAAAAGAATTTGGTATATGGAACGAGATGACGTGGGCGGATTACCACGACAGCGTGCGCCTCATTTCTTTGGGTCTCACCGATCTCGGCGTGAAGCCGGGTGATGTGATTGGCCTGATGGGTGATAACCGCCCGGAATGGGTCCATTTTGAAGTGGCAGCCCATGCCTTAAAAGCCATGAGTTTGGGTATTTATCAAGACTCACTCAATGGTGAAGTCGCCTACCTGATTAACTATGCCCAGGTGCGCATCATCATGGCCGAAGACGAGGAGCAGGTAGATAAATTACTCGAAATTACTGAAGACTGCCCCTGTGTCGAGCACATCATCTATCACGACCCACGTGGCATGCGTAAATACGATGACCCCCGGTTAATCAGTCAACAGGACATGATGGATCGTGGCGCGGCATTATTGGCCGATCAGCCAGAGCTTTACAACCAGTTGGTAGCAGCAACCGATGGCGCCGATGTGTCTATTCTCTGTACCACCTCCGGCACCACGTCGAATCCCAAGCTGGCCATGCTGCAATCAGCGCAATTCCTTGACCACTGCCTGGCCTATTTGAATGCTGACCACAAATTCCCGGGTGACAACTATGTGTCTATCTTGCCGCTGCCTTGGATTATGGAACAGGTCTATGTGTTGGCGCAGGCCTTAATCGCACGTATCACGGTCAACTTCGTTGAAGAAGCCGAAACCATGATGAGTGACATGCGTGAAATCGGCCCGAACTTTGCGCTGTTGGCGCCTCGGGTATTGGAGTCGATTGCAGCGGATGTGAAGGCCCGGATGATGGATGCCACCCCATTTAAACAATTCATGTTCAATTGGGGCATGAAAATGGGTATGCAGGCGTTAGAAGCCGGCAAAGAGTCAAAACTGGCTTATTGGCTGTTGTTTCGCGCACTAAAAGACCGCTTGGGCTTTACCTTTTTGCGGTCGTCTGCCACTGGCGGTGCTGCATTAGGACCGGATACCTTTAAGTTTTTCCTTGCCATGGGCATGCCGCTCAAACAGCTCTATGGCCAGACCGAATTGGCTGGTTCTTATACCATCCACCGCACCGGTGATATTGATTTTGAATCGGTGGGCTTGCCTTTTGAAAATGCCGAAATCTATATCAAAGACCCAGACGCACAGGGAATTGGTGAGATTGTCGCCAAAACCACCGGTATGTTTAAAGGCTATTACAAGAATGAAGACGCCACCAAAGAAGACGTGCGTGATGGTTGGATGCACACGGGTGATGCGGGCTATTTCAAGAAAGAAAACGGCCATTTGGTGGTCATTGACCGGATCAAAGACATGGCCACCACATCGACCGGATTCAGATTCTCGCCGATGTATATTGAAAACAAACTCAAGTTTTCACCCTTTGTGGCTGAGGCCGTTATCTTGGGTCATGAAAAACCCTTTTTGACTGCCATTATCTGTATCCGCTTTTCTATTGTGTCCAAGTGGGCAGAGCAGCGCTCTATTCCGTTCACCAACTACACCAGTTTGTCCGGACAACAGGAAGTGATCAAGGTCTTGCAACAAGAACTGCAAGACGTGAATGCCTCCTTGCCAGACACCCAGAAGGTCAAACGCTTTCTGTTGCTCTACAAAGAATTGGATGCCGATGACGGCGAGCTCACCCGAACACGCAAGGTGCGCCGCAATGTGATCAATGAGAAATACGCAGACATTATTGATGCCATTTATGCGGGTGATGAGAGTGTGCACATCGACACCATGATCACCTTCCAAGACGGTACCAAATCTCAGGTTGTGACCGACCTGCAGGTAGTGGATTTAGATACGACACCTTCTGCAGGCTAATGCGGAAGCGAGAATTGGAGTCGATATTATGAATTATGAATTGTTCACACAACTTTTGGTCAATGGCCTCATTGTCGGCACCCTGTATGGGGTTGTGGCGATGTGCTTTGTCCTGATTTACAAATCCACTCAGGTGGTCAACTTTGCCCAAGGCGAATTCTTACTGATTGGTGCCTGGGTATGTTGGGCCTTCTTGGTTGAATACCAACTGCCATTTTGGTTGGGCTTCTCGCTCACGCTGGTCTTTATGATGGTGTTTGGTGTGGTGCTGCAAGTCTTGGTGCTGCGGCCAATGATTGGTGAACCCATTATTTCGGTCATCATGTTAACCATTGGACTGTCTATTACCTTTCAAGCCTTGATGAATTGGATGTTTGGTGTATTCGCCAAGCCCTTTCCACAAGTGTTCGAACAAGAAAGTGTCGTCATATTTGGTTTGAACGTGCAAACGGCCTACATGATGAGCCTGGTGATTTCCGTGGTAATCATGGTGGGTTTTTACTTCTTCTTTAAGTATTCAAAAATGGGCTTGGCGATGCGGGCAACGGCATTTGACCAACAAGTCGCCCAGAGTTTGGGTATTTCTGTTAAGACAGTATTTGCGATGGCCTGGGCCATTTCTGCCATGGTATCGGCGCTGGCCGGTGTGGTAGTCGGCATGGTCAATGGTGTGTCACAGGCGCTGGCCTTCTTCGGCATTAAAGTGTTCCCGGCCGTTATTTTAGGCGGACTGGATTCCATTGTGGGTGCCATTGTTGGTGGTATTGCCATCGGTGTGTTGGAAAACATGGCGCAGTTCGTCGACTACGAATATCTGCAGTGGGGCAACCTATACACCATCGCACCATTCTACGTCATGGTGATTATTTTGATGATTAAGCCATACGGTCTGTTTGGCACCAAAGATATTGAGAGGATATAGCAATGGCCAGTCATAACACGATGAAGTGTGGCGATTTTCGTACCACCTACGAGAAAGACAGCACGATATTCCCGACCCCTTTCTCCAGAAAGATGGTATTGGCGAGCATTGCTTTTCTATTGATCATGCCAATATTTGCCGACAGCTATGTGCTGAACCTGTCGATTCAAATCGGCTATTACGCGGTTGCTGCGTTGGGCTTGAATATATTGGTGGGATTCACCGGCCAAATATCTTTGGGTCATGCGGCTTTCTTTGGGTTTGGTGCCTTTGCTTCTGCTTGGATCAACAACAGCACCGGCATCCCCGTATTCTTTTCTATTCCCCTAGCGGGCTTGCTCACCATGGCAGTGGGTTTGATGTTCGGCGTTCCCGCGGGTCGTATTAAAGGCCTGTATTTGGCCATTGCGACCTTGGCTTCCCAGTATATTCTGGAAGATTTCTTCGGTCGCGCAGGCTGGTTTACCGGTGGCCCTTATGGCGCCATGGCCAACCCAGTGAGCATCTTTGGCTTTGCATTTGATAGCGACCAGTCGTTTTTCTATATTGTACTTTTCTGGCTGGTGTTGAGCTTCGTGCTAGGTGCCAACCTGATGCGCAGCCGAGATGGACGGGCGCTGGTAGCGGTCCGCGATCACTATCTGAGTGCTGAAATCATGGGGATCAACCTCACCAAGTACCGCATTATGTCGTTCGGTATCAGCTCATTTTTTGCTGGTATCGGTGGCGCCCTGTTTGGCCACTATTTGGGCTTCATCTCGGCAGAAGGTTTTAACATTCTATTGTCGATTCAGTTCCTCGCCATGATCATTATTGGCGGCTTGGGCTCGGTAATGGGCTCACTCATGGGTGTCATCTTCATGGTCTTGTTACCGGAAGTGATGGAATTTGCGGCCGGTGGTTTACGGGATGTATTTCCGTCACTGGCGCACAGCATGACCTATCTAAAGCAAATGTCGATTGGCATTGCGATTATCCTATTCCTTATCTTTGAGCCAGACGGACTGGCGCACAGGTGGAGAATGACCAAAGCGTATTGGAAACTGTATCCGTTTAGTTATTAACACAATCGTGCCCACGGGCACAAACCCTGGGGCCAGCCCCAAACAAAAACAAAAATGGGAAGTATGGTTATGAATAAGAAACTCGTAGGATTGTGCAGCACGATTGCACTGACATCGGTACTCTCGATGGGTGCCCTAGCTGAGGGCATCCCTGTCCTTCACATCTCGGCATTCAGTGGTCCAACCTCTGATGTTGGCCAGCCTTACGGCATGGGTGTGGCAGATGTTCTGAAATACACCAACCAAAACGGTGGCATTAACGGCAACATGCTCGACTTTGAATCAGTCGACTATGGTTATAACGCACCACAAGCCGTAGCCCTGTATAAAAAAGCCATGTCTAGAAATCAACTCGTTGCGCTACAGGGTTGGGGAACGGCAGACACTGAAGCCTTGGTAGGCTTTGTTGCTAAAGACAAAGTATTTACGATGTCAGCATCGTTTTCTGCACACCTTACCGATCCAAAGGGTACGTCTGAGCGCACGAAGAGCCCAGCACCTTATAACTTCTTCTATGGCCCATCTTACTCAGACGGCTGTCGTGGTTTGGTAGCCTTTGCGGCGGATGATTGGAAAAAACGTGGCGAAGCAGGTACACCTAAGTTTGTCCACATGGGCATGAATCACCCTTATCCAAATGCACCTAAGGAATCCTGTGCTGCCTATGCAGAAGAGCTAGGATTTGAAATATTGAATCCAATCGAATACAGCTTGAGCCCAGGCGACTTTAAAGCACAGTGTTTGTCACTCAAGGATGGCGGTGCGCAATACGCTTACTTGGGTAACACCGGTGGCTCTAACATTTCTTTGATTAAAGCCTGTTCTACTGTGGGTGTTAAAACGCAATTCCTCGCGAACGTATGGGGCTGGGATATGAATGCCTTTGCTGCTACCGGTGAAGCCGGTGATGGTGTGGTATTCGTGAACAGTACTGCGTCTTGGAATGATGCCGCTGCTACTGCTGGATTTACCAAACTGTCTGCCATTTCTAAGATGACAGCAACAGATGACGACTACCGTTCTGTTCACTACATCCGTGGTGTCTGTGCGGCGTCTAACATGGTTGATGCCATGAAAGTAGCACAAATGAAAGGTGAATTGACGGGTACTACCCTGAAAGACGCTATGGAAACTTTTGTAAACCATGTGCCTGCAGGTCTTGAAGGTGTTTGCCGTCCATCAACTTGGACTGCTGATGACCACCGTGGCATGACCGAAGTCTTGGTTTATCAGACACGTTGGAACGGTGGCAAGCCATCAATGAGCCGCGTGTATGAAGCTAACCTACCTCGTCGTGCTGACTGGTTAGGCTGGTAATCCTGAGGAGGCGGGCGTTGCCCGCCTCCGCTATTTATTTTGAGTACCTGGAGCAAGGTTATGACCGATGCGGCTTTAGAATCAGAATCTAAAGACATCCTTCTGAACGTCAACAACATTGAGGTCGTCTACGATGACGTGATCTTGGTGTTACGGGGCGTCAGTCTGAATGTACCAAGGGGCGAAATTGTGACCCTTTTGGGTCCCAATGGTGCGGGTAAGTCAACAACGCTGAAAGCCATATCTGGCCTGTTGTCTACCGAAGATGGAGAAATCACCAAGGGTGAAGTCACCTACAAGGGTGAAAGTATTGGCAACCAAGATCCTGCAAAAATTGTCCGAAAAGGCATTTTTCAGGTCATGGAAGGCCGTCGCATTATCGAAGACATGACGGTTATTGAGAATCTCCGATTAGGCGCCTTTACGCGCAAAGACAACCAAGTCAATCAAGACATTGAATTGGTATTTGAATACTTCCCGCGCCTCAAAGAGCGAACGGGATTGGCCGGCTATTTGTCAGGCGGTGAGCAGCAAATGTTAGCCATTGGTCGAGCCATTATGGCGCGCCCAGAAATGATTTTATTGGATGAGCCGTCAATGGGCTTGTCTCCGCTGTTGGTGAAAGAAGTGTTTGGCATTATTAAGAAAATCAACCAAGAGCAGGGCATTACCATGTTGCTCGTTGAGCAAAATGCCACCATGGCGTTAAAACACTCCACCTACGGCTACATTATGGAGTCAGGTAAGGTTGTGATGGACGGAACCAGTGAAGAATTGATGAACAACAACGACGTGAAAGAGTTCTATCTCGGTGGTGGTGATGGCGATAGAAAATCTTTTAAAAATTTGAAGTCATTCAAACGCCGCAAGCGTTGGTTATGACAGCAACCACATTCTTTTTGAGGACCGCAGCATGAGCCGCTTCTATGATGTATTAGAAACGCGTTTGCCTGCCGAACGAGAGCAGGAGTTGCTCACTGCGCTACAGGTGCAGCTTTCCCACGTGAAAGCCCACACCTCTTGGGGGCCGTTACTGCAGGACGTAACACCTCAAAATATCCTAACGCCCGACGATATGTCGGACATTCCTGTGTTGCGTAAGTCTGATTTGAAAGCACTGCAAGACAAGCAAAAACCCTTTGGGGGATTGGTAGCAGCTAAATGGCCCCAAATTAAATATGTTTTTAGCTCGCCAGGACCAATTTACGAACCGGAATCCTACCGTGCCGACTATTTCCGGTCAGCGCGTGCGCTCTATGCGGCCGGTTTTCGTGCTGGGGATATTGTCCACAATTGTTTTAGTTATCACTTGACGCCGGCTGGGCGCATGTTCGACTCAGGCGCTCATGCTTTGGGTTGCGCGGTTATTCCTGCGGGCGTTGGCCAAACCGAATTGCAGGTTGTCACCATCCATGATGTGCAGCCCAATGGGTATGTCGGCACACCGTCATTTTTAAAAATGATTATCGAAAAAGCCGAGGAAATGGCGGTTGATGTGAGTTGCATCAAGCGCGCCTTGGTGACGGGAGAAGCGCTGCCACCGAGCCTGAGGGCTTGGTTTCAAGACCGCGGCATCGCAACCTTTCAATGCTATGGTACCGCTGAACTGGGCATTGTGGCTTACGAAAGTGACGCCTTAGAAGGCATGATCGTCAATGAAGGCATTATCGTAGAATTGGTCAATCCCGGCACTGGAGAGCCAGTCGCTGCCGGTGAGGTCGGTGAAATATTGGTTACCACCCTCAATGCCGACTATCCGCTGATTCGGTTTGCGACGGGTGATTTGTCCGCTTTTATGAGCACTGAGAGTCCGTGTGGCCGTACGGGTAAGCGTATTGTGGGATGGATGGGACGGGCCGATCAGTCTGCCAAGGTGCGGGGTATGTTTGTGCATCCGCACCAAGTGGGCGCCATTGTTGGCCGCTTTCCGAGCATTTCAGCTGCCCGTATGGTGGTAGAAACCTTGGATCATGCCGATCAAATGGCACTTCATATCGAAACCACCGAAACGGGTGACGCTTTTGCAGCGCAAGTCACCACAGCCATTCGAGACCTGTGCAAGGTGCGCGGTGACGTGGTCATGGTAGCGCCAGGCGCATTGCCGAAAGACGGTATCGTGATTGATGACCAACGCACCTACGAATGAGTGACCTTTGCCGGTCTTAGACAGGCGTAACACCCGATAAATGCTGCTGTAGCAAATAGCAGGCGCCGATGGTGTGATAATCGCATTTGGCGCCGGCTTCACTTTTGCGGTTACTGGTCTTGCGGTTATCCTGTGTCAACACGCGATACCAAGCCCCAACGTCATGATCGATAAAGTGCATCCAGCAATAATCCCAGATGCGATCATACCAATCCCAATATGCCTGTTCACCGGTTAGCTGCGCCAATAATCCGGCAGCTGCCAGCGTCTCAGCCTGCACCCAAAAGTATTTGTCTCCGTCGCACAGGCTATGGTCAGGCGCAAAGCCATAAATGAGGCCGCCATTTTTATCATCCCAGGCCAGGGGTAGCGTGGTATCAAACAGGGCGCGGGCGCGACTCAGTAACCAGGGTTCTGGGCGGTGTTGGTACAGCTGTAACAACAATTTGGCCCACTCGGTTTGGTGACCCGGCTGAAAACCCCACGGGCGATAGAGGTTTTTCGGATCATCCCGATTATAGTCCCAGTCGATGCTCAGATCAGCGTGAAAATGCTCCCAAATAAAACCGCCCGACCGGTCGGCGAGGGTCACGGCTACCGTCTCGGCCAACTGTAGGGCGCGTTCTAGGAACTGCAGGTCTTGGGTGGCTTCATAGGCCAGTATCAGCGCCTCGCAGCAATGCATGTTGGCATTTTGGCCGCGGTAGGGATCGGTAATCTGCCAATCCAGACTGATGTGGTCAGCATACAGACCGATGTCAGCTTGCCAGAAATGGGCCTCTAAACAGTCCCAGGTCCGATACAATTCGCTTTTTGCTTGCACATCCCCTTGCTGCACCGCGGCAGAAAATGCCAACAGCGTAAAGGCCAAGCCATAGCAATAATGGGTTTGATCGGTTGCGCCCGTGGCGTCTAACGTCCAGATATACCCCTTGTGTTCAGACTGCCAATGGACCGAACGAATAGCTTCAAGACCATGTTGCCAGAGGCTGCGATAGGACGGGTCATCAAACAGACGTTCGGCAATGCAATAGTTCACTACCATGCGACAACTGCTTACCAGGTGCTTGACGTCTGGCGAAAACACGGTGCCATCATCATAAAAATTCTGATGAAAACCGCTGGCTGGGTCTCGTACCTGAGGTGCATAAAACGCCAAGATATCGGCAATATGCTGCTGTAAAAATGCAGGCGACCTTGCGGCCTTGGGGATTAACGTTGGGATTGAAATAATGCCACCTCGTCATGAGTGGGGAGCGCGGGATAAGCGCCCTGTCGTGTGACTGTGAGCGCACCGCAGTCACTGGCAAAAGCCACCATTGATCGTAAGCTGGCCGCGTCGGCAAGTCCGGCACGTGGATCCGCCAGTGCCGCCAGACCATAGAGCAGTCCACCACTGAATGCATCGCCGGCCGCCGTGGTATCAACCGCCGTGACCTGTGGCGTTGCCTGAGTCCAGGCGGTATCGCGGGTCAGCACCTCAATAGGATGCGGGCCGTCGGTAATCAACAAGGCCAATACGCCCTGATCCAAGAGTTGCTGACAGAGCGTGCCTGGCACCACGGTGTCCAGAGCCTCCAATTCTTCGCGCGATAACTTGATGATGTCGGCTTGGTGCATCACATCCACGACCCGTTGGCGGTCTATGTGGCTATTTGGCCACAATGAAGGACGTAAGTTCACGTCCACACTGATGAGGCAACCCATTGCCTTTCCTGTCGTGATCATCTGTTGGGTGGTTTTGGTAATATCAGCATCGGTCAGGGTGTTGGAACAGAGGTGCAAGCATCCAACGTTGTGAAACCAATGGTCTTGTATTTGATCAGGTGTGATCACCACATCGGCGGTTTGTCGCCGATAAAATGAGAAGGTCCGTTCGCCAGTGGCATCAAGACTGACAAATGCCATGGCCGTTTGTGCGGTCGGGTGATGCAACACAGACTGGGTGTCGACACCATAGCGGTCTAGCGCTTGCGTCAGAAACGCCCCAAAGGCATCTTGGCCTACCTGTCCAGCAAAACGGGATGCACCGCCCAACTTGGCAATAGCGACCGCCACATTCGCAGGGGCGCCACCAGGAAATTGTCGGTACTCGGGTAGTGACAAACCGTCGGCTTCAGTCTGATTAATCTGTAAAAAATCGATTAGAGCTTCGCCAAAACAAAGCACGGTTTTCATAGGACCATCCTGCTTGGAGAGAGATCAACTGCGCCTCATGCAGAGGCGCAACCGACTGGGATATGGCTAGGGGAACGTTTGGTGTTCCGAGTGGGCAGCGCTGTCTTCATAGATCGCGTAATACTTTTCACAATCTTCCAAGGTTTCCCAGGTGCCATCAAAACCGGCAGGAATAGTAAAGGCATCGCCCGCTTTGATGGTGATTTCTATGCCATCAGCATCGGTAAGGATGACCAATCCACGGGTCAGCAAACAAAACTCATCTTCAGTATATTGGATAGTCCATTTACCTACCGTAGAGCGCCACACGCCACAGAAGAAATTGTCTTTTACATTGGTAAAAACATTGGACAGCTCTTGATGCGGATTGCCTGAAATCACTTTGGTGGCATCAATAGGTGACGCATCATAGGTTAGCTGATCGGGCGTAAACTTGATGATAGACATAGAGTACCTTTTATTATTCTTAATGAAGGGCTTGGTGATGACTGGATTCTATTATCAGCAAGCGCTTGGACTTTTGCCAGAAAACTTTTACTTTTTAGACCAGCCGATACCGCGCAGGGGCTATTTGTCTTTTTTACTGCCAGCACCAACCGTGGCATTGATGTTAATGGTCACTGACGCCTTGGTGTCCTGTTTCTTGGGCATGTCCAAGTCGTGCCCTGCCTTGAGTGCCTTGAAGGCGTCAGAACCGGGCTTGATACCCAACTGCTTGGCCAACACGCCCCAACCATTGCCCTTTCTGCCTTGGTATAGGTCCATCACACGGTCAACGGGCTTTTCAGAGATTTCAGCCAACCTAAAAATAATATAGGCATCGGCATAGTCCTTTGACGCAGAGACCACGGCGGAAATGCCGTCATTGCTCATTGAAAAGCGCACCGCCATGCGGTCAAAAAACTGGTCCGAAGCCAGCTGGTATTTGGCATTGAATGCCACCGTCCAGTCGAAATCGGCGGCGTTTGCTGGCGTCGACAGCGAAGCCAGCCAGATCAAGGAGACAACCATTAATTTTTTCATCTTATCGATCCTTCCTGGTGATTGTGGGCCCTTTATAGCATGGGGCGCGCTGTGAAAATGACGGGCAGATCACAACAACCAACGCGCCAGTGCAAAGACCACCAGACCAATGGATATGGTCAAGAACATGTGCCGGGTGGTTAGCGCAACCAAAAAGGACACCGAAGCAGCGAGCAGATGGTGGTTGGCAATATCAAATTGAACGGCTCCCTGCTGGATCAGGCTGGCTTGGGACACAATGGCAGTGAGCACGGCGATAGGCACATAATGCAGTGCCCGCTTTGCCCACTGGGGCAGGGCTATTTTGCCGGCCAATAAGAACGGGATGTACCGCGGGATAAAGGTTAGCGCCACCATGCCGACAATGAACAAGGAATTACTCATGGTGAGGCGCCTGTTTCGTGGCCGTCTTGGGATCTAACATGAGCCCGACGGCAATGGCCAATAGTGCTGAAAACAACAAGCCAGTCTGGTTCGGCCAGTCATAACAGAGTACCGCAGTGACGGCTGCGGTGACCGCACAGGCCCAGTCGGCACGTTGTTGTAAGGCCGGCACCACGATGGCCACAAAGGCCACGATCAGTGCAATATCCAGACCCCAATTGGTCATGTCAGGAATCTGTTGCCCAATGGTCATACCAATCCAGGTACACAGCACCCAGTTGCCATACATGGCCAGTGCAGAACCCAGATAATAGGATGTCCACCCGGGCGCACCGGGTTTTACGATGTCACGGTGACTCACCACCGCAAAGGTTTCGTCGGTCAGCCAAAAAGCCAAGGGCACACGAATCCATTGTTTCAACTTGCTGACGTGCGGCATCAAGGCGGCGGAATACAGCATGTGGCGTAAATTGACGATAAACACCGTCATTAAAATAACCGGCAAGGCGGTAGAGCTCGCCAATAGGGTAACGGCAATAAACTGCGATGCGCCGGCATATACAAATAGTGACATGGCCATGGTGGTCCAAGCACTGAGTCCTTGGCTGATCGCGGCGGCACCAAATAGAATCCCAAAGGGTATTGCAGCTAAAATCAAAGGCAGTGTGTCGCGCATCCCTTGAAATAAAATACTGATCCTGTCATTTTGCATGGTGCATGGGTTCCAATGGTGGTTGTTTCCGAAATAACAGTGAACGACCAATGGCATCGTCCGGTGCTGTGCCACTGGATGCAACGCAACAGTGAAGCCTGATTATGCCTTGCAGCATTGAAGCGATGCAATCCTAGATTGTTACGAAGCAATCTCGGTCAACAAAATGAATTGTGGCCGTTCATCTGGACCTGAATATGACAGTGTTAGGCAAGGAAATTCATCGGGTCTATGACCCTGACGGACCGATTCAGATATTTGATGATGGGGTGTGCCGCCATCTGTCGTTTGGTACACAGGATGAACAAGGCTGTATCCTCAAGGCGAAACCGTCACAGCTGCAATATGCCTATAGCAAAGCCATGATGCTTGGCGTGCTGTTTCAGCCTGAGCCAACACGTTGCTTGCTGTTGGGTTTGGGCGCAGGTGCACTGACCCACGCGCTGTATGCGCACTGTCCACAGACTGAACTGGTGGTGGTCGAATGGCGGGCGCAGGTGATTCGATTGGCCTATCGGTATTTACAGTTGCCCCGCGACAAGCGGCTGCAAGTGCTGCAATCCGATGCCCATGCCTACCTTCAGCGAACAGATAATCCTCGCTTTGATCTCGTCATGAGTGATATTTATTCATCGGCGGGCATGGATCAGCGACAACAGCAACAAGACTATATTGCCGCCTGCAAACGTCACTTAACCCCGCAGGGTTGGTTGGTGTTGAATTTTTGGGATGAACACCGCAATCCGGACCTCATTGGCCGACTCCAACAAGCATTCCAACAGGTATGGGCTGCCCGCATTAGTACCGGCAATTGGGTCGTGTATGCAACGCAGCAATCAGCCCAACCATCAGCCCAACCATCGGCCCACCGTTCGGCCCACCCAGCACCCCAGCCGACCAAGGACGCTATGAAGGCAGTCTCAGAAAAGTTGGGGTTTTCGCTATCCAAGGTTTTACCACAATTGGTGTGCCTGACTCAGGATGACGCCACACAACGCTGAAGCCACTGGCTGATGTCGGCGATCTGGGGCCAGCACACCTCATGTTGCATGGCATAGGTGTGATAGGTCGGCTTGAATCCTTTGGCAGTGAGGTGGGCGACGGCTTGTTGTCCCAATAATTCAGGTACCACTGGATCGCTCAAACCGTGGTCAATCTTGATGGGTAATGCTGCATTGGCTGGGGATAAGGCCACGGTGTCATGGGTTGCAAAATAGGTCGATAACGCCATCAAACCTGCCAAAGGCTTGTCATAACTTAATGCCGCTTCGTACGCGACTGCGCCACCTTGGGAAAACCCTGCGATGACAATGCGTTCGCTCTGAATACCACGAGCGATTTCGCGTTCAATCAATGCATGGACCCCATCTGCCGCGACGCGCAGTTGTTGCTGGTCAATTTTGCGGTCCAGATCCATGCTGTAGATGTCATACCATGAGGGCATAACCATGCCGCCATTGATAGTGACAGGCTGTTGCGGCGCGTGCGGAAACAGAAACCTGACGGGTAAAGATGCGGGCAATCGCAGTTCTGGCACGATAGGTTCAAAGTCATGGCCAGACGCGCCCAAGCCGTGTAGCCAGATAACGGTCGCAACAGCGGGCGCAGCGGGTTCAATTTCAACGCAGGAAAGCAGGGACATGGTGCTGGCCTCTCAAAGATAGGGATTCGAATTATTGCCGCGGCTTGAGATATTCCATGCTCACATAACCGGTCTTTTCGGCCACCGATACCTGGGCCCAGTCACCGTTTTCAGTCACCGAGATCAAAGAAACAATGGTATCCATCGGTAGGATGAGGAGTATGGTGCTACCCGATTGCGGACGCTCCCGGAGGTTCAGCAGGTTCGCTGTCACCAGATAGTGGTCGCTCGGTATCAGGCTAATCACGGGCAATGCCACCTCGTCGACGGGTGCAGGCGCCGGGGTGTCACTAACAGGTTGCGTGTTGGTGCCATTCGTCGCGGTGACTTCTGGCTGAATGGCGGTGTCTGATGCGGGCCACAGTGTCGCTGCAAACAAGCTGACGACCACTAACGTGGCCAGTCCAATCGGCCAAAAACGGATCAGGTCGCGCCACGCATCGAGGCTGCGCCAGTTCCAAGGGTCTCGGTCAGCACTGCCCTGAGGAATCAAGCTGAGTTTTAACGCGGTTAAATAGTCGGAGTGCTGTTGTTCGAGAGCTGATTTTCCAGCCAAGCCATCCTGTGACAGGGTATCCCATACCCGACCACCCAGAGCCAACATCTCAGCGTTATCGATACCCAGTGCCTTGGCCAATACCTGTAACGGTGCGGGGAGTTGGCTCGGCATGACATAGGTTGATAACAACAAATACCAACAGGCTTCTATCAAATACGGCCGCTGATCTTGGGTTAACTGGCCGGCTGCCCAATGCAGCATGTTGATGTGCGTTGCGATGGGCTCATGATCCAATAAATCTTGCCAATGGGCATTCAGTCCCTTGTCATATAAAGGAACGGCCCTGCGCGTGGCTGCAGGCAATTGCTCGGCACATTGAGGATATATTTCAGATAACCACTGTAAAACATACTGAGCACTGGCTTGCACGGGATCGGCAAAACTCATCCAAGGTGAAATGGGGCTGGGGTTGTGCTGTGTCATAGTCAGTTAGGCTCGTATCATCAATTCGTAGATCGGCTGTTTTGTCGCTAGAGACAGTTTACACCAAAAGGGCTGAGACCGTAAAAACCATCTCAGCAAACGCTAGGCTACCGTCTTGGGTGGAATGGCATAGGTGCCGGTCGCATGCGCGATCAATTCGGGGCGGCCTTCCGAATAAATAGAGACTTCCCCAATCGCGAGTCGCTTGCCCGCTTTGAGCAAGGTGCATTCGGCATACAGGTCATGGCCAGCCGGCGGTTTATTAAAAAAATTGATATTGAGTTGGGTGGTCACGGCCAAGGGAATTAAGCCATAGTCACTCAATATCGCGGCATACAAGGCGCAGTCGGCCAGCGCCATCATCGTTGGACCAGACACCGTATTCCCTGGACGTAAGTGTGAGTGGTCGATGACTTGCTTGACGCGTGCGGTACCCCCTGACACAGCAACCACCGATACCTGGCTGTGCGGAAAGTCGGTGGCAAAAAGGGTTTGAATATCGGCCAGCGTGGCGGTCATGGTCAGGCTCCGTTTGCGGTGCGATTAGGCATCAGGTAATTGGCATTCAAGGTTGCCAGTATGTAGGGTCTGCCAATTTTTTATCGGCACCTGTCGATAGGGAGCCATCTGTGCGTCAGAAATGTCCCGCGTAATGCCAACCCGGTCTAACAACGCGGTCATCACGGATTCAGCTGCACGGGTCGCACCATCGACGCATTTTAGCGCAATCGCTAGCTTCAATTCGGGTATGGCAGCGACATAGACACCCTCTGCCCCGACTTTTAGAAAGACCTTGTCGCCCAAAAGACGCATCATATCGGTGCAATAGCGTCCAGTGCCCGCCACCATAAAGGGGTGTTTAACCACGGCATCAAATAGCGTCTTGCAGGCTAGCTGACGGTCGGCTGCCAAGGCGCTGGGGTCAGCAAATTTAGCGAAGGCCAAGCCGAGGTGATCCAATGGAATGGCCCAGGTGGGTGCTGAACAGCCATCGGGTGACCACGCGCATTGGCTATAGTCGACCTCACACATCTCGCTCATTGCTTGGGCAATGCGCTGCTGAATGGGGTGGTTGATGCCCACATAGCCTTCAGGCGACACCTTGAGCATAGCCGCATGGGCGAGCATACCCGCGTGTTTGCCCGAGCAATTGTTGTGTCGCTGATCGGGCTTTCTCTGCTGAGCAGACAGTTGGTAGGCCGCTTGTGGGTAGGTGGGCCAATGACAACCGCAGGCCAAATGCTGTTCCTGAAATCCGATTTTCTCTAGCATGTGCTGCACGGTACTCACATGCTCAGGCTCGCCAGTATGGGATGCACAACAGAGCGCGATTTCAGCTTGATTAAAACCAAAATGGGCGGCAGCACCGGATTCAATCATGGGCAATGCCTGCATGGCTTTGATCGCGCTGCGCGGATATACCGGCGTCGCAACATCGCCCCAGGTGTCTAGCCGGGTGCCATCACTGGCGACGATCGCTGCGTGAAGGGTATGTCTGCTTTCAACGATCCCACCACGGGTGACGTTGACGGTAATGGCGTCATGCTGCATGGATTACATCCTGTAGGGTAAGTCTGCTTAGGTCATCACAAAGGGTTTCACATTGTTGTCTTTGCGATCCAAATAATGGGTGGACTGAATTTTACGTATCGTGCGGGATTTACCCCGAATCATCAGGGTTTCGGTTTGGGCGATGTTGCCATCGGAGGTAATGCCGTCCAGCAGGTCACCCTTGGTGATCCCTGTGGCCGAGAATACCAGATTGTCGCTGCTTACCATGTCTGTTAGGCACAATACCTTGCCGGGTACCACCCCCATTTCTTCACAGCGCTTGGCTTCCCATTCTGACAGGGCACGGTTTTCCGGGGTGTCGCCTTTGGCAATGTGACGCAACATCAAGCGACCTTGCATGTCACCCTGCAACGCACGGACCACAGCCGCAGAGATGACGCCTTCGGGCGCGCCGCCGATGCAATACATCAAATCCACTTCACTCAGTGGCATACAGGCCAAAATAGAGGCCGCGACATCACCATCAGGCAAAGCAAATACGCGACAGCCCATCGCTTGCATGGCCGCAATGGTAGCGTCATGGCGGGGTTTGGCTAGGGTCACAATGGTCAAACGGCTCAGCGGCTTATTGAGGGCCGTGGCCACGGCTTGAATGTTTTCTTCTAGGGGCTTATTGAGGTCGATACAGCCCCGTGCCAGTGGTCCGACCACCAGCTTTTCCATATACATATCGGGGGCTTTTAAAAACGATCCCTTTTCACCTGCCGCCAGCACAGCAATGGCATTGCTCTGCCCCATGGCCGTCATGCGGGTACCTTCAATGGGATCGACAGCGATATCCACTGCTTCGCCTTTTCCAGTGCCGACTTTCTCACCAATGAACAGCATCGGCGCTTCATCAATTTCGCCTTCCCCAATAACGATTTCACCATCGATATCCATGCCATTGAGCATGATGCGCATGGTTTCAACCGCAGCGGCGTCCGCTTTGTTTTTGTCACCACGTCCCAACCATTGATAACCGGCCAATGCTGCTGCTTCAGTTACCCGTGAAAAATGAAATGCTAAGCCCCGATCCATGACAGATTGCCTCGTATGTGTGTTGGTTCCATTGTATCTCTGTGTCGCAAGAATGGTAGCGGTGTGTGTCATCATCAGCGTGTTTGGCCATAGTGATTATTCTAGAGCCAGCTGTTTTAGTGTGGTGATTAGGTCTGCAGGTAAAAAGCCTATCGCAATAAACTCAGGGTTATAGAGGCTATCGGTTTGGTTATACCGCAGCGGTTCGCCATCGAAATCCACCACATGGCCACCGACCGCTTCCAGAATAACCTGTGCTGCTGCGGTGTCCCATTCCCCCGTCTTGCCCAAACGTGGATACAGGTCAGCAAGGCCTTCGGCGATATGACAGATTTTCAGCGAGCTGCCCAGATGCGAAACCTGGCCTACCGTGATTTTTGCGATAAAGGCCGCCAATCGGGGCTTTGGGGTAGAGCGTCCGGTGATGAGATGCCAGTCATTACGGGGGTCTTCTCGCACCGACAGCGGGGTAGTGTGGCCTGCCCTTACCACAAAGGCGCCACTACCGTGCGCGGCGTAATACAGAATATCCAGTGCTGGCGCATACACAACCCCGAGTGTGGGGCGGCCGTTTTCGATCAACGCAATGTTCACCGTGAATTCATCATTGCCTTTGATAAATTCTTTGGTGCCATCCAAAGGGTCGACCAGCCAGTAGGTTGGCCAGGATTGACGAATGGTCTTGCCGGGATCTGTTTGTTCTTCTGATAACACGGGCCAGGGAAACTGGGCAATGAGCGCATCAGTAATGACCTTGTTGGCAGCCAAATCGGCT
Source organism: uncultured Saccharospirillaceae bacterium (assembly GCA_913063165.1). Lineage (GTDB taxonomy): Bacteria > Pseudomonadota > Gammaproteobacteria > Pseudomonadales > Natronospirillaceae > CAJXZL01. The sequence continues at coordinate 16,967 of CAJXZL010000003.1, read as the reverse complement.
TCAGTGACCGGGCTGTGGTCAGGTTTCTGCTGCACGATCAAGTCATGGCGATAAAAAGAGAGAATCGCCTCACCTGCCAATCGTGCAATGGGGATGATTGAAAAAACGAGGTCCTGTGTCATGTCGATGATTCACCCTAAAAAAAGCCCGCTGCCAGGTATCTGGGCTACAGACTTCTATTGTAGCCACACTGGGCGACACTGGGTAGGCGTTTCATTGGCACAGAAATATAGGATCCCCTGTACAAGCCAACGAGAAGCTGACTTGTACAGGCAAACATAGCGTACCGTCGGTCGTTTGTTACAGGAAGTTGAGCTCCGCTGCACCGACATCACGACGTAAGCGCAATTCTTCTAAGTGGTCTTCAATTGCCCGGCGAGCGGCCAATTTACGGTGGTTGTTTTCTCTCTTGGTCGCCGAAGATTCCGTTGCGCGGTGCATGGTATTATCTTCGATATTGGCCAGTTCTAATTCAAACAGATTCTGAGTCATGAAAGACAGCTCCTTTTTTCATGTTCGCAGGCAGTAGACGTTCAGGTAAATCCTGTGACCCGAATAAAGCCAGTGGCTTCGTCGTCTATGTCAATTGCCCGATAGTATTCATTATTTTTTTAGGTATAGGTCAATCGCGCGATACTATACCACAAAAACGGAAATGTTAAAATTTTGGCACAGCAAAATTGACGCAAAGCAGAGAATCCAAATCGTTCAGGGTGCCAGCAAAGGGTTGGCCTAATCGGTGCTCCTGAGGCACATTTACCACACAAATGCTGTATTCATATACAGGCGCATCCGTTATGATAGGCAGAGTCAATGCGCCGAATATGCCGACGCGCGCGCCCGTATCATTTTTAGGAAGGTTCATGTCTGACATTGTTGAAAAAATCGCACAGCTCAATGCGCCGCAGCAGCAAGCGGTAAAGACCGATTCAAAGCATGTGGTGGTATTGGCCGGCGCTGGCAGTGGTAAAACGCGGGTGTTAACACACCGTATCGCGTGGTTGGTCGAAACGGGGCAGGCTACGCCGCATGGTGTGATGGCGGTGACCTTTACCAACAAGGCTGCAAGAGAAATGAAGTCGCGGGTGGAGGAACTGCTGCCGCACCAGCCTTATGGCATGTGGATTGGCACCTTTCATGGCATCGCGCACCGGTTACTGAAAGCCCATTGGCGTGCTGTCAATCTGCCTGAAAACTTTCAAGTACTGGACAGCGACGACCAACTGCGTCTGGTAAAGCGGATTATCCGCGAGTTGGCTGTACCCGATGACCTCATCGATGCCAAGCAGATGCAGTGGACCATTAATGGCTATAAAGACGAAGGGCTGCGCGCCCAATATGTGCCAGAAACAGCCGATGTGCACCTGAGTTGGCAGCGCCGCATTTATGTCGCCTATGAGGCACTGTGTTTCCGCAGTGGTTTGGTCGATTTTGGCGAGCTGCTGTTGCGGGCGCATGAATTGTGGCTCAACAACCCAACGGTATTGGCCCATTACCAGCAGCAATTTCAGCATGTGTTGGTCGACGAGTTTCAAGATACCAACCGGATTCAATATGCCTGGCTACGCGTGCTGTGCGGCGACACCGTTGGGTTGACCGTCGTCGGTGACGACGACCAATCTATTTATGGTTGGCGTGGCGCCCGGGTTGAAAATATCTGGCAGATACAGGATGACTATCCAGACACCGAAATGGTCAAGCTTGAGCAAAATTACCGCTCCACCGCGGTCATTCTGAAAGCTGCCAATGCGGTCATCAGCAACAACAGCAAGCGGCTTGGAAAAGACTTATGGACAGAGGACGATGGTGGTGAACCGATTCGCCTTTATGCGGCCTATAACGAACAAGACGAAGCGGGCTATATTGCAGACAGCATTGAATCGCAGCTCGACGGTGGGGTAATTGCCAGTGATGTGGCGCTGCTCTATCGTTCAAACGCACAGTCGCGTGTGCTGGAAGAAGCACTCATTCGTGGCCAAATTCCTTACCGAATTTATGGCGGGGTGCGTTTCTATGAGCGCCTTGAGGTACGCAATGTGTTGGCCTATTTGCGACTTATTGCCAACCGAAACGATGATGCGGCGTTTGAGCGCGTGATCAATGTGCCAGCCCGAGGTATTGGTGCAAAGTCGGTGGAACTGTTACGCAGCACAGCCAGAGATGAAGGCTGTTCGCTGTGGGATGCCACCCTGTTGTTGCTCCAAAAAGGCCAGCTAAAAGGCCGAGCCGGTGGGTCTGCGCATGCGTTCCAAGAATTGATCAAAAGCCTAGATCCTCAGGCATCAGAGAGTGAGCTGACCCTGAGTGCGCTCTGTAAAGTGGTGATTGAAACCACCGGTTTGGCTCAGCATTTCGAAAAAGAGGGCGCAGACAAGGCCCGTTCGCGACTCGAAAACATGCAGGAAGTGGTCAACGCCAGTCGCAACTACGAAGATGTCGCCGGCGAACTCACCCCTTTGGATGCCTTTTTGTCAGAAGCCTCACTCGATGCAGGCGAAGGACAGGCGGCTGAACATGAAGACAGTGTCCACCTGATGACCTTGCATGCCGCCAAAGGATTGGAGTTCGATCATGTGTTTATTGCGGGCCTGGAAGAAAATCTGTTTCCTCACCGCATGAGTTTGGATGTGCGCGAAGGCGTCGATGAAGAGCGGCGACTGTGTTACGTGGGTATCACCCGTGCTAAGAAACACCTGTGTTTGACCTATGCCGAGAGTCGGCGTCTGTATGGCAATGACAACCGCAACCGGCCGTCACGTTTTATCGAAGAAATCCCGTCGGAATTGATTGAAGCGGTGCGTCCTACCCTAAGCGTAAAGCCCACCTTTAGCAGCATGGGTGGCCGGCTGGCAGAACCCATGCCGATGGCCATGGGACAAGCAGGCTTTCAGCTCGGCAGCGCGGTACGTCATCCTATTTTCGGAGACGGTATCATCCTTGCCGCGGCCGGCGCAGGTGCCAACACCTCGGTAACCGTGGCATTTGAAAATGAAGGCACCAAAGAGTTGATGTTGCAGTACGCCAAGCTGACGGCGATCTAGACCGGATTAGTCAGCAGACGTGCTGAGCTGGTATTTGCGAATCAGATGACGCAATTGGTCATAGCTTAAACCCAGAGCGTCTGCAGTGCGTGTTTGTTGGTAGCGATGCTGTCGAAGTGCCGCGACTAGCAACCCTTTCTTATAGTGATCTACCGCTAGATTAAAGTCAGCGGGTAATGCCTGTTCCGACAAGGTTGCCACCTCGCTTTTATCAACCACCGCGGGTGCTGATGTCGTGGTGCTGGCGGTTGCAAATGGATTCATTATCAACTGGTCGACCAAGTGGTCAGGATCGTTGTGGTGAAACACCGAGCGCTCGACCACATTTCGCAACTCTCGCACATTGCCAGGCCACCGGTGTTCGGCGAGCTGTTGATAGGCTGCTTGGGAGAAACCGGGAAAATCAGCCCACTGGAGCTCATGGCTCAATCGAATGGCAAAGTAATCGGCCAGTTCTGCAATGTCCTCTGCGCGCATGCGTAACGGCGGTACAGCAATGACATCAAACGACAGCCGATCCAGTAAATCCCACCGAAAGCGCCCCTGATCTGCCAGTGTCGGCAAGTGGTCATGGGTAGCGCCAATGACGCGCACGTCGCAGGTGCGGGTGTGTGTGCCACCGACCCGTTCAAATTCACCATACTCGATCACCCGTAACAGCTTTTCCTGTAATTGCGCCGACATGGTGCCCAATTCATCGAGCAGGAGGGTGCCGCCCTGTGCGCGTTCAAATCGTCCAATATGGGCCTTTCGCGCCCCGGTAAACGCCCCGGCTTCATGCCCGAACAATTCTGAATCTAACAGGGTCTCAGTAAAAGCCGCGCAATTGATTTTAATGAAGGGGTGGCCCCAGCGTGCCGATAAATAGTGCAGCCGCTCAGCGATCAACTCTTTCCCAGTGCCACGTTCGCCCTGAATCAATATGGGCCGATCAATGGTAGCCAGCAACGAGGTGTGCTCTAAAACCGCCGCCAATGCGGCCGATGTGCCTACCATATTGGGTTTCTTCATGGGATTTATTACCAGTTTATTTGGTTATTTATGCCAACTATAGGTTTTTATTACCAATATGACAAACCAATGGCCTAGCTGGTCGCCTAACGAGCGCCAGTGTGGGTCTGGCTTCAGCGGATAAATGGCAGAGTTGGCACGAATCCTGAAATGCCTATTGGCAGTGGTACCAATTGATTGAAAGACAGGAGATACACCATGAGTATTTTTTCAAGAATGACTGATATTGTGAATTCCAACCTCACCGCCCTTCTGGATAAGGCCGAGGATCCAAAGAAAATGATCCGCCTGATTATTCAAGAAATGGAGGACACCCTGATCGAAGTGCGCACCAGCAGTGCGCGGGTAATCGCAGATCGCAAAACGCTGTCGCGCAAACTGGCTAGCATGCAAGAGGACATTAGCTCTTGGGAAGCCCGAGCAGAATTGGCCATCGAGAAAGGCCGCGATGATTTGGCGCGTGCCGCCTTGAGTGAAAAGAAATTGATTGAGCAAGACCATGCGGCACTGTCGGAAGAACTGCAGCACCTAGATGGGCATGTCCAGCACTTACAGGAAGAAGTTGAACAGCTACAGGTGAAGTTACAGGATGCCAAGGCCAAGCAAAAAGCGGTCAACTTACGCCAAACCAGTGTACAAAGCCGGATTCGCGTCAAACGCGCATTGCACCGAGATGCCCTAGATGCCGCCTTTGAAAAATTTGAACATTTTGAACGCCGCGTGGATGATTTAGAAGGGCAGTTGGAAGCCATGTCATTGGGCGACGTACAGCGGCAGGATTTGGCGTCAGAATTTGAAACCTTGGCCCAAAACGATGCACTCAATGCCGAACTTGACGCATTAAAAGCCAAAATGTCATCCAAAAGCTAAACTGATGGCGTTTGCGCTGTAAGATAAACCGCATAATGAGGAGATAGGACATGGACTTTATTTTTGTACCCACCGTATTGTTTATGGTTGTTGTTGCGCCCATTTGGATTGTCATGCATTACAAGAGTGCCGGCCGTTCGAGCAAGGGCCTCAATGAACAAGACCGTGTGGTTATCGATGATATGTTGCGCACCGTCGACAAGCTGACTGACCGCATTGATGCGTTAGAGCGCATCCTCGACGCCGACTCACCGCAATGGAAAAGCCGATAACGGCCATGACCAGGGGAAACAGACAATGAAAACACAACGTAAATATTCGATCGATGAACGCAAGCGTGAAGGCTGGGGCTTGAACCTCTATCGCAACAAAGAAGAAGGCCATATCGCTGGCGTGTGTGCCGGCATTGCTGAGCATTTTGATGTCGACAACTGGGTAGTCCGCTTGGCGTTTTTGGCAGGATTCATTTTTCTTAATGGTCTAGCGGTATTTGCCTACGTCGCTGGTTGGGTGCTGTTGGCTGATCGCAGCGACGAAGCACCCTTGGCCTATGAATACGATGAAAAGAGGCACCAGTATCGCCCAAAAAAAATGTTTAAGTACTCGGATGCCGCCTCTGACCGATTACAATCGGCGCAAAAGCGCTTAAAAGAGGCGTTGCAGCGCGTAGAAGCGATGGAACGATATGTCACTTCATCAAAATTCAGTGTCGATCAAGCCTTCGCTGACCTAGATAAAAAGGAACGTTAAATGTCAGAGCTAGACCCGATGCACCTCGATACCGCCCCAGTGTTGGCTTTGTTAGCAGCGTATCGTCCACAGGATGCGGATGAGTTGCACGCACTGGAGCGAATCGTGCAATTTGTGAGTGAGACCCCTGCCTTTGCAGACCGACTGACTCCGATAGCGCACATCACAGCATCGGCTTGGGTTACAGACCCTAGCCGACAAAAGGCGCTGCTACTGCACCATAAGAAGCTTGATATCTGGGTGCAGCCCGGCGGGCATGTTGAATCCAATGACACCAGCCTTCCCGCTGCTAGCCTGCGTGAACTGCGCGAAGAAACTGGCTTGGCGGATGCCCGGTTGGTATCAGAGGGTATTTTTGATATCGACATACACGGTATCCCTGCGCGTGGGTCATTGGCGGCGCACGACCACATGGATATCCGATTTTGGTTCGAGTCATCGCAAACTCACACGATCCTCAGTGATGAGTCGCATGAATTGGCTTGGATGGACCGTGAAGCCATTGACCGAGTCACCCATGAAGCGTCCATTTGGCGCATGGTGAATAAAACCCTAACAAACCGGTAAACAAGCCCGACTAGCCCAGCCTGTTGTCTTGCAATGTTGTGCAAGGTTAGGCACAGTCTTTGCCCATAATTGCATGCGGATATGCCGAGGAAATGATGAGCAAACACTACGATGCACTGGTAGGGCGTTTTAAAAAATTAGGCCACTTACAGCACGCGCAAACATTTCTGTCGTGGGACCAACAGGTCATGATGCCCAATGGCGGCAACGCAGCCCGCAGTGAGGCACTGTCAGAGTTGGCGGGCATGGGGCATGAGCTACTGACCAGCCCCGAGTTGTCCGATTGGTTTGCGTCCGCCGAGGAAGAAGCCTTAACAGCAGATCAGCAGGTCAGCCTGTTTGAAATGCGGCGTCAATGGCAGCAAGCAGCCTGTATGCCCGGTGATTTGGTAAGAGCGCAGTCACTGGCGGCATCGCACTGTGAGCATGATTGGCGGGGCTTGCGAGCCGACAACAATTGGGCGGGATTTTTACCGAAGCTAGACACCGTCGTGGGCTTGGCGCAGCAAGAAGCGGCGATTCGCAAAGAAGCTGGAAACGGCCGTTTCGAAACCCCCTATGATGCCATGCTCGACCTGTATTCAACCGGTGATACCAGCGCACTTATTGGCTCGGTGTTTACCACGCTCAAAGAAGCGCTGCCGCCACTGTTACAAGAAATCCAACAGAAACAGACTCCATTGGAACCCCTACAGGGTCCTTTCGACATTGCACAGCAGGAGCAGCTCAGTCGCGCACTGATGGCGGTGCTGGGCTTTAATTTCGACAGTGGCCGCTTAGACGTGAGCGCGCATCCGTTCAGCACAGGCGGTTTGGGTGATCAGCGTATTACTACGCGCTACCGCACCACAGAATTTGCAGAGGCCCTGTTGGCCACCGCTCATGAAACCGGTCATGCCAGCTATGAAGCCGGATTGCCATTGGCCTGGTCGGGATTACCGGTCGGCCAAGCGCGGTCTATGAGTATTCATGAAAGCCAAAGCCTGTTGTTTGAAAAACAAGTGTTCTTGGCGAAACCCTTTGTGGCCCACTTTGCGCCTCAGGTGCACCAGCATTTACCCAGCACCCAATCGATCAGTGCTGCGCAACTGTGGCGCCATTATACCCATGTTGCGCCTGGCTTGATTCGCGTTGAGGCAGATGAAGTTACCTATCCGCTGCATGTCATTCTGCGCCATGAGATTGAAAGCGCACTGATGAATGGCGGCATCAAGACCCGTGATATTCCTGAGCTATGGGACAACGGCATGATGCATTATTTGGGGCTAGATACCCGTGGTAATTTCAAAGATGGCTGTATGCAAGACGTGCATTGGGCCGGTGGTGCCTTTGGCTACTTCCCGAGTTATACACTGGGTGCCCTTAACGCAGCCCAACAGTTCGCCCAGATCAAACAGGTGCACGGTGATTGGGAAGCCAGACTCGCGGCTGGCGATGTCTCGTTTGTGCGTGATTGGCTCAGCACCCATATTTGGAAAAAAGCCTCCTTGTTATCAACCCCTGAATTGATGACGCAGGCAACGGGTCAGACTACCGATCCGCAGTATTTTATAGACCATGTACATGCGCGTTATTTACGCAATGCGTACTAACAAGACGCCTGTAGGGATTGTGTTGGCCGTGCTAAACTGTGCGGCAACCACAAGCCACTTTTGAATCGCCACCACATAAGCCAATTGGAAAGCGTCAACATGAACAACAAGTCTCTGAAGAAAAACAAAATCCGCATTTTACTCCTTGAAGGCATCCACCAGTCGGCTGTCGACGTCCTCCTACGAGCGGGCTATGACAATATTGAACAAGTGGCCACGGCGCTGCCTGAAGCAGAGTTAATCGAAAAAATGCGTACCGCGCATTTTGTGGGTATTCGGTCCCGAACCCAGTTGACCCAAGCGGTATTTGACGCAGCAGACAAGCTCATTGCGGTAGGCTGCTTTTGCATTGGTACCAACCAAGTCGATCTCAACGCCGCGACTGAAAAGGGCGTGGTGGTCTTCAACGCCCCCTATTCAAACACGCGGTCTGTGGCAGAGTTGGTGTTGGCCGAATCGATCCTGTTGCTGCGGCGTGTGGCCGAGCGCAGTGCGTCATGCCATCGTGGCGGTTGGATGAAAGACGCCAAAAAGTCTTTTGAAAGTCGCGGTAAAGTTCTCGGTATTATCGGCTACGGTAACATTGGCACGCAGCTAGGCATTTTGGCGGAAGGTTTGGGCATGCACGTGCGCTACTACGACGTCGCCAATAAACTGCCGTTAGGCAATGCACAACCGGTCGGTGACTTAAATTCCTTGCTAGCCATGTCGGATGTGGTGACCATGCATGTTCCGGAAAACGCCTCTACCGAATGGATGATGGGCGCCGAACAATTTGCGTTGATGAAACAAGACGCAGTACTGATTAACGCGTCTCGTGGCACGGTTGTCGATATTGACGCCTTAGCTGCCGCGCTGGGCAGTGGCAAGTTGTTGGGTGCTGCCGTAGACGTATTTCCGGTCGAACCACGGGGTAATGACGACCCCTTTGTCTCGCCTTTGCAAGCCTTTGATAATGTCTTTTTAACGCCGCATATTGGGGGTTCCACCTTGGAAGCCCAGCGTAACATTGGGGCAGAAGTCGCCGAAAAACTGGCTACCTTCTCGGATAACGGCACCTCGGTGTCTGCGGTAAACTTCCCTGAAGTGGCACTGCCGGCGCACCACGATAAGCACCGTATTTTGCATATCCACCGCAACATTCCCGGTGTCATGTCTGAAATTAACTCGGTGTTATCGGAAAGCAATATCAATATTTCATCGCAGTATTTGCAGACCAATGCCAGTGTCGGTTACGTTGTGATTGAAGTAGATCAAGATTGTGGCGCTAAAGCACTGGATATGATCAAGGCGGTTAAGGGCACCATTCGATCACGTATCTTATTCTAAGCCTATCCTGCCATCCTAACGGCGGGCAGGTGTTTTGAGGATGAAGGCGCTATGCGGGTAATGAGGACGAGGCTGTCGAAACGACTGTGGCGCGGCTGTTTGGCTGCCCTGCTCGCTATGCCCGCCCTGCCTGTGTTGGCGAGTCCAGAATATCAGCAATGGTTGGCGCAACAGCGCTTGCCGTTGGCCCTGTCAGCGAATCCGATTGATTGGTCACAACCGCCTACCCAGATTTATTCAGTTGATAGGGGCCTGTCTCGTCCTGTGCTGCAAGATCACGACAATCTTCACGAACGGATCGAGACACCAGTGCATGTAGTGGCACCCTCGCCCTATCAACCACCCGTTTTAACCACCCCCTACCGCACGGCGTATCTGAGCTATTTCAATGTCACATCGGCCATTCATATTCCAGCAGCCTTTGATCAGTATTGGTCTGATAAAGCGTCAGTCAAAAGGCCACCCTCCGGAAAAGAGCGCGCGGTAACACAGGCGGTTGCCTACCAACTCAATACCGTGCGTCAGCATTACCAGTGGAGCCACTGGGACCTCATGCGATTGGTCGCAAAACTGAGCATTGATCTGCAACCGGAACAAAGCCCTGCGATGATGCAATGGGCGATACTGTCGGCATTGGATTTGGATGTGGCACTTGGGCGACAACAAAATGGCTGGTACCTGCTGTTTCGAAGCAAACAAGCGCTGGTGGGATTGCCGTCTGTGACAACCGCGCGCGGGCGGTATTATATCGATCAGGGAATCGGTATGGCACAAGACAGTGCCCTGCAAGTGTGGCAAGCCGAATCGCCTACCGGCAGCCGGCTGAATCTTGCACCCCATCCTGATGCCTATTATGGCAGTGATTGGCGACAACTGTATCTGGGTACTGGCGAAGCGCGCTTGGGTGTGCCGATCGAATATGCACGGATTCAGGCGGTAGCAACCGTGCCGTTATTCAACAGTCAAGACTATTTGGCGCTGCAATGGCCGGGGTATCTGGACCGAATCATGGCAGCGGCATCGGGCAAGACGGTGAAGAACGAGCCAAACATCGCGACCCATGAGAAATTGGTGCGGTTCGTAGATGCCTTTTTTCCAGATAACGAAGACAGAGACGTGGCTTTGCTATCGGTCGCCAGCGGCCTGCCTGTTCCCTTAAATATGTCCAGCTTACGTACCTATATCTTAAAACGTTTGCTGTCATTGAATGGCTATCAACAGATGGTGGTGATCGCCTCAGGCGACACCCTCACCCTTGCCATCCGTGCCGAGATAGAAAGTGATCGGACAACACAGATATTGGGCGCCCCTTATGAATTGCTCAATATCGGCAATAGGTCAGTGGTTGTTCACATCCGACAAGATACACTGGGCTTAACCAAAGACCAGGTTTTTGGGGTCTATTAACCCATTACAGAGATTGCCTTGTGACTTATCTAAACCAGCCATGGCGTTACGCACTGCGATTCCACAATAGCCCACTGGCTTGGTGGCGCGCGGCTGCGTTGTTGTTGGTGGGTTTTGGCCTTACGGGTTGCGCCACCTATGGCAATGGTATCCAAGCAGTGCGCCAAGATGTCGAGACGCAACGGTGGCAAGCGGCCAGCGATCATCTGGACAAGGCCCTGTCACCGACCGGCGCCGACCGCGTGTTGTATTATTTAGAACGGGGGATGATCAAGCACCTTCAAGGCGACTTTGTCGGCTCAAATGTCCAGTTAGAGACCGCCTATGGTTTAATGGATCCCTTATTTAGAACCCCTGTGGTCGACCAACTCAAATCAGTGGTCTCGAGTCCGCGCAACAACCTTTATCGCGGTAATGACTTTGAACAGGCCATGGTGAGTTTTATCAAAATCATCAACTACCTGAATCTGGCCACACAGACTGATAGCACACAAACGCGGGAGCAATTCTTACGCGACGCACGTGTGGAAGCGCGCCGTATACGCTTGGCGCTAGAGCGAGCGGAAGACGAGCAAGCCATAGATGCCGATGGCCAGAGTGGGGTGACGGCTTTGGTTGCGGATCTGATGGCCGTGGATGCATTACCTCCTGTGCCACCCAGTGCGATTCCCCTACTCGACTGGATGACCGCATTGGTCTACGAAATGTTGGGAGAAACAGACGATGCGCGCATCGCATCGCAACAGGCACTCACCGGATATAACATGGGGTATGACCACTCATGGGGGTCTGCCGCCGCCATGCAATCGTGGCTGCCTGAGCCAAAGGCTGTCGATGGCATGGGTGATGTGGTGTTGCTGCAATTGGCAGGCTTGGTGCCCGAACAACACGAAATGAATATTTTTGTGGGCTTTCAAGGCCTAACGCAAGAATTCACCTATTCTCCCCAGTATGCATCCGACGGCCGTGAACAAGAACAGCAGATCTGGTTTCAGAGTACCATTGGTGGTCCAAAGAAGCGTGGTTACTGGGCACGAAGCGCCAGTGGCAAAGAGCATGCCAAGGATTATCGGCGGACGTCAGTAACGGTGAGAACCCAGCAGCCAGAACGTATTCGGTCTGAATCCTTAATGCTGACAGCCATATTGAAAGGGTTTAGAGTGCCCATTGCCTATTACCGCTCTAGAGATTACAGCATCGATACTGAGACCCAGGTGGGATGGGCGGGCGGTACCGCGGCAATGCCCATGGGATTGTCTATTGCGCGCAAAGCGATGGAAGACCATGCTGACCATGCCGTGCGTGATTTCTATTTGGCCTTTGCTCGAGAATTGGCGCAACAGATGTTGGCCGAAGCCCTGTACCAAGGGACGCAAGGCGAGAATGTGTCAGACGGCGCGAAATTATTTGGTTCAATCGCACAATTGGGCGCGTCTTTAGGCGCACAGGCCGATACCCGGTCATGGCTGACGCTCCCCAAAGAAGTCAACATGGTTCGGTTGAGATTGCCTATCGGACAGCAGCGATTAGACATTACCACCCGCACGCGCGGGGGGATCGGCGTGATAACCCAGTCCATCCTGGTTAATGTGCAGCCGCAACAGGTACAGTTTTATAGTCTGTATACCGCAACGGGAAACAGCGCAGGATTGGCTAATAAAGCCAGGTAACATCAATGAGTAACAGTGAGGCGTGATATGAAATATATAGTGGCAATAATGGTATTGGTATTAACGGCCTGCAGTGGTCCACGTGTTGAGCGGCTAGACGCTTCAGTCGAGATGGAACTGACTGATGGCTGGAACGCCCGCGACTCCCGGGAGGTGTCAGAAGGCATGATGGGAGATATGCTGAGTTTCCCTTGGTATGGCAGCTACTTGGCCCAACATAATAACCAGCGACCGACGGTATTGGTGCAACAAATTCGCAACGCGTCACATGAGCACATAGCAGTCGATACCTTTGTGAACGACATCAAAAGAAGTTTGATGATGTCAGGCAAGATTGAATTTGTTGCTGGTGGCGCAGAACGGGTTGATATTCGTGACGAAAAAGCGGACCAAGCCGGTAACGCAACAGCCGCCACACAAAAGGCCTTGGGACAAGAAATTGGGGCTGACTATGTGCTCACAGGCGTGATTAATTCCTATGTTGATCAACTCAAAGACAAGCGGGTGACCTATTACCAAGTTGACCTCAAGCTGATCGAACTGTTGACCAACCGAGAAGTGTGGATCGGAACCAAGAAAATACAAAAACTCATGACAAAATAGGCCGTTGATCTGGGGGGCCTATGCCCCCTGAGATTTACGCCATGCGGGCCATGATAGGCTCGCATTCATGGCTAAAAATCTCTACAGTAAGGGCATCATTGTCACCGAGATTTCTCATGCATCATCCCGTTATTGTTGGCCAAGCCTCCTCGACACTCACTGTCGCAAAAGTGGTGTGTGTGGGCCGTAATTATGCCGAGCATGTCCGTGAGCTCAACAACCCCATGCCCAGTGCACCCCTATTATTTTTAAAGCCAGCGACTGCGGTCGTGCCCTTGGCACCTGCATTTTCGTTGATTCGCGATGTCGGTGAGGTACACCATGAATTGGAATTGGCCTTGCTGATTGGTGCGCCATTAACGCGCGCCTCAGAGGCAGAATGTCTGGATGCGGTTATTGGTGTGGGTCTGGCGCTGGATCTCACCTTGCGCACAGTTCAAGATACGTTGAAACGCAATGGACAGCCCTGGGATATCGCCAAAGGCTTTGATGGTGCCTGCCCCGTCTCTGCATTTATGCCGGTCGATGGCCTGACAGCCGATTTTCGCACCCAATTTACACTGCACAGAAACGACCAGTTACAGCAAGCGGGTGATACCCAAGACATGCTGTTTCCAATCGGCACCCTATTGGCCACCATGAGCCAGTATTTTACGCTGTCGCCCGGCGACATCATATTAACCGGAACGCCCAGTGGCGTCGGTCCCATCATGGCCGGCGACCGACTGCGGTTGCAGTTGGCAGACGGTGATGCCATCAATACGGTAGCGTTGTAACCATGGCCAAAGCAAAGGTGTCATTTGTGTGCACTGACTGTGGCGCGGACTACAGCAAATGGCAGGGACAATGCTTGTCTTGTCACAGTTGGAATACCCTCAAAGAATTTCGAGAATCAGCCGGTAGTCGTGGCAAACAACGCGGGGGCTTTACCGGCCAAACCGCCGCTCAAGTGCAGTCATTGGCCGAAGTAGATTTGTCGGACCAGGTGCGCTTTAGCACGGGCATACAGGAATTTGATCGGGTATTGGGTGGCGGCTTGGTGCGCGGATCGGTGGTGCTGATTGGCGGCAACCCGGGTGCGGGTAAGAGTACCCTGTTGCTGCAAACCATGTGCCTGATGGCCGAGCAAGTAAGCGCCTTGTATGTGACAGGAGAGGAATCTTTACAGCAAGTGGGTTTGCGGGCTAACCGATTGGGCTTACCGACCGGTCAGTTAAAAATGTTATCTGAAACCAACATTGAAACCATTTGTCAGATTGCAGAAACCGTCATGCCAAAAATCATGGTGGTTGACTCCATTCAAGTGATGCACGTTGCCGACGTTGATTCGGCACCGGGCTCCGTGTCTCAGGTGCGTGAATCGGCGGCATGGCTGACCCGTTTCGCCAAGCAATCTGGAACTGCAGTATTTCTGGTGGGCCATGTCACCAAAGATGGCTCGTTGGCCGGTCCCAAGGTGCTAGAACACATGATTGATTGTTCGATTATGCTTGAGTCATCTGGTGACAGCCGATTTAGAACCCTGCGCGGCATCAAAAACCGATTTGGCGCGGTTAATGAATTGGGTGTATTTGCCATGTTGGATACCGGCATGAAAGAAGTCAAAAACCCAAGTTCAATTTTTTTAAACCGTGGCGATACGCCATCTCCCGGCACACTTGTGACGGTTATTTGGGAAGGCACCCGCCCCCTATTGGTGGAGTTGCAAGCCTTGGTCGATGACAGTGCCTTGGGAAACCCACGTCGCGTGGCAGTAGGGTATGACGGCAATCGACTGGCCATGCTGTTGGCCGTATTGAACCGTCACGGCGGTATTTTTACCGGTGACCAAGACGTTTTTCTCAATATTGTGGGTGGTGTGCGGGTGTCAGAGACTGCAGCCGATTTGGCTACGCTGTTGGCGATTGTGTCTAGCCTGCGTAACCGACCGATTCCCCATGACGTTGCCGTATTCGGTGAAGTGGGTTTGTCGGGAGAAATTCGTCCTGTCCCCAATGGTCAAGAGCGTTGCCGTGAAGCGTCCAAACATGGGTTTAAGCGGATAATCCTGCCACGAGCCAATGCCCCAAAGGCAGCGATCAGTGGTGTGACAGTGGTGGCTATTGAGACATTGCAGCAAGCATTAGAGGCCTGCCAAGACTGGTAGGCCAAAGGTGACGCGGGGTTATATGATCGGTGCAGCCATATCGGCGTCTGATACCCGTGCATTGAGGTCGTTGATACAGCGTGCCATGTTTTCAATGAGTACCAAGGTCGTTTCTGGATGGGTATTGATCACCGAGATAAACTCATCTCTGGGTACCGCTAAAATTGTACATTGCTCTGCAGCAATGACCGTTGCAGACCGCTTACTGTTGGTGAATACCGCCATCGCGCCAAAAATTTCATCTTGTAGGATATCGCCCACTTTAACCCCGTCAACAAAGGCCTCCGCACTGCCACTAATGACCGTGTAGACATCCTTCGCTTCGGTGCCAGCTTCGATAATGGTGTCACCCTTGTTATAGCTAATAAAGCCTGTGTGGGGCTGCGTACGTGCCCGAACCAATTCCCCGTAGGCATTGATAATGGCGGCATTGAGGGTAATCAGGTAACTTGCCCACACGGCATTTTTATCCTTAGACTCTGTCACAAACCTCAGGAAGTGGGTGGCTTCATAGCGGTCTAATATCACAGGCGTATCAGAGGCTAGCACCGGGCTGGGCAGTTGATAGCACTGACTTAAACCGACAATGTCTCCTGCTTCGTATACCACGGCAGGGTTGCCGTCAAAATTGCCGATCAATGTCCCTTCACGCAACACATAGACAGCGTCCAATTTGTATTGCTCATACAAATCATCCACTTGATTGACGTTTAACCGGCTTTGAGGCTCGGGAATGTCGGCCAAAAGATACTCAGTTAGCATTTTGATACGCAACAATAGCGTGCTCGAATTTTCCGACTTTTTACCCAGTAAATACATCGTGCCCCCTGCAATGATGTTCGCTAGATTAAATGTACCATAATCAGGCCAAACCGTTGCCGCCATCATGAAAGAAAGTGATTATACTGCGTCTATTATGGTTGAAATGTGAAGTGGTGCAAGTGAGATGATCTGCGAAGGGACGATTTTGACACGTCATGCTGAGACCATGCCAACTGGGCAGGCAGTGGTATTGTGGCTCAACACCGCATCTGGTCCGAGTAAGCTGGTCATTGAGGGCGAGCCATCGGTCTGTTTTCTGGCACAGCAGGATGTGGCCGCAGCACAAAAATGCCTCATGGGTAATGGCGTTAACTGGTGGATTAAACCGCTGCAACTGCGGAACTTCCAGCACAAACCGATGGCAGGTCTTTATTGTGACCAACAGGCCGGCCTATATGTATGCATTAAGATCCTCAAGCGGTTTGGTATTACCCTGTGGGAAGACGATGTCGTCGTGACTGAACGTTACCTCATGGAACGCTCGATCAGGGCAGGACTGCAATGGCGTCAACAGGGTCAAAAAACCATTGTGCGACCGTTTCAGGTCACACCCCATTTTAAGGTGGCCGCTATCGCTGTCAGCGCGATGGGTTGGCGCACGTCAAGCCAGCCGCAGCTGCGAGGCATCGCATTGGCATGCGGCGATCAGCATTGGAACGGGGTGGTAGCTTCCCATCACAGCGAACAACCAGATGACCAGGTGTTTGACACCCCTACCGCACTGCTCAGTGCCTTTTTGCAGACCATCGCACAGTGGGACCCTGACATTTTGGTGGGGTGGCGGTTGGTTCAAGACGACCTCAGGCTATTGCAAACCTGCTGTGATGCTGCAGGCATCGCCTTCACACTGGGCAGAGAAGCGTCGCCAGTCCGATGGTACCAACCAGACCCTGCACGGGATTTTTGGCGTGTGGGTATTGAGGGACGGGTGTTGCTCGATGGCCCAGACACCCTGAAAACCGCCTATTATTTCTATGCCGATGACAGCCTAGAAGGGGTCATACAGGCATTAGCAGATAAGGGCATGCCGTCAGTTGCTGTGATTTCAGATGGGGGCGCTGCACAACTACTGGCGCGGGCCTCGGCCATGTTGTCTGTTTTTGAGCAACTCGAGCTCTTGGCATTTTTGACCGCACGGAGCTATCTGACCGGCCTACCA
>CAJXZL010000002.1 GCA_913063165.1 uncultured Saccharospirillaceae bacterium | reverse complement strand
TTGCCCACGACTACCCAGTTGGTGCTCTATGGTACCGTCGATGATGCAGTGGATTTTTCCGAATTGTTTCCTCATGTGGCGTTTTTAAATAAACCCGCTGGCCGTTACTCATTGCATCGGGCATTGATCGGCGAATCGGGTTTCGATGTGGATGAAGCTGAAGAAAAGTATCGCCGCGACAAAGCCAGTAAACGCATTCTTTTGGCCGACGACAATCTGAACAACCGGATGGTGACCGAAAGCTTGTTAAAGAACATGGGTTACCAGTTTGACGTGGTCTCGACAGGCAACGAGGCGTTGGACATGATGTCGCACACGGCTTACGATTTATTGCTGGTGAGCACACAGATTCGTGAGATAAATGCCATCGAGCTTACCAAGCATATTCGTACCACAGAATCGGATCAGCAAAAGATTGCGATTGTGGGTTTAACCAGTAAAGTAAACATGGACGAAGAAATTTCTTGCGTGACGGCCGGTATGGAAGACTGCATCGCGATGCCCATGACCTTGCAGGTATTGGAAGCGGCATTATTGAAGTGGGTTGTTTACGAGAAATAACCACATGAAAAGGAGCATCATTTGTTAAAGGATAAACATGTGAAGTATGCCGCAACGACGTTTTGGCTGTTGCCAATATTGGACGGCGAGATATGACGCAAACCAATGGTCAAAGTCTCATGCAGCGGTTACCGTTTGGCTTTTCAAAACGCAATGGCGTTGTGATCGCTGTGCAAGACGATGGTGTCGTCGCGCTGCTCTGCAAATTCGATGCTGAATTTGACGTTATTGCAGAAGCCCAACGTTTTTTTGGAGCGCCGTTAAAGCTCATTCGAGTCAGCGACGATGCGTTCTCAGTTGCACTGAATCAAGCCTATCAAACCGATGCTGATGACAACATTCAACTGGTTGAAGATCTCGGAGAATCTCTCGATCTTCAGCGAATGGCAGAGTCATTACCCGTTACTGAAGACCTGATGGATCAGCAGGACGACGCGCCTATAATCAGACTGATCAACGCATTATTAACCGAGGCAGTTCGTGAAGGGGCGTCGGATATTCACATTGAAACCTTTGAAAACCAACTCATGGTGCGCTTCCGCGTAGATGGGATGCTACGTGAAGTGGTGCAGCCTAAACGTGCGCTAGCCACTTTGCTGACCTCGCGTATCAAGGTAATGGCAAAGCTCGACATTGCAGAAAAACGCATTCCGCAAGATGGCAGAATTGCATTGAAGATCGCCGGAAAATCGGTTGATGTCCGTGTATCCACAATGCCTTCCAACCATGGTGAGCGTGTTGTTTTGCGTCTACTGGATAAGCAAGCGGGTAAGCTTAATTTTAGTGACCTGGGTATGGATGCCGCCATATTAGAATCGTTAAAACAACTGATTAAAAAACCGCACGGAATTTTACTGGTAACAGGGCCTACGGGTTCTGGTAAAACGACCACACTTTATGCTGCTTTACAGTCGTTAAATCACCACGCGCGAAATATCATGACCGTAGAGGATCCCATTGAGTATAGCCTGCCCGGTATTGGTCAAACACAGGTCAATAATAAGGTATCCATGACGTTCGCCAAGGGTTTGCGAGCGATTTTACGGCAAGACCCTGATGTCGTTATGATTGGCGAAATACGTGACCTTGAAACGGCCCAAATTGCCGTAGAGTCCTCATTAACCGGGCACCTTGTCCTATCTACTTTGCACACCAATAGTGCTGTAGGCGCAGTAACCCGATTGAAGGACATGGGTACCGAACCCTTTTTGTTGTCTTCATCGTTAATTGGTGTGCTGTCTCAACGGTTGGTGCGGACACTTTGCCCCGTCTGTAAGAGTGAGCGCACAGCCGACAAAGCGGAGTTGGAGCTATTAGCACAGTACGGGATGCATGTAGACTCAGTGCCAGTTGCCCAAGGCTGTACGCAGTGTCGTCACACCGGTTACCGCGGACGAACAGGTGTGTACGAGCTTGTAACCGTTACCCCTGAAATTCAGGCATTGATCCATAACGAATCGTCAGAACACAGTATCGAAATGGCGGCGCGGGCTACCACAAAACCTATTTTCTATGATGGCCTTATGAAGGTAAGCGCGGGTGTCACTACGATTGAAGAAGTGTTACGCGTTTGTGATAAGGCTCTGTAATGGCTACCTATAGTTATCGAGCTGTTGATGCCCAGGGTAAAAAGAGAAGTGGTGTTGTTGAAGCCGACTCAGCACGCGCTGCCCGCCAATCTTTGCGCGGACAGAACTGGCTACCATTGGAAATCGAACTTTCTGGCCAGCATGAATCGAAGCAGTGGTTGTGGCTACAACCGTCGCTATCAATTGCTGAACTGTCTTTGGTTACTCGGCAACTATCCACATTGGTAGCGTCGGGAATGCCGCTAGATAACTGCCTGTCAGCAGTTGCTGAACAAAGTGAGCAGCAAAAAACCACGAAGATGATTATGGCCATTCGAAGTCGAATTTTGGAAGGCTATAGTTTGGCTTATGCGCTTGGAACCTTT
This sequence comes from uncultured Saccharospirillaceae bacterium, assembly GCA_913063165.1. GTDB lineage: Bacteria > Pseudomonadota > Gammaproteobacteria > Pseudomonadales > Natronospirillaceae > CAJXZL01. The sequence goes on along the minus strand of CAJXZL010000002.1, from coordinate 138,299 downwards.
CCTAGAACATTTAACAATCTATTTGTTGCTACAGTGGAAGCGGGTGAGCAGTCAGGTCATCTAGACACGGTATTAGAGCGACTTGCCGATTATGTTGAATCGCAAGACCGCTTACGAAAAAGTATTCAGTTAGCTGCCGTATACCCCACCATATTGGTTGTCATCGCTTTAGGCGTGGTCAGTTATTTGCTTCATTCAGTGGTGCCTAAAATACTGGATGTCTTTATTGTTACCAATCAACGCCTACCAACACCCACCCAGTGGCTATTGAATGTCACCGAGTTTTTGTCACAAAATGCAGGCTCTCTACTATTGGGCCTCGTGGGGTTAATTCTGTTGCATTTTTGGTGGCACAGCAGTGCCAGTAGAACCTATCTAAGAGATCGGGTGTTGCTTCGATTGCCCTTATTCGGAAAGCTGATTCGTGGATTTAATACGGCCCGATTCGCAAGTACACTATCGACATTGGGGGCAAGTGGTGTGCCGCTTGTTGACGCGATGGGCATCGCTGGCCACGTCGTCGTCAACTTGCCGATTAAGCAATCGATTGAAAAGGCGACCCAGCAGGTGAGGGAAGGATCTACCTTGGCAGCAGCGCTAAAAGAAACAGGTTATTTCCCACCGATGATGTTGCATATGGTATCCAGTGGTGAAGCCAGTGGTGAGCTCGATGACATGCTAGATCGCACTGCAACCAATCAACAAAAAGATCTAGAAGATCTGATACGGGTGATCGTTGCTCTGATAGAACCGTTGATGTTGGTTTTGATGGGCGGCATTATCCTTATTATCGTGATGGCAGTGGTACTACCCATCACGCAGATGACAACAGGAGTACAATAACCAGTGATGGATAAGCACCAGAAACACAAAGCAAAGGGTTTTACCCTGATCGAACTACTCGTCGTATTGGTGATATTGGCCGCGATTACTGGACTTGTCGCACCCCAATTTATCGGTCGTGGCGAGCAAGCAAAGGTAGACCTGGTAACCAGCGATTTGAAAACCATAGAACAACAGCTTGAGATGTATCGTCTCGATAACTTTGCCTACCCATCGACGGACCAGGGTTTGAAAGCACTGGTGTCAAAACCGTCGGGCAGTCCAGAACCTAAAAATTGGAAAGGACCCTATATCAAAGGTGTTGCCAAAGACCCCTGGGGTAACCCGTATCTTTATGCCAACCTAGATGGCACCATCGAAATACTGTCTTTGGGCGCAGATAGTCAGCAAGGCGGAACCGGCACCAATGCTGATATTTCGAGTGCAACAGAGTAAGCAGTCTGGGTTCACCCTGATAGAGCTGCTCATTGTCATGCTGTTATTGGCTTTGGTGGTGGGTGGCATTTCTCAGTCAATATCCCTCAGCAAAGACACGGGTAAAAACTGGCTCTCTCAAGCCGGTGATGATGTGCACAACATGATGGTGCTGGGCGGTACGCGACATACTGATGTAGGGTTTTTTCTGACGGCAACCGGCTATCAATGGATGGCCTGGGATAGTGATGCTGACGATGGTTCCGGTGAGTGGACAGCAATGTCTGCCGTTGTTAAAACCCAGAAATTACCGGACGGCTTTAGTATGAACATTACAAATGAATCCAGAGGGGAGCTTACCTATAAACCCGCTCAGTCATCAAGTTCGGGCGCGCCTTCGTTTGTCATTAAACGGGATGGAGAATTGGTACCCCCTGTGACTATTACGGTGTCTGAGCTGGCCTCTCAGAAACAGTGGGCGATCATTTTTGACGGTATTCACGCGCCTGAGTGGCTGGAGTCAATCCATTGACCTGTCACTTGAAGGCGCAAACACTACCACTATGTCGTCGTGGTAAGACTAAGTTTCAATCAGGCTTTACGCTCATTGAGGTGATGGTTGCCTTGGTCATTTTTGGGGCAAGTACCTTGGCACTGACCTATGCGATGACCGAAACTCTGAGAAGTCACCGCGCATTGGAGTCAAGGCAGCTCGCCCAATGGATTGCCAATAACACATTGGTCGATTTAAGGACCGCAGGCACAGTGGTTCAATCGGGCTCGAATCAACTTACTTATGGGCATCGTGATTGGTTAGTCAGTTGGACCGAACGCGACCTAGGACAATCCAATACGGGCGATGGATTGCAGCAAATTCAAGTATCGGTGCATCTGGCCGAAGACCCCAAAATAGCCCTATACAAGACACTCGCTGTCATAGGTGACTTCTAGTGACAGCGCCGCGGCCATTGCGACAAGCACAGCAAGGGTTAACGCTGATTGAATTGTTAATTGCCATTTTGCTAACCGGTATCATTGCTACCTACGGCTTGGGCGTTATGCAGTCGATTATAGAGGGTCATTTTGGTGTCAAGAAGGCACAAGCCAGTCTCAGCCAACTCAGTCAGATGCAGATCATGTTAGAAACCGATCTGGTGCAGTTACAGCCAGACACCAGCGTGAGAAATACCTTCGGTCAGACCGAGCCCGCTGTGATGGTAATCAACAATGGCACAGGCATTACGTTGTCGCGTTTGGGATGGCTACTGTCAGATTTTGACTCAGCACAACGCAGCAATTTGCAACGGGTGAGTTGGTCCTTGTATAGAGAAAGCGATCCCGTTTGTCGGCATGTACGAGCCGAAACCGCAGTCAACGACAATATATTTTGTGTGGTGCGTTCCTATGATTATGAAATGGACACCCTGTCAGATGTGGGCGTTCAGCATGTCGATGTGTTAGGTAATGTTTCGTCGATGTCGTTTAGCTTTTTAGCCACTGATGCGCAGGGTGCGGGGAGTTGGCAGGATGACTGGCCAGAGGGTGAGTCATCGGTGTTAGCGGTAAAAGTAGCAATAACACATGCTGATCTAGGCAGTTTGTATTGGGCATTTCCAGTGCCACTGGGACGGCCATGATATGAAACAGCGCGGTGTAGCCTTAATCCAGGTATTGATCATGATTGCCGTGTTGGTGCCTGTTGTCGCAACCGTACAATATGAAGTCCGAACCGCGATGTTGCGTACCGGGGTGCATTTCCAGTTGAATCAGGCACGACAATATTTGCTCGACGGTGAAACGATAGCTTTGCAACGACTGTTCGCAGACGGTCTCGGTGATCCAGTAGACGATACAAGAGAGGATTGGCTTGCACTGATTGGACCATTTCAATTGGACAGTGGCCGTGAAGGCAGTACTTGGTCGGGCGAACTCTTAGTGCAAATTTCTGATCAAAGTGGCTTATTGAATCTCAATTCTTTGCATGAATCTGCTGATAAGCTAGCGATGGACTCGGAGCAGTTTTTACGGTGGTTTGAAGTGCAGGATTTACCAGTAGATTGGGCAAATAATATCGTTCAATGGTTTGACCCTAATAGCGCAGCTGAATTTACCTATTCCCAGAAAATTCCGCCTTTTCAACCATCGCGGCGCATGATGGTAGATGTCTCAGAACTAAAGCGTATAGAGGGTTATACCAAAGAAGCCTATGAGGTCTTACAGTCGCTCGTCGCTGCTCATGCAGCAGACAGTCCCATCAACATTAATTTTGCGTCTGTGGAAACCTTAGGTTCTGTCATGCCATTATTGACCCAAGAAACCCTTGACGCCATTGTTGTAGAGCGTGATATCGAAAGATTTGAATCAATTGAAGCAGTATTTCAACGCGTGCCAATAGATAGCGAACGCTTAAAGGAGTTGCCGTTGGACAGGCTTTCAGTCACCAGCACCTATTTTAAAGTGCAGACGATGGTATCCTTGTCCGATCAGGAATTTTATCTATCGAGCATAGTGACGCGTGATGGTGATAACCATCTGCAAGTTGTGTCACGCCAATTTGAACCGTTCTCTCTGAAGGAATCGGAGTAGCACTATGATGCAAACCCATTTATATCTTTATTTACATGATGCGCAACGACTGGAGTGGCTGCTGGTCAACCATGGCGAGCGTTTAGGCACTGAATCTGGGTCCTGGTCCGATTTAGAGGCGCATTTGAGTAATGAGGGGGTTGTGCAGCCTTTAACCACGGTGATTTTAGCGGGATACCAATCTAGCTACGTCAAGACCGATCTCACAGCACAGCAACAGAAGTTCGCCGCCAGTGCGGTGGCCTATGCTATTGAGGAAAAGCTGAGTTTAGATCCTACCGAATGCCATGTCGTGATGGATGGCAAACCATCCAGTAGCTCAATGACAGCTTGGGTTGTTGCCAAAACATTAATGCACCACATCCAGCGTGAAGCAGACGGCCTTCGTTTACGTGTTCGACATTGCTATGTCGATACCGATATTGCTGTGGGTGAGGCAGAATGCCAGTTTATTGTGACCGAGCACGGCGGACTGCTGTGTCGAGCGCATGGCATACGCGTGAGTGGTACAACGGATTGGATGGCTATCTTGTGCGAACGGATTGATAAAGACGTTCGGGCGCAAGCGTTTTTCCCCAATGACTTTGACGGTAAAGGTGTGTTTGATGCGCAAATGGCGAACCATTTTTCCCAAACTGAAACGTCCGAATCCTACCAACAGCCGCTGCTGGAGCTATTAGTAGACGGGCTGATGTCTCGTCCCATCGATGCTGTCAATTTATGGGTAGGCGATTTGACCCAAGACCCTGATACCTCCCATGTTAGGCGAATTGTCAAGTGGGCCTCCGCCACATTGGTGTTAGTGGTGGTGGCATTTGTTCTTAAGCAAACGGTACTGCTGCAGTCGCTGCATGCAGAAAACGCCCAGTTGGCAGTAGCCATTGATGGGCTATGTCATGATATTTGGGGCCCAGACAAAGTCTGCCAAGAAACCTTTTTACAAAAAGAAATTGCCGTACTTCTGCGCAGAGATACCCTTGCTAGCAGCCAGTCTGCTGCTTTACTGCCGACCTTGACCGATGTTGCCAATGCGATGACCGCCGACTTGCAACTCACCAGTTTCCGGTACGACCAAAAGCGTGCTGAGTTGGTTTTTTCGGTGAAGGCAAAAACATTCTTGCAGTTGGAGTCTGTAAAAGACGCCTTAACGGCCCAAGGGCATCAGGTAAATATGTCTGCAAGTCAAAAGGATGATGCAATTGAAGGAAATATTAAGATGTTCATTGCGGGGTTAGCCCAATGATATTGAATACAGTGAAAGAGCATTGGTTGGGCTTACGCTACCGAGATCAGCGGGCAATCATTCTTATGGCGTTGATTATCGTGCCCTTATTGGTTTTCTATCTGGCTATTGCACCGCTAAACCAATCGGTGATCCAAGCAACGTCATTGCAGGTTCAGAGGCAAACATTGCATGATTGGATGTACAGCGTAGGTCTAGAAGCCAAGGCAAAGCTGCAGACCCCTAAAGAAATAGCCAGGCAGCCCATTACCAATGAGCAACAACTATCCGCGCTTGTGCTGCGTGTTGCGGGACAGGCAGGCATTATTGTTCAGAAGTATGAGCGAGATAACGACGGCGGTATTCGTGTGTGGTTTGATGACGTCCAATTTGATGGTCTGATGCGCTTTGTTGCGGTTTTATCCGATAATGATGTGGTACCCCAGAGTTTTACCGTTGATGCAGGGAAGACACTAGGGGCTGTTCAAGCGCGTGGCGTATGGTCGGTACAGTCGCTCTAAAAATGTCTTGCAGTAGCATGGTTAGGATACACCCATAGCCGCACCCAATGAGTGCGGCTTTTTATTGGCTAGCGTTCGTCAACGGCTTGTCTGCGGTCGCCGGCCAACTTGAACTTGATACCCCATTGTAAAAAGGGTGAGGGCGGCAGCCACTTTGGCTTTGGTCGTTGTTCGATCATGTCTATATCGGTACTGGTGCCTCCAGCAGCCTTTAGAGCGATTGATTCGCCATACATCACTGCCAATCCAATGCCGCCACCGTTATAGCAGCCAGCGGCGAACACCTGTCCGGATATCTGCTCGAATACGTTGGCATTGTTGGCACTGATGCAGGTGATGCCCGACCACGTATTTGCAATCATATCGGCAGGAAGTGAAGGAAAGCGACGCTGTAACCCGGTCACATGGAGTGCTTGTCTCTGAGCCAATGGGGTCAAGGCCATGTTCAACGGCCGCCATACTTCAGCGGTGTTACGAATCATGATGCGCCGGTCTTCAGTGAGTCTCACCGTGGCACCCATGGCTTGTGCCGACAGTAGCCCCCAAGGCTTGGGATTCCCAATGGCAGCATATTCAACGTCGCTGAGGGGTCTTGTGAGGCTGGCTGTAAGGGTTAATGGAAACACCCGTTGTTGTTTTAAACCAAGGGCAGGCATAAAGCCATTGACCGCAAATAGAATGCCGCGGGCGGTGATCGTGCCTTGGGGCGTCTTAAGCGAATAGCCTTGGCCTGATTCTGTCCAGGACAAAACGGGCGTGTTTTCAAACAGGCTTACCGATTCAGGCAGAATATCCAACAGGGCACGCGCAAGCTTGGCGGGCTGGAGCATGACACCACCATCGGTGTGTATGCCATGTTGGTAATAACCGGTGCCTAGTCGCGCTTGTAGCTCAGAGGCGTTTAGCATCTGATGCTTGATATCCAGTTGTGCCAAGGTGTCTGAAAACCGTTCTAGTTTTTCAAGATACTGGCCACCGCGCGCCGCATGAAATTTTCCAGACGGGTCCCAATCGACATCCATGCCGTGGTGTTTGACCAGGTCCTCGACGATCGCAACAGCCCGACTGTTGAGCGCATATTTTTGTTGATAGGCGGCAAGTCCGGTGTCTGACAAATGTCCATCGTTGAGCGTGGAATCGACAAGGTAGCCGGAATTTCTGGCGCTAGCGCCTTCTCCAGCGATCTGTGCATCGACCAGTGTGATGCGTTGTTCAGGCAGTAATTCGGCTAGCTTTCTGGCGGCAGATAGACCGGTATAGCCTGCACCCACTACCACCCAATCGGTGGTCCAATCTCCGGAAAGAGCCGGTGAGGGTGTGCGAGGCGGTAGGGCGGTAGTCCAACCACAGTCTTGGTCATTGTTTGGCACAATTATAGCCATTGCTAATACCTACTTTATTGTTAATAAACAAGAGTTTACATTTTAATGTTAAAGTCAATAATACTAATTTTACATCTGTTTTAGTCACGGTCTAGTTGGGGATAACCGTCGCATCTGAGTCTCATGTGACACTCTACACCTAACGCAGTCATGCAGTAAGTGGTGCACACTAAGGTCGTCATTATTTTTGACATTCTTTGGCCTTTTATTGAATTACAACAGACCAAAAAAAAGCCCCCAGTTGGGAGCTTTCAAAGCCGATTGCGGCATTAGATAATCTTGGAAAACTTTTGGGTTGTTTTACCTGGCTCCAAATACGCATCAAATGCCATACAGATAATTCTCAACAACAGACGGCCCTGCGGCAGCACCTTGATGCTGTTGTCAGTGAGCTCGACCAGTTCATCCTGTTCCTGCAAACGCATCTGCTCTAAGCCGTAGGCAAAGTAGTCAGCGAAGTTGATGCCATATTCCTTTTCATAGTCAGAAAACAGCACTTCTCCTGCACAGCTCAATTCACGAATGAGTTTTTGGCGAATCTTGTCGTCTTGTGACAAATGAAATCCACGGGCGGTGAAGAACTGGTCGTTCATGACTTTTTCTTCATACTGAGACAGGACGGCATCATTCTGCATGAAAGCGCCCTGAATGTGACTGATAGAGCTGACGCCCAGTGCCAACATGTCGAGGTCGCCATGCGTTGAATAGCCTTGGAAATTGCGCTGCAATGAACCGTCCTGCAAAGCCTTGGTGAGGCCATCGGTTGGTTTTGCAAAGTGGTCCATGCCGATATAGACATAACCCGCATTCTGCAGGGTTTCAATCGTTGACTTCAACATGCGAATTTTTTCGTCTAACGCAGGTAGAGTGTCGGTCACAATGCGGCGCTGAGGCTTAAAACGCTCAGGCAAATGTGCATAGTTATAAACGCTCAAACGATCAGGCGACAGCGCGATCACTTTGTCTAATGTTTCTAGAAAACGCGCTTCGTTTTGGTGGGGCAGGCCATAGATCAAATCAAAGCTAATTGAATCAAATTCAAGCGCCCGGGCATGGTTCATCAAATCGGTGACCATTTCCAATGACTGTAATCGGTTGACCGATTTTTGCGTTTCTTCGTTAAAGTCTTGAATACCTAGGCTGATACGGTTGAAACCGTTGTCCCTCAGGAAGGTCAACATCTCGTTTGACGTGGTACGAGGATCGATTTCAATGCTGTATTCACCTGATGCGTTCCAAGTGAAGTGGGTTTTCAATATGGTTAGCAACCGTGACATCTGTACATCGGTTAAAAACGTCGGTGTGCCACCGCCGAAATGCAGTTGGTCTACCTGGCGGTGTTTGAAAAAAGGTGAACGCTTAGCGGCTTCGAGTTCAATGGCGTCAAGATACACGTCGGCTTTGGATTTGTCCTTAGTGCCCACTTTCATACAGGCACAGTAAAAGCAGATGTGCTCGCAAAACGGGAGGTGCACATACAGTGACATCGGGCCAGTTTCAGCCTGCGCCTGGGTCATGACACCCGTGACTGTTTCTTCACTCAAGGCTTCAAACTGCACAGCCGTTGGATACGATGTATATCGTGGTCCATTGATGTTGTATTTTTCAATGAGCTCATCATCCCAACGAACAGCGGTAATATCGGTCACTTGGTCACCCTTATATTAGATATGGTTTTGTAGGCCTACTATGGGGGGCATTATATCTGATTGTGGACAGCGGCGTGATTGGATCACGTCAACAAGTTGTCAAAAAGTTGTTTAAAAATCGTGAATATTTCTGGACTTCAATGATTTATTTGATCTTTTGACCCTTATGCCCCCGCAAATTGCGGATTTTTCCCGAAAATTGGTTATAGTACCTAGGTCTATAAGAAACACTGATCTATATGCTATATAAACTGGACAATTGCGGTGTTAAGCAATCGGATTCTTCAGCATGAATCAGGTTTGGCAACTACAATAAAAACAATAATTTGTGTAGAGAGAGTACATTTATGGTGTCTACCCACGTTGACCGTTATCAGGCGGTTAATCTTGACAAATCCATGCGGCGAAAAGTCGCAACACTATTGCAGCATGCCTATTACAGTGAGCCGAATTATCAGCATCTGTTGGATAGTGAAAAGTCAGGGTATCAACAGCGGTTACGCGCAACCTGTCGTGAAATCGTCAATATTCATTTTATGCGGGGCGAACAGGTTTTAGGAATAGTCGACACAGAAAACGACCAACTATGCGGCGCCGCTTTGGTGCTGCGTAATAAGCACCGCGTCAATTTATCCCGCAGCATTTCGTGGCGGCTAAAAATGATGTTAACCGCAGGGTTTGACTCTACCATTCGCTTTATGGACTATCAGAAAACGGTCAAAGAAGCGTTTGCAACAGATGAATTTCAAATTGTTTCCCAACTCTGTATTCATCCACGATTTCGTAAAATGGGCTTGGGTGAACAATTGTTGGATGCGGTTTACGACGGTTGTTCGCACGATGAGGCTTGTAAAGGTGTCTATCTCGATTCTGGCAACCCAAAATATGCGCAGTTCTATGCCCGCATGGGTTTTAAGCATGTCGCGAGTTTGGATATCAATGATTTCCAAGAACATATTTATCTTAAACCTGGTCCTGCCTATGTACCTGAGGTAGTCACTGAAAAACCGAGTGTTGACGCACTGGTTCATGCTGAATAGTTTCGTTTGGGTATACCCATTTCATTAAAGTATTAAGGACCTCCATGTTTGATTATGATTTGTTAGTTATCGGTGCCGGCAGCGGTGGCGTTCGGGTCAGCAGAATTGCAGCCAGTTTGGGTGCCAAAGTTGCTGTTGCAGAAGATACCCACATGGGCGGCACCTGCGTCAACGTAGGCTGTGTACCAAAAAAGCTATTTGTTTATGCCTCTGATATGCGCAAGTCACTGGTCGACATGGCGGGCTACGGTCTTCATGTTTCCGACAGGGGCTTTGATTGGCCGACATTACGCGACAACAAGACTGACGAAATCAAGCGCCTAAACGGCATCTATGATTCCATGCTCGATGGTGCTGGTGTCACGGTTTTCAAAGGCAATGCACGTATGACCGGTTCCCACGAAGTGACCATTGGCGAGCAAGTTTATACTGCAAAATTTATTGTCATTGCCTCTGGCGGCACACCATTCGTACCGGATATCCCTGGCAAAGAGCACTTAATTACCTCCGATGATGCCTTCTACTTGCCCGTTTTTCCTAAGCGGGTGTTGGTGGTCGGTGGCGGCTATATCGCTGTTGAATTTGCCGGTATCTTTAATGGCTTGGGCGCACAAACCCAGTTGTTGTATCGCGGTCCACAAATTCTGCGTGGATTCGATCAGGAAGTACGTGATTTTACCGCAACCCAAATTCAACAATCTGGTGTGAATATTCATACCAATGCCGATCTGTTGTCAGTCTCCGCGTTGCCTGATGGGCGATTAGAAGCCACCATCCAGTCAGGAGATCACACCACCATAGAATTGTTTGATAGCATTTTAATGGCGACAGGCCGGACACCACGTGTTGCGGGTCTTGGCTTAGAATCGATAGGCGTTGCGCTTAGCGATAAGAAAGCCGTAGTGGTGAATGACTATTTCCAAACATCGGTGGAACATATTTTCGCGATTGGTGATGTCATCGACCGTGTTCCCTTAACGCCTGTGGCACTGTCTGAAGGCATGTGGCTTGCGAACCATTTGTTTGGTGAAAGTCCGAAGCAGGGCATGGACTATTCCGATATTCCAACGGCCGTATTTAGCCAGCCACCCGTGGGGACATTGGGAATGACCGAAGCTGAAGCTGAAGCAACTGGAAAGCCTGTTAAGGTGTTTACCAGTCAGTTTCGTCCAATGAAGCACATTTTGGCAGGAAACCCAGGTAAGACCCTGATGAAAATGCTGGTGTGTGGCGAATCAGATCGCATATTGGGTATCCACATTGTCGGTGCAGATGCTGGTGAAATGTTGCAAGGCTTCGCTGTCGCTGTAAAAGCAGGGGCTACCAAGGCGGATTTTGATCGCACCATTGGTATTCACCCAACGGCGGCTGAAGAATTGGTCACCATGCGTTCTGTCACGCGGACGTTGAACCCTGCCTAATCAGAAGCAGGGTGGCGCTATCCTATGACGGGTGGACCATGTTGGCATTAATCACCGGGGCTAGTCGTGGCATTGGTGCTGCAACTGCCCGGTTATTTGCCCAACATGGCTATGATGTGGTGGGCACCCAATCAATTGCTGCTTAGGCAGTGGTCTCCGACGTCCTGCGTTGACTGGTTAATCAGGATTGACTGGCTTGCGCTTGGCCGATTCATTGCGTTCCTTTCTCTCAACGTCAATGTAGCGGTCTGTAATGGCGCTGGAGCCGTGTCCCGCATCATCGCGAACATGTTCACGCGGTCTAGACTTTACATCCTCAGATATCCCCGTATGTCGTAACCAGTGCACCGTCGCAAGCTTTAGCGATTCTGCCTCATCCTCGTCACCCTTGCTTTGTAACTTGCTGATTGCGCAATCAAAGGCTTCTTGTACGATGTTGCGGACCTGTCGCGTACTGGCAATGCCCCCTTTGCCACGGGATTTGGGGAGTAGGGGGTGGTGGTCACCTGGCAGGGGTAAACGGGTTAAGCCCAAGAACACGCGATACCGAATCAATGCCTGTAACATGGCGTCGCTGACCGACACATCACGTTGTTTATTGCCTTTGCCAACGGTGGTGAACCACCAGTGGTCCGAGGCGTCCTTCCAAAAGTCGGACATCTTGGGTTGCCACCGCTCGGACTCTGTCAGCTCGCTAATACGCAAATACAAGGCGTATAGCGCAGTCATAACAAATAACATCCGTTCAAATCGTTCGGGATCAGCGTCAGCGGCGGCGCGTATTTCTATTTCGGACAACACCGCAGACCATTGATCGTGAGAGAGCCGTCGAATAGGGGCGCTGGCTTGCTGCTTTCTTAAATACTTGGATTTTTGGCGAATCTGGGCCACCGGATTTTGGTCCAAATACTCTTCTTGGCACAAAAAATTAAAGAAACTAGAACACACAGCAAACAGACCTTGCAGGGCACTTGCCGATAAGTTGAAATCTTGTTTACTTGCACGTTTACCGTTTTTGTACTGCCTTTTATCAATTTTAGCGACAAATGGCCGCCATTCGCTGTTTGGGATGCGTCCAAGTTCACCCGAAGTATCCACAAATCGGGACACATTCTTCGTACCAATCCATGCAGCAGGTGGAGACTGGCAAAATTCCACGTAGCGCTCAAAATGCTGGCGACGAATCTCAGGTAGCGAAACACCTTCTACCAACCAAGCCCATTGCAACAGGCGCTCGACCTCGCGTCGATAGGTGGCCGAGGTATCTGGGCTACCGCGATAGGAATAGATAAACTGCAAGGCCAAAGAAAATTCGGTGTTGGCGACCGCCAAGTCAATCATGACGCGGGCAGCAACCGATTCAGTCAACGTAATACGGTGCCGAAATGGGTTGTCGATATGGTCAAAATTGTCCAGTAAGGGAATTGGCGGTTTCATGGCAGTTGGTGTGGGTTCCGTTAGGGTCAAACGTTGATGGGCGGCTATAAAGTATCAAGGTATCAGTCATTGCAGGCAAGCAAAACAAGATTTCACTATAAAAGGGCTGTTTTCAATTCAAAAAGGCCGTTCTTGGGTGTAGTTTGTACCCTAAACCACGACAGGGAGTGATGGGCGTAATGGAAACAGAGTTGGAAAAAATGATTGCTGGGTCGCCTTACGATCCAAAAGATTCAGAATTGACAGCAATGAGACTGCGTTCACGGGTGTTATGCAGACAATTCAATCAAGCGTTGCCCAACGAAAAAAAGTTGCGCATACAGGTACTTAAAGAATTATTGGGTGAAATGGGCACAGGCGTATGGATAGAGCCGCCATTCCAAGTCGATTATGGCAGTAATTTGTTTCTCGGTGACAATGTCTATATGAATTTTAACTGCGTCATATTAGACGATGCACCCATTCATATCGGGCGTGGGACCATGTTGGCCACCGGTGTGCAATTATTGACTGCAGAGCATCCGATCGAAGCGGCGCCACGCCGTGCTGGTGTTGAATACGCATCCGCCATCACCATCGGTGAGGATGTGTGGATTGGCGGTGGTGTCATTGTTTGCCCCGGCGTGACCATTGGCGACAGAACGGTTATCGGCGCGGGCAGTGTGGTGACCAAGAATATTCCTTCGGATGTGGTTGCTGTGGGTAATCCTTGCCGCATACTGCGGGTGATCGATAATCCTGAGCAAACTGCGCAATAGAAACGGGATACGGGAAATGGGATGCAAACACAAAGTGCTGTGTTAACCGTTACAACGAATCGTCGCTGTGTGCTTAAAGTAGAAGACATGGTGCTCAGGCATCCCGATTTGTCACAGCTGCCTGCATTGACTCAAACAAACGCAGAGCGTAATCAAACCAAAGTGTCACAGCTGCCTGCATTGACTCAAACAAACGCAGAGCGTAATCAAACCAAAGTGTCACTACAGCGCAACAAAAGTCCAATAAAGGATCATTATCGGGTCATTATACTATTTCCTGTAATAAAGATTACAGGAAATAGCGAAGGTAGCTATGTTTGTTGGTCTGTACCCTATCTGTATTGATCTAAGCGCACTTATGTTCCTCCAACACAGTAAACTTAGCATTGACAATCGCATCGACATTCGCATCACGTCAGTATTTTCACCCTCATAATGACCTTCGTTGGATTCCTGATACATTGCTGGCCTGGCAAACGATTACCAAAGATTAGGTACCTATACACAATGGATACGACGCTTTCTGGCATTACTTATGGTTGTCCAAAACCTTTTTTGTGGCCAGTACACTATAGCCGGCATGTCTAACCGGTAGTCATACGACCTATAAATGGATGGTATTGGCGCTTATTCAGTGCCCTACACTGCGTTGTGACTGTTTTTAGGTATTGCTATTTTGGAGTTTGAATGGGTACTAGGGAGCGAACGGCTATGAGGTTCTGACGCTAGCACATCCAGTGTGTTCGATACTATTGAGGCCGGTAATGTCGCGCGGCAATATTACAGATATGACTTTACATATATGTAGTAAGTTATTGATTTATAAGATAAATGAATATGTAATCATGACGTGTCATGCTGTGATGAAACTGGCGAGGGTCAATGATGGGATGTTAGGTAAACGTGATCTTGTTACGGCCGTTAGATTTAGATTCGTACATAGCAATGTCTGCTTCAGCAAGCAAATGACTAAACGTGGCGTCGCCTGGTTCACTAACGACGCATCCGAAGCTACAAGTCGTCCTAATATAGTTTCCACTGTTATCTTTTAAGATAATATTGTTGACAGCATCCTGTAGTCGCTTGGCAAGAAGTTCCGCTTCAGATCGATTACATTTTGGAGAAATAACCAAAAATTCGTCCCCACCTGTTCGACCAAAATGATCAATATCCCGAATATTATTTTTACAGGCTTCCGTAATGGCTATGATCGCGTTATCGCCCATTTGGTGCCCGTAACTGTCATTGATGGTTTTGAAGGCGTCGATGTCGATCACCAGTATGGCCATCGTTTCATTCCAACGGTGCATACGTTTCAATTCTGTTTCAGCGACGTCAAGAATATGGCGGCGATTCGAGATGCCTGTCAGGCTATCAGTGAGGGCCAGCTTTTTAAAATCTTCCTTTAAACGAGACAATTCGGTGACATTACTTGAAATGCCAACCACGCCGGGTGAACCATCTTCAAGTTCAAGGGGTATCCTAACCGACCAAAAGAACTCCTTATTTACGCCCTCACCTACGGTGATTTCCTCTGCCACCTTGGACATAGTGTCAAGACTCTGGCGTTCCAATCGGTCGAATGCGCTAGAGACTGTATTTTCTAATATTGCTTTATCAGTTTTACCAATGGCTTCGGCTACTGTGGTTCCCAGCTTCTTTGCACCAGCCTGATTGATATACAAATATCTTTGTTCATTGTCCTTTAGTCCAATGAAGTCTTCTAAATTATTGAGTACCGAGTCTAACAGTGTTGATTGCGCACTGGCCTTTTTTTGCAGATTCACTTGGTGTGTGATATCCGTTGATACACCCAGCAAGCCGTTGATCTCGCCATTGTCGTCCTTAAGCGGAGACTTTACTGCCCAAAAAGTCCGTATTTGGTTCAGCGCTTTGATAAAAAGGCTTTCGGTGGTCTCTATTGTCTGCCCTGCTTGCATAACTTTCGCATCGTTTGCTTTTAATCTAGCAGCTGATTCAATTCCAAATAGTTGGATGTCAGTTTGACCAATCACGTTATCTAGACTGCGTTCAAACAGTTTACACACCAGTTCGTTGGCATAGGTGTATTCACCAAGAATATTCTTGGTATAAACGTAGGTACCTACCTTGTCTAAAATTTCAGCGTAGGCATGGAGTGTATCCAGCGATAAATTGGGGCGTTTGTTCTTCAAATGTAAATACACCTAGATAGCTATTTTCATTCATGGTCCATCATGATCACAAACAGATGTGTCATTCGTTTGGCAATTATATTTGTTTTTCTCAGGCGCCTAGTATCAACTGTTTAAGGTCGCTCCACAAGGCCATAGGAGCGATCCCTATGACCCAGTTGAATAATACAGAGAGGTGATTCAGTTAGCCGATTAATGCTTCGTCAAAATGGCCATCGAACAAGGGAGACGATAGGTAGCGCTCTGCAGAACTGGGCAACATAACCACAATATGCTTGTTGGCGTATTCTGGCAGCTCAGCAATTCTTTTAGCGGCAACAACCGCGGCGCCTGAGGAAATACCGGCTAAAATACCCTCTTTTTTCATCAGTTCGTGTGCCATTGCAAATGCGTCTTCATTTGACACCTGCTCTACCCGATCCACCATGCTGAGATCAAGGTTCTTTGGAATAAATCCTGCGCCTATTCCTTGGATTTTGTGGGGACCTGGTTTGATTTCTTGGCCAGCCAAGGCTTGGGTTATCACGGGTGAATCTATCGGTTCGACGGCAACACTTACTATTGATTTGCCTTTTGTCTGCTTTACATAGCGACTGACCCCTGTAATGGTGCCACCCGTACCTACGCCGGCTATAAATACATCAATCGAACCATCAGTGGCATCCCAAATTTCTGGCCCAGTCGTGGTCTCATGGATCGCAGGGTTCGCTGGATTATCGAACTGTCCTAGTAGGACATAGGTATCAGGGTCGCCGTCTCTGATTTCTTGTGCTTTTTGAATCGCTCCATTCATACCTTTCGCACCGTCAGTCAACACCACCGTTGCACCCAATGCAGAAAGCAGTTTACGCCGTTCGATGCTCATAGTGCTAGGCATCGTGAGCGTCAATGGATACCCTTTGGCCGCCGCAACATAGGCCAGTGCGATCCCTGTGTTACCACTGGTAGGCTCGATGAGCGCTTTACCTGGAGATAGCACGCCTTTGGCTTCTGCATCCCATATCATACTGGCACCGATTCGACATTTGACCGAGAAGCTTGGATTTCTCGACTCGATCTTGGCATAAACATGGGGATGGTCGATGACGCGATTGAGTTTTACCAAGGGTGTGTTTCCAATGGTATCGGGGTTATTCGAAAAGATTTTTGACACGGTGAAGCCTCACATGAACTTGATGACGGGCAAGTGTACTGGGAATTAAATAGTACCAAAAAGAATATAATTACATATTTATATTCTTTTTAATTATATAAGTTAGCAGCATACGTGCAGATTGCTGGTTAATTGCCTGCTATTGCCGCTTTATAGTGTTTTCTACACAGAGAAACATAGGTACTGTTGCCACCAATGACGACTTGGTCTCCTTGAGCCACAGCGCGTCCCTGTTCATCCTTTCTGACCACCATGATGGCTTTCTTTCCGCAATGACAAATGGTCTTCAATTCGGTGAGTTTGTCGGATATTGCTAAAAGCCGCTTTGATCCTGGAAATAGCTCGCCCCTAAAATCCGTTCTAATGCCGTAACACAACACGGGTATGTTATGGCTATCAACAATATCGGACAGCTGGTTTACTTGGTCTTCTGTTAAGAATTGCGCTTCATCTACAAAGATGCAGCTGTAGTTCAGCGGGTCTTTGGCTTGCATTGAGAGGATGTGGTCATAGAGATTCATGTCAGAGGTAAAGGTTTCTGCATCTGAGCCCAACCCGATTCTGCTTTGAATTTTGCCCTTGCCAAACCGGTCATCAATGAGTGCGGTTAATAGCAAAACGTTCATACCACGTTCGCGATAATTATAAGCAGATTGTAGTAGTGCAGTAGATTTTCCTGCATTCATCGAAGAGTAATAAAAGTACAGCTGTGCCATATTGGGTTACCTGATTTGTTCATGGTGATCGTGGCACTATGTTATCCTGAACACACTTCACACCAAAGCATCAATTTAGGAATTTTACATGCGTTTAGTATCTTTTAATATCAATGGCTTACGGGCACGATTTCATCAATTGGATGCGTTAAAAAAGTTGCAGCCGGATGTTATTGGGTTGCAGGAAATCAAAGTAGATGACAGCCAATACCCACTTGAGACCGTATCAGACCTCGGTTTTATATCAGAACATCACGGACAAAAAGGACACTATGGGGTCGCGAATTTGACCCTAGGGATCAAACCAATTGAGGTGGTTCGGGGCTTTCCAAATGATGCTGAAGATGCCCAAAAGCGGTTTATTCGCAGCGTTTTTAAAACAGATACGGGAAAAGATTTCACCTTTATGAATGGCTATTTCCCACAGGGTGAAGGTCGCTCACATGAAACCAAATTCCCAGCAAAAATGCAGTTCTATGCAGACTTATTGGCGTTGTTAGAAAATAATTATACACCAGATGATCTTATTGCAGTCGTAGGCGATTTCAATATTGCACCCTTTGATACGGATATTGGCATTAAACCCGAAAATGCAAAGCGGTGGTTGAAAACAGGAAAGTGTGCTTTTTTACCGGAAGAACGTGAATGGATGGAGCGGCTAAATGCGTGGGGGCTCACCGACAGTTATCGCCATTTGTATCCAGATGTTACCGATCGATATAGCTGGTTTGATTATCGTTCTCGAGCCTTTGAAGACACACCAAAGCGTGGCCTGCGTATCGATCACATCATGGTAACCAAGCCACTACTGGATTTATTGACGGAAAGTGATGTGAGTTATGACATACGCGACATGGAGAAACCGTCAGATCACGCCCCCGTTTTTGCAGATTTTACACTCAAATTGTTGTGATCCTTTGTGGTCGTCGTGACCCCAGAGGCCACAAAAAAGCCTGATTCAGAGGTCAGGCTTTTTCAATGATGCAGTATCCTAACGGGTATGGCGTTTAGTCCATTTCAATCTCGCTTAGTGCGGTATTGTAGGCCATTTTAAAGTCTACTATCTCGCCATGATTGATGACAGTCGCGCCATATTTTACAGAAACGCCGCCAAACTCCATGTCACAAGCTTTAGATAACAGTGAAACTAATTCAGAAGAAAATTGTGACAATTTTTGATGTGCATCGCTTAGCTCAGCATCAATGAATAATAACGCAAAATCATTATTTTTAACGCGGCAACAAATGTCGGCAAAATTTTGTGTGGTGGATAGGATGGTCCCAAAGGAACTTAAGAGTTTATCACCGACTAACCTACCTTCTTCATTATTGATTTTGTCTAGGCCACATAGCGTCAACGCAACTAAAACGCTAGTTTCGCTAGCATTGTCACCGTGACTCAGCATTGGCGCTGCAAGTGAAACAAAACCGCGCAAATTGGGTATGCCCGTTAGTTCATCAGTAGTGTTAAAGTTAATTTCTCGGATTTCCCTTTCAACGAGACTAGCTAAGGTCCTTAAAACAGTGTCATCCGCAGCCGTAAATTTTCTAGGTTTGGTGTCGATAATACAAAGCGTTCCTATCTTTGAATTATTCGCGGTCAGCAGCGGTACGCCGGCATAAAACCGCACATTAGGGTCACCGAGTACCAATGGGTTGTCTGCGAAATCTGGGTCTAAATGCGTGTCTTCAATGACAAATGTATCGTTGGTCATTATCGCGTGGCCGCAAAATGACACGTCACGCGGTGTTTCAGATGCGTCAAGTCCCACATTAGATAAAAACCACTGTCGGTGTGTGTCTACCAACGACACCAACGCGATTGGCACGTCAAAAAGTGGTTTAATCAAACGTGTAATTTGATCAAATTTTTCAGACGGTTTGGAATCTAAGAGATCCAATGCTTTCAGTGTTGCGATGCGCGTTTGTTCATCGTTGGGTGTTGGCGCTGCTTTCATCCGTGTCTCCAGCCATAAGCTTTATCTGTTGTCATATCACAATAATCCCGAACCAATCATCGTTGAGATAGCATGAGTCTACCCATAACCTGTTTCTTCGTCAAAGTTTCAAAATTGAGAGACCTGCCCCAATCGCTTCGTCACTATGTCCTTGGTCTGTTACCACGGCAACCGATGACGGCTTATTTAATAGCCAATCTGAACAGACCCGTTTTAGATCCTGTGCATTCGTTTCGAGAATGGCTTTTCTGTAGGCACGTTGCTGCGCTTCCGTTCTACCAAAACGTTTATTGTGGAAATCTTGTTTTGCTTCACCAGCTGGCGATCCCGGCTTGTCCATTGAACTTATAATACCCAAAATAGACTCTTCTAACATTTGTTCAGAAATGTCGGTATCTATACACCATTGAAGTGCTTGGTCAAAGTCTGACAATGTGTCTGTCAGTCGTGGATCGCGGTAACTATAAAAACGAAATACACCATGTGTTGCGTCATGCGAAGCTCCGCCACCATAGGCTCCGCCTTGCTCACGAATGGCGCGGTGTAAATATCCATTACGCAGGAGTCCGGCCAGTACCGTCAGTGCGGCGCTATCTGGATGACTAGGAGACACAGTGGCGTATGCCTTGGCACAAAAGTTGACTTGTGTATTGGTTATCCAAGCGACGTTGCGCCCCGAATCTGCAAGTCCTTGTAGCGGATGTAGGTTGCCTTCAAGTGGTGCGTCAAATGCGGGCTTTATCAGTGGCGTTTGGCTATCGGTAATTAATAGGGTGTGTTTGTCGCTTGCAATAATCTTGTCCCGTATGCGAGTCAACAGGGTAATGAAGTGATCAAAGGCTGCAGGGGTGTTTAGGCTGTCGTGTAATTTTCTCACCGACTGGATGCTGGCAATTCCTGACAGCCGGTTATTGACGGCGATGCCGGGAGACCAAAAAGCAGATGCTGCTAACATCGCCAGGCCGTGCCCGTTACCCGTAACTGATTGCTCTTTTCGTACACGGATCTGGCTAACAAGATCGAATATTCGGTCTCTTTCATCGAGCCTCAATGAAAACAACGTGCGGTGCATGAGGTCTTCCAATTCAGCTTGATTTCTATTCAAGGCCTTTCCAGACAACACAAAGTTACCCTGCAATACCCTGGTGTCCGTCAGATCGGCTTTATAACTCAACCATCCACTTAACCCGCCAGTACAGGCAGTTTGTTGTTCCTGAATAGCCAAATAGTCGTGTTCCCCTACACCCAATTCAGTCAAAAGCGACGAAAACAAAGGCAAAACCTGCAATTCTTCATCGGTAAACTTAGGAAGATTACATACGATTTGGAGATAGGTTAACCCGTTCGTACCGGCCGTATATTGGGTGTGAGCCGGTGTTTCTAGCACGGGAGACACCGTATGGATGTCACTAGGCACATCCTTTAAGGTGACCTTGGGCAAAATGTCGGGATCGTCAACCTGTGCTTGTCGGTCAGTTAGCGCTTTGGCTTGTGCTACGATTTGTGCGCGATCATCTTCGCTCAACGATTGTTTGATGTCTTCCAATCGGCGCTTTTCAGCCATTTCCTCTGCAGCGGCCAACTCACTATCAGGTGTCATGACATACTGTAATCGATGTGGGTTATCAACCAGCAGCTTCGTAATGAGGCCAGTGATATAGCATGGGTCTTTTATTTTTATGCGTAATTCGTTAATGACCGGGTCAATATCGAGCAATGCCATCGGATCGCCACGGTGGACGGTAGCCGGTAAACACCCCAGCATCAGTTGCAGACCATAGGGGTAATGCCCGCCACCGATTTCTCTTTGACTCAGTTCTAATTGGTGCAGTACCGCTTCTACGTTGTCTAATGGCACTCCGTCAGCAACTACTTGGTTTAAGGTAGACAAGATGAGCGTTTCAATGGCTTCGGCATGCTCGGCATCGGTACCTTCTAGACCACAGACAAATACCATCTCACGCGACGTATCTTCTAAGCCGCACAGCGGTGACGGCGCCATACCGTAGTCGCTTTGCTCAAGCGCCTTGCGCAAAGGCGAGGCACTGTTCTCGAGCAAGATATTGGACAATAGGTGTGCTTCAAGCTGTTCGACCAGATTAGCTGATTCGCCTAAAAGCCATCCCATGACAACATGGGTCTTTTTATCAGTCTCCCCTGCCTCTGCCACATAGCGGCCCGTGGCTTTCTTAGGGGCATCCCAACGCTGTTCTGGATGAATTATGACTGGCTTATCTGAGGCTTCAAACCGTGACAATACATTGTCTTCCATTCGTTGATGAATGCTATCGACTGGCGTATTACCAAAGGTCATGAACATGGCATTGCTGGGATGATAATGGGTCTTATAAAAGGCTTTTAAGCCATCATAGGTTAGATCCACGATGTGCTTTGGATCGCCACCAGAATTATGGTGATAGGTGCTGGTCTGAAACAATTCATGGGTTAAATCTGCCCACAACTTTTGTATGGGTGAACTCAACGCACCTTTCATTTCATTAAATACAACGCCTTTATACACCAAGGCAGACGCTGGGTTATTAGGTTCCTCAAACTCAACCCGGTGGCCTTCTTGCTTAAAATCTAATAGGTCTAATTTGGTAAAGAAAACCGCATCCAAATACACGTCGAGCAAATTGAAGAAGTCTTTTTTATTTTCACTGGCAAAGGGATAGGCGGTCCAGTCACTACTAGTAAAGGCATTCATAAAGGTATTCAGTGAGCGCCGAATCATCATGAAGAACGGATCACGCACTGGGTACTTTTCACTGCCACACAGCGCGGTATGTTCTAAAATGTGTGCTACACCCGTCGAATCTACTGGAACGGTTCTCAATGCGACCATAAAGACGTTTTCATCATGATCAGATTGTAGATGGAGATGCACTGCCCCAGTCTTAAGGTGACGATATTCCTGCGCAACGATATTGAGAGAATCGATTGACTGTTCTCGCAGGAGTTCAAATGCTGGGTTTAGGGGCATGACTGTTTCCTAATAAGTCGCACATTGCCTACTTCCAAGTGTTTTGGAAGGCACAATGGGCGTGAATACATGGATGATAAGTAGTGGGTTCAGAACGACTAACTTAGCATTGATGACTAACCAAGTCGCCTATCACAACGCCACTGGGCTTTAGGCCATAGCGATCTCGGCAATTACCCGAAGGCAACTGTCGCAGCGAGCCTCATTAATGGGTGCTTATGATACAGGGTTAAAGATGAAATTGTCAGTAGGCTATCTCTACTGACATCGGCCCGTGTTAAGGCGCCACGAGGCGACGGTTTATGCCGCCTTCAATAAATGGAATCAACATTTTAACAATATCAGGTACCGTATTGTCAGTGTGTAAATCATTGTTAGCGATGGCCCGCAATGATTCAATGCTGGAGAAGGTGAAAATCATGCTGCCGACAGCAAAGTGTATGCGCCAAAACAAATCGTTTTCGGATACATCGGGATTTGATTCCTGAATAACAGAAACTATGCGTTTGTAGGTAACGTCATAGTTACTTTTCAAAAAGCGCCGCATGTGCCCTTGAGATTGCGTATAGGCCAAGCCCAGCAATCTGAGAAATATAGATAGCCGTTCTTGGCTTGTGTCACCGGTCAATGACGCCAATAGGGTACGTTCTAATACACCTAACACGCCATGAAGGTCGGTAGTCTGCTTGGTTGTCTGGGCTTCGAATGCATCAAGGTTGCTGTCAAGCAATACACAGAAGGGGTTCAAAAATCTCGCAAACACTGCTTGGATAAGGGCTTTTTTAGAGCCAAAGTGATAGTTAACCGCTGCCAAATTGACATTCGCTTGCTCGGTAATGGATCGCAAGGTGGTTTCTGAAAAGCCTTTTTCGGCAAATAAAGTCTCTGCGGCATTTAAAATACGCGTGACCGTATCGTTCTGTGTCATAAAGAATCACTTTGTTTCAAACAGTTGTTTCAAACGTATGTTTCAATCGACTGTTTGTCAATACGCAAGCGCCATAACTTTACTCATTTTCGACAATCCTAAGCGTCAAAAAACACATTTCGTGGTTGCAAACAGTCCCATGATCCCCATAATAGCTGTAACTATCCTAATAACATGCGGAGTTCAAAAATGGCTGAGTACCAAGACATGCAATCCACGGCTACGGGTTCGGGCGTTACACAAACGAACAAGGTGCTTCGGAATACTTATGCCCTATTATCAATGACTTTGTTGTTCAGTGCGTTCACTGCTGGCATTGCGATGATGGTAGGTCTATCCCAAGGTGTAGCGCTGATCATGATGTTCGCCGCTATTGGTATCATGTGGTTTGTTTTGCCACGCTCAATAAACTCAGGCATGGGTATTGTCTGGACTTTCGTCCTCACGGGTTTATTAGGGGCTTCTTTGGCACCAATGTTAAGCGCCTATGTGGCTGCTGGCATGGGTGGTTTGGTGCTTCAGGCGCTAGCAGGCACAGCCATTATCTTCTTTTCATTGTCTGGCTATGCTTTGGTAACACGCAAAGACTTCTCATTTATGGGCGGTATTTTGTTTGTCGGCTTGATGGTGGTGTTGGTAGCAATGTTGGCCAATATCTTCTTACAGATTCCATTATTGAGCATGGTCATGTCTGGCGTGATTATTCTGATCATGTCTGGCCTCATTTTGTTCGATACTAGCCGTATCATCCACGGCGGCGAAACTAACTATGTTCGCGCTACGGTGAGCCTGTATATGAATGTATTTAACATCTTCATTCACTTGCTACACCTTCTCGGTGTGATGAACGACGACTAACACTTCAAGGGCACTGTTTTGTAAAAGACAGTGCCTTTTTTGTGCCTGCTCGTTTTTGACGATAAAAGGACCTCAATGTGAAATTTTCGGTGACAGTACGTGCGGCGCCGGACAAATCGGGGCACCTGTTGGCACTAAAAACCTGCCAATCCCTTCTCCAGCAAGGCCATGAACTCTCCCACGTATTTTTTTATGAATCTGCAGTCACGGTTGCCTCTGCGCTCTTGGTTCCTGATCAAGATGAGTTGGCAATGACATCGGCATGGCAAAACATCCAGTCGACCACTAATACCCCGCTGTATGTGTGCGTTGCCGCTGCATTAAGACGCGGCATTGTTAATGAACAAGAAGCGGCTTCACAGGGTCTGCCTCAAGCGAATGTAGCCAGTGGTTTTGAAATAACTGGCTTGGGCGAATGGGTAAGCGGTTTGGACGATTCATTCAAACAAGTGACCTTTGCCTAATGAAAAGCGTGCTGTTTATTATCCAGACCGATCCCTATGCGTCATCGACAGTGTCAGATGCTATCGATATGGCTTACGCTGCCGCGGTGTTTGATGTCGACGTGGCTGTGCTGTTTGTAGGAGACGGCATAGCCTGTTTACGTCAAGGTCACGACAGTAAAGTGTTGCAACGAAAATCAATTGAGAAAAAAATTGCTGCTTTACCCATGTATGGTGTCGAGCGTCTATATTATGCAGGTGATAGCCATCGCTATGCAGTCGGTACCCTAGGTGACGATGCCGTGTCATTGAATGCCGCTGAGCAAGTCACTCTATTCGCTGAATTTCAAGAAATACAGGTGTACTAACCGTGTCTACTTGTCATGTAGTCTCAAGCGCTACCGCCCTGTCTCATTGCGTGACATTTGTCCGTAGCGGCGATGTTGTCGTCTTTGAAGGCGCAGGCGTTCTTTGTGTCGACCAGCCTGACAGACTGCCCGATGTGCCCTGCTATTTTATTTCGGATGATGTCGCTGCTCGCGGTATGGTGGTGGACGCACAGGTGGGATTCCTGCTGACTATTGACGCGTTTGTTAACCTATTGCTGGAACATGACAATCAGGTATCTTGGCCATGAACCTCGCATTGGATCCAGCGGGATTTCTCAAAGACTGGACATCCTGGACCAACGACGTAGCGCACGAACTGGCCACCAACGAGGGTGTTACGTTGACGGACGCCCATTGGGTCATCATCAATCTAGCGCGTCAGTTTTACCAAGAGTTTGACCACGCGCCCTCGCAACGGCCTTTGGCTCGGTACATCAAGATCCATTTAGGTGCAGAGAAAGCGGGCAGTATCTATTTGATGCAATTGTTTGGTCAATCTCCTGCAAAAATGATTGCGCTATTATCGGGTCTGCCCAAGCCAAAGAATTGCTTGTAACCGCTTGATGGCAGCGCCAAGTAGCAAGGAAACTCCGGTAATATCAAGCAAGAAACCCCGCTAGCGTCCCATGCCTCTATAGCGCCCATCGGTTAAGAATCTGTCAGTACTTCAAAGCTTAATTGGCCCTGTAGCCCATTGGTCAATTGCACTTTAAATGCCTCAAGGTGTGTTGCTAGTACTTCAATAGTCACGGTCCATGATTCTCCGTAAGACGTATCCAACAGTGCTGCATCGAATTGTTGGGCAAAATGCCGTACTTGGGCTTCCTTGGCATAGTCTGTGGTAATACGACACATAACTGTAGCGATGTAAGGAATATAGGTCGCCGCTTGAACGGCCATGGATGCAGCTTGGGAGTAGGCTCGTGTGAGCCCTCCTGCACCGAGTTTAATGCCACCATAATAGCGAACTACCATTAATAACACCTGGTCAATCGCCTGATGTTGGAGAACGTTTAAGATGGGCATGCCTGCGGTACCTGAGGGTTCTCCGTCATCGCTCATGCGAACCCTATTGGCGACATTCGCAGCCCAAGCAATGTGCCTTGCACCATCAAACTGCGCCCAGGTTGCCGTGACACGTTCGGTTGCTTCAGACATGCTATTGACGGGCACAATGATGCCAATAAACTCCGATTTTTTGATGGTAAAGCGATCTGATGCTTCCTGTGCAACTGTTTTCATGTAGTAGATTCAATGCGCATAGTGAGTCGTTGAAAGGTATTGTAGCAAGTTGGCGACCAGATACGCAGTGCACCATTGGTTGACCGCTTTGATGCAGGGCATCAATCTGAGGGTTTCTTTCGTCATACGCCGCCAAAACGATTATATTGGTGTGAATAATGTCATGTGGTTTATGGGATATCACGATGGATATGGAACACCTGAAGACGCAATTTCAAGACGCCACACGCCAATGCACCAGCGCATTGGTTGGGCATCCAACGCAGACCATGGCAGAGCAGCTACAGTCACTAGCACAATATGCGATGAAGTTTAGCGCCCGCGATGTGTATGGCAGCGGTGCATTAATACGTGACCTTGAACTTCGTGTCGCCACCTTATTCAACATGCCGGATGCCCTATACCTGCCCAGTGGCACCCTGGCCCAACCTATCGCACTCAAGCTGTGGTCTGAAGAAAAAGGCAGTACGCGATTTGCGATGCATGGGACCTGCCATATTGAGTTGCATGAACAACAGGGTTACAAGGCACTGTACGGTCTGGACGCAGTATTGATTGGGTCGATTGATCGGGTGCCAACTGTCATTGATTTGGAAGCCATTGATGGCAAGATTGCAGCGATTGTACTCGAATTGCCAATGCGCGAAATTGGAGGGCAACTTCCGTCATGGCAGGAATTGGTCGCCATGAGTGATTGGGCGAGATCGCGTGATATCGCATTCCACCTTGACGGCGCCCGCATTTGGCAATGCACTGCGTATTTCAATCGACCCATTCACGACATTGTGGCGTTATTCGATTCTGTTTACGTCAGTCTCTACAAAGATGTGGGCGCAATTTCGGGTGCCCTATTATTGGCTTCACCCGAGTTTATCGCCAAGGCTACTGTATGGGCCCGCCGTGCTGGTGGAAACGTTGTTACAGCATACCCAAGCCTTCTTTCTGCGCATAAGGGCTTAGACGAGAATGTCGGCGCACTATCGGGTGCCTCTGAGGCGGCTCAGTGGCTTGCTGCTTGGTGCAATCAACAACCAAACACCCATACCGTGCCGACACAACCACACACGACAATGTTTCACCTGTTTATAGATGTGTCTCCAGAAGTGGTTTTATCACGATGTATACAATGGATGGCGCAGCACAATGTTGCATTACTGCCCATGGTACGACCCTATGCCACTGGATGTAAGTTTGAGATTAATTTGGGATGGAACATTCAGGCACACGAACGCGCATGGTGGGTATCAAAATTAGAGAATTTGTGGGAACTGCTACTTTCACCAGAGTAAATGCAGGCGAATTTAGTGGTTGTTTGCCACCATTTTTTCGAGGTTGTGCAATTTCTCTAAGCGAATTTTATCGGGATCAATGATGTCTTTGCCTACCCGTCTAACGGGTTGGTCGCCCAATGGGAAAATGCCATATTGTAAAATATCCCATGGAAGCGGTTTGCTATAATAGTACCCCTGCATATTGAGGGAATAGCCGCCAATTTCATTGAGTACCACCATGACCTGATCAGATGACTCTAGGCCTTCACAGACAATACTCATATTATGAACCCCGGCCAGCATGTGAATGCTTTTTAGTGTGCCGCGTGCGCGCTCAGAATGTTCGATAAGGTCGATGAGACTCTTGTCTATTTTCAATTTATCAAACGGCACGATGTTCAACATATTTAATGAAGTATATCCCGTGCCATAGTCATCTAGTGTCACGCTTAGCCCGATGTTTTTTAATCGTTTGACCGACGAGGCCAAGTCTTCAAAATGGCTCACAGACAACCTTTCAGTTAACTCAATATCGAGTTGTTTAAGCGAAATCCCATACACATTGCCCAGTTCGATGATTTTCGCATCAAATTGAGGAATCGAAAAAAAGTGAATCGAAACGTTTATTGAAAACGTCAGGTCTTTTATGACCTCGTGTGGCATTTCAGACAATGATTTTAAGACGTTTTCTATGACGTAGAGGTCGAATTTTTGAACCAATTGAAGGTCTTGCTCAATGGCATCTATGAAATAGTCTGGAAAGGTCAAGCCCTTACTTGGATGAGCCCAGCGTACGAGTGCCTCAGCACTGACTATCTCACCACTGGGTCTGACAATAGGTTGGAAATGGAAAATGAATTCCTGCGCTTTAATACCTCGTCGAATGTCTCTCAATAACACTTTGTTTGCTATCCAACTCGCAAGATTCTTACGGTATATAAATAACAGTAACGCCATGATAGTAAGGAAAAACACGGCCACACCTATCGCGGTTTCCTTTACGTTGCGCGTAGTGGTTTTGATTTTACTTTCTAGCAATCGGCCATCCCAAATATAGTGGGACAGATCGATAGGCTCATCCGATACAATGCCAATTGTTCGATAATAATCCAGTATCATTTCCCATCGCACAGTACTCTGACTACCGATCGGAACACTGGGAAGCGCTACCGTCTTAATCATAAATTCCAGTTCAAATGCAGACTGTTCTCGGTCAAATCCAGATGACTCAATAAAGTAATGCTTTAGAATGGTATCCAGACTTTTGGCGGGGTTTTTAATAACATATTCCCAGCCACGGTTCACTGCGCGAATCATAGCTGCAGCACGCTCAGGATTATTAGTGGCTTCATCTCGTGTTGCTACCAGCATGTCGCTGTAAAGCCGCACTGGTTGGGCTTCGTCACCGACACGATTATAGCCAACGATAGTAGGATCAAAAAAGCGCGCGTCCGGGTGTATTTTTTGAAAGAAATAGGCTTCATTTGACCGATATCCCAAAATTGCCTGTATCGATTTTGTGCTGATGAGATATTTGAATTCTGCAGGTGTTTGATAAGGTTGTACAGCAACGTCTAGTAGGTTTTCAGCCTTTATGATCCCAGCCAAAATTTTGTCGGCATGCCCAAATGGCACCAATATGGTTTTGCCAGACAAATCCTTTATAGACTTGATACTGTGGTCTACCGCCAAGGTCCAAGGCGACTGCTGACCATAGGTGGCGATAGTGACAAAATCTAGCCCCTCTGATATTTGTGAGAATATTTCTGGATCTTGTAAGGAATATTCTGCAATGCCCTCTTTTAATGCGAGCAGTGGAGGAAATTGCGGGTCGTAAGAGACGATATTGACTTCAAGGCCTTCATCCACAAAATAGCCATTAACTTCGGCCATGTATATGCCCGCAAATTGTGCCTTGTGGTACCACTTTAAATAGAGATCTACAGGCTCAGCAACCACCATTGCAGGAGCGAGCAGTATGCAGAGCAATAGCCGCTTAATGATTGTGTGGCGTAAATTATTCATACAATTTAGGCATTCTTAGTGAGAGACATTGACCTGTAGAACTGGGCTGCTGGGCACAGTATAAAGACTTGTTAGAATGGTGCAATGATGCCTCCCCCTTGTACTTGCGACAACCACTCATTGCCGGTACTTAATTGTTGTCGATGAGTCGCATCTAAGGCCTGCAACGGTGCGGCAATATGATTGAAGTTTGAATCGCCACCAGTGCTGTAAACGCCTCCCAGTCTCTCTTGATATTGCTGTTCATACCCTACCGGTGAAAGCATTGAATTGGGCAACATGCGTCATTGATGGGATTCGTTTTGTGTGTTTTACCTATGTTTTAAGAGAATTCAGCAATTTTTTCCGTTTATGGGTACTAATGACAATCAATAGTGGGCTACAATAGCCAGCACAAAATACAGAAATATGAGAATTAAAGGAATTATGGTTATCGTGCTAAGATGTCGGCTATGTTAAAAGGACTTGTAATAGCAATAAGCTTACTTGTGTTTCCGATCACCTATGCAGCTGCGTCGCATGTGGATGATCCGGTTGAAGACCGTCAGGCGGTGATGAAACACATGGGCACCGAAATGAAAATCATAACCCCTATTTTTGCAGGAAAGGCGGAATGGGATGAAGCGCAACTGCTCTCCTCTATTGCTATTCTTCAGGAAAACGTTACTCCAGAATTGCTGCAACTCTATCAATCGCATATCGATCCAGAAGATGGTTCCCGTGCCAAAAAAACCATTGAAACATCATGGGATGACTTTGAAACGCGGATGAACAAGTTATCCTTGCAACTCGGTCGATTAATGGGCGAAATTCCTCAGGGAAATGCCACAGCATTGGCTACCTTTAAGTTAGTAGCCCAAAGTTGTTCGGGTTGTCACAAATTTTTTAGAAACAGAATTAATGACCGATAAGCTGAAGCAGAAAATGTCCAATAGGTCATTTCTAGTCACCAGATTGCTGATTGGAACCATCCTATTGCTGGTGGTGATTGCATTTCAATATACCCGCATTCCACAGCCTTCAATCGCTGCTGAGTCTATTGCATCTGCTGATGCAGCTGCAGGCGCAGAACTGCTGGCATTAGCTGGCTGTATTGCCTGTCACACCAATCTGGACAATTACCCCTATCGATTGTTAGCGGGCGGTGTCGCCATTGACACCCCCTTTGGCGCATTTTACCCGCCGAATATTAGTGCCGATCCAGACTTGGGTATTGGTCAATGGACTCTGCAGGACTTTGATCGTGCCGTGCGGCGTGGTCAAAATCCAGATGGCATGCCCTATTATCCCACCTTCCCTTATGTGGCTTACAGCGGCCTGTCGGACCAAGATATTGTGAATATGTGGGCGGCAATACAAATAATGCCACGCTATAAGCAACCAGCAGTGGCCCATGACATTTCGTTACCCTTTAGCATTCGACCGCTCATGATAGGTTGGCAGACCCTGTATTTCTCCCCTGAGTATGGTCCTAAGGTGACGCCCACTGTGGGTGACGACCGCGCCGCCTATTTGGTGAATCATGTGATGCACTGTGTGGAATGCCATTCACCGCGAAGCAGACTTGGGGTTATCGTCCCGGATAGAAAATTGTCTGGTGGAACATTAGGAAAGTCACAAACGGTGGCGGCGGACATTCGCGCATCAGCATTGCTTGCTGATGGCTGGTCAACCGATGACCTCGACATGCTATTGGGTTATGGCATGCTACCTAATGGTGATTTTGTCGGCAGCTATATGAGCGAAGTTACGGATGCCACAGCCCTACACTTAGGTGCTCAGGATTTGAATGCAGTCACGCAATATCTGTTGAAACCTTAAAGTCTTCCAACATGACAGCGATGCCAATGCCCATAGGCAACTCAGCAGTCGACCTGTGCTAGATAGGCGCAGCGTATTAACAGAATAGCCGATTAACAGAATAGCCGATTAACAGAATTGCCGTTTAACTACAGGCTAGTTGCATGCAATGCGGTGCTTAAAGACCGGCAATGGCGTGGGCTGATTCTCGAATTAAACGCGGACCCTGATATATGAAGCCCGTGTAAATCTGCACCAAGTCAGCACCCAATTGCGTTTTTTTCACAGCATCAGCCGCACTGCTAATGCCACCAACACCGATGATAGGTATTTGTCCTTTTAGGGCCTCATTGAGATGCGTTAACGTATGGTTAGCAGCATCAAATACTGGCTCGCCGCTCAAACCACCTGTTTCGTTCCCAAAGCGTAGGTTGGCAACGCCCTGCCTACTGATGGTGGTGTTGGTGGCGATGACGCCATCAATGCCAGATTCAATCAAAGTCTTTGCCACGTCTTGGATATCGGAAAGGTCCATGTCAGGCGCGATCTTTACCGTAATCGGCTTATAGACCCCTCGGCTCTTAGCAAGTGCCATCTGCGTTTCTTTTAGTCCATGCAGCAACACCTTTAGCGGCTCGCCAAACTGTAAATCCCGTAATCCCGGGGTATTGGGAGATGATAAATTGATAGTGACGTAACTGGCTGCGTCATACACTTTTTCCAAACCAATGCGATAGTCATCTATGGCTTGCTCAGCAGGCGTGTCTTTGTTCTTGCCGATATTAATGCCCAATACACCATCAAAATTTGACCGCTTCACTTGGGCTAACAAGTAATCGACACCCTTGTTATTAAAGCCCATACGATTAATGATCGCATTGGCTTGCGGCAAACGAAACAAACGTGGCTTGGGGTTGCCTGGTTGTGGCCGCGGTGTCACGGTACCCACTTCAATAAAGCCAAAACCCAGTGCAGACAGTGCACCGATATGTTCGCCATTTTTATCAAGTCCCGCTGCCAAACCAACACTGTTAGGAAACGAGATACCCATGATGGTTTTCGGTGCGCTAATTGGCGCAGGCGAAACCATCCCAAGAATGCCAAGGTGGTAAAGCGCATCTAAACTATCCATGGATATTTCGTGTGAAATCTCAGGGCTAAATTGAAAAAGAGCTTTTCTAACGAGTGAATACATGGATGCCTCTTGGTCAGTAAATATGGATGTTTACTACTGTTGCAGGAAATGGGGTTCGCATGGGCAATGTAACGTAAAAGCAGATAGGGTACGAAGCCATTTCCTTCGTGCCCTATCTGCTGGTATTGCCGGTCAAAATTTAGCCCTATTCGGCGATTGCAGCTTGTGACAGGTCGAGTAACTCGCGAATTGCCACCGCATACATACTAAATTCCGATTCATTGGTAGTCAGTACTTCTTTGACCATTTTATGCCAGCGAAGCACCAAAATTTCATTGCGCTGCATCCAATCATAAATAGCCTGTTCAATATGCATACCCTCTGGCCGTGACATGAGGAGCCCTTGGGTGATACGACGTTGTTGCCATTCGATATCGTCGCGATAAGACTCGCGCGCCCTTGCCTGCCAGTGAGAAGCCACTTCAAGGTTGTTCAATTGCGCCACGAAATCAACCAGGTTAAGGCCATTACCAATATTGAAATAGGCTTTGCCGGTTTCAATGAGGTCGCTGCCAACGGCGGTAGTGACTGAAATTACCCCCAAACTGTTATAGAGATATTCAACTGACACGATTTGGCTGGCTAATGCTTCAGGGACGCCATCTTTTACA
The DNA here is from genome assembly GCA_913063165.1 of uncultured Saccharospirillaceae bacterium. Taxonomy (GTDB): domain Bacteria; phylum Pseudomonadota; class Gammaproteobacteria; order Pseudomonadales; family Natronospirillaceae; genus CAJXZL01. Next base: position 105,280 of record CAJXZL010000002.1, on the reverse strand, counting down.
AAGGCATCAAACTCAGTCTGCCAATGTTTTTGTGCATCGCCCAATAACAGATCCGGTAACCGATTGGCCATTTCTTTAATGCTGTCGGCATACTGGGTAGTCAATTGCTCAACGTTTATACCCAAGCGGTTATTTTTCACCAACCAGCGGCTACCCCGACGCACGGACCGAATGACGCGTTGCATCATTTTTATCTGGACCTTTGCATCAATGATGTAGTCAAGTGCTTCAATCTTGCGTGTGATGCCGTGAAGGTCAAACAATTCACGCGCCACCAAATAGGCTTTGGCGATTTCATCAACAGTGGCACCTGTACTTTCCTGCAAGCGGTTCAAATAGGTAATGCCCATGTGATTAAACATGTCATTGGATACCTGAGTGGCCACAATTTCGTTCTTCAAGCGGTGCGTATATACCGAGGGTTCAAAGGCTTTAACCAACATGTCTGGGAATGCTGAAAACGCTTCTCCGGTCACATTTTCGTCATTGCCCAACTTCGATGCGATAAGCTGCTCTTTTAGGTTCCCTTTCCCATAACTAATCAATACAGCCAGTTCGGGTGCAGTGAGTCCCACACCCATGACTTTGCGTTCAGTGATGACGTCATCTGACGGGATAAATTCTAATTCGCGGTTCAACTTACCAGATTCTTCCAACTGGTTAATTAACCGGCGGTACTCTTCTATACGTGCACCACTCTCTGCCATGGACAGGCTCAGTGCTTGTGCTTGGCGGTAGTTGTTGGTGAGCACCAAATGGCTAATGTCATCGGTCATTTTCAACAGCCAATTGTTGCGCTGTTTCACGGTGAGATCACCTGCTGCCACCAAACCATCTAATAGAATTTTGATGTTTACTTCATGGTCAGAGCAGTCTACGCCGCCCGCGTTATCAATGAAGTCAGTGAACAAACGGCCACCCTTTAGGGCAAATTCCACACGACCGAGTTGGGTCATGCCTAGATTGCCACCCTCACCTATCACACGTGCGCCCAGCTGCTCACCATTGATACGGATCGCATCATTCGCTTTGTCGCCTACGTCTATATGGTTTTCAGTGCGGCTCTTAACATAGGTGCCGATACCGCCATTCCACAACAGATCAACGTCGGCCATGAGCAACTTAACAATCAGTTCGTTGGGCGTCAGACGTGGTTCCGCAATGTTAAAGCGGGCTTTCATCTCTGCAGTAATTGGGATCGACTTAGCAGCACGTAGGAATATGCCACCGCCTTTTGAAATTAAGTCCTTATTGAAATCAGCCCAGCTAGAGCGCGGCATATCAAATAGACGCTGGCGTTCGGCAAAGGTAGCTTCCATATTAGGCTTAGGGTCTATAAATATATGCAGGTGGTTGAACGCAGCAATCAATTTTGCCTTGTCTGAACGCAACAAACCGTTACCAAACACATCACCAGCCATGTCACCAATACCTACGACGGTAAAGGCATCTTGCTGGGTATTGAGGCCCAATTCGCGGAAATGGCGCTGTACACTAACCCAAGCACCCTTAGCGGTAATGCCCATTTTCTTGTGGTCATAACCATTCGAGCCACCCGATGCAAAAGCGTCGCCAAGCCAATGGTTGTATTGGATGGCCACTTCATTGGCGATGTCTGAGAAGGTGGCTGTACCCTTGTCTGCTGCTACGACCAAATACGGATCGTCTTTGTCAAAACGCACCACATCAGTTGGTGGCACCACGGCGCCTTCAATAATGTTATCGGTGATGTCGAGCAATCCTCGAATGAACATCTTATAGCAGGCAATGCCATTGGCCATGATCCATTCGCGGTCAGCGTCTACGGGCACTTGCTTCGCAACAAAACCGCCTTTGGCACCCACGGGTACAATGACAGCATTTTTAACTTGCTGTGCTTTCACCAGACCCAATACTTCAGTACGGAAATCTTCAATGCGGTCAGACCAACGCAAACCACCCCGTGCAACCTTACCGCCGCGTAAATGCACACCTTCAAAATGCGGCGCATAGACGAATATCTCGTACATAGGCTTAGGTAATGGCATCTCGGTGATCAATTTGGGGCTGAACTTAAAGCTGATATATTCCTTGGCTTGGCCGTCCGCGTCCAACTGATAAAAGTTGGTTCTCATGGTGGCGTGAATCAATTCGTAATACTTGCGAATGATCTTGTCTTCGCTGAGGTTTTGGATCTTGTCTAAAATCTCGTCCAAGCGAGGCTTAAGTCCTTTGACTGTTTCTTCAGGCGCGTTCACATGCTTTGGATTGAACCGATAAGCAAACATCCATGCCAAAATATCGACAGCCTCGCCATGTTTTAACAAGGTTTCTGCAATGAACTGTGGGCTGAAGCTAAAACCCAATTGCTTCATATATTTGGCATATCCGCGGAAAGCAGCTACTTCGCGCCAAGTGAGGTCTGCTTTAAGCGCTAGACGGTTAAATAGGTCGTTTTCGGCTTTGCCATACCACACGTTGATAAAGGCATCGTTGAAAATTTCACGCTTGACGGTCGGATCCATATTCGGTGAATCATCATACAGCAAGCTGAAATCATAGATGTAACAGCAATTATCATCACTCAGGCGAATCCTAAACGGCAGCTCGTCGACGACCTTTAGGCCGAGATTTTCTAGCACGGGGATAAGATCAGACAACAGCAAGGCATCGTTGTAGTGAAAAATCTTTAACTTGAGTACGCTTCCCTGGGGTTCTTGGCTGCGATAAAAATTGATGGCCAAGCGGTTGTTATCTTTGATGCTGAGCGCCTGAATGCGCTGGATATCAGTCACTGCAACCCGAGCACTAAAGTGTTCACGGTAACTGGTTGGGAATGCTTCCTCGAAGTGGTTGTATTGCTCTACACCTACCTCTTCGCCCAATGCGTCTGTTAATGACTCGCGTAATTCATCCGTCCATTGACGTGCGATATTGATAGCCTTCTTCTCTAGCATGTCGAAGTCTATTTCGCCGACGATAGGGGTTTTTAGACGGAATACAAACCGGCTTCTTGCCAAGATGGATTCGCTAAAGAAAGTTGTGAAATCCCAGCCATCAACGTCAAAATGTTGCATTAACATTTTACGGACGTTTTCACGCAACCGGGTGTTGTAAATATCTTTGGGAATATAAAGCAATGCTGACACGAATCGCCCGTAGGGGTCTTTACGCAAAAACAGACGGATCTGCCGTCTTTCCTGAATCGCCAAAACCTGCGAGGTGACGGCCAATAGTTCATCAGATGTACACTGGATGAGCTCATCTCTTGGAAAGCTAAACAAGATCTGGGTGAGCTCTTTGTAATTATGGGTGCCTGGCTTGAAACCCGATTTTTCAAGTGCTAACGCAATTTTTCGACGCACAACAGGCACGTTTTGCGGACTGTTGTTGTACACAGACGATGTAAACAGACCCAAGAAACGGCGGCCACCAATCACGTCACCTTGCTTGTTGAATTTCTTAATCAAGATATAGTCAGAGTAGGCGTAGCGATGTACCGTCGATTTCACACCAGATTTGTGAAAAGAAATCAGACGCGGTTCAAAAACAAACTTACTCATGTCGTCATTAACAGAATCGATATGAGCAATTTTGGGTTTTTTACGCTTTTTAAACAAACCCAGTGCGCTGCCCTTTACCTGCTTAATTTTGTCATTAACGATTTCATATTCATCGTATGCCAAGAAGGTAAAATGGTTTGCTCCCAACCACTTCATAAATACGCGCACTTCGTCAACGGCATCACCATCTAGAAATGATGGCTGGCTTTTAGCCAACTCTTCGATGACGTCAGTGGTTTTCTCAAGCATCATTTTAAAGTCACCCACCGCAAGTGTTACGTCGGCGAGGACTTCATGAATGGCTTGCTCGAGTACCGCCAATTCGCTGGGATTGGTTTCTCGGTCAATTTCGAAATACACCATCAATTCGCGGAGGTCACCCTTTTCACCCAAGGAAACCAATTGATTGTTGTCATCGCGTACGACGCCAAACTCACTGTGCATAATGGTGTGAATGCGAGCGCCACAGCGTTCAAGGGCTAGCCGCATAGAATCCAGAACAAAGGGTACTTCTGGGCAAAGCGCCAATACGATGGTATGGGTTGATTGCCATTCGTGCTGTTCAATATCGGGGTTAAATACTTTGACGACGGGTGCCTGTCTGTCCCACGTTTGTAGATGTTGCCACAGTGATACGGAGAGACCAGCCAGATCTGTTTCGCTGTAGCCTTTGAGGTCATTAAGAGAGAGGTGTTCGAAAGTCTTTTGAATCATCAAAGACAAAGCAGGCTCTTTGCTCTCAGGAAAATGGGATTTCAGACGTGTTTTTAATGTATCGATTAGATCTTGACGTACAACCCGAATGTCACTGGTCATAATTACCTCTTCCAACGCTCAAAAATAGGGTAACAGCCACACCGCACTAGGTAGAGTAGGTTTCATGCCTACACCTTTCGTACAGAGTAGCAAAAAATAGTGAGGGTATTTTCTATCATTCATTCCTGAATTGACATAAGAAATATGCCCTAACACCAAATTATGTCGCATATATACAAGGAGCGGACTACCACGTGAGTAAAATGGCAGACTGCCCAATAACAGTGCTCTTTTGACCTCCGCATGCGCTGTAAAGACACGAACGCCATGCAATAACCCCCAATTAAAAAAGATTGTAATCAATAGAAGACCACAGGGAGAAAAATTCCCTATAATGGCGCATTAATCCAAGGGCGCTGAATACATGAAAGAAGTTTTTGTTCGTCGCAGAAAGGGAAATCTTGACCCATTAGATGGGTTTCGTGCGATTTCAATTATTTTGGTGATTGTGTTCCACGCCTATTTCTTTAGCCAATATGCCTTTACTGAGTTTTCACAATTCGTGTCATTTTCTGACAGTTTTCCATGGTATTTGCATTGGATAAAACGTGGTGACTTTGGTGTTGACCTGTTTTTTGTGCTGAGCGCATTTTTGATTGGCAGTCAGCTGTTCAAAGAAAACGCCAACACGGGTGGCATTCAAATGCCCCGTTTCTATGCCAAGCGCTTATTGAGAATATATCCCGTTTATCTCTTCGCTTTGCTGTTAGTGATGTTGGGTGACGGATGGGATTACCACGTGTTGTTAAACCTATTTGCGCTCAACAATATCGTCGATTTGAAGGCCATCGTCATTCCTTGGAGCTGGTCCTTGTCAGTGGAGCTTCAGTTTTATGCCTTTTTCCCGTTGTTGATTGCCTTTGCTAACACTGGCCGTCGATTCGCGGTACTAACGGGTTTCTTTATCGCCATTCCCCTAGCATGGACAGCCTGGTTTTATCTGCAATCTGATGGGTTGCGAACGGCGACAGTCATGGATGTTTTGCGCACCAATGACACCGATACCATGCTGTATTACATGCAATATTTGTATGTGTTACCGACTGTGCGCATGGCAGCCTACGCATTTGGGTTGTTAGCGGCATGGCTCTGGGTGTTTCGTCGAGACCTGTTAACGGATTGGTTAGCTACCCATGTCTGGCAAACGAAATTGCTGGTAGTGGCTACATTGTTGGGGATGTGGTTCATTGCGTCCGTCGATCTTTACCAAACCTTTGAGCACATGACGCCTTGGCAAAGAGTCATCTACAAAACCAGCATGTTAGTTGGACGTCCCCTCTTCACTTTATTTGCGGCCATCCTTTTGATGGTCACGGTTTTGTCTTCTGCAAAGAATAGCGTAACAAGCCGATTGCTCAGTCACCCTGCTTGGTATCCCATTGCCCGTGTTTCCTATTCGATGTATCTCTTTCACCCGGTGTTTCTGTTTGCGGCGTTCTACCTGTTGTTTGGCGATGCAGGTCTTACACAGCTGAGTCTCTGGGGGCTTGCTGGTTTGGCAGTTTTGGGAATTGCGCTGTCCTTCTTGTTTGGCATAGTCACCTATTACGCCATTGAGCGTTGGTTTATTGAAGGGCGTTTTGAACAGTGGTTTCCTTGGTACAAAAAACAACGAACCTAAAAAAGCCCGCAATGACGCGGGCCTATGTGGTGTTCGCTCATGAGAAATTAAGCGTCTTTCAAAATTTCCTTGGCAGCATTGTGTCCAGGTACGCCCGTGACACCACCACCGGGATGGGTGCCAGAACCGCACATGTATAAGTTTTTTATGGGGCTTCGGTAGTCTGCATAGCCCATAAACGGTCGATTAGCCCAGAGTTGGTCCAGTGACAACGCGCCGTGGAAAATATCACCACCCATGAGTCCGAATTTGCGTTCAAGGTCCAGCGGCGAATGAATTTGACGCGCAATAACAGAAGCCTTGAAGTTGGGCGCATGTTGATTCACGGTTTCGATAATCAGATCAGCAACCGCTTCTCGGTGGTCATCCCAGCTTTGGTCATTGGGCAATTCAGGTGCAAATTGCTGACAAAATAAGCTAGCGACATGGTGGCCTTCTGGCGCCAAAGTGCTGTCAACCGTTGATGGAATTAGCATCTCTACGATAGGTTTCTTAGCCCACCCAAATTGCTTTGCATCAAAATAGGCTTGTTCAAGATATTCAATGGTCGGTCCAATGATAATGCCTGACTGATGGTGTAATTGTTGTTCCTTACCAGGTTTGGCTTTGAAATCAGGCAGCTCTGACAAGGCCACATTCATTCTGAAGGTGCCAGAAGCCGTTTTGAACCCCTTTACTGCACGCTTAAAATCGGCATCAAGATGTTGCGGCTGCACCAACTGGTCAAACAACAGTTTGGGTCCAACATTGGCTGCCACCCTTTTGGCCGAAAAGGATCTTCCGTCTTCCAAAACCGCACCCGTGGCCTGACCATCGACGATGGTAATGTCTTTGACCGCAGCGTTAGTTTCGATGGTAACACCCAAACGGACGGCCTCAGCGTGCATAGCTGTCGTGATTGCACCCATGCCGCCTATTGCATGGCCCCAAGCGCCCTTGACACCATTTGCTTCACCAAATACGTGGTGCAACAACACATAAGCTGAGCCTGGCGTAGAAGGTGCGCCGTAATTGCCTACGATACTATCAAAAGCAAAGACCGCTTTTACATGAGGACTTTCAAACCAAGCGTCTAATACATCGGAAGCGCTCCTTGAAAACATGGCCATGGCGTCACGACGTTGTGCCATCGTCAGTTTCTTGGCGCGCAAACCAAACTGGCCAGCACGTATCAAGTCAGCGAGTCCACCACCAACGTTAGGCGGTGTTCGTAGTAGTTCCTCCCGCAATACATCGGCTATGGTTTCCAACATGGCGTAAAACTCAGGCAAGACTGCTGCATCTTTTTCTGAATAGCGTGCAAATTCCGCCTGTGTCTTTTCAATATTGCCCCACAGCGATAAAGCATCGCCGTTAGGTAGTGGCCAAAAATTGCTTTGTGGCCGCAACACCACTTTGAGTCCGTGCGCTTCTAAGTGCAGGTCTTTGATGATTTTAGGATTTAGCAGGCTGACGGTGTAACTCGCAGTTGAATTGCGATAACCCGGGTGAAATTCTTCGGTAACTGCAGCGCCACCAACAATCTCGCGGCGTTCAAGTATGGTTACTTTTTGTCCAGCGGCCGCTAGGTAACAGGCGCACACCAAGCCGTTGTGTCCGCCACCAATGATGAGTGTATCAATCTGAGAATGTGCCATAGCTGAAGTGTTTCTCTCCCTGTTGTTATTGTTTTATATACTGTGCCGACAACCCTATCGCATTCAGGGTGTTTTCGCCAAAATGTGTGGTGAAAATAGCCTGCACTTATTGGTGTATTCAATGCGACTTTTGGATTGGTGGGTGCTGCTACCTGCGCACAGCCAGTCAATACCTGGCTTGAAAATGTCGCCATTGAGTGTCGCAGCGCGTTAAGCGTTTTCGTGTTATCAATATCAACAAAATCTTTATATAACAATAGTTTACATGACTTTTATAAAGTGATTTAGCGTTTAATTTGTGCGTTGATAGATGACTGTTTGAAAATTTTGTTCTGTGCCGTTAGGCGTTCGGTGCTGCCATTTTATGGCTTCTATCCTGTTAAAACTTTTACCCAGTAAATTGTCTAACATCAATGGATCATATTGTTGCACCTGAATACCACTACAGTGCGTTGGACCGTCTGTTGCGAACACCGAAATAATGGCATGGCCACCGGGCTTCAATGCAGCCGTTAACCGCGCCACATAGGCAGCTTGATCCATCGCATTATCTAAAAAATGGAGGACTGCCCTGTCATGCCAAACAGCATATTGTTGGGTAGGTTTCCACGACAACAGGTCTGACACTAGCCACTGAATGCATTCTGGGCTTTTGGTGCCAGCCTCACTTGCGAGATAGCGCATTGAGGCGACCTGTAACGCAGCATGGGACAGATCCAACGCAGACACATTGGAATAACCGGCTTCTACCAGCCTTTGGGAGAGCAATGACGCACCTGCGCCGATGTCGACAACGCCCTGTGTTTTGTCCTGTAAATAGGCTGCTACCCAACCGAATGAACGAATTGGCTCAGCTTCAAACCAACTGACCTGTGCGGGGTTTTTGGTGCTGTAAATTGATTCCCAGTGTGTCCTTGAATCCATGCCCAGTGTCTCGCTTCAAATAGATATATTAGGTTAGACTAATTTAATGGTTCGTCATAGCGCCATTCTATGAAAAGGTTGATCGGTAGCAATGTCTTGCTTGTTTGAACGCCAGCGGTTGTAGCCTTTGTGCATAAGGTTGATAATCGTGGCTCATTCATTCATGAAATAGGCAATTGATGTCAGTCATTCACGGTACTGTGCGGCTGCTGGTATTGGTTCTAACACTGGGTACGTTTAGCCTAACGTCTGCTCAGGCAGGCGACTGGCAAGATGTTATTCGCGCCCTTCCCTATGTCTATTCAAAAGACTATCACAATAACCTGCGCACCATTCGTCGTTGGGTGTTGCTCGAAAACGGATTCTGCGACCGTTCGGAACGCCATATTCTGTTTGATGACCGGGGCGTTTTTCTCACTTTTTCCGACAACGCAGAAGACTCAATTGCCAATCAGCAACGTATTAACGACGTGCGTGAAAAGCTTCAACGTGCCGGTAAAGTAAACCGATGGATCGCTGGCTCAGATACCGAGATTGGTTACCCTTTCGCGCTGAATTGCCATCAGCCCCATGTGAATGTGAATGCCGCATTTGATCGCCTGCTGGGACGCATGGCGTCAGATAAAATTTGGGGCACCTGGGATGGTATGTCACTTGGTACAGAGGCCAGTCCGGTGCCCTTGATAGAGGTCGTGGAAGCGGTGTATCGCACAAAGTCCGATATCATTTCGCAGCCCATCGTGGCAGCTGAGTTTCGGTATCTTTTGGGACAAATTATTATAGAAAGTGGCGCATCTAAGGGCAGTGTTTCGCTAGACAATGCCATCGGTATGTTGCAGTTGAAGCCAAGCGTATTACAAGATTGTGAAATCCCAGAGCGGTTTTATCAGCACCGCATGGCTCAGGTAGACTGCGCAGTCAGACTGTTTCAGCAAAATAGACGCAATTTGCTACCCGCATTTGAAAGTACCTTTGGCAATTTGCCGCAAGCTAAAAAGGACACCTTGTTTTCGATGTTGTTGGTACAGAGCTACCACAGTGGCATTGGTCGGGTAAGGCGATTGTTGGATGATCCTGAGCGTAACCAAGCGGCCACTCATTTTGCAACAAACGCCGCGCGCTATAGTGCTGAAGATATCGGGACCGGCTTGATTTATCACAATCTGGGCCGCGACAACTTTGGCTTTGCCTCACTGTATTATGTGGTAGATGTCGCCATCATTGCCGAGCAGCTGTGTCAATTGCCTGAATTACGGGCTGTTTGGTTTTGCCAAGACGAATAGGCAACGGGGCTTTAAGTAGGCACAAAAAAAGCGGCACAGGCCGCTTTCTTTCATGCTATAGGTCGAGTATTCACAGTCGATCTGTTAGCACTGTCATTTACCGGCCGCTCAGTATTCACTTGAAAAACGTGTGGACCCTCGCAAAAAATCCCAGTCTGTTAATTGGGCGCGCGGCCATAACGGTCTTCGAGTCGTACGATGTCATCTTCACCCAAATAAGTTCCCGACTGCACTTCAATGAGCTCAAGCGGTACTTTTCCAGGATTTTCTAAGGCATGCACGGTACCCAGTGGGATATAAATTGACTCGTTTTCAGTGACCAGTAGGGTTTGCTCCCCTTTGGTAACCTTTGCGGTGCCCGATACCACGATCCAATGCTCTGCACGGTGGTGGTGCATTTGCACACTCAGTTTGGCACCGGGTTTGACAAAAATGCGCTTTACCTGATACCGCTCGCCTGCATCGATAGAATCATAATGTCCCCAAGGACGATAGACTTCACGGTGATTACGCCATTCCGTGCGGCCTGCTGATTTCAAACGATTCACTAACATTTTGACATCCTGAACCCGATGTTTATCCGCAATCAGAATGGCATCTTTGGTATCGACCACAATCAGGTCTTTAACGCCGAGCAAACTGACCAAACGGCCTTCAGCCATGACCAGGTTGTTGTCACTTGCTTCCAGCAATACATCGCCCTTGGTTGCGTTACCGTTAGCGTCTTTATCCATGACGTCCCACACGGCTGACCAGGAGCCAATATCATTCCAACCCGCATCAAGTGGCACGACAACAGCCTTATCAGTTTGCTCCATCACAGCATAATCAACCGATTCATCTGGGCAGGCCGTAAATGCAGCAACGTCCAAGCGCACAAAGTCTAAGTCTGGTGTCAAAGTGGCCATTGATAATTGGCAGGCTTCTAAAATATCAGGGCGGTGCTTACCCAGTGCTTCAAGATAGGCACTGCTACGGAACAGGAACATACCGCTGTTCCAGAAATAATCACCTGAAGCGACATAGGCTTCAGCGGTTTCAATATTCGGTTTTTCTACAAAACGGTTTACGGTAAACCCAGCTGCTACTGCGGCACCTGCTTGGATATAGCCATAACCGGTTTGGGGGCTATTGGGCACGATTCCGAAGGTGACCAAATTGCCAGCTTGGGCTAATGGCAAAGCCTGTTCTATACTGTGGTGAAAAGCCGCTTTGTCTTCAATAACATGGTCTGCTGCCAACACCAACAATAGGGAGTCTTTGCCCTGCTGCTGATCCGCCAAGGCTGCCAATGCGATCGCTGGAGCCGTATTTCGTCCCACAGGCTCAAGAATGACTGGCCCCAATGCGTCAATATCACGTAGCTGTTCAGCGACGATAAATCGATGCTCTTCATTGCAGATGGTCATCGGGTTGCTCATAGATAAACCGGACAAGCGCTGTACGGTTTGTTGCAACATCGTATGCTGACCAGTGAGCGGCAAGAACTGCTTTGGATTGAGTGTTCTTGATAATGGCCACAAGCGCGTCCCTGAACCCCCTGCCATAATGACGGGTACAATCATGTGTTTCTCCCTGTAAAAGCTGTTTTATCGGCTTGAATGCTGGTGCGGCATAGTAAACCATGCCGTGCGATAATTCTAACGCATTGCCAGAAAACGGTGATGGATGTCATTTTGCTGGCCTTCTTTTTTCTGGCCTATGCTGACCGTAACTGGTCTTTTAGCGACAGCCACTGGTCTCGATACTGGGCTGCCTTTTCAAATTCCATGGCTTTGGCTGCTTTATGCATGACGTCTTCTAAGCGACCAATTTCACGCACGATCTCAATGGCGCTCATCACATGACCATCGCCATACCCTGAGGCCGATTCAGCAACCTGCTGTAGATCTTTGCGACTCTGTGCACTGGTTTTAAAGCCTTTGCCCGGAATAACAGAGCCTTCCATAATGTCGGTAACCGACTTCACAATGCCACGCGGCGTGATGTTATTAGCGAGGTTAAACGCAACCTGTTTGTTACGGCGGCGGTCTGTTTCGTCCATTGCCCGTTGCATCGACGCTGTTATGCGGTCTGCGTACAGTATGGCATGACCATGAAGGTGACGTGCCGCACGGCCGATGGTCTGAATCAGGCTGCGATCAGACCGCAAAAAGCCCTCTTTATCGGCATCGAGAATGGCTACCAACGACACTTCTGGAATGTCCAAACCCTCACGTAACAGGTTGATGCCGACCAAAATATCGAAAACACCCAACCTGAGATCCCGTAAAATCTCCACGCGCTCGACGGTGTCGATATCTGAATGCAAATACCGCACTTTGAGGCCATTCTCCGATAAGTAATCGGTTAGGTCTTCAGCCATGCGCTTGGTTAAGGTGGTGACCAGTACCCGTTCGCCCTTTTCAACCCGGATGCGGGCTTCGTGCAATAGGTCATCGATTTGGGTGCCCTGTGGCCTTATTTCTACCTCAGGATCCACTAGACCTGTGGGTCGGACCACCTGTTCTACTACCGCTTGCTGGTGCTCTGCTTCATATTTACCGGGAGTTGCAGACACAAAGATCGATTGGGGTTTACGAAATTCCCATTCTTCGAATTTTAACGGTCGGTTATCCATGGCGGATGGCAAGCGAAAACCATATTCTACCAGGGTTTCTTTTCGAGACCGGTCTCCCTTATACATGGCACCAATTTGTGGAATGGTGACGTGTGATTCGTCAGCGATTAACAAGGCGTTAGGCGGCAAGTAGTCAAACAAGGTCGGTGGTGCTACGCCGGCTTCTAAACCCGTTAGATGGCGTGAATAGTTTTCAATGCCATTGCAATATCCAAGCTCCCGCAGCATTTCTAAGTCATATTTGGTGCGCTGCTCTAATCGCTGTGCCTCTACCAAACGGTTTTCTTTTTGAAGAAACAGCAGGTGCTCTCTCAGCTCGATTTCAATGCTACCGATGGCGCGGTCGACGGTTTCCTTGGGCGTGACATACAGTGACTTAGGGTACACGGTATAACGCGCCACCCGACGAAACACTTCACCCGTTAAGGGGTCAAAAATCGCTAAATGCTCCACTTCATCATCAAACAACATGATGCGCAGCGCTTCAAATTCAGATTCTGCCGGATAGATATCAATGACATCACCCTTCACGCGGTAGTTACCGCGCTGAAAATCGACATCATTTCGGGTGTACTGCAAGTTGGCCAAGTGCCGCAGCAAGCCCCGTTGGTCTATGACTTCACCGCGTGAAATATGTAATCGCATGCTGGCATAGGCATCTGGGTCACCTAAACCATAGATGGCAGAAACAGTTGCAACAATGATGACATCCTCGCGATCAAGGAGGGCCTTGGTGGCCGACAGGCGCATTTGTTCAATGTGCTTGTTGATAGAGGAGTCTTTATCGATAAAAGTGTCTGATGACGGCACATAGGCTTCTGGTTGATAGTAATCGTAATAGGACACGAAGTACTCAACAGCATTGTCGGGGAAAAATTCTTTAAACTCCCCATAGAGTTGCGCGGCCAACGTCTTATTGTGGGCCATAACGATGGTAGGTCGCTGTACTGCCTCAACCACCTTTGCGATGGTAAAGGTTTTGCCTGAACCTGTGACACCCAACAGTGTTTGGGCAGCCAAACCAGCCTCTAGCCCAGCAACCAAGCCTTTGATGGCTGTCGGTTGATCGCCTGCTGGTTCAAAGGGAGAATGCACCTGAAACTGTCTTTTTGTCATAGATTATTAAATCGTCAAGTTAAAGTGGATGACAGGTTTTGAGTCTAGCCGCCTATGTGGCCCATGTCGCTCTTTGGCCTACCCCTGCGCTTTTAGAGCGGTATGCTTGGCCTGAATAAAATGCGAGTGATGCAAATAGAGCAGTTCCGATATACGGCGAATCATGTGTTCTTCATATCGGTCAATCTCGCCATCAGCAAAGGCCACTTTCCACAATGCCACCAACAAATTGAATTTCTCATCGGTGTCATACACGTCATTGATACGACTGGTAAAGCGATACAGGTCATTGGACTCTTTTACCAGCTGCTGTGCAGCGTCTAACACTTCATCTTGGGCAGCGGTATCCAATGCAAATGACCGCTCTAATAAGGTGCGTACTTGCGTCTCTTCAACTTCAGACCAGTGGTCGTCGGCCAACATAATTTCTACCATTAAGACACCAGCTGCCACATTACTGTCCAAAGGTTTTTGCGTTTCCCCTGGAGATTGAAACCATTCCATAATGCGATTAATCATATTCGATGTATTATCTCTGTATGTTGAATTAAACAGGAGTCAGTATGGAAGCCTTAGGCATGACCACACCAGCGTTACTATTTCCCGCAATTTCCTTGTTGTTACTGGCGTATACCAACCGTTTTTTGGTAATAGCCAACCTGATTCGCGCTCTGTACAAACAATATCACGAAACCGCCGATAGTATCATGCGCGCTCAAATAGAAAATCTGCAACGCAGGATTAAACTGATTCGCACCATGCAGCTGTTTAGTGTGTTGTCATTTATTTGCTGTACGGTGTCGATGGCTTTGGTTTTGATCAATTTGTCTGCGATTGCTGCTTATGTGTTTGGGGTAAGTCTTGCTTTGCTAACGACGTCTTTGGTGATTTGCTTTATTGAAATCTATATATCTGGCGGTGCCTTGCAGCTACAGCTGGATAATTTGGGTGCCTTACACACCCAAGGAAGTTCAGCGAAGTAATGCTGGCCCGACCAGTATCATTGCAAACAGCTGGCCACAGCATCGACGTTGGCTTGCATCATCGCAGGATACAAGCTGGGACCTGGTTCAAGGGTTAATCCCATAGGATCAAGCAGGGCCAGTCCTACCGACATGCCGTCGAGCAAATTCAGTACTTGTTTGGTATTGATTTGCGGTTCGCTAAACACACAATCTACCGCGGCAGAGGCTAACAATTGTCGCAGCTGTGCTGCCCGTTTCACACTGATAGACACCTCGGTATTGAGCTGAATAGCGCCAGCATGGTGTAAACCATATTCGGTTTCAAAGTATTGAAATCCGTCGTGCGCAGACATGATGTTTTGATTGTGAAACGGTGCCAGTTGGGTTTGCCACCGCCGGTGGTCGGCAATTAATTGGGTTACTAATGTCTGTCGATTTGCCATAAGCAGCGTTTCAGACGTTGGGAACAGGGTTAACAAATGGGGTGAAATAGCATCTACAAAGGCTATGGCGTTATTGGGGTTGAGCCAAAAATGGGGGTCAATATCGGCATCGTCATGGGCATCTGGGTCCTCATCATCCCCATGTTGATCCAGTGCATCGCTTCTATAGGGAAGTAAAGACAAGCCTGAGCCGTACTGGTCTAGCGACAGACTAGGGACGTTGACATTTTCTAGCGTGCGCACCAATGGGGTTTCTAATCCGCTACCAACCCAAATAATCAGGTCAGCCTGTGCAATTTGGCGGCGCTGGCTCGGTTTTAACTGAAAATGGTGGGGTGTTGTCGCTGCTGATAGTAATAATTCGGGTTGCATGATGCCGACGGTCAAGCTGGAAACCAAACTGTGCAGCGGTGCGATACTGACCAACACCCGCACATCAGCTGCCCAACCTATTTGAGAAAGCAAAAGCAACATTAAGGACATTCGACCCATCAAAATCAACCACCTTTTATAGACAAAATCACTAAAGCTGCGCATCATAGCGTTCAACAAATGGCCTAACAACCACTATTCACCTATAAGGGTAGCCCAAGGGCACTTTATGACTCCGGTATTAACTGCTCAAAACATCCATTTTTCGCGACAGGGCCGACAGGTATTAGAAGGCGTTTCGCTGCAATTGGTGCCTGGCACCATCGTCACCCTGATAGGTCCTAATGGTGCAGGAAAATCGACTTTCGTTAAGATTTTGTTGGGGATAGAAAAGCCCGACAGCGGTCAAGTCACGCGTCAATCAGGTCTTAAGGTGGGTTATATGCCCCAAAAAATCCACGTCGATGAGTCAATGCCCCTCACCGTCAAGAAACTGCTGTGCCTGCCACACCCTGTCAGTAACGAAGAGGTAGACACGGCATTGGCACTGACTGGCGTAAGCTATTTACGCGATCAACAGGTTCAAAAGCTCAGTGGTGGTGAATTTCAGCGGGTCCTATTGGCGCGCGCTGTGGTACGCAAACCCGATTTATTGGTATTGGATGAGCCGGTTCAGGGCGTTGATTACACCGGTGAAATCGCTTTATATGAAGTGATTCATCAATTGCGAAAGACCCTTGGATGCGCCATTTTGATGGTGTCTCACGACCTGCACATTGTGATGGCGAAAACCGATGAGGTTATTTGCCTCAATCGCCATGTGTGTTGCTCTGGCACCCCTGAGTCGGTCAAAGACCATCCCGAATTTCAGCAATTGTTTGGTGCCAATCAAGCCGCACTGGGTTTGTATACCCACCACCACAATCACGAACACCGGCTCGACGACCAAGGACATTCGCATGGATAGCTTTTTTTGGTTCGCCATTGCTGGTGGTATCGGCGTTGCTTTAATCGCTGGCCCCTTGGGGAGCTTTGTCGTATGGCGTCGCATGGCCTATTTCGGTGACACCCTGTCTCATTCTGGATTACTGGGCGTTGCACTCGGCATTTTGTTGAATATCAACCCGCTGCTCGGGCTTATTACGACCACCATTACATTGGCCGCTTTGTTGTTTTTTCTCGAACGTCAAAACCTATTGCCGACGGATACCTTGCTGGGCATCTTATCCCACACAGCATTATCGATCGGATTGCTCACCATCGGATTTATGGATAACGTCAGAATCGACCTCAATGCTTTGCTGTTTGGCGATCTATTGTCGATACAGCCTGCCGATTTGTGGCAAATATACGGTGTGGTTGCGTTTGGGATGGCTGCCTTGATCTATAGCTGGCGCGATCTGTTGATGATTACCCTGTCACCCGAATTGGCCAAAGCCGAGGGCATCAATGTCACCCGTGTGCATTTAATATTCTTGTTGGTGATGGCGGTGACCATAGCGATGGCCATGAAGGTAGTCGGCATATTGCTGATAACCTCGTTATTGATAATTCCAGCGGCAGCAGCCCGACAATTGGCGAAGTCGCCTGAACATATGGCGATACTCGCCTCGTTTCTGGGTGCTATTGCAGTCATCGGTGGTTTGGGTCTGTCGTGGTGGTGGGACGCTGCCAGCGGTCCTGCCATTGTTCTAGCCGCTGCCATTTTGTTTCTCGGCAGCCTTGTATTCAGCAAACGATCTCAATAACCAACGCAGATCCTCATATCCATTAACAGTAGAGACATCATGAACCTATTTGATGCACTAGCAGACCAAAAAGCGGGTGACCGCATCGCAACTGCGGCGCTACTTGAACACCTATGTTTCAATGAACAAGGCCTGATACCGGCTATAGCCCAACAGCAGGGTACCGGTGAAGTATTGATGATGGCGTGGATGAATGCCGCGTCCATCGCAACGACCTTATCGACTGGTCAGGTGTGTTACTGGTCGCGGTCGCGGCAACAGTTTTGGCGAAAAGGTGAGTCGTCTGGCAACACCCAAAAGCTCATTACTATGCATACTGATTGTGATGGCGATACCTTGCTGCTGCAGGTCGACCAACAGGGTCCTGCTTGCCACACCAATCGCCGCAGTTGTTTCTTTATTGAAATTGACCAAGAACAGAGCCACATTACTGCAAATCCGCAATAATGCGGCGTAAAACGACATCAAAGCACCGTTGACGCATCACGCGTTCATCCTGTTTCACATAGCCACAGGCGTCAATCGTTACAAGGAGTAGCACATGACCACCCTAACCTGTTTTAAGGCCTACGATATCCGCGGCCAACTAGGCACCGAATTAAACGAAGATATCGCCTATCGTGTAGGCAGAGCCTTTGCCGCCTACTTAGCACCTAAGACCGTTGTGGTGGGTGGTGATGTCAGAGAAACATCAGAGACACTGAAACTTGCGTTTGCACAGGGTGTTATGGATTCGGGCGTGGATGTCATTGATATTGGCATGTGTGGTACCGAAGAAATCTACTTTGCCACCAGCCACTTGCAGGCCGATGGCGGTTGTATGGTGACCGCTAGCCATAACCCTATCGACTACAATGGTATGAAAATGGTTCGCGCATTGTCCAAACCCATTTCTGGTGATACCGGATTGAATGTCATTCATGACCTTGCGGTTGCCAATGACTTCCCCGCGATCACCAACAAGGGCACGCTGCGCTACGTTGACAACAGTCAGGCTTATATTGACCACCTGATGACCTATATCGATCTGTCTGCATTAACACCCCTGACTTTGGTCGTGAATGCCGGCAATGGTGCTGCAGGCCCAACGGTGGATCGTATTGAACAGGCTTTTATTCAGGCTGGTGCCCCCATTACCTTTCACAAAATGCACCATGAACCTGATGCGACCTTCCCCAACGGCATCCCCAACCCGCTATTACATGACCAACAACCGGTAACCGGTGCAGCAGTAGTCAAGCATAGCGCCGACATGGGCATTGCTTGGGACGGCGATTTTGACCGCTGTTTTCTGTGGGATGCTGATGGCAAGTTCATTGAAGGCTATTATGTTGTTGGCCTATTGGCTGAAGCTTTTTTACAGCAACAGCCTGATGCAAGCATCATTTTTGACCCCAGATTGACTTGGAATACTGAAGACATTATTCGCCAGTACGGCGGCAAGGCCATTCAGTGCAAGTCGGGCCATGCCTTTATTAAGGAAAAAATGCGCGCAGAAGATGCGGTTTATGGTGGTGAAATGAGTGCGCACCACTATTTCAAAGATTTTGCTTATTGCGACTCAGGCATGATTCCTTGGTTATTGGTGATCGACCTGTTGTCTAGAAAACAGACAACACTCAAAGACCTTACCCAAGCAGCTATCGCACGGTATCCATCGCCTGGTGAAATTAACAGCAAGGTGAAAGATGCCGATACCTCGATAGAGCGTGTCTACCAAGCGTACAAGGCAGAAGCGATTGCTGAAGATTTTATCGATGGCATATCACTGACGTTTGCTGATTGGCGATTTAATTTGCGAAAATCGAATACTGAGCCTGTGGTGCGTTTGAACCTAGAAACCCGGGCAAACGACCAACTAATGCAAGAAAAGACCGATGCGATATTGGCATTGTTACGCCAGTAACGGATATGTGGCAGGGCATGATTGAACGGCGATCCCCTGCCCCTGTTTCGCTCTTAGCGTGTTTTGGCCCGTACTAGCAACAGGTTAAGGAAAAAGTCTGAAGCGCTCGCTAAAGCAGAATGACGCAGGATAATGCAGGATAATGCAGGATAACGCAGGTTAGTAACGATCAGCGGGCATTGGGTTAGGCTTACAGCCCTTGGTTAGCGCACTCGGTTCTCCTGTAACGGGCTGCTTACGCGGCCTTTTTTGTGGCAAATGATGCACTATCAGCACATAATTTATTGCCTAGCACTCAATGTGTAAGGTGATCATTCTGATCAAAGACATTCATTCAATGTGAGTCTACCCATATGATGACTTTGCACCACTTAAACAATTCCCGTTCACAGCGTGTCCTTTGGCTATTGGAAGAACTGGGCGTGGCCTATGAGATTCAGCATTATCAGCGTGACCGAAAAACAAACTTAGCGCCTGAATCGTTAAAACAAGTCCACCCATTGGGCAAATCACCAGTCATTACCAACGGTGAGGATATCGTGGCAGAATCGGGCGCCATTATCGAATACCTCTGTGATCGTTTTGCGACGGAGCAGTCTCACATCGTAACGCCAACCAAAGGGACCCCTGAAGCTATTCAGTTTAACTACTGGATGCACTTTGCCGAAGGTACCGCCATGACCCAATTGCTAATAAAGGGCATGTTTGACCGCGTAAAAGTAGCGCCAATGCCCTTTTTTATAAAACCAATTGCTAGAAAAATTGCCGACTCGGCCATTGCTGCTTATGCGGGTCCAAATGTGAAGGCCAATACGCAATTTATTGAAAACCACCTGGCAAAAAACGAATGGTTTTGTGGTGCACAGATGACCGGTGCCGATTTCCAAATGAGCTTTCCTTTGGAAGTCATCATTGCGCGAGAAGGGGGTAAGTCGATGCCCAATATCAGCGCATTTGTGAAACGCATTCAGGCACGGCCCGCCTATCAAAGGGCCTTAGAAGCGGGTGGTACATACGCTTATGTCTAAGCACCGCTAGCCCGCATGCGCGATTAAATTGGATCAAAAAATAGGCTATTTAAGAGATTACAAATACACCCTGTCGGAGCAAAACCATGGCGATAAAATCGGTCTCTCTACAAGTGATTGGCATTGTTTTGATTGTTATTGGCACGGGGTTAGCGCTGTGGGGCTATCAACAATCTGGCTCTATTACCTCTGGTATTACTAAAGCCCTAACCGGTTCCAATACTAACGAAGTGATGGCTTTTTACATTTTTGGTGCCCTAGATATCATCGTAGGACTCTTTCTATACTTTAAGAAATAGGCCAACGGTTAAGCTAATCAGGCCATCCTGCCACCTATGGACCTACAATAGGTTGCCCAGCCGCTTCAATGATATCTGTCATCATAATCAGGTTATGCCCCTGCTCTGCCGGGGGCGGTCACCAACACACATAGACAGGCAAAATACAGCGGTAGCCCTCTGGCGAGGGCCGCATCACACACCTGTGCTTATCCACCTGTCAATAATGATAGGCTTCGAGCGATTTCTTTAGTACTGCCAGCACATTGACCATGCCATTAGCGACAGCCTCATTGATGTCTTTTAATGTGATCACCTTGTGTCCCTTGCCGGCCGCAGGGTTAACCAACACACACAGGCTGGCGTATTGCATTTTGAGTTCTCGCGCCAATGCCGCTTCCGGCATGCCGGTCATACCCACAAGGTCGCATCCATCCAATTCCATCCGAGTAATTTCGGCAACGGTCTCTAAACGTGGCCCCTGAGTGACGCCATAAACAGCTTGTTTGACGATATCGATGTCAGACGATTGGGCACCATCAATCAGCAATTCTCGCAAACTAGCCGAATAAGGATTGGACATGTCGACATGCTGTACAGCATCACCAGTGCCATCGAAAAAAGTATGCTCACGACCCCAGGTGTAATCCAAGATTTGGTCTGGTACAACCAATTGTGCATCCAGTACCGATTTGGTAATAGCGCCGCAGGCATTAATACCAATGATGTCGGTGGCATTGAGTGATTGCAGTGCCCATATATTGGCGCGGTAATTGACCTTGTGCGGTGGAATGGTATGCGGGTGACCATGGCGTGCCAGAAACAACACGCGCATCCCTTCAATGACCCCTTCCAATACGGGAGCAGATGGACGGCCATAAGGCGTATAGACGTCGTGTGCTTGCAGAATGGTTAAGCCTTCCAATTGGGTAAGGCCCGTACCGCCAATGATGGCCAAAGTATTCGACATGGTGCTTTTCCTATATTGAGGTAAGGAGGAACAGGGCTATGGGTACAGCCAGCAGGTTACACCTGCAATGTAACCAGTTACGTAACAAATATGAACGATATATATCAATCATATCGGTAGATGCCCTTAATTATCATCGCTCGATGACCGAGCGGCTGCCGCCAAGGGGTTGGTAGGATAGAAATGCTCACCTGCCTTGTCCTGGCATTCAAAATGTCGGGTGTTTTTAAATGGCAACTTCATAAAGCCCGAAATACCTAATCCCGTTATCAAGGGTACCGCTGCCAACAGTCTTTCTAGATGCTGCGAAAATTCAGCTTCTCTGGTGGGATCTAATAACCGGTAATAGTTATGAATTTTCAGGTGGTTATCGAGGGCTTCAAAAATAATCACACCGGTATGATGGATGGTGTTAAGTGCCATAATTTCGTTCATGATTTCGACGGGCAGCTTGAGCAATTCATCCGGGTCTTCACCATCTTCAAAATAGGAATGCTCGAGATTGTCATTTTCCAAAACCACCGCAGACACCACATAGCCGAGCCGATCATCTGCACCTGCTACAAAGGGCTGAGCCGAATCGGCGCGTTCGATGTGAATGGTGTCTCTGGCATTGAACATACAGGCTTTAAAAATACCGGGTTTGCGAATGCTTCGTGCCAATATCACCAAATTATTGACCACCTGAATAAACGACCGTCGCATGCTCGGTTCATAGAGATTCAAGCTTGAGTCGATAGACACATGGCCAGTTTCGTCCCAATGTATGGCGAGACCCCCAACGATGGGATATTGCCCCAAGCGACTGACTGTGGCCAACAACCCCTTTTCTTTATCGCCCATGCCGGTCAAATAGTTTTTGTAATACCGGTCTAACTGCGCATCACTAATACTTGCAAGGTGTTCGTCAACATTGTGCTGGCGTAAAAAGCTCTTTCTGGAACTGTAGACCACGGTGTCAATGGCAACATCATTGTCATGTGTCCACACGGGCACGATTGACGTAGGCGTCTCAACCTCAGATTTAGGCATGACCCAATGGTCCATACGACTGATATTGGCGAGCAAATAGTCCCCAGCCTTGCGTTGCAACTCCAGAGAATCAGACAGCAGGTTGGTTAGAATTTGCGCAAATTCAATCGGTAGGCCAATGGATTGTGGAGTCACCACATGGCTCCCAAATCGACAGGGCATGTTGGCAGCAATGGCATAAATCGTAGCTGCCAATCCCTGCTCGTCAAACCGCGGTGACGATTGCTTGCCAGACATCTGTTCCTTACCAATAAAATACACATCGCCCAGCCTAGAGTTGGTCTGGTTAACATCGCCAGACATCAAATCCAAGACGCTACCACCAACTGGCTGGCCGCCTGAATCCAGTTGTGCAAATACACTGCTACCCCAGTCGATGAGTTGAACGGTTTCATTCAGTGGATCAAATACGACGTTTGATGGCTTAATATCGCCATGTACGATGGGTTTGGGTGCCCCTGATTCTTCATGTTGGCGTAATACCTGAATCAGTCGCGCTAATTGGGTTGCTATCTTCACGACTACGCGGGGCTCAGGGCTGCCATATTCCAAAAGCCATCGGTCTAGGTCTAGGCCAGGTGCCAAATCCATCATCAGCACGCGCTGGGCACCTACCCGTTGAAAGTCTTGATATTTGGGAATTTGCGGGGCCAGAATACGGCTTTGCATATAGCCCTCATCCTCTAAGCGATCCTGTACATGTTCAGGCAGAGTCATGCGAGAGAATTTGAAAACGATGGAGCTATCATCATTTGCGATACCGGAAAATGCGAATCCAAAGGCACCCTTACCGATCATTTTTATATCAGAATAGCCCAACTTTTTAAGTTGTAATTGGCATAACTTTTCCCACGCCCTTTGACGCTGCGCGTCTTTGTGGCTCAGTAGGTAAATAGACTGTTCTTCTGAAATATAGAAATGTTTTATATTGGTAAAATCATCACTCACTGCGTTACCTTCGACCCTGATAGCTATATGATATTGGCAATACTGTAATGGATAAACTGCGCTATGTCTTTGAATCTCGAACACCATTTTCTTGTCGCTATGCCAGAAATGGACGACCCCTATTTTAACCATGCTGTGGTCTATATCATCCAACATGACAGCAATGGCGCATTGGGATTGGTAGTTAATAAGCCGGTAGCTACGCTGTTGACAGACGTGGCGCAAAAGATGGGTGTATCCTTCCCATCAACACATCGCAACGATACCGCCTATTATGGCGGTCCTGTCAGTCGTAATCAGGCATTAATATTGTCACGCCATACTGGAGATGACGACACCAGCTACAGTGGTCATGGTTTGTCCGTATCCGGCAGTCCTGCGCATTTGTCACAACTCATGACAGACGATAAAAGTGAATTTATCCTGTGTTTGGGATATACCGGTTGGGGCCCCGGTCAAATGGAATCGGAGTTAGAAGATCACGTGTGGATTGCCTGTCCTGCCGATAACGCCATTCTATTTCATCAAAAAGACGCAGAAAAAAGAGATTTGGCCCTCAAAAAAATGGGTATCAATCCCGCATTTCTTAAATAACAAACCACCGAGACTATGATCAGACATGACTTCGAATAACCCATCATTAGACTTAACCATGCACCGCGAAATCGCCCTGTCTAAAGCCTTGGTCTGGAAGGCTTGGACCACGCCAGAGCTATTAATAAAGTGGTTTTGCCCTGCACCTTGGCACGTAGAGGCATGTGACATAGATCTGCGCCCAGGAGGTCTCTTTAGAACAGTCTTTGCCGGACCTGATGGTCAGCGTATGGAAAATCTGGGATGCTATCTGTCGGTGAAACACGAACAGGAATTAATATTTACGGATGCATTAGGATCAGACTTTCGACCCTCTGGTACCTCGTTTTCTACCGTGATACTGCGCCTGTCGGAACATGCAGGTGTCACCCACTATGATGTGCGTGTTTTACACAAGAATGAAGAAGACCGCATACAACATGAAGAAATGGGATTTGAATCCGGATGGAACCAATGCCTGGATCAGCTTATACAGGTAATGTCTTAAGTAAAGCGGACGAAAAAAAAGGATGCCAAGGCATCCTTTTTAAATCGCTTACCGATTAATGCCCGCCCAAATAGGCCTCACGCACTTCATCGTTTGCCAACAACTCATCACCGGTACCCGTCAGACGAATCTGACCGTTCACCATCACATAGCCTCGGTCTGCAAGCTTCAATGCATGGTTAGCATTTTGCTCAACCAAGAACACCGTTGTGCCTTCGGCAGCAATGTCTTTAAGTTTAGTGAAAATCTGTTTCACGATAATCGGTGCCAGACCCAAGCTCGGCTCATCAAGTAGTAGCAACTCAGGACGGCCCATTAACGCACGACCGATGGCTAGCATCTGCTGCTCGCCACCACTCATGGTGACAGCCCGTTGGTTACGACGCTCTAACAAGCGAGGGAAGAATTCATAAATTCGCTTGATGTCTTCATCAGCATGCGACATACCAATCGGCGTAGCACCCATCAATAAATTTTCTTCAACCGTCATGCCAGAGAATACGCGACGCCCTTCTGGTACCTGAGCCACACCCAATTTTGCAATCTTATGGGTGGGGATATTGACCAAATTGGTGCCCTTATAAAGGATTTCACCGCTTGCCGCTCTCGGATTACCGAAAATTGACATCAATAATGTCGATTTACCAGCACCGTTTGCGCCAATAAGCGTCACAATCTCGCCCTGCTCAACGTCTAGGCTGACATCTCTCAACGCCTGTATAGGTCCATAAAACGTATTGAGATTCTTAATTTCTAAAATTTTATCGCTCATGCGGCCACCTCGTCGTCGTCCACGCCCAGATAGGCTGCAATGACCTTTGGATTATTCAAGATTTCGTCTGGTGTGCCTTTGGCGATTACTTCACCATGGTCCAATACAATAATGAAATCCGAAACTTTCATAACCATGCCCATATCATGCTCAATCAACATCACAGTCATTTTAAATTCTGTGCGTAGCATTTGAATCATTTTGGCCAAGGCTTCTGTTTCATTTGGATTCAAGCCTGCAGCAGGTTCATCCAAAGCAATCATTTCTGGGTTGGTGCAAATCGCTCGAGCAATTTCCAAACGACGTTGCTGACCATAAGACATTTCACCCGCCAAACGGTTGGCATCTGCTGTCAGATTAAAAACCTCAAGCAGTTCATAAGCACGATCGATAGACGCTTGTTCAGACTCTTTAAAGGCTTTGGTATTAAATACCCCAGCAAACAAACTTTTATTAACCGTGTTGTGTTGGGCAATTTGTAGGTTTTCAATAACAGTCAAATCGTTGAACAATTGAATGTTTTGGAACGTACGTGCCAAACCTGCCATGTTGACACGGTGTGTGCCACCAAACATTTTATAAAAAATACGGCTAGCCAGCTGTCTTGGCTTAAAGATATCGTCTAATTGAAAAGGTTGGCCTAACACCTTATTAATAGACGTTGGCTCTTGTCGGGTGTGAAGTGTTAATGCACCCGATGTCGCTTTATAAAAGCCAGTAATACAGTTAAATACCGTTGTCTTACCTGCACCGTTAGGGCCAATAAGTGCTGTAATAGAGCCTTTCTCGACCTCAAAAGAAACATTGTCTAACGCCAAAATGCCGCCAAATCGCATGCTCAGTTTGTCGATTGTGAGAATGTTTTTGCTCATGCTGCACCCTCCCCTTGTTTGGTCTCTACCACGGCACCTTCGCCTTTGGTACTGAACTTTCGATCGCGCTTAATAGTGATTAAGCCACGAGGACGAATAATCATCATAATGACCATCAATAGGCCAAATACGAGATAACGGTATTCAGAGAATTCACGCATTACTTCTGGAATCAGAATGACCAACAAAGCGGCAATAACCACGCCGACAGTCGAGCCCAATCCACCCAAAACAACAATCGCCAAAATTAACGCAGATTCGATAAACGAAAATGACGCTGGGTTAACGAAACCGTCTTTTGCAGCAAAAAACACACCAGCAACACCAGCAATCGCAGCGCCCATCATGAAGGCTGACAACTTGATAGTGACGTGGTTCATGCCCAATGAACGACAGGCAATTTCATTTTCGCGCAATGCTTCCCACGCGCGACCAATAGGCATTTTCACCAATCGGTGCTTCAATCGCAGAGCAAAAGCCACGGCGATTAGGACCAGCAAATAGATGAAGATATAGCGGTGTGTTGAGTTGTAATCGATATTGAAGAATTCATGAAACGGCGTATAGCCTTCAGCAGCAGTGCGTTTGAATTCGAGATTAAACAGGGTAGCTGGCGGTGCACTGGCGCCGTTAGGGCCATGCGTGAACGCAGACCAGTTGTTTAATACCAAACGGATGATCTCACCAAATCCGAGTGTCACGATCGCCAAATAATCTCCGTGCATACGCAGCACCGGAAAGCCCAGAATTGCACCAAAACTCGCGGCCAAAATGGCTGACATCGGCAAAGCAATCCAGAAACCAATGCCCAAATACTCACTGCCCAGTGCCAATCCATAAGCACCAATGGCGTAGAAAGCAACAAAACCAAGGTCAAGAAGACCAGCCAAGCCCACGACGATATTGAGACCCAGACCCAATAGGATATAGATATAGGCCAAAATCAAGATCGTAATCCAGTATTTGCCAATGAAGAAAGGCAAGATAGCCGCGGCCAACATAATAAAGGGTATAGCCTTGGCGAGTACTGTTTTAATACCCGGATCCGTTACTTCAATAGAACCGGCACGTCCTTTTTCAAACTGCTGAAAAAAGTCTCGTCCGCCTTGTGTTGATATGGTGAGCTGGAAAACAAATCGTCCAACAAAAATGATACCAACAATTATGGCGACGCGAGGAACGTCTAGGTTAAATGAGTATCCGTCTAATACGATGCCCATGATGGGGCCAAAAACAATCGTTGCCAAAATGGCTGCGACAAATGCATCCAAAAAGCTGTGTTTTATATTCATGGTTACACTTTCTCCACAGCAGGTTTTCCTAGAAGACCACTAGGCTTAAAGATCATGACAGTCACGAGCAAACCAAAGGCAAACACGTCTTTGTAGTCAGTGTTAACCAAGCCGGAAAATAGTGACTCTGCCATGCCCAATACAATACCACCCAACATAGCGCCAGGAAGCGAACCAATGCCACCCAATACAGCAGCGGTAAAGGCCTTGATTCCGATAATGAAGCCACTTGAAAAGTTAAATGAACCGTAGTTAAGGGTTACCAATACACCCGCCACTGCACCCATTGCTGCGCCGATAACGAACACCGTCGAAATAATGCGGTCAGTGTGAATGCCTAAAATTCCGGACATTTTTCTGTCCATCTGAGTCGCACGACACTGTCGGCCTAACTCGGTTTTTTGAATAACATAGGTTAACAAACCCATTCCCAATAAAGACACAACGATAATTAGGATTTGCGAATAGGTGATTTGAAAGAAATCATTGCCGACTGGAACGCGCACAGCGCCAAACAATAACGCGGGAATACCCTGGTCGTTAGATCCTTGGTTAATGCGCACGTATTCCTGTAATACAAATGAAATACCGATTGCTGAGATCAATGGCGCTAGTCGCGTCGAATTACGTAACGGACGATAAGCAACACGCTCAATCACCCAGCCATACACGCCAGTAATGGCCATGGTTCCTAACAGTGTTAGAAACAGTACAACGGGTAAGGAATCGATACCAAAGAAAGACAGTAGTGCCAAAAAGATGGCAGTTAAATAAGCAGACACCATGTACAGGTCGCCATGGGCAAAGTTGATCATGCCTATGATACCGTAAACCATGGTATAGCCAATTGCGATAAGGCCATATACAGAACCTAGCGTCAGGCCGTTAACAAGTTGTTGCAATATAATAGCTAAACTATCCATTGGATCACCCAATATATGTATAAAACAGACCCGCCAGAACAACGATGCTTTTAACCCAATAGCAGGCTTCGTGTTTTAGATTGGCACAGATAAAACTGCAGGGACTGTGGGGCTATAAGCTAATTACTGGAGGGTGTTACATCTAGGTAAAAATCTAGCGCAACGAATTACCAGTATCGATATCAAAAACAACCGGGCAAACCCCAACAGGATGAGCCCGGTTATAGTTGCTGCAGTTAAACTGCAGCGTCAGACCGCTTTGAATTACTTCTCAGCGTAGTTACCGTCTTTCCACTCATACATAACGTAGTCAGAAACAGTCAAGTCACCTTTGCTATCAAAGCTCTTAGAGCCCATAGCAGTAGCGATGTTTCCGTTAGCGTGCAACCAAGCAGCAGCTTTCATACCGTCGTTAGACTTAGCGCCGTTCATTGCTGCAGCAACTACCTGCATAGCAGTGTAAGAGTACATGGTATAGCCTTCAGGCTCATAACCGCTTGCCTTGAATGAAGCAACTGCTTCAGCGCCCGCTGGGTATGATGTTGGATCAGCACCGAAAGTCATCAACACGCCTTCAACGAATGAAGCACCGCCAGCAGCAGTTACGAAGTCTTGAGATACGATACCGTCACCAGAGATAAACAATGCTGTTAGGCCCTGTTCACGCATCTGACGAACCAATGGACCGGCTTCTGAATGCAAGCCACCGAAGTATACAACTTCAGCTTTAGTTGACTTGATCTTAGTAACCAATGCGTTGAAGTCTTTCTCACCACGTGTCAAACCTTCATACAACACTTCTGTAACACCCAAACCATTAAGGGTATTTTTAGTCGCGTCGGCTAGGCCCTGACCATAAGTGTCCTTGTCATGAATAATCGCAACGCTTTTAGCTTTCAACGTATTCACGATGTATTCACCAGCAACGATACCCTGCTGATCATCACGACCACATGCACGGAAAACGCCAGGTAGGCCGCGGTCAGTTACAGTTGGGTTAGTAGATGCAGGGGTAATCATGAACACGCCAGCTTCGTCATATACAACTGAAGCAGGAATAGAACTTGATGAACAGAAGTGACCGACAACAGCGGCTACGCCATCCTGGTCTGCCATGCGGTTAGCAACAGAAACAGCTTCTTTTGGCTCGCAACGGTCGTCGCCCTTAACCAAAACAATCATTTCGCCATTAATACCGCCAGCTGCGTTAATGTCTTTAGCTGCTTGAGAAGCACCTTTCCATAATTGCATACCGAACGCTGCGTAAGGACCTGTGTGAGGACCAGCAACACCAATTTTGATTTCAGCCATTGCTGAGCCTGCGATTAGCGAGCCAGCTGTGACGACTGCTAATGCAGAGATTTTGATACTTTTATGCATGTTGGACCTTCCTTATTGTTTTTTTAGTATGTGATCTAATTCTTATTAATTAGTAAAAAACAAGCAACTTTCGCACACTTTTAAAATTAATTCAGAGCAGAACGTAGTGATTATACTACGACAAGGCGGTTTGACAATAAAAAACCTTAAAATTCGATCCCCTGTGCTAATGGAAGCTCTTTTCCATAGTTAATCGTGTTAGTTGCTCTGCGCATATAGTTCTTCCAAGCGTCAGATCCGCTTTCACGGCCACCGCCTGTTTCCTTCTCTCCTCCAAATGCGCCGCCAATCTCCGCACCAGAAGTACCGATGTTGACATTGGCAATACCACAATCAGACCCTGTTGCTGCCAGGAATAGTTCGGCTTCTTGCAAATTGTTGGTGAAAATTGATGAGGACAGCCCTTGGGGGACATCATTTTGAAGCGCAATCGCTTCGTCTAGTGTGTCGTACTCCATCACATAGAGAATAGGTGCGAAGGTTTCGGTCTCCACTGTGGCCGTTTGTGCTTGCATTGCCACAATGGCAGGTTTCACATAAAAGCCACCGAGTGACTCTGGAACGTCTGCGGTAACGCCACCACAGAGAATCTCACCACCCTCTTTCACGCTGTTGTCTAATGCCCTTGCCATTGCGTCAACCGACAACTGATCGATCAGTGGACCAATGAGGGTGCCATTAACTGATGGATCGCCGATTGGCAATGTTTGATATGCTGCAACCAAGCGTTGTTTCACTTCTTGGGCGATGGACTTATGTACAATTAATCGCCGCATGGTAGTACATCGCTGACCACAGGTACCTACTGCAGAGAACACCACACCACGAATAGCCAGATCCAAATTGGCGTCAGGTGTTAAAATACAGGCATTATTGCCCCCGAGTTCTAATAACGACCGACCCAATCGCGCGCCCACTACAGAAGCCACTTTTCTACCCATTGGCACAGAGCCAGTTGCAGACACCAGCGGTATGGCAGTACTGGCAGCAATGTGTGCCCCTGCATCTGCACGACCCAAAATTACTTGATTCAACGCTGGAATGTCTATGCCACACCGTTCTTGCGCTAGGGTGACAATGCGGTGGCATGCCAATGCGCACAGTGGCGCTTTTTCTGATGGCTTTATAATGATGGTGTTGCCACAGACCAACGCTAGCATGGCATTCCAAGACCATACGGCCATCGGAAAATTGAATGCAGTTATGACACCGATGGGTCCTAGTGGGTGCCACTGCTCCATCATACGATGTTCAGGTCGCTCACTGGCGATAGTAAGGCCATGTAACTGACGTGATAGGCCAACAGCAAAGTCGCAGATATCAATCCACTCTTGGACTTCACCTAATGATTCCTGAACAATTTTCCCGCACTCAAGTGTGATGATGTCGGCCAACAGTTGCTTGTGCTCGCGCGCAATGTCGCCAATAGCCTTCACCAATTCGCCTCTTTTCGGTGCCGGTACCGTTCGCCACATTTCAAAACTGGTTTGTGCTTGCGCTATGGCATCATCAATCTGATCAGAACTGGCATCGCTAAATTGTGCTAATGACGTTCCGTCTATGGGTGAAAATGTCGTGCAAGCATCACCGTTACCGGCAAGTTGTTGTCCGAATCTAGAGACCGCCGGCAGTGTTTTATCGCCTGCGTTTAGGAACAATTTAAGACTGTGTAAACTTTCTAAGTTCATAATGGGTACCGATTATCAATGGGTGAAGCGACCGGAGCGCTCTTAAGCCAAGCGGAGCTATAGATGTATTGAAATAAATGAGGCCGCGCAATTCATAAGCAAAGAATGTTACATCCTCAGCTTTACTGTATTTCTATTTGTTATTTTCAGCGATATAGTTTCCCCGATTGAACGCTCTGGTCAAGGCATTTATAAAAACAATTATTTTAGGCGCTGAAACCTTTGCACAGTCCTTTGGTCGCGGCATAACAGTGTTGTCTTATCAACATAATAGAAGGAAATTATGAATCAATCCTACGACGTTGCCATAATTGGTGCTGGTATAGTCGGAACCAGTACCGCTCATGCAATGGCAAAAGCTGGCTACTCCGTTATCTGCATTGACCCCCTGCCTGCCGCAGGCTATGGGTCAACCAGCAATTCATCGGCCATTGTACGCACGCCGTATTCTACGTTAGACAGCACAGCTCTGGCGTGGGAAAGCCTACAGCAATGGCGTCAATGGCGTACCTGTCTGGGTGATATTGGCCCGTCACCGCTGGTTGAATTCTATGAAGCCGGCATGCTCTATCTCAACAATGGTCATGATGAGGCAATGGAAAACAGTTTGTCCCACCTAACAAGCCTCAACATCCCGTGGACGTTGTGGAACAACGAAACTGTAGCGCACCACTTTCCTGGTTTTGACATGGTGTCGTTTGCCCCACCTAAGCGCCCTGATCATCCCGACTTTGGCGAACCAAGCGGAGTGACCATGTCTGGAGGCTATTGGACCCCAGATGCTGGCTATATATCTGATCCTGCGCAGGCTGCGCAAAATCTCAAAGAGTCCGCAGAGTGCTATGGTGCGCAATTTATGTTTCACACCAAGGTATGCGGTATTCAACAAGACAACGGGCGAGTGACGGGACTACTTCTGGAAGGTTCAAACGTCACCGAGCTGTCATGCCGCATTGTGGTTAATGCTGCAGGTCCCTATTCAACGGTTGTAAATGCCATGGCCAACGTGCAAGGCGACATGCTGGTGCAGGGTCGTCCATTACGACAGGAAACCTGTAGTTTACAGAGACCGGAGTCCTTTACTCGGATAACCGATCAAAAAGCCATCGTCATGGACACCGATGCAGGGGTTTATTATCGCACCGAACCCAGTAATAAATTTGTTGTGGGTGGCACTGAGCCAGCCTGTGACCCGCTAGAATGGATAGATGAGCCTGAAACACTCAATAAAAATCCGACTGACAATTGGACTGCTCAAGTCTATCGCGCTGCATTGCGTATACCCAGCTTATCAATACCTGATCGGGCCAGTGGTGTAGCAGACCTTTATGACGTGACCCAAGATTGGACGCCAATATACGATCGCTCCTGTCTGGATGGCTTCTACATGGCAGTGGGCACCAGTGGCAATCAATTTAAGAATGGCCCAATGATCGGTTCAATAATGAAAACACTCATTGAATATTGCGAATCTGGGAGCGACCACGATAGCCACCCATGTCATTATACCCTGCCACTAACAGGTAACCGCATAAACTTGGCCACTTTTTCCAGAAAACGGACTGCAACCGAGGGGATCGGCAATGTGTTGGGATAAGGTCAGTTACGGTGACACAAGGTAATCCTATTCAAGAATTTATTACCTTAAAGGCCTGCGCAATCTCTAAAATGTTGTATCTTTAATGCAGGATTATTTTTTAATGGCATTGCATTATTTGCATGCTGTTTATAGCCACTTAAACAATCACTTCGGGAGTACTATCCATGTCAATTGCAAAATACCTGCGCTGGAAAGACGAGGATGGAACATATTTTAGACCTGTCTCGCTAACAGGCGCTGCATTACTGAATGATCGTACATTGAATAAGAGCACGGCGTTCACTGAACAAGAACGGATCGATTTTGATTTGGTCGGATTATTGCCACCCATGGTTCAAACATTCGATGCACAATTAAAAAGAACCTATGAAGGATTTTTGTCTGAAGATTCAAATATTTCAAAATATGTATTTCTTCGTGCCCTGCAAGACCGCAACGAAACACTGTTTTATGCATTGGTGTCTCGACACCTAGATGAAATGACGCCGATAATTTATACACCTACCGTAGGATTGGCCTGCCAAGAGTTCAGCCATCGATTCCAAAAAACGCGCGGTTTGTATATCTCCCCACAAAATGTGTCATCTATTGCCCAAATGGCCCATCACTTTAGTGCGAAAGATATCAAAATTATTGTGGTTACCGACAGTAAAGCTATTTTAGGTATTGGTGACCAAGGTGTCGGTGGTATGGGGATTCCCATTGGCAAGCTGTCACTATATACCCTTGGCGCGGGCATACACCCCGCCAGTTGCCTACCCATTGTATTGGATGTCGGCACCGACAATGAGTCGTTACTCAATGACCCAATGTATCTGGGAATGCCACACAGACGCATGACTGGAGAGGCCTACGACACATTTATTGCAACCTTTGTTGCTCAGGTAAAACACGCATTTCCAAAAGCCGTTTTACAATGGGAAGACTTTAGCAAGTCGGACGCGTTTAATAATCTTGAGCGATACCACGAAACCCTACCCTCTTTTAATGACGATATTCAGGGTACAGGAGCAGTGGTATTGGCAGGCGTCATCGGTGCCAATCGTATCAAGAATGAACGAATCAGCGATCAAATTTATGCCATTTATGGCGCTGGCGCTGGCGGTGTGGGTGTTGCCAACCAAATTCATGCAGGACTTGTGCGGGATGGGTTAACACCAGAACAGGCTACTGATCGTATTTTTATTTTGGACAGTCAAGGTGTGGTACTGACGGACAGATCTAACCTTGATGAATTCAAACGCACCTACGCCAAATCTCGTATACAGGTAACTGCTTGGACAGATCTAGAGCGAGTCAATCTGGAGTCCTTGTTAACAGAAGTGCCCGTTACGGTATTGATTGGAACCAGTGGCATCGGTCAAGCGTTTACAGAGACTCATGTATCCTTGATGCTCCGCCATTCAGACCGCCCTATTATCTTTCCATTGTCCAACCCAACAACGCATTCAGAGGCGATACCAGAAGACTTATATAAATGGAGTAGCGGTCAGGCTATCGTGGCGACAGGCAGCCCATATGAGCCTGTCACTTACAAGGGCGTCACTCACCGCGTGGGGCAAGGTAATAATGTATTTATCTTTCCAGGCGTGGGATTGGCAGCTATCTTGTCAAAAGTATCGATCATGGATAAAGATATGTTTACCACAGCTGCGTTTGAATTGGCACAATGCCTAACAGACGAACAGCTTGCCAATGGGTCGGTATACCCTGAGATTCACGACCTACGAACCATATCCTTTAGGATTGCTAAGGCTGTATTAGAAGAAATGCTAGAGAAAGATAGTTCCATCGATTTTCTACCAGAAAATCTAGATGGCTATCTCGCCGAACGCATGTGGGAAGCGGAATATATGCCCTATAGGCGGGTGTAATTGACAAAAAGCCACTGTTGCTTTTCGGCGACAGTGGCTTTTTAAATACGGGTAACAATAAGATAACGCGGTTACTTGATCGCTTAGCTCAAGCTCCAAATACACAGTTTCTGCCATTATTTTTTGCTTTGTACAAATTGATATCGGCGCGCTTTATCAATGAGGCTAGTGTTTCAACCGTATCATTTTTAGCGCAGACACCAAAGCTTGCCGTAACCCTAATGGCGTGCATTGCGTTTTCTTCGATGGCAACACGCAAGCTCTCAGCCTTAGACATTGCTTCTTCAAAGCCGCATCCAGGTAACAAAATAAAAAATTCCTCGCCACCATAGCGAGAAACAATGTCGATCGATCTACAGTCTTTTGAAATCGTCTTACTCACTTGCTGTAAAATTTTGTCGCCAAAGTCGTGGCCGTGTACATCATTCAGATGCTTGAAGTTATCAATATCTAGCATGATCAGTGCCAGAGCGCTGTTATTTCGATAGCTTTCTGATAACCGCTGAGTTCCTGCCTCGATTAAGTAGTGTCGATTATACAAATTGGTTAATTGGTCAAATAGTGCCATTTTCCGCAATTCATCTGATTGTTGTTTTAAGCGCAAATGCATACTAACCCGAGCAATGGCTACGGCAGGAAAAACAGGCTTGGTAATATAATCGGATGCACCCAGTTTAATACCCTTCGCTACGTCTGCTTGCGTGTCATTGCTTGATACGAATATGACGGGGATATTCATAGTGGTTGGATCTGCCTTCAAAAGCTCCAGTACCTCATAACCACTCAAATCAGGCATCATGATATCTACTAAAATGAGATCAGGTGTGACACCTGATTCAATTAGACTCAAACAGCGAGCACCACTGGTAGCGACCTTAATGTCATAAGAGGACTCAAATATATTGGCTAATATAGAAATGTTGATGGGTTCATCATCAACGATCATTATTACTGGCATTTTTTTATCGCTCAAATGAATACTCCATGCGATATCGATACGTCACAATTCTGTGCTCAATTGCTTGATAAGGCCTCTAATATCGCCCATCGCTTTATCATAATTAAAATGGGAAACATTCCTAGATATATCGGTCAGTTTTGCAGCGAGATTCTCGTCGCTTGCTGAAAGTTTTTGTAAATCTATTAAACAGGCATGCGAAACAAACCCACCACTCATAATGTTGTCGAGCAATGCTTCAAGTATCTTAAGCAACTCAGGTACATCTACACTTACACTTACGCGTGCCTTAACGGCACCAGCCGATTGCATACTCGCATCGTTACTTAATATATCGGTTAAGACTGCGACTGATGATTTAATTGCTAAAATAGCAGCGCTTAATTCAGCCACTGCTTGGGTTTCTGCGTATGTTTCTGCTGATTTACATAACCTAGCCAATTCATTCGCACCAATATTTGCACCAATCCCCTTCAATGTATGCAGCGTTATTTTACATCCTGCTAGATCTTTTTTAGCGAAATGGATTGATAGTTCGTCTAATTTGCCCGGCATATCATCTATCACCGACGTCAATATCTCCGACATCAAATCAGCAGAGTCACCGATACGTTCTACCAGTTCATGCTTGTTCCATATTTGATCAGTATCTACGACGCTCGCGATTTTCTTACTGGAATCCGTTGGTTTCTTGACGGGTTTGGGTCTGTTGGTAACGTCGCTTGAACCTGAGTTTGATTGAACAGCTTTACTACTAAAATCAAGAAGGTTTGCGAGCTTTTCGATTACGATGTCTTGTGTTACTGGCTTGAAAATAAAGTCATTCATGCCAGCCTCAAACGCAAGGATCATATCTTCTTTTCTCGTATTCGCTGATACTGCAATGATAGGTACATTGGAATAAAAACGTCCACCCTGACCTTCACGGATGTTTTTGCACAATTGGAAACCGTCCATAGATGGCATCTGAATATCCAGTAACAATACATCATACCGTTGCTTATCCTTAGAATTGAGCAATTGAATGATCGC
Organism: uncultured Saccharospirillaceae bacterium; assembly: GCA_913063165.1. Lineage (GTDB taxonomy): Bacteria > Pseudomonadota > Gammaproteobacteria > Pseudomonadales > Natronospirillaceae > CAJXZL01. The sequence goes on along the minus strand of CAJXZL010000002.1, from coordinate 68,559 downwards.
TTCAGATCCGGAAGAAACGGTGTCTACGTTAAAAGAAAAGTTTTCTAAAATACCTCGTGCCACATGTAAATTGATCTCCTGGTCGTCGACTACGAGTATCCGCTTGCCCAGACCAAATGTAGTGTCAAAATCGGCTCGCGTTAATGCTGATTTTGGGAGTGTGAAACAATCCAAAAATTCAATATTAATTAAGGGATCAGCGAATGCCATGAGGGGACTTTTTGATGCGATAAGACTAACGGCGCTGTAGAGATACTGATAATTAATAGGACTGTTTAAAACTGCGTCTATTCCACATGTGGCATATCTCTTCTCTTCGGAACCCAGAATGTCATCCACCAAAACAATGCCGTGAACGACTGAGGGCTCTAGTAATTTCTGAATACTTCCCCAACAATCGACCACTAAATCTGCTCCATACCCATGATCGATCAATACAAATAACGTCTCGTCATTTTCTATACGAAGTGGTGCGTCCTTACTGTGAATCTGCGCATTTAACATTTCTAACGATTCAAAAGCCATATGTTTGACATTCATTCGCCGCAGATAGCCTGATAATCGGACACCTTTGACCTCATTTTTGAGGCATGTAATGACAACAATCTTCGACGTTAACTCTGGAATATTTAGATCTGATTCTAAAGTATTAATTGATAAAAAGGGGATAGTCAATTCAACCGTTGTGCCCCTATCAAGCTCGCTCGAAATTGATATGGTTCCACCCATTATATCAATAGAGGATTTTGTGATAGCGAGTCCTAATCCTGTGCCCCCAGTTGTTCTGGAGGTGCTGTTATCGATACGTTGAAAGCGCGTAAATAATTTTCCGATATCCTTTTTCGCAATCCCAATGCCGGTATCTATAACCTGTAATCGAATAGTGCATAAGTTTTTCTCACCAATGTCATAACCGACTTTAACGGTAACAGAACCTGCATTTGTAAATTTAATGGCGTTGCCGACGATGTTAAATATCACTTGTTTGAATTTAGCGACATCGCCCTGCATTATTAACGATGGCATAATCGTCTGGTTATCCTCTTCCACAATCATGGAAATGCCTTTATCTTTGGCTAACGCTGACAGTGACTTTAATGAGTCAAACAGCACCACCTCGGGCTCAAAAAGCTTTTTAACAAGCGTTCTATTACCTGATTCAATTCTTGACCATTGTGTAATCTCGTTCATTAATTCTACAAGACGATTGCCGCTATTGATGGCCATCTCTACTCTGTTCTTGGTCGATATCGGAATTCCTTCCTCGCTTCTAATCAGATCCAGCATACCTATGACGCCGTTCAGTGGGGTTCTGATTTCGTGACTTATCACCGCTAAGAATTCAGATTTGGCAATGTTGGCTGATTCAGCTTCTATTTTCTGATTGATCAGTTCTTGCTTTTTATTTTCATCATCCGTGACGTCTACAAAGGTCCAAATCCGCCCACTGTATTGGTTGTCTATCGTAAATGGCGCTGTTGTAAATGTGAAACTGCGGCCATCCACAATATGAATACTTATGGCCTGGGTTGCTATTGGGTCATCCCCAAGCCGTTGAACAAAATCCAACAACCTCTCATTTGATTCCTCCACAATGGAGCGCTTAAACGAGGCTAGCGACTGCTTCATTGTTAAGCCGATGATATTGATACGAGAAAAATAAGTGGTAAGATTTTTACTTGTGTTAAAAACAACGCCCTGAGTGTTTGTTAAAATTTGGCCCTCAAGTGAGCTTTCGAAAATGGCTTCTAACACAGCTTGGTTTTCTAAGTTTTTCTGTCTCAGTTCTTTTGAGCCAGTGATATCTATCCTAATGCCAGGGTACGAATGGATAGGGTGCAAAACATTAGAGGCAGTTCGTTCCATTCTGTCTGGACCTGCATCTAAAAACCAAAGAATCTGTCCATCGAGTCCGACCATACGGTATTCAATAGCAATTGGTTTTTCTGCATTTTTTTCAGGATGGTATAGCTCGACCACACGTAGTTTGTCGTCAGGATGGATGAGGGAAATCCACTTTTCAAAACTTGAAAGATCATCTGAAAACAGATACCCCAACTTTTGATAATTCATGCCATCTAAGTAAAATCTTTCATTTACCATGTCATATCTATATAGGTTTGCATTTGCATTTTGCAACAACAGATGCAGTTGCGTCTCATTTTCAATAGCTTCGTCAATCGATCGGTTTTGTTCCGTAACGTCTACGCCAAAACCATAAAATTTTTGTACTTTACCTTCGCTGTTTATCGACGGGGTTATGGTCAAACGCAATTGATACTCTCTACCATCGAGTGTTTGGTTGGTTATTTCTGCATTCCACGAGACGCCCCTGAGAAAATCTGCATATACATCATCAAATTGCTGCTTTGTAAATTCATTAAGTATCAGGTCACGATGATTTCGGCCAACCAATTCACCAGCCTCGACACCAAGCACTGAACACAGCGCATTATTGGCCCAAGTGATCGTCCCCCAAATATCCGTTACAAAATAGACACCGTGCTTATCTACTGCCTGCATAATATCAGCGTTTTCTTTTATGGAGTCTTGAGCACTTTTAAAAGCATTATTTAATAACAGAGATTGGCGAGACAGCTCGATAGCAGATTCGTTGACTACTTCATATAGTTGTTGAATCTCTAAAACGCTATGATTTAATGCCGTAGCCTCAGGGGCAATTCCAGTATCAAGCGTACGTTTCATAATTGCCATGGTTGAAAAAATGGGTCTGAGAACAAGTCGTTTTAAGACTTTACTTAACAGCAATAGTGCAATTATAAAAATAACAAAAGATATTACGGCGCTACCGATCAGTAGGTTGCTATGCCGCTTTAGTAAGTTGCTATCGACTTGAATCATCAAGTAGGACCAATAGCTGCTGTCTTTAGGATTCTTAATCAAGACAGTGCTATGCTTTTTCCCATCAATATTTTCCAATGTGACAAAAGAGTCTGCTACCTGTGTGTATTCGTCACGGGTATCCATCTCTACAATATTTCGCGCTAACACAACACGATCTTGTGCATTGATGCTTAACAGTTGACTTGATTCAGAATCTGAAATGTTTAGATAGGAAAACTGGTCGTCTAACATGTATGTTTTCTTGAAAAAAGAGTCGCTAAAAGGTGGTTGCATCGCATTATATAAGGCTGCACCGTTGACCTTAAAAAGCAAAAACCCGAGGTGCCCATTGCCATCCAACCCCTCTGAGGACAAGGGTGCTATATAAAAGCCAGACTTTATAGTGGCATCAGGTTCAGAAAGGAAGTAGCCCGTAAAACGGATGATCCTATTTTGAAAACTTGTAGACAATGCATCAATTACAACCTGTTGTTCAAGGTAGGTATCACTAAAATATTGCCCACTCAAAGTATCGTCATAAAGAGATAGGACGACATCTCCGTAAACATTGAGGAGGAGTACATCATCAAATACTGATGTTCTAAACACTATGTTTTCGAATATTGAAGTTTCAAAACGGTCAGCTAATGCCTCGAATTCAGGGTTCATGGTGGTGCCAAGGGGCGATTTATTCGCTAATTTCAGTAGATCCTTAGCAGTACGTTTGATATTGCCACTGCGAGAGATACCTAATGCCTGACCATAATGGCGCCGTTCGACCACATCGATAGACGTCATAATGGAAGATAAATCGACATCTAAGGAGAGTTCCTTTGCCTTATCAACGCTTTCAAAGTTTAGATATAGTGGAACGCTAAGAATAAACGCGACAGGCACAAGAAATATCAAGCCACTCCACAATATAATATAGTGGGCTAAAGGATATTTTTTCACTTGATCTAGTTGCTTCACGCTATGTATTTCCATAACCAAAAAAAACGATCAATTTAGGTTTTCGACGGATATCCAGTCAGTTATCAACTGGGTATCAAGCATTAATTGCGGTAAGAAATGGCCTTGTTTATCTGTATCTTGGTAAATTGCTGTAATGTCCTTCAACGCAATATCCTGCGGTGTATAGGCATGGACAATATCTTCGAATGTCAATCCGCTTGAGATCATGTGGGGTAAGGTAATTAACCCTTTCAAATTGTCACTTTGCAAGTCAGGTATAACCGATTGCAAGTCATTCAGTAGCACATCGAAGGCTAAACCACCTTCGGTGGCTGCGGTAGCGATATCCGTTGCAGACAATTCGATGAAAGACAGGATTTCTTTGACAGCACCTGCATTGATCTCATTACCTTCTAAACTTGAGATCATGACATCTCGGTAGAGGCCAAGTTCATCAGGCATTTTCTCGCTAACAAATACGGCCTGCATATCGTCGTAATTGGTCTGCAACCAATAGGGTCCCACATATAGAATAACGTTTTGGTTGTCGAATTCAATTAGTTGGCGTTCAATCTGAGTACCGTCGACCCTTAGCAGCCTGACAGGCCAATTGATTATATTTAGGCCATATCGATCCGTAATCATTCGGCTCGTCCACAGGGATTCTACAGTATGAGATTTATCATTTAAGATGGCACCTTTTGTACCTGTGTACACAGGTGATTCGAGCTTCAATAACAACGCTTCGGTAAGATTTAGCTTGTCAATATCGGTGTCTTGATTGTCTGAGGCTAGTACTGCAGTTATTGGACCTGAATAGGCGAAATTGACAATGGCTAAAGCACTTGTATTTACCATTAATTCAATTGAATCGATAATGGGAATAATGGCTATTGCATTGGGGTTGTTATAGGTCGCTATGCCAATTTCACTGACACGGTTTTTCAATTCCAGTTGAAAATCCACGTACTTCATGGCATCCCGATATCGGGCATAGGCCAATATCAATGCAAGCTGTTTGTGGTTTTTAAGGGCATAGGCGGTAACAGTTACCGGTGTTTGATTGCTGTTTTGTTCACTCGCACTTAACGGCTTTACCAACAACATTTGGAATAAAATGGCGGACGACAGTGCAAATAGTTGCAACGATATCCTTGCAGCAGATCCGCGGCGTGGCGACAAATCAGGCATGGTCATTCAAACCGATCAATTGCTTGTGCATCATACCGAGTTTTACTCAATTAATGTGTTTCAATGGGTATATTCCGCCATTTTTCATATTCCAAACGGCATTCAATTTCTCAATTTACCAGATTTTAACCCACAATGTCATGAATCTTTATTGTTCTGAGCAAAATTTGCATTACTCAATATAACAATTCGGTCAGTGCTACCAGTATAAATTGTCCACTCAAAACTCTACAGTATAGATAAGATCGACTGCACTATTGATTCCCGTTATCGATTCAACAAACAAGCGCGGCAACAATTTGTATCGTAAAGTTACTTCATTGGCTGCATTCATAACCCCGACTCCATATTTAAAATAGAGTCTCGGCGATAGATAGCCTGCTAGAGCGATGCGAGCGGAGTCGGATGTCCCCTCTGCGTCAATATTGAAATCTTCGATCCCTAATTTTTCACTGACTGCAGTTAACGGTGAATCACTTCCATATATGCCAATGCCCATCGCGACCTTCGTGGCCAGAAGTCCCTCTGACACTGCTCCCCCTTCTAGTGGTTGCCCACGCATTATATAGGATAAAATTGCAGCCTGAGTCATAGCCGGCTCAGAAAACAATGTGATTTCAGGCTCAGTCACCACACCCCTCGCCAATATGCCCGCAGTGATGTCATTGACAACCCGCACCGCCTCAACATCCAAAAGGGGCTTGTCGATTGGTCCAGAGAAAATGAGTTTGCCTCTGCGAATCACTAAGTTTGCTCCAAGCGCTTTGAAACTGCCATCCTGTGTCTCTATTTGGCCATACAGTTGCGGGTCGGAAACATCCTTTTGTCGTATGGTAACGCCACCTACTAATCGAGATTTTAATCCGTAGGCTTCAATCCATACGGCGCTTCCTAACTTGACATCAATATTGGTTGTTAATTGATATTTTGGTGGGGGTATTGCCACAACATCATCTTGTATTACCAGGATATCACTCGACAATGTGACGGCAGCGTCTGGAAGTGACGAGATTTTTATATTGCCTGATGGTATCTCAACAACCCCTTTTATATCGGCTCCAGTCTCGGTAACCGTTAGCGTGATGCTAGGTGAAATAGCCAGCGTCATCATGGGATCTTTAACGATCATATTGGCACCGGTCATCTCAATGGTCGACGTCCAACCGCCATCTATCCAAGCTGCACGTCCATGGATTTGCCCTTTACCGCTGCCAATAGTGAAGTGACCGTCGATCGCTGCTGTGTCATGGCTCAGTGACACATCGACATTAACGTTATCGACAGCCACAGGGATACCCTCTTGCTCGAATGTTCCGCCTGCCAACGACAATACACCTGAAATATCCGGCTGAGCAGCAGTACCTAACACCTGAACTTGCGCCGACAATTCGCCGGTAGCTGTCATAGTGGGGTCAATTAACGCCGAGAAAAGTACCACGGGCATATCCGTTAGGGTGGCGACAAGGTTTATCGGCGCATCAAGGCTTGGTATGCCCTCGACATTGATATGGCTACTGAACATGCCAATGCCGTCGCCTAATACATGTGTTTTAAGGGACCAACCACGGGGTACTTGATCGGTCTGAATACTCCATTCTGTAAAGGGCAGCACCAAAGGATCTGTCATGCCGGTAGTCAGCAATACCTCACCTCGTTCTCCGGACACAACGGCAGATAACTGCGTCAGATTGGCGTCTGTCCATGCAACACTGACATTGCCGCCGAATACGCCTGTCGGCTGAATGCCTTCGGGCATGTAGTTTGAAAACAACGAGAGGTCAATTCTTGAAAAGGATAAGGCGATATCTCCGTCCAACCCAATGGCCAATTCTCTGTCAGCGCATATAGCCGCAGCACCGTTTTGCCAGCAATGGGGCGCAATGTCCACCGTCGAAGCATTGATATCTAGATCAAGCAATGTGGGTCGTGCTGTTTGCCAAATGCCAAACTCTGAATCGATTACTGCTTGGGTTAAATTACCTACCCAATGCGCATTGCTGGTGTAACCACCTGACAGATCGATACGCACCGTTCGATCATTTTGTGCCAATTCAAGATGGACATCATGGGTGTTTTGTCCTCCTATAAATCCAATCTGAAATGACTGCAAGGCTTGATCAAACAACGCTATCTGTTGACCCGACAACGTGAAATCTGACCACCAGTTGCCGCCACGCCAATCTGCTTGACCCGACACGCTGCTGTTGCCGCCACCGAGGTTGAAGTCACCCACAACATCCAATAACTCATTATTGAGCACCAAGATGATGCTCGCTTGTTCAATTAAGAGCGGCATTGATTCTGAGTGAAATCTGCCGTCTGATACCACCATTTTGCCTGAAATGTCAGGGGTGCTCATACTGCCCTTCACCAGTATCTGGGCAGCCACTGTCGCATTGGCCGACATTGTAGGAGGCAATAACGAAGCAAAAGGCGCTAGAGTCATATCAGTGAGCGACGCGGTCAATGACATTGGCGCATCAACGGCGGGTAGGCCATCGAATACTGCGTGGCTACTTAGCTGGCCTATGCCCTCACCCATTATCGCCGCGTCAATCACCCACCCGTCTGCCATCTGAGATGCGGATAAAAGAAATTCGTCATAGGATATGGCCAAAGGCGCTTCGGAGCGTCCAGTAACAGTGGCCATACCAGGTCGCCCAGTCACCAACGCTGATGCTCCTGTCAATTGCCCATCCTGCCACTGTGCGTCAAGGGTGCCATCAGCAACGCCGGACACTTCTATGCCGTCAGGATAATAGTCTGCCAGTATTTGCAGGTCTGCATCTGTCAACGTCAACGACGCACTGCCGGTTGTACCCAATACCAAGGGCTGATCAGCACATATTGCGGTGGTATTGCTCGTCCAGCAATGAGCACCCAGTTGCGCGATTTGCTTCGGTATATCGATATCCAGTGCAATGGCATTGCGTGTTGTCCAGCTGCCCACTTCAGCGGTGATATTGGCTGTTGGAATTGAACCAATCCAATGCTGTTCTGCGTTGAGTCCACCGTCAACAGTGACGGAAAAGTCTGCCAATGGATGGGCCACTGCCAGCTGTATGCTGTGGTCTAAAAGGCCACCGGTAAAACCCAATCGCACTGCATCAAGGGTTTGTTCATACAGGGTAATATGGTCTGCGGTTAGTTGAATATCCGCTCTCCAATCGCCTTCTTGCCAATCGCCTTGACCCATAACTGCGCCCTGACCCCCACCCATGTCAAAGTGTGCGCTGATGTCGGCGTGTTGGTTATCAAAAGCCACTAAGAGGTCCACATTAGACAAGCGTTCAGGTAAATCCGTCATGTGAATCTGACCATCAGACAGTGACACACTGCCCGTGAACTGAGGATCGGCTAATGCACCAGATAATCTCACCTGTGCTTTTACAGTGCCCGATACATCGGTATAGGGTTCTATCTGGGATGAAAACGAGGCCAGTTGTAAGGCGTCCAATGTGGCATCCACCACCCAGGGTCCTTCAGCACTTGGCATGCCGGCCACAGTTGCTTGACCCGCAAGCTGACCAATGCCTTGCCCACTCAAGTTCGCATTAAATGTCCACCCTGTCGATTCCTGTTCAGCCAATACTTGCCAGTTGTTAAATGGAATGGTGACGGTGTTGGTCTCATCGATGGTGACGGCTAGTTCACCCGGTTGCCCTATGAGGACTGCTCTTGTCTCTGTCAACTGCGCATCTACCCATGCCGCAGTTAGTGACCCGTCGAGTTTTCCGTCAAGGGCTACCACCTCAGGTAAGTAGGTGGATACCGATGCAAAGTCAATGCGGTGCATCGACAAAGATGCACGGCCACTGGTTCCCAGAATCAACGGTTCATTTGCACAAATTTGCGCTTCTTGACTGCGCCAACAATGGTCATTAATGGTCGCCACTGCATTTTGAATATCAAGTTGAATACCTGCTGTATCCGATAAAACCCATTGGCCAAGTGGTGACCTGATTTGTGCCTGATTGAGCGATCCGATCCAGTGATCCATGTCCGAGAGTGTGCCGGTTAATGTGGTATCAACCGCTCCCATATCGGCATCGAGTTCGATGCGCACAAGGTGATCAACCGTTGACCCAATCACCGATACTTTCGCATTCGACACCCGTTGGGTTCCTAAACGCGCATTGGTTGCCTGAAGCTGGAGGTCGATAAAAGGCTGATCCATCCATGCCATCGATCCCGCTATGGCCGCATTGCCAATGGCATTATCCGCCCAAATAACGTCGGCGATCCGTATATCTAAGTCCAGAATCGGTGTATCACGCGCACCAGTCACCTCAATATTGCCCTCGAGTGTTGCAGCTAAGCCGTCAATAATGTGGCTTGTATCGGCAATCACGACGGATAAGGAACCATCCCATTCCGTCTGATACCCGCCTGTAACCTCGAGTTTGTTGACACCATTAACAAGGGTTATCCCTTTGGTATGTCCTTGCAAATCGCTGTTGATGCTCAGTTCACCCTGTAGATTAAAGGGCTGCTCATTCCATACGACATCAAAAGCGTCGGTGGCAATACTGGCCTCCCAAAAAGCGTCATCAACATGACCAATAGTGCTGATGCGGCCATCAATCCAAGTGGTTTGTTCCGCTAACCTGATGGGCAGTTTAAAATGCTGCGCGTCCCATTCGAGGTCCAATTGCATGCGTGGAGATACTGTTACCACGCCGTTGAGTGCTAAGTGACCTTCGGCTTGTGTGAATATACCGCGGTAAATTTCTAATTGGTCTTGATCGTAGATAGCCCCCAATTCAATGCCAATGCTTTCCAGACTATTAGTGTCTTGGATGGCTGAAATCAACCCAAGGTCAAAAAGGGGGTTTATGAGCCTGCCATCAAAGGTTGCACGACCAGATTGTAGCGCAATACCTTCTGGCAGCCATTGGTCTGCCACGCCTTGGTTCCACAGCAAAGTGCCTGAAACCGGCAGGTTGTCTTGAAGCGGAAACAGGTTGCCTTTTGCCTGTATATTAAGCGGTGCCAGTAATGCCGCTTCCCAGTCAAAGCGTCCAAAGTCACCAGCAATAGTGACATTACCCACTATCGGTGATGCGCTGTCGGCACCTAGGCTACCTTCCAAAACAAGGTGACTGTTCCACATGCCATGCAGTGTGACCTCACCTGAGACATTGGCCTCAGCATCACCGACTGTCACCCCCAAACTCTCTATGTTCAAAGCATCGCCATCTACGGTTAATTGCGTGGCTTTGATGCGGATGTCAAGGGCATCGGGCTGCGTATTATCAGCAATCAGAGACCCAATAGAAACCTTGTCTATGGTTACGATTACAGGCAGTGTTGGCCAATCAAATGGTGTGAAAATGGGCGAGTTGTTATCGCCGATTTGATCCAAATGGGCTTCTGCTGGGGTAGCCGCAGTGGCTGTCATTTCCACCGGCATTACAGGACGTCTAACGACTTGTTCAACCATCAAGCTAGCAACGTGGAAGCGCGCATCGGTAATGGACAGGTCAGTCGCTACCTCGGATACAGTTATGGTTTGATCGGATAATGATACCTGCAATCGGTTCACTGTAGCGGTCAATTGCAGTCGTGAAAAAGGCAACGCCAGCGGCGCGATAGCAGCAGGTGCAGGTGTCGACGTATCGGTAGTGGCAGCCACATATTGCACGTCGACGTCATCTGCTTGTAAGTGAAGTTCACAGTGTTTAAGCCAGAGACAGCCAGAGGACCATGCAAGCTCTGATGCGCGAATCGCAACACGCGCCTCGCCATCATCCCAATCCACAGAAGCCAAGGTCAAACCCGTCAATAACCGTCCTTCGGTGACCGCAATCGATAGCCGTGGTTCAGCATGGCTTAGTTGCTTGGCTACCCAGCGGGCGCCGCCAGTGGTCATTGAAATCCAACTCAAGGCAAGTATGAGCAGAAGCACCAGACCCCCAATCACCATGAAGGTCCTGCGTAACCATGGCGTTGTCATAGTTGCATTCCGAAAGAGATATGTAATCGGATGGGTGGCTCTGGCTCGCTGAACCCATACCCTAGTTCAAACCTTACCGTGCCGATGGGAGTCAACCAATGTAAGCCAGTACCTAGACTCATTTTCATTGGAGTTGGTTCATCAAAGGCATTACCTATATCTACAAACCATGCACTGCGCCAGTTGGGTAAAAAGCCATAAGCATATTCTGTACTACCTACGATCAGGTTTTTACCGCCCGATACGTTGCCAAACGCATCTTCTGGTCCAATGCTGTTGTATTTAAAACCCCTAACGCTTTGGTCGCCACCGGTAAAAAATCGCATAGAAGCAGGTACATCAGCAGTGTCGTCAGCGACAATACGCCCAATTTGGCCTCGAAAGCTGATGTAGTGCGGCGCTGTTAACATGCGACTTGCTGAAAACTGGCCACGGACTTTGGCTAGGTCGGTATCAGAACCCCATACTGTGCTGGAAAACTCGACATCCACACCACGAGTGAGTGACCAGTCAGTAGCCTTTGACCCCCTCACCTTTACTTTTGACCAACTACCACCAGGCACATAGAGGTTATCTGTTTGTCGGTCACCATTGACTATTGAATGTTCTTTGTCCCAACGCATAAACACCGTTTGGGTCCATTGATCACCCACAATCGATTGCCTTTCAATGGCTATCGATTGTTTTACGATATCCACATCTTCAAATTGTGACGCCGTCCAAGCGGTGCTCAAGGTGAAGAATTCCTGTAATGGGCGATCCAAAGGGATTTGATAACGGGCTGATACTGCTTTTAGCGCTTGCGACCACTCAATGGCACTATTAACCCGGTGCCCCCTGCGGTTTATCCAAGGTTTTTCCCAACCTACTTTAACGCGTGGACCCAAGTTGGTTGAGGCACCAATGCCGGTAGAAACGAGATTACGAGACCTCGGTGTTAATTCAATGGTAACAGGCACTTCTCCATTCGCTCTGGCTTCTAAATCAGGGTTTAAGGATACGGATTGAAAATAACGGCTATTCACCAAGTCTTGATAAAGCTGATTAATTTGCGTTGAACTGAATAAGTCGCCTTTTTTAATGGCACTGATTCGCTCGATGAAATCGCGGCTAAGTGGTGTATCCGTATAATAAATGTCACCAAAATAATATCTCGGCCCAGTAATAAAGTGCAGTAACACTGTCGCCGTTTGTTTTTGGGTGTTCACCAAAACCCTTGGGTTGTCAAAGTGGCTGTCTAAATACCCCAATGACAGTGCCATTGTTTGAATGTCATTTTTTAAACTTTCGTAATGGTCATGATTTAACACCGCGCCTTTTTTTATGGGGCTTTTAATCAGGCGTTGTAAAAATACCGATTCTTTTGCGCCTTCGCCTTCTATCGACCAATCAATGGTGTTGATGTGCGTGGGTGCGCCAGGCTCAATGGTTAATTCAATGATCCATTCGTCATTATCTGGTATTACGTCAAGCGTGATCACCGCATTGTAATAGCCCACCGCTTGCAATGCGTCGGTTGATCGCTGAATTAATTTTCTTTGATATTGAAGATTATTGGCACCATTACCTATGGGTGCCATGGGCAAAAAAGCATTAACGTTATCCAATGCCTCGCCTGTGAGGCCCTTTACGACGTACCGGCTGTCTGCCAGTGCAGGAACCGCAGCGGCCACTAACACCAACAATGTCAAAATTAAGCGCTGAGAAAACCTTGTGTACCGCTTCAAACCAGGCTCCTTGTGAGCATTGCCATTCTGGTAACATTATATGGTCACTTGTCGCAGTTGTCGTATAAATTAGCAGCTGTCAGTAAAATAAAAGGGTGACGCCAAAAACCAGTGTCACCCCCATCACTGTTGGTATGTGATTGTTCATCCGCTCCCCATTACTAACAGGTGCATTTCATTGAATAGTGACGGGGAAGCGCAGCTAGGCTGCCTGGTATAAAAAGATCAAACACATTTATTAATATAAAAACTTCATCGATATATAAAGTTAATGTTAATGCAGCTTTAAAGAAGCCAGATTTCAAAAGAATTCAGTTGATTTGCCTGTTTTAACTGTTATATTTAATTCATTATTAAATAATATTTTAAATAAAAACCCACGTTATACTGTTGAGGATTGAATAATGCCTTTTTCTGATCTTGAAAATACATTGAAAAAAATGAGTCTTGCTGATTTTGCTGCTGCCAAAACTGAAATCGAAGCATTATTAAGCGATGTTGCTGACTATAAGCGAAGTGAGTTGCGTGAATTAAACAAGATATTTGGTTTTGGTGTCACAGCCTCAGCAACCAAATCGGCACCTAAGTCTGTCGGCGAAAAAGTGACATTGCTGATCAACGGCAATCAATATGTGGCCAAAGCTGGCCGAGGAAAATTGCCTAATAACGTTATTGCGGTATTACCTGCTTCTGATAAGGCTTTGAGCAAAGCGGCCATTATCGCCAAATACAAAGCGTAAAAAACACCGCTAGTCGGTCGATGGAATGCTTCGGTTAACGCCGAGGCATTTTTTTTACCTCGTTAATGGCAATGCCAGACCAATAGCAATAAACACCCCACCACAGATGTGATTAAATCGCTTTCCAACAGAATTGAGCCAAGGGCGAATGCGATGTGCAATGCGCGCTAATAGCGCTTCAACAACAAATTCTACCAGACCAAAAGTAAGGGCCATGATAATAAACTGGATGAGTAGTGGCCTATCAACAGCAATAAATTGTGGTAAAAACGCGCCATAAAATAACAGTACCTTTGGGTTCGAGATGGCGGCCAATAGGCCCTGTCTATAGAGGTCCTTGGCGGTCTTATCGATAGGTTTATCATTCAGGTTTAACGATATGGGATCCGATCGCCAAATTTGGACACCGAGATACATTAAATAACCAGCGCCCAACCACTTTAATACAGCAAGTGCCGATGCAGAAGTTTGTAATAAAGCCCCGATACCGACCATTGACAATGCAATGATCAACACAAAACCGGTCACCCCGCCAGAAATAGTAAATAGTGTCTTCTTATGCCCGTATAACGCCCCGTGCGTTAATGCCAGTAAACCATTAGGGCCAGGGGTTAAAGACAATCCAATAACAGCCAATAAATAAAGAAGCCAAGTGTGCATTGCCATCGTGTCATAAACCTGTAGGTAGGGGGTCAAATAAAGCATGCATATTACTGTGGGACAATGGCGATCCGATCGCCGACTATGATGACGGAGTCTAGCAGTTTGGTCATCATTGCGTATTACACAATTGTCTATAGGAACCCATTATTGAAGACACTTGTCTAAACGCGATCTCGCTGTTACTGTCAAAAAAACACATAGGTTTGTGGCATTGAGTCCACCAGTGACTACAAATAACGGTTGGGAGCACGTCGTGACAGATACCTTTTCAGATTCAATAAAAGCAGCATCGCAAGCCACCCTGGGGTCATCGCCCTCACCTGCTGCATTGCGTGTTGGTAAGCGATACCGGCCCACACGCGTGCAGGAGACATACGATGCCATTGTCATTGGGTCTGGACCTGGTGGCCTTGCGACTGCTGTTTGCCTATCCAAAATGGGATGGAAAGTGGCTGTGTTAGAACAGCACTATACTGCTGGTGGCTTCACCCACTCGTATGGCCGCCAAGGATATGAGTGGGATGTCGGTGTCCATTATATTGGTGATATGGGGTTGCCAACGACGCGCGCCCGCCAGCTCTACGATTATTTGTCTGATCACAAGCTTGAATGGGAATCAATGGGATCACCGTACGACACCGTATTTATCGGTGATTATCAGTTTGAATTTCCTGAGGGTGAACACGCGTTAAAAACAGCTTTGCTCAAGGACTTCCCTGATGAAGCCGCTGCATTGGATCAGTATTTTGACTTGTTGCGACAGGTTTCTACTGGCATGTCAGGCTTTGGAGTAAGTAAATTGCTCCCAGAAGGCGTATCAAAATGGTTTCGCAAGCGATTACCCGAGATGATGTTTGAACCGACACGAACGGTACTAGAGCGCCTCACCCACAACCAACGCCTTATTGCTGTGTTGACCACACAATGGGGGGATGCCGGCGTTACCCCAAGAGACAGCAGCTTTCTAATCCACGCCATTATTGCCCGCCATTATTTACACGGCGGTTTTTATCCAGTCGGTGGCGCTAGCATGATCGCACGTACCCAAATTCCAGCCATACAGGCCACTGGTGGCGAGGTATTTACCTATGCTGAAGTTAAAGAGATATCAGTCACCAACAATCAGGTAACCGGTGTGCTTATGTCCGATGGACACGCCATCACCGCCCCTGTCGTCATTAGCAGCGCGGGTGTCTTTAATACGTTTCAAAAGCTCCTTCCAGAAGCTATCTGTGCACAACACGGTTATACCCAAACCCTCAGTCAGGTCAGTCGATCAATGTCTCACTTGGGGATGTATTTGGGTTTTGACCAATCATCTGAGTCTTTAGGATTGCCCAAAACCAACTTTTGGATCTATTTGGAAGACAATCATGACCGAGCTGCCGATGCATTCATGAATGATATGAACGCCGACATACCGCTGATATATGTGTCGTTTCCTTCCGCCAAGGATCCCACATGGGACGAACGCTATCCCAACAAGGCGACCATTGAGATTGTAGCCCCTGCTGTCCACAGTTGGTTTGATCAATGGTCTGACACGACCTGGACCCACCGGGGAGACGCCTATGAAGCATTCAAACAACAGTTTGCCGAGCGACTATTAAAGGTGTTGTATCAAAAATTGCCGCAATTGGAAGGTAAACTCGCCTACTGGGAATTGTCGACGCCCCTATCGACCCAGCACTTTAATTTTTACCAAAGCGGTGAGATTTATGGGTTACAACACAATCCACAACGATTTAAGCAATCATGGCTAAAACCCAAGACCAGGGTGAAGGGTTTATATTTAACTGGGCAAGACACCCTCACCTGTGGCGTTGTAGGCGCTGCAATGTCTGGCGTGTTAACGTCAATATCAGTCGTGGGTCTGTATAAGGGCCTTAAACTATGGCGCGCAATTTCGGCTACCAATAAGGATTGATTGATGCGGCCACGCCGTATTTTGCCTTATGTAATGGCCAACAGTTTTTGAATAACAGGAGCCTCTCGATGATGACAGCGGACGATATCAGCCGGTACCAACAAGATGGTTTTGTGGTAATACCGCAATTTCTCAGTACAGAGCAATGTGAAGCACTTAAAATGCGGGCTGAACATGTGGTTGAAAAATGGGTGGTTTCTGATCAAGCAATGAAACTTGCTCAGGACCAAAGTGCGGTTTTTACTACCGAGAATAATGACCGCACTAACAACCACTTCTTTTTGGATTCAGCAGAGAATATCCGTTGCTTCTTCGAAGAAGGCGCTTTGGATAGTGAGGGAAAATTTGTTCAGGAGCCTGAGCAATGTATCAATAAAATAGGCCATGCATTGCATGAATTGGATCCAGTATTTGAAGCCATGAGCCATGACGCAAGGTTAGGTGTCATTGCGCACCAATTAGGCATGGCAGAACCGGTAATACGGCAATCGATGTATATTTTTAAACAACCCCGAATAGGTGGGGAGATTCATTGGCACCAGGATGCGACCTTCTTTTTCACAACACCACAGTCGGTAGTGACCTATTGGTTTGCTATTGAAGATGCAACACTTGAAAACGGATGCCTATGGGTTGAACCCAAGGGTCATCAGGGTCCATTAAGGGAAGTATTTAAACGGACTGGCGATGCGACTGACATGGAGTCTTTGGACAGGATGCCATGGCCAACAGACGTCGGTGGCGAACCAATGCCCGTTAAAGCCGGTACGCTTATCTGTTTTGATGGCTTACTGCCACACTACAGCGCACCCAATCGCTCTAGCCGGTCCAGACAGGCGTATACCTTACACGTCACCGATAATGCCGCAGCGTACTCTGAGCAGAATTGGATACAAACGCGGGAGTTGCCGTTAAGAGGATTTAACGACCAATAGGACATTGGTCGTTGTGGAGATCAGATGCCAGAATGTTGCCATCTCATCAAAGGGTTGAGCCAGCGGGTAAAAGTGCCAGTAAACTGAACTGGACCATCTAATACCATCAGGCAGATACATTCACCGTCCATAGTAACAATGGGATGGTGTTTGTGTCGGCTATCTCGCATGATAAAGTCGCCAGGTGTAAATACGCCAGACTCATCAGAAAAACTCCCTTCGAGCACCAATGTCATTTCATCACCTGAATGCTTGTGATGCGGCATAGCACCGCCTGCTTTTACACGACTCAATGCAACCTGGGTGCCATCGGTGTCTTTGAGTAAGGTTGCGATCTTAAAAGCCGGAGACAATCTCACCCAATTCAACTCATTGTAATCTGTTTCTACAAACTGTCTTAACACCTTAGGTAAACGGTACCCACTGGTGCTGCTATTGATATTGATGTCTGTCACAGCAGCCACTTCTACAGTGGCGTTGCCAGCACTTGATTCATCTGAGCGGTCAATGCGATTCGCAATACCAGCCAAGAGTCGACTCATATCGTCGTCACTGCTCTGCGGCACCGTAACCTGCTCCATTATAGATGCACCAACAGATTGCAACTTATGAACCTGAGCCGTGCAATCTGGACAATATTCCAAATGTCCGGACAAACCCAAGCTGACGCTTAAAGGTAAGGTACCCGATGCAAACTCAGTAAGTTGCTCTAATGTGGGATGACTGTGAATCATATAGACGATCCTTTTGCGACAATGGATAGGCTCTTCAGTGCAAGGCGTACTCGCGACTTAACCGTACCCAATGGGATATTAAATTTTTCAGACACCTCTTGATGGGTCAATCCTTCCAAGTACACCTGCGATAGCACCTGTCTCTGATCGTTGGGTAACTTTGCCAACCCTTCGGCAACCTGCTTTTCAAACTCACGTTGCCGCGCCTTTTGAAACTGGTCAGCACTGTCATCTTCCAATTGATCCCATATGG
Organism: uncultured Saccharospirillaceae bacterium; assembly: GCA_913063165.1. Classification (GTDB taxonomy): domain Bacteria; phylum Pseudomonadota; class Gammaproteobacteria; order Pseudomonadales; family Natronospirillaceae; genus CAJXZL01. The sequence goes on along the minus strand of CAJXZL010000002.1, from coordinate 50,635 downwards.
GCTCCGGATCAATCAACGAGACATGCTTACCGTTGCGACGCAAATAATCGACACGGGCGTTTCTTGACAGCGTAAACAACCAAGTAGTCAAGGCAGCCATTTCGGGACGATAGGTATGGGCTTTTTCCCACACCTTAATCATCACTTCTTGTGCTACTTCGTCAGCCATTAACGACGCACCAGGATAGGCCTTCAAATTAAAGGCGCGTATCATTGGTACAAAGGCGCGAAACAAACGTTCAAACGCAGCCGTGTCGCGATGAATCGCTACGGCGGAGATATCAATTAACTGTTGATCTAATGGGTCGCTTTTCACGCTTCGCCCTGCTAACGGTTCACGGTATTGTTCAAAAAATGCCAATTTGCCCATCTCATCACCCAAAAGCCAATGTTTCAACTTATACGACAGCGTTTAGGGCTTGGATCACTGCAATTGAATGCGGATTTTATTGTACCTAGTCATACCGCCATTTGACTACCACAACGACGGATTTTCAAAAATGATCTAATCTATAAAGACCTGCGTACCAACAGAAAGCGCAAGAATTTTGCTTCCTTTACATGCAGAGACGCGCGCACCGGTTTTACAACATAACCGATTCAAATAACTGGATGGAATATATAGGTATGAATACAAATACTGTTAACGAAGCAAAGCACGATACTGATGTTCTCATGCGTCGGTTTAAAGATTTCTATCGTGACCTAAAGCAGGTGCCGCTCGATGACATCGCTGCTCTCTATTCAGAAGACGTGAAATTTGTAGATCCTGTCCATGAAATCAATGGCAACGACACATTGCGGTCCTATATGGAGACACTGTGTCAAAACCTCACAAACGGTCGTTTCGAATATTTAGATGAAATGGTCGGTGCCGAACGCGCCTATATCAAATGGAACATGCATTTTGTGCACCCTAAACTTGGCGGAAAGGTGATTTCAGTCCGTGGCATTAGCCACATTCGATTCAACGACAGGATCTATTTTCACGAAGACGTTTATGACCTTGGCCAGATGCTGTATCAGCACGTCCCTGTAATTGGGGGCATTAATACATGGCTTAAAAACAATTTGAAGGGCAAGTAAATGCAATCGATAAAGAATGAAGTTATTTGGGTAACCGGCGCGAGTTCAGGTATTGGACAAGCCCTAGCCATTCATTTAAGCCAGTTGGGTAATCAGGTTGTTATTAGTGGCAGAAATGCCGCCTTGCTGGATCAAATGGCACAAGATTATTCGGGCATGATTCCATTGGCTTTTGATGTTGTCGACCCGATTCAGATTGCGCGCGCCAGAGAGACCCTGCATGCTCAGTTTTCGTATATTGATCGGGTGATTCTCAATGCGGGTACCTGTGAATATCTAGACATTCAGGCGCCGGACTGGACGCTTTTTTCCCGAACTTTTAACGTCAATCTAAATGGCCCCGTCAATTGTTTGGAAATGGCATTGCCGTTATTGAAGGCGGCCAAAGCGCCTCATATCGTTGGTGTGGCGTCTTTGGCCAGTATTGCGCCATTTCCTCGAGCCGAAGCCTATGGCGCTTCTAAAGCCGCATTTGACTACCTATTGGAGAGCCTCAGATTAGATGTAAAGGGCCTAGGAATTGATGTCAGTGTGATATTGCCTGGATTTGTGGACACCCCGCTTACACAAAAGAATGATTTTGAGATGCCTTTTCAGATCACGGCTACCGAAGCTGCCATGCGCATGGCAGAAGCCATTGCGGACCGCAAGCAGCGTTTTATTTTTCCTAAACGCCTGTATTGGTCCATTCGATTGCTTCACGCCGTACCTGGATTATGGCAGCGCCTCATGACACCTAAAACGACGGTATCAACTGACGATGGAGCAACCCGATGAAAATAGCCGTTATTGGTTCCGGTATCTCAGGTCTGACCTGTGCCTACCAATTACATAAGACCCATGATGTGCACGTATTTGAATCAGCGCCTAGAATAGGTGGCCATACGGCAACGGTCGATGTCACAGTCGATGACCAGACCTATGCGGTTGACACTGGATTTATAGTCTATAACGACCGGACCTACCCGCATTTTATTAAGATGCTCGCCGACCTGGATATCGCCACCCAGCCGTCAGAGATGAGTTTTAGTGTTAAGTGCGCGCAATCTGGGTTGGAATATGGCGGTGCCGGTGTCAACACCCTATTTGCGCAACGCCGCAATCTTTTCAAACCACGCTATTGGCGCATGCTATTAGACATTGTTCGGTTTAATAAACAAGCGCTCAGAGATGCTGAAAAAAGTGATTTCTCTGACACCCTCACATTAGGCGGCTACCTAGAGCAACACGGCTTTTCTGATTTGTTTGTCAGCCACTATCTGCTACCCATGGGCAGTGCCATTTGGTCGGCTACCACGGCTGATATGACGGATTTCCCCGCTAAGTTATTTGTCACTTTTTTCAAAAATCATGGTCTGCTGTCCGTTACCAATAGACCCCAATGGCGTGTATTGGTGGGCGGTAGCAACCAATATTTGGCACCCCTATCATCAGGCTATGCTGACCGTATTCACCTTAACAGCCGCATCAAACGGGTTTCAAGGGATGTAACGGGCGTCACCCTGGCATTTGAAAACGCAGACCCGATGCAATTTGACCAGGTTATTTTTGCCTGTCATAGCGATCAGGCTTTGGCGTTGTTGGAAAACCCTTCTGACGAGGAAACCGCCATTTTGGGCGCGATACCCTACCAAAACAATGTGGTTACCCTGCACACAGACACCCGACTTCTCCCACAGGCTGTGCGGGCATGGTCGAGTTGGAACTATCACATTGATGGCGACACTCAGCAGCCCCCAATCCTGACCTACAATATGAATATTCTGCAATCAATCCAGTCAGATCGTACTTTTTTGGTCACCCTAAATGCAGACCACCTGATTAATCCAGACCTAATTCTCGGACAGTTCCAATATGCGCACCCGCAATTCTCTACCGCAGCCTATCGGGCCCAACGCAGGTGGCATGAGATTAATGGTGTGAATAACACGTGGTTTTGCGGTGCCTATTGGGCCAACGGTTTTCATGAGGACGGCCATGTCAGTGGTTTGCGGGTAGCGGAACACTTGTTAACAGGCAGCCACTCATGAGTTCACTTTCAGACAATGGATCATCACTGCACAGTGCTTTCTATGTCGGTCAGGTAACCCATTTTCGTGCGTCACCCCGGACACATGGTTTTAAAACCAACCTATTTATGATGTACCTCGATCTAGACGAATTAGACAGGGTTTTACAGCTCAATAAGTGGTGGTCAATACACCGCTGGTACCCTGTCCGTTACGATCGCGCTAAATACTTTGGTGACTCCACCCAACCATTAAAGGCAGCGGTTTGGTCGCGTGTGTCGGACGTACTAGGCGCTCAGGATGAAGGCGCTATCAGAATGATGACCCATCTAAAATACTGGGGTTTCATCTTTAACCCTATCACCACCTACTATTGTTTTAATTCCGATGAGCAATTAGTGGCAATGGTCTTGGACGTAACCAATACGCCTTGGGGAGAGAGTCATGCCTATGTGCTTGCTTGTGATCCAACTCAGTCAGAGCAACGTATCAGGTTCGACAAGACGCTGCATGTATCGCCATTTTATGACCTTGAAAAATGCTACGAATTGTCGTCGCACATACCAGATCAGTCAGCGCGTATCGCATTGAATAGCTATAAAAAAGGCGAAGCGCGTGCTGAACCAGAGTTTAATGCGACCTTGATGTTGAAAAGAGAACCGATCACCTCAGGTGCGATGACAAGAATATTGGTGCGGTATCCCGCAATGACGTTAAAGGTGATGGCGGATATCTATTGGCAGGCCCTGAAACTTTGGCTAAAAGGTATTCCTTATATCGCCAAAAAGGGCTCAAACCAACAGTGACATTATTTATAAATGAAAGGATATAGAGCATGACACTTGCTTCAATAAAAAATCACACACAACCGCTAGATGTCAAAGCAGGCCTTTTTGACGGTATTGCCAAAAAAGCAGTGTTACGTGCGTTGACGTACTTGCGTCGTGGACATCTTACCCTGGTAGATGGTTTAGATGTGTATGAGTTTGGCCAACCAACCAACGAAGCGACTTTGTGTGTTCGCGTTATTATTGAGCACAGCTCAGCCTATGCTGATATTCTCCAAGACACCGGTGTTGGCGCTGGAAAAGCCTATATTAAAGGCACATGGACGACACCAGACCTACAGTCAGTCATTCGTGTTTTTGCACAAAACCTAGATTGGATTGAGCAACGGGATAAAAACAAATTCATCAGAAAACGTCTTAGCCAGATCGTAAACGCTTTGTTGTATGCCAATTCTTTGTCGGGTGCTAAACGCAACATTGCTGCGCATTATGATCTGAGTAATGAATTCTTCAGCCTGATGTTAGACGACACCATGATGTACTCGTCGGCCATATTTACCGACGAGGCCTCAACTCTGCACGCGGCGTCGCTACACAAATTGGAGACTATTTGTCAGCAATTGGAATTGAAGGCATCCGATCATTTGGTCGAAATCGGCACGGGCTGGGGCGGTATGGCAATATATGCCGCGAGCCACTATGGCTGTCGTGTCACCACCACCACGATATCCAAAGAGCAACACGCATTTGCAGTCGATGCTGTGAATAAGGCGGGTCTGGGTGATTTGGTTACCGTCTTACAAAACGACTACCGTGAATTAGAAGGTCAATTTGACAAGTTGGTGTCAGTCGAAATGATCGAAGCCGTAGGCCATAGCCATTACAACACCTACTTCAAAAAGTGTAACGACTTATTAAAGCCCGACGGATTGATGCTGATTCAGGCGATTACCATACCTGACCAACGCTATGAAGCCGCAAAGAATGCTGTTGATTTCATCCAACGCTATATTTTTCCTGGCGGTTGCCTACCCTCTCATCAGGTGATGCTGAACTGCATTAAACGCCAGAGTGATATGCGGCTTATCGGATTCACTGAAATTGGTCATCATTATGCAACCACTCTAGAACACTGGAGAGCGGCATTCTTTGAACACGTAGACGCCATTCAGAAAATGGGCTTTGACGATAAATTTTGTCGTATGTGGGAATTCTATTTGTCTTACTGCGAAGCAGGATTCCGTGAAAGAACCATTGGCACGGGCCACTTTGTATTTGCCAAGCCACTGCATGTGATGGCTTAACGAGGAACTTGCCGTGTTGATTTCCCAAAACAAAGCCATGCAAGCTCAGCGTGGGTCCGCCCGCACCATGTTGGGCATCAAACCCGGTGGTATGGCACTAAACGCCCTATTGTTTCATGCTTTGTGGGTGGTGTGTGTGGTGGCCACGGAGTCGCAAACATTGCTCGCGTTGGGCATTGTGATCGTCCTGCACCAGTTGTTTTTTGTCTCAATGAAAAGGGAGTGGTTGCTGATAGCCTTGGTATCCATCATTGGCATATCACTGGACAATCTCATCCTTAATACACAGATAATCCAATTTAATACCGGGACCAGTGAGGCTCCTGTCCATTTTATTGGTCGGATACCACTCTGGTTGGCGTGTTTATGGGTTGGTTTTTCAATGACACTGATGCACGGATTCTACTGGCTTGCTACAAAACCTTTCCTGTCAGCAGCATTGGGTTTGCTGGTGGTGCCTGTGACCTATTACACCGGTGCTCGCCTTTCAGATGCGGTCATTGTGGGCCCAACATGGCACTATTTGCTCAGAGAAGGCCTCTTGTGGGCAGCTGTTTTGCCGCTGTCTATGCAACTCGCTAAATTAATTGAGTTAAGCAACAGTCCAGCATCATTTAAGGCAATAGGGATTCAACGTTTACAACTATTGCGATCAACCTTGACCAAAAAGAGAGCGTCATCATGAATTCAACATTACGCCATTATCGCGTTAAATTCCGTTCTGCAGCGCTTATTGTCGGATTTGCTGCCCTATTAACCGGCTGCAGCAGTGTGCCCATTGATACCTATGCAGACAATCAGCCCCAGTTTGACCTTACCCACTATTTTGACGGCAACCTGACGGCCCATGGCATTATTAAGAGTCGGTCTGGTCAGGTGACGCGCTATTTCAATGTCACCATTACAGGTGAATGGGATAGTGATGGCGTAGGGACACTAACAGAAGATTTTATTTTCGATGATGGTGAACGCCAGCAACGCGTATGGGTTATGACACCAGACGGTGACAATAATTATTGGGCCGTAGCAGGTGATGTAAAAGAACCCGCCAAAATGGCGTTAGCAGGCAATGCCTTATTTATGAAATACCAACTGCTAATCCCTTATAAAAACCGAAATATCTATCTTACCGTTGATGATCGGATGTATGCCGTAGATGAAGCCACCATTATCAATGAATCCAAATTGTCTAAATTTGGTATCAATCTTGGAAGTATTCAATTGGTCATTATAAAGCAGGATTAAGAATATAATTACTTTAAGTATCAACACCTTGCTGTCGATACTTAAAGTATATTCATGTTTTTTTCTGCGTATAATAGGCAGCCATTCCTAACAAAAGCCCCCAAAAAGCACTGCCCAATCCCCACAGGCTAACACCAGAAGCGGTCACCAAAAAAGTGACAAGCGCTGCGTCACGACTTGCAACATCCTCTAAGGCTGACGATAAGCTGCCTCCAATCGTACTCAATAGTGCAAGACCCGCAATACCAACAATGAGTGCAGATGGAAACGCCATGAAAAGCGAGGCCACTGTGGCGCCAAATAGCCCAGTCATTAAATAAAACACACCGGCCCAAATCGAGGATAAATAGCGTTTCTTCGGATCTGGATCAGACTCTTTTCCCATGCAAATGGCAGCTGTGATGGCAGCCAAGTTGAATGCAAATCCGCCAAAGGGTGCCAACAAGACGCCTGTCAATCCAGTCCAGCCTATAATAGGTGACACCGGTGTTTGATAGCCATTTGCCCGCAACACAGCAAGTCCTGGTACGTTTTGTGAAGCCATGGTCACGATGAATAGGGGGAATGCGATGCCGACAGTCGCGGTGATACTAAAGGTTGGAAAGGTAAAGATCGGTTTAGCTAAGGATATTGAAACAGCGCTGAATGCCAATAATCCTTGAAAATAGGCGACGCTCAAGCCAATAAGCAAGGTAATGGGTATCGCATAACGTGCACTGTATCGCCTGATCAACCAAAAACTCGCGACCATCGCCAGAATGAGTGTTGGAAAGCCGTCCATTTCTTTAAAAAGGCCCAAACCAAATTGCAGCAATACGCCCGCTAACATGGCACCTGCCAAAGGCTTTGGAACATGCTGCATCAACTGATCAAACCACCCCATCACACCAGTTAGGGTGATCAAAGCAGAACACACCATGAAGGCTCCAATGGCTTCTGACAATGGCACACCAGACAAGCTAGATATCAACAGGGCTGCACCCGGTGTCGACCAGGCAGTGAGTACAGGGTCACGGTAGTATAACGATAGGCCAATTGAGGTGACTGCCATGCCTATACCCAATGCCCAGAGCCAGGAACTAATTTCTGCAGGTGAAGCCCCTGCCGCGCTGGCAGCTTGAAAAATGATAACCGCAGAACTGGTATACCCAACCAGAATTGCGACAAATCCGGTGGTGATATGAGAGAAATGAAACAAATTGCGCATAACCGTCGCTACCTATCACCAATGCATGGGGGAAATGAATGCGATTCAGTGTACACAGCGAAGTGATTTAGCGTCAACGCTAGGATCCGTTAGCGTCAAAAAGGATAGCATGCCGGACAACAACTGAGAGCCCTCTAGGCAAAGCTGATGTTACCAAGACGATGTCATGTTGGTGTGAATCTAACTCGGGAAATGGCAGGCAAAAAAAAGGACCAGTTAGAACAGATACTAACTGGCTTTTGCTTCAGAAGGCTTACCTAATACAATTTGTCGTGGACCTGCCAATTTTTGTTGACCAGTAACGCCACGCTCAACTTCTTGAATAGCACCACCGGCTTTTAGAAACGCGGCTGTTTGATCTTCAATCGACTGATGGGTTTCAGTAGACGCGGCTTTTTTAGGTTTAGGAGCCATAATAAGGTTCTCTAGTGGGTTAAGCAGACTATGGTATCACAACTGGCGCCAACATTCTTAAAAACCGCGAAGGTACCAATGTTGCTTGCTACCGAATAGATGCCACGACTTTTTTAATCCGTAAAAACGCAAAAAGGGCCAGATCTTTCGATCTCGCCCTTCTGTACTATGCTGCTAGGCAGCTTAGCAATTGTTCCTTATAAAGGAACGATGTTCTCTGCTTGTGGGCCTTTCTGGCCTTGTGTAACAGTGAACTGTACTTTCTGGCCTTCAGCCAAAGTTTTGAAGCCTGAGCTCTGGATCGCGCTGAAGTGTGCGAAAACGTCTGGGCCTGACTCTTGCTCGATGAAACCAAAACCTTTAGCTTCGTTGAACCATTTAACTGTACCAGTAGTTGTAGTAGACATGATTTGTATCCTGTAATTTCAGTAGTAATAGAGGTCTCAAAATTAAGACCGGTTTTGCTGGAAGTTCTGCTATTAATTATGAAAACAGGACGAGCACTAGTTAAAGGTTCGAAACGGTGTACACAAAAATAGTAAGACGTACTTTCAAGCTGCGGACGATTATATACAGTTATCCTGCCCTGTCAACACCCATGCCATAAAGCCTTTAATTATCTGGCGCTATTCGTAAACTACCCGCTTTTTCGCCTACTGGGACTTAGCATTGTCTAGGCGTGCTACTGGCATCGACTTTCCGATTCCAACAATAGCCACAACGCCTAGGCCATACAGCCAAGTTCTGGTTGATAAAGGTTCATTTAGGAAGATGTAGGCCACAAACAGCGTGATAAATACCTGTAGTAGCTGTAATTGGCTCACCCGTGCGACACCACCCATCGCCAATCCCTTGTTCCATAGGAAGAACCCAAACAATTGACTGACCAGTGCCAAATATAGAAATCCCATCCAGGCTGCATGGGGCACCGACTGTATCTCGGGCATATACCAAATAGCAGGTATTAATGTAAATGGACTTGCGAATACCAACGCCCAACAAATGACCTGCCAGCCGCCAAGTGTGCGGGACAATGTGCCGCCCACTGCATAACCAACGGCAGCACAGAAAACAGCGGCCAATAGGGCAATATCGCCAATTGAAATCTGTGTTTCTACCCCACCTAGCACAAAGCGCACGACAACCGCGCTGCCCAAAATGGACATCAACCAAAAGCCAATAGAGGGTTTTTCGTGCGATACGAATACAGCTACCAGTGCGGTCGCTAACGGCAATAGCCCCAAAACGACAGCTCCGTGGGAAGCATGGACAGTTTGCATGGCAACTGAAGACAACACAGGGAAACCAATGACCACACCAAGGGATACCGCTACCAATTGCATACATTGTTTACTATCAGGCAGCGGCACTTTCTGCTGCCATAGTAAAAAAGCAGCAACCACGGCAGCAACGGTTGCTCGACCAAAGCCAATAAAAAGTGGATCCATATAGGGCACAATTGTTCTGGTGACCGGCAGCGTGAGACCAAACGCTGCAACGCCAAGGAAACCCAACAGCATACCTTGCCATTCTTGAGACTGTTTCATTTTAGGATCCCCATACCCGACAGCACTGGCTCATTCTTGAGGGTTCACTTTGCGTAAGGTCTTTGTTTTACCGCGAATGGTCTTGGTATTCAAACGCTTGTTCTTCGCACTTAATGACGGTTTAGTCGCTCTTCGAGGCTTTTTAACTTTGGTGACTTCGATAATGATGTCATACAACCGCTGTACTGCTTCCGCCCTATTCTTCTCTTGGGTTCTATGGGATTGGGCTTTAATAACGATATCACCGTCGTTGGTAATCCGACTGTCAGATAGCGCCAAAAGACGCTCTTTGTATATAGGGGGCAACGATGAAGCCTGAATGGAGAAACGCAGATGTATCGCACTGGACACCTTATTGACATTTTGCCCGCCAGCCCCCTGCGCGCGAATGGCAGTAATGGTCCATTCATCGTCTGAGAGTGTTATTCCTGCAGAAATTGTCAATGACATGATATGGGGCTCTAGCAGACGGAATGGAGGCCAGTGCTGGCTCATGGCCAAAGGAATTCAATCGGATCAAACAATGGCAAATAGCGCATAGGGTCAAGGACAGCTATACAAATCAGGCTTGCGCAGCCAAATAGCCTGTTGAGGCGCGTATCAACTACCGATCCGCAGCCCTTTAGCAACCAGTTCACCGACATCAATATCATAACTGCCATTGGGCAGTTCTTGTAAGATGGCATAGCTTTCGTTGTTGGGGTGATTCAAATTCAACAGTTTTTCAGGAAAACGGACATTCTTCTGCTCGTCCCTTACCAATAGAATCCGAGGTCGCAATCTGTTTTTACTGTCTGCGAACAACACCACGCCAACTTCACCATTAGTCAGCTCAACGAGGGATCCTGGTGAATATAGGCCGATACATTTTATGAATTCTCCCGCCAATTCCGTGTCGAACTGTGTGCCCGCCCCTGCCTTTATGATCGACAAGGCTTGATATGACGTTCTCGCGTTTCCATAGACACGGTTGCTGGTGATGGCGTCATAAGCATCTGCAATGGCAACGACTTTCGCATAATAGGGTATTTGCCCTGCTTTAAGTCCTCGCGGATAGCCCTTCCCGTCGACGCGCTCGTGGTGGCTATGAGCAACGTCGACAGCCAAACGATCACCTTGGGGTAATGACATGAGCATGTCACGGCCCCATCGGGCATGGCTTGACATGATACGGGCTTCGTCTTGGTTAAAGCGTGATGGCTTATTCAATATGTCGAGCGGCACCTTGGCTTTACCAACATCGTGTAAGAGCCCAGCTATAGCAATGCCGCGAATTTCAAATTCTGCTAGGCCCAAAAACCGAGCAAAGGTTGCTGACAAAACGCAGACGTTCATGCTGTGCTCAGCTGTGTATTCATCTTTATGCTTAATTTGGCTCAGAAAACGCAGGACGTCTTGGTTCTTAATGATCGTGCCTACTACACCTTCAACCACTTCACGACAACGATTCATATTGATGGCTTGCCCGATACGCAGCCCATCCATAATGCCTGCGGCGAGACTGCGCGCAGAGGTAAAGGACATCAGGCCCTCTCCCATCGCTTCATTAAAATTGATTTGGTTAATATAGGTGATTTTTTCTTCGGTTAACGGTTTGTCATAGCCTCGCCGCTCTCCGTCAGTAGCACTGCGGCCACTCCGGCGATCCGCCACAGATTTTTGGAATTTGACTACTTCAGTTATTCGAACCTGCACGTACACCGTGCGGCATTGACTTTGAATTTGTACCAGCTCTTCATTGGACTGAATGATAAAACCTTGTATCAAAAACGATGTTTCTTCCCAAGGTCTATCCAATTTTACAACGTGCATCCCTAGTTGCAAATCGGACACGGGCAACATCACTTCCTTAAATAAGGACTGCCGCATAATCTATGTCTCTCCTGAGCATCAGTTGGCGAGCAAAACTGTTATAGACTTCCATTAACATCTGCTCACGATAACAGAAAAATCTGATCAAATTAAGCCAAAATCATTAGCAATTGCTATCTAATTATAAGCACCACAATGAAAACCAGAGCACGACAAAATGTGTGTTTTTCATCTTTAGTATAAGCGATTAACAATTTAATTTTGGCAACCTGTTCACATTGCTTGGTTCTAGCCTATCGATCTAGTGACGCCCTAAAACTCCAAGATCAATCGCCCTTGCATCCTTTGTGATGGCTAATGCAATTGCGCCACACATTGAGAATGCTAAGGCCATTACATAGAGTCGCCCATCATACATCTGACCACTGAGGATGCCGATAGGTAATGCAATGCTGGTAGACAAAGACGAAATGACCGCCGCGCCCATACCTGCATGAGCACCCAAAGGATCCATAGACATGGCGTTCAGGTTGCCAAAAGAAACAGACAGCGCCATAAAGGTGACCAATGCAAAGGCCATAAATAGCCAAAATGGTGGGTAACCTTCAAAAATAACGCAGACAATGAAAAATACCACCGAGGCCACAACAAATACCGTTAGCGACTTTTCTGCAATGGCCTTCATTCCCCATTTCATAACCATTTTGGCGTTCATGAGCGATGCTGAGCCAAAGGCCAGGGCCAGCATGGCAAAATACATTGGAAACTGGTCCACAATGCCAAACGACTGTTCAAAGATTTGTTGCGAGGCGTTTAGGTAGCCCAAAAATGAACCAAATAACGCGCCCAAAGCAATGGTGTACAGCAGCGTTGTTCGCGTCGTGATGACGGCTAAAAACGACTGCCAAATTAGGGAGATTGCAAACGGTTTTCGTTGAGATTTGGGATTCGTCTCTGGCTGCCTTATGCTTATCCATACCCATACCGCTAGGCCAAACACCATGAAAAGGACAAATATGGCGCGCCATCCAGCAAAGACCAAAATTGCTTGTCCAATGCTTGGCGCGACGGCCGGCATCAATATAAACACCGCATTGATGAAACTCATCACCCGTGCCAATTGATTGCCTGCAAAACGGTCTCTTACCATGGCCATGGCAATAATTCGGGGACCAGATACACCTAACCCCTGAATGACCCGACTGATGAGCATGGTCGTAAATGACTCTGCCTGCCACGCAATAAATGAGCCAATGAGGAACACAACCATCGAGATACTTATCGCCGGTTTACGGCCAATAGAATCGGACAGCGGGCCAAAGAACAAGGATCCAATCACCATCCCGATAAAGATAAAAGCAATGACCAATTGCGTATGATTTTGGTCCGATACCGCCAAGTCTATGCCCATCGCCGGGAGGCCAGGCAACATAGCATCGATGGTTATCGCTACCAGTGCGCTCATTGCCGCTACCAATGCGATAAATTCTGCTAACCCAGTGTTACGATTGGCGTTGGATGCTGTAGGCATGCGATGTACTGTCCTTGTAGTAAAATTGAACACAATAAGCCGAACTGCCCATTCCTTAGCAACGGCATTAATATTTAAGCGGCAAATATAGATGATGAAACTGCATGCTACCACAGGGTTTTACTCACCCATAGGGAGCACGAAAAATGAATGCGAAATACGGAAATAAAATTCGTTGAGCGGCCCAGTTTCTTAACTGAAAGAGCGCGGACGTGTTAGATCCTAGCATCAACTTCAACTGCTTGGCTGTGGTCTAAGAATAAGCCAAACAGAGCCAATAACCGCGGTAGGACGGCATTTAGCCGATGGTCACCCGTGATCAGATGCAGGGTAGAGGCTGATTCAGAGGCGTATTGTACTGACACCTTGGGCGACACAATGTCATCTTGCCAACCATGAACAATGGTGACGCGATCGCCGAGTAAGGGATATTGTTGGTGCTGGTATCCAGGCATGTAAAGTGCCGGCGCCATTAAGAACGCACTGATTACCCGCGGGTGGCTGGCTGCTACCAACGACACATAACCCCCCATGCTTGAGCCAACCAATATTACTGGCTGGTTTTCTGTGTCTAACAGCGCGTTAAGTCTAGCGACCCGCTGATCTGGGTTCATCATATCTTGATAATCAATGCTATGGACACTGAAGCCCCGCTGTTCTGCTACCTGTGCCAATGCTGCTATTTTACTGCCCCAAGGACCACTTTCTTTGCCGTGGGAAAATATGATTTTAATAGGTAGTGTGGGTGCAATCATGGAAAAGACGCCTGTTTAGATCTTTAAGTTTCTAAACTCATCGGTAAGTAATCGACCAGAGTCTAAAGAATTGATCGGCCTGTGATACCAAAATCCCTGCATCTCGTCACAGCCCAAGGTCGCCAAAAATTCGCTTTCTGCTGCGGTCTCAACGCCTTCTGCTATGGCGGTTAACTTTAGCCCGTGGGACAGATCAATGATGGCTTTGACGATATTCTGATTTTTTTCATTGCTTTCAATGCCGCGCACGAATGACATATCAATTTTAATCTTATTGACGGGGAACTTAGAAATATAAGCCAAGTTTGAATAGCCAGTACCGAAATCGTCAATAGAGATACTAAAGCCCAATGCGACTAATGCGTTCATGGTATCCAACACGTGATTGTCGGTATGAATCAACATGCGCTCTGTGATTTCAAGCTCTATCCAACGTGGTTCAATGCGATAACCCGCGACCATTTCGGTTAGCTCTCGATAGAATTGCGGCCTAACAAAGGTCGAATAGGAGATATTAATGGCGACCCGGCGCAGGGGTAAATCATGTTCAATCCAACTCACAATCTGCTTACAAGCCGTATTTAACACCCAGTCATCGATGGTACGGATATATCCACTTTGTTCCGCGATGGGTATGAATACACCTGGCGATATTTGGCCTACTTCTGGGTGATTCCATCGGATTAATGCTTCCCAACCCACAGAACGATGGGTCACCAACGACTTTTGTGGTTGGTAAAACAGGCTGAGATCACCATTGTGCAGCCCTTTGCGTAATTCATTTTGAATCCAGATAACCCGCGTACTCTCGTCACGCGGCTTTTCTCGGAAAAAATTATAGATGCTCTTGCCTTGCTGCTTGGATGTTCGGACTTCATGGCTCGCATTGGCAATTAATGTATCCAAGTCTTTAACCAAGCTAGACGACAGCGCGACGCCGATACTCAAACCGACATCGACGACCAGGTTATCAATTTCGGCCGGCTCACTAAAATGGATCAGAATGTCTTCGGCCACTTGAATGGCGCGCGCCTTGTTGCACTGCGGTACCAAAATTGCAAACTCGTCGCCCCCAAACCGCGCTACAACGGTCCCTTCTGCCAAGTTGTCTGTCAATCTCTTGGCGACCAGCCCCAAGATTCTATCGCCAAAGTGATGCCCATAAGCGTCATTGATGTTCTTAAAATTGTCGAGATCGAGTAGCAGTATTGCTGAAGAATCCGTACCTATGCCTTGGTTGCGCAATACATTGACAGCATGCGCTTCGAAACTGGAGCGGTTTATCAGACCAGTAATGACATCGTGTGTCGTGACATACGCAAACTCATCGCGTAACTGCTTTTCTTCTGTGATATCAATGCCGATACTGACGTAACAGGATGTGTCACCCTCAACTTCATGTACTAGGGATACCGTTTTCAATTCGTAGTAGAGCGTGCCATCCTTTCGGCGGTGACAAAACTCACCGTGCCATTTCCCTTTCGCTGCCATTTCATCCCAAAAATTCTTATAGAATGCAGCGTCATGCATACCCGAGTGAAGGAGTGACGTTTTGGCGCCAATCACCTCTTCGCTTTCATAGCCTGATATGGCAGTAAATCCTTCGTTTACAGACAAAATAACGCCATGTATATCAGATATCACAATGGCATTACTGGTGCTTTTGAATACCGCATCTGCCAATTCTAAGGCGTCATTCTTCTTGGCAATCGACTGATCGTTCCACTCATTTTTTGATCGAAAAGCACCGATCAATAACATGATGCTTTGTGCAATATCGAAATAGACAGCCACCATGACGAAACTTTGTTGACCGTTATAGAGGCTCACATGGCCCGAATAGCCATCCAACCATGTGGCAATTGTAAATAGGATAAGCATAACAAGGGTATTAAATCGAAAACTGTATTGGTAAGACGAATACATGATCAACGGAAAAAGAAACACGCTGTATCGGGGTAAATCAGGACCTTCATTATTTAATATGCCGAAAATTCCTACGGTGAGCGCTACCAGCACACAAAACCACAGCGCCTTGAGCCAGACCTGCTGCACTCTGTCACTTAACTTACTGGTCACCGTGGCGAAAAATAATGGCACGACTATCAAAATAGAGATGGCAGGGGCAATTGAAAACGCAATGCAATTGATGACATCTTGTAGCGTCTGAGCACTGACAAATATTGCATGAACAATGCTAGAAGCGACTGCGGGTAAAAAGAAACCCAAGGCCATGAATTGAACAGCATGCTTAGGCCGGTTGATATTGAAATTTTTGATACGGTGTATGGCCCATACACCCGTCAACATTTGAACAAAGATGATGCTGTATGCGACCCCTGTGGCTAGGGCATTATGGTGGCCAAAGTTGATACTCAATAGAACACCGAGGCTATAGGACGCTATGCCAAAAATGATCTTTATATTACCTGGAAGCAAAAGCAGCACGGCAAACAAATAGCCTGTGCCAAGTTGTAAGTAATTTTGTGAAAATGGAAAGGTGGCAAATGTATACTGTGCCAACTCAATGACTACATAACCCAACAGCCATAAAAGCGCCTGATACCACTTACCATTGCTGGCAATGTTTAGTGGTAGCTTCTTGGCCAAGTTAGACGACGTAAATAGTTGCATTAACACTTCCACGTAAAAGACAGTAATAAAAACTGCCAAAATTAGTCTGCTGGATACCTAGTCGGCTACCCATCGAGCCAATAGTAAAGGCATATAATGTTCAATAATGCGTTCAAAATCCCAAACAGCGATTTAACTCCGTTATATCAGCGATTTAGACCATACTCTTCTATAAGATTCTTATCATGTAATCGGAATATTAGGTCTTAAATTTAACCTAGTTGGATCTGGTAATTCTCCCTGCCCTCGTCTTAAATGTAAGTATCCTTTATCACAAAAAATAATGAGGTCGCTATGATTCACAATAGACCAGAATTACACCGTGTCCACCGTGTAGGTTGGTTGCGTGCGGCTGTATTGGGTGCCAACGACGGTATTGTGTCCACAGCAAGCCTCATTGTGGGAGTCGCTGCTGCCAATGCAACCCAGGATGCCATTGCGATTGCAGGGGTTGCTGGCTTGTTTGCTGGCGCGATGTCTATGGCGGCAGGTGAATATGTGTCTGTATCGTCCCAATCTGACACCGAGTTGGCCGATCTTGAAAAGGAGAGACAGGAACTGCAAGATGACCCGGTTCATGAACTGGCTGAATTGGCAGCAATTTATCGTAACAGGGGCCTCGACGACCAATTGGCAGTCACCGTAGCCACCCAGTTAATGGCCAAGGACGCACTGGGCGCACACGCCAGAGATGAACTGGGGATCGCCGAATCTCTAAAAGCCAACCCCATACAAGCGGCATTCTCATCGGCAGCGACCTTTGTGGTAGGTGCCTTATTACCGTTATCACTGGTCTGGTTCGTCCCTACAACACATCTTATAGCGGCGGTATCCTTAGGTTCATTGGTATTTTTGGCGCTTTTAGGGGGTACCAGCGCCGTTGCAGGGGGTGCGCCAGTATTGAAAGCAGTAAGTCGAGTGACGTTCTGGGGCGCGTTGGCTATGGCATTGACTGCCGGCGTTGGCGCCCTATTTGGCGTGGTTGGATAGCGCTTAAACTGTTGGGGCTATTGGCCCCGATCTAGTCTCATAGCCGCTGGAATTTCTTTAATATAGAGATCTGTTTTGGTATAGGGAATCTCGATGCCATCTGCTGCAAATGCCTTATAAATAGCCATATAGAGCTCGTGAATAATGCGACCTCTATTTTCTGGATATTCAATCCAGCCCAACAACTCAAAGTCCAAGCTGGATGCACCGTATCCACGCATCCGTACCCGAGGAGCAGGATCTTCTACCAGCTCAGGGTGTTCACCTGCAACGCGGTGTAAAATATCACTCACCTGGTCAATATCCGAACCATAGGCCACCCCTAACGGGACTCGAATACGCAGACTCTTTGTAGGACCACCGCTTTCGTTGACAATTTTGGCGTTAGCAATAATCGCGTTGGGTAAGATAATTTCAATGTCATCTCGGCTTAACAGGCGTGTACTTCGCAGCCCAATGTTAGTCACCCTACCCCGCTCACCTGAATCTAGGTTGACGAAGTCACCGATTTTGTAGGGCCTGTCCACCAGAATAAAAAAGCCAGCAAACAAGTTCGCCAAGGTGTCTTTTGCAGCAAAACCGACAGCAAGACCCACGATACCCGCAGATGCCAGCCAGCCCATGGGATTGATACCCCAGATAATCAAGAGGCTATAGCTGCCGAGCAAGATAACAAACAGCTTGATCGTTAGGTCTAACAGCGGCACGGTTTGAGGCTCAACGATGGCAAACTGCATCCGATTGCGCGCCAGGGTATCTAACGAGACGGTACTCAGTGCAAACGCAGCACGAATCCAACTGGCAGCGATTACAGAGAGCAAAAAGTTAATAATAATTTCGGACCCTACTGACAGTGCCGCAACTTCAACAGCCAACGCGAATCCAAAATACAAAATGGTGGTAAACACCGGTTTTCTTAAGTGGTTAACAATCTGATTATCAATCTCAAGCCGTGTTTTGGTCAGCAAACGCTCGATACTGGCCAAAATAAAATAGCGGCTGATAAATGCAATCGCGAAAAACACCATGACCACGCCAATAGCGCCCAGTATGGGTGTGGAGTCGATATAGTCGATGATTGGAACCACATTTTCAGGAAGCCAGTGTCGCAAACTCTTTCCCGTATCACTGATTGCTTGAATCGCCAACGAGGTCTTCTCTGGAACTATCTGTGATGATTCAGCCATGCTGGGTGCTTCCTGTGTAGGGGTCGACGGATGAAACGGTTCATACGTCGCTGCTGCCTTTATTTTCAATCAAAAGGGTTATTTTTCATAGCGATTCTACCCTGCCTTACGTGGATGTAAAACGCCTTTGAATGGGTTAATCTAAATTACTCATTCAACCCGTTATACAGGATCGGTCATGGAATCTATTCAAGTAATTTTAAAGTCCCGACCACAGGGGACTCCTTCGCCTGACAACTTCGCTTTAGCAACGATTCAGCTACCAGAATTACAAGAGGGAGAAGTATTGGTAAAGAATAGGTGGATGTCTGTCGATCCCTATATGCGCGGGCGCATGGTTGACCGGAAAAGTTACATCCCGCCTTTTGCTATCGACGCGCCATTGGAAGGTGGCGCTGTGGGTGAAGTTATCGCATCGAAAAACAGCGATTTTCCCGTCGGTTCAAAAGTGAGCAGCATGTTGGGTTGGCGAACGCATTTTGTGTCTGGCGCAAAGGGTTTAACCCAACTGCCCACGCTTCCGATTAGCGATGAACATTTTCTAGGGGCTTTGGGCATGCCGGGTATGACAGCGTGGAGTGGCCTTTATCCAGTAGGGAAACTGCAAGAATCAGACACCGTTTTGATTTCTGCTGCATCGGGTGCGGTAGGCTCGGTGGCTTGCCAAATAGCACTAAATGCTGGGGCAACGGTGGTGGCTACCGTTGGCTCTGACGACAAAGCCGACAACCTACGTGCCAAAGGCATTGAACACGTCATTAATTATAAGACCTGTGGCAGCCTGACCAAGGCAATTGCCGCCGCAGCCCCACAGGGCATCGATCTGTATTTTGAAAACGTTGGTGGTGAACACCTCACTGCAGCGCTAAATACGCTCAACAGCTTCGGTCGTATCGCGGTGTGCGGCATGATCTCGCAATATAATGATACGGTGCCAACGCCAGGGCCAGCCAATTTGGCCAATATCATTGCCAAGCGATTGCGAATAGAAGGCTTTATTGTTTCAGACCATTGGGGGCAGTACGCAGAGTTTTCAAAGCACATGGCACAGTGGCTGATTGAGGGTAAAGTTGAGGCAGAATCAACGGTATATGACGGCATAGACCAGGCAACGGCTGCTTTTATTGGCCTATTTGAAGGAAAAAATACAGGTAAAATGTTGGTGAAACTCGCCTAATACCACAAAAAGAAAGGGCCTCGATATGAGGCCCTCTACTCAAATAGTGCTGTGATCACTCAAGCTTTTCACGGTGGCGTAACATAAGGCCATTCAAGAAATTCCTTAACACTTGATCCTTACAATCGCGATAATGTTTGTGGTCAGATTTTCTAAAGAACGCACTGAGTTCGTGCTTACCGAGCCTGAATTCAGTTAGCGAGATAACCTCAATAATGTCCTCAGCTTTCAAATTCAATGCGATTTTCAACTTCATAAATATCATATTGTTGTTTAACCGCTTTTCGGGAACAGGCACCGAACCGTCTTCCTTTGCGCCGCGGCGCTTAACGATAAAACCATTTAAAAAACTCGCCATTTGTTTGTCGTGGCAGTTTTTGTAGTCAGGATCGTCATCTTTCTTGAGCCATTGGCTGATTTGCTCACGGGTAACCTCTAGCTGCCCCAAGGCAAAAATCTCTATCATCGCTTTGTCATTGAGGTCGAAGATATAACGGACGCGGCGCAACACATCATTGTTGGTCATTATGTAACCTATATTGGATAAAAAAGGCACAGACACAAGGTCCCATGCCACCGTATGTGATACTGATCATTGATCAGCGCATTCACTCAGATTGTGGTGTTTTTTTCGCAAAAGAAAAAGCCGGCTTTTTCTTTGCCACCGGTGCTGCATCTGGTACAGAGGGCGCATTAACAACAGGCGCAGCTTCAGCCACAGGTGCCGCTTTAATAACAGGCAATTCATTTACAACAGGCAATTCTTTTGCAGCAGGTGCCTCTTTAACAACAGGCGCTGCTTCAGCCACAGGTGTCGCTTTTACAACAGGCAATTCTTTTGCAGCAGGTGCCTCTTTTATGACAGGTGCAGTGTCTGCTATCGGAGCTGTCGCTGCAGCCTTGCTGGTCTTCTTTGGCTTATCAACCACAGTCTGCGCGGCTACAGGACGCTCTTCTTGCACTGTTTCGACCACAGATACCTTAGGCGCTGCTGTGGACTCTGTAACAGGTGCAGGTTCCGCTATCTTAGGTGATGCAGCAACCTTTTGAACAGCAATACCAGACGTATCAGTCGGCTTGCGCTCTGCCACTTTTTTAACTGGTTTTTTGAAGGCTTTATCGCTACGTGGCGCAATGACTTCCTGCTTAGGTTCACTGGGCTTCACGTCGCTTGTTTTATCAGAAACCGGCGCCTTACGGGCAGTTTTTTCAGCGGGCTTCGAAAAAGTGAATCCTGACTCAACCGGCACTTCCGGCGGGTTCAATAACAATTCAGCGGCTATTCTGGCTTCTGCTTCAAATACGTTCTCAGCATCATCACGGTAATCAAAAGCACCCAAAAAGGTGGTGACATCATCAGATTCAATACCGCTGATTTTTACGCTGTATTCGTACTCGTAGAGAAAAATAAGCCAACTCACTTCAGTGAGCTTCTTCTTTCTGGCTTTGCTCAGTAGGGGCAATATGAATGAGTAAGAAAAGGAGCAAGCACCCGCAACTGCCTTAACATCGCCCAAACCGACCTCAACGCCATTGGTTTCAAGGTCATCTGGTCGAAAATAGCGGATGTCATAATTGTCGGTCCACTGGTTGGAAGCCCGCGTATTATTTTTAAAGAAACGTTCTTCAAAATAACTATCGGGAATATCTGCATAGGGCAGTTGAGACGCCCAGACAGATACCTTGTTTTTCTTACCAAACAAGTGACCCTTTTCATTCGCGACGGGAACCGCAATTTGTTTTGCTTTAGATTTTCTCTGTCTCACAACATTACCCATAGGTGATTACAAGGTTCGATGACGGACGCCACTTACCAGCAGACCAAACGCCAACAATGGGCGCATTGTAGCTGATTTTTATCCCGCTGACATACATTGTACGGCGCTAATTGGGTTAGCCTGTAGAGCCGCCATTACAGTGCCGATCCATTACAGCAAAAATAGCCACCCCGCTTTTCGACCAGACACAAAAAACCGCCTTTCGGCGGTTCGTCGTATCGGCTTGTAGGCCGTGTTTTATATGGTACCCGGGACCGGACTTGAACCGGTACAGCCTTGCGGCCGAGGGATTTTAAGTCCCTTGTGTCTACCAATTTCACCACCCGGGCAAAAGGAGGCTAGTCGTTACACCGAGGTGTCTACGACAGGGAGAAAAATGGAGGCGCGAGTCGGAATCGAACCGGCGTACGCGGAGTTGCAGTCCGCTGCATGACCACTCTGCCATCGCGCCTTACCTCACATCGTTACCGATGCTTTTCTCTTTCACTGCTGGAGCGCTGACTGACAAGCATTCAACCTTTCCGTGCAATTCCTGTTTAACCAATCGAGAGTGCGATTGGAGCGGGAAACGAGATTCGAACTCGCGACCCCAACCTTGGCAAGGTTGTGCTCTACCACTGAGCTATTCCCGCTAAACAGGCGGCAATAATATAGTCTTGGGTTCTTAATGCAAGTATTTTTTGCTAAAAAAACCTTATAAATCGGTAGCTTAGCAAATCGGGTGTTTTAGGATGCACCCATGTCAATGACGGCAAAAAAATTAGGGCGTGCGGTGTCGTTTTCCTGGCAAAGTAGATAGCCTATTGCGCGCTGTCTTTTTTCTGACGATCCGACTCGCGTAGCACGGGTAACGCTGCTTTCAGATAGACAAACATCGAATACACCGTCAGCAATGCCGCTATTTGCAGCACCACCAGACCGATTAGCGGTATCCAGTGCCCAGGCGCTGCCATTAACAGCAATATAATCGCAGTCATTTGAAACGTGGTTTTGATTTTACCGATCATGTTGACCGATACACTGGCGCGGGCACCCAACTCAGCCATCCATTCACGCAAAGCAGAAATGACGATTTCACGCCCGATAATAATGGCAGCAGGTATGGTCAACCAAGCGGTGTTGTGTCGCTCAACCAAAATAACCAAAGCAGCCATGACAATTAACTTGTCTGCTACAGGATCTATGAATGCGCCAAACGCGGTAGACTGCCCCAATTTGCGGGCAAGATAACCATCTAACCAGTCGGTGATGGCGGCCAGGATAAATACGCCTGACGTTGCAATATAGGCCCATGGCGACGGCCAATAATAAAGCACAACGCACACCGGAATCATCAGAATACGCGCAGTAGTGAGCCAATTTGGGATGTTCATAAAGCTGCCTGTCCGGAGGTTTTGGGTGATTATATAGATAAATTAGGCGTTATGCAGGTATTCATAAATATTCTCGGCAAGGGATTGATTAATGCCTTTTACCTTCATAATTTCATCAACACTGGCCGCCTGCACCCCTTTTGCACTCCCAAAATGCCGTACCAGTGCCTTTCTCCGTAAGTCACCTACCCCAGGAATTTTATCCAACAAAGAGCCTGTGCGGGTTTTCTGGCGCTTTTCGCGGTGACCCACGATGGCAAACCGGTGGGCCTCATCACGAATGTGCTGTAACAGATGAAAGGCTGACGCATGCTTTTCAAGTTGCAACGTATGGTCCTTATCGTTGACATATAGGGTTTCTAGCCCAGGTTTACGCCCTTCTCCCTTGGCTATGCCAAGCAGCAACAGATTATCGATACCCAAGGCTTCTAACACGCCACGCGCTACCCCAAGTTGCCCCTTGCCACCATCGACAATCAGCACGTCTGGTAGTCCCATGTCCGATTTCAATAATTTTTCATAACGACGGGTTAATGCCTGTTCCATGGCAGCGTAATCATCGCCAGGTGTTATGCCAGTAATATTAAAACGGCGATAAGCAGATTTTAGCGGCCCAGTTTCATCAAAGACCACGCAGGATGCGACAGTGGCTTCGCCCTGAATATGTGAAATATCAAAACATTCCATCCGTTTGATATCACCCGATCCAATGCCCAATTCCGTTTCTAAAGAACGCATTCTGCCGGTCATGCTTTGTCGGTGGTTTAACCGCATGATCAATTGTTCTTGTGCATTGGTTTGGGCCAGCTTTATCCAACTACGGCGCTCACTGCGCACCTGGTGTGCAATACGCACGACAGTATCAAATTCATGTTTAAAGGCTTCAGAAAATAAAGCAGCATGCTCTAAACCGACACTGGTTAAGATTTCGTTTGGAATATCATGCTGACGCTGACCAAAATAGAATTGTCCGATAAAGGCCTCTAAAACGGCGGCGGCACCCTCTTCTAAACCGACCTTAGGGAAAAACTGTCGATTGCCTAATACCCGGCCATCGCGAATCACCAGTAAGGCGATACAACAGCCTCTATCGGTTAGTTCCGCAGCAAATACATCGACGTTACCCTGATGACCGGAGACAAACTGTTGTTCTTGAATTTTCCTTAGGAATAGCAATTGGTCGCGGTACTCAGCAGCCTGCTCAAATGCAAGGTCGACTACCGCTTGGTCCATTTTGGTTTCTATTTGCTCCAATACGTCATTGCTTTTGCCCGCTAAAAACAAACGTGTGTGGCCCACGTCCTCCGCATACTCTTCAGGACTCACCAAGTCGACGCATGGCGCCTTACACCGCTTAATTTGGTACTGAAGACAGGGTCGGCTGCGGTTGTTATAGACTGAGTCTTCACATTGACGCACTTTGAAGGCGCGCTGCAATACCGACAATGTCTCTCTTACGGCCTTTGCATTGGGAAATGGCCCAAAATACCGGCCTTTCTTCTTTTTACTGCCTCGGTGGAAATGCAACCCTGGTTCGTTATGGTCGGTTAACAAAATAAAGGGATAGCCCTTATCGTCGACCAACAGAATATTGAAGTGCGGCCTATGCGCCTTTATGAGGGTTTGCTCAAGCAGCAAGGCTTCAGTTTCTGAATGTGTGATGGTGACTTCAATGTTGGCAATTTTGGCGACCAACGCCAATGTCTTAGCGGTTAGCCCGCGGCTTCTAAAATAACTGCCCACCCGGTTTTTTAGGTTTTTGGCTTTACCGACGTAGAGTATCTCGTCAGTATCAGACAGCATGCGATAAACCCCAGGTTTATTGGGTAGGGATTTTATAATGGCTTTTGCGTCAAATTGGCTACTGTCCACTTATCAAGCTTCACTCGGATCCAAAAGACCATGTTTGACTGCCAGTAAGGCCAATTCCACATCGCTTTCTATGTTGAGTTTGGCAAATAAACGGTAGCGATAGGTATTCACCGTTTTGGGACTGAGAAAGAGACTGTCCGATATTTCCTGAACTTTCTTGCAAGACACAATCAACATGGCGATTTGCAGTTCACGGTCTGACAAATCGGCAAAGGGACCATCCTTTTGTGGGTTACCATCATAGGCATTGAGCGCTAAACGCTGTGCGATTTCAGGGCTCAAATACTTTTGGCCCAAGTGGACTTTTTGGATGGCTAATGTCATTTCAGCCAGGTTTGCCTCTTTGGTGATAAACCCTGCAGCACCTGCTTGAAGTAACTTAGAGGGGTACGGATCACCGATACAAGCGGTGACCACCACGATGGCAATATCGGGATATAACCGCTTGATCTTTCGGGTTGCCTCTAACCCACCCATACCAGGCATACGCACATCCATGAGAATGACATCGGGTTGGTGTTCTTTGGCTAGCAGAACGGCTTCTTCACCTGAACGCCCTTCACCGATAACCTTCACACCGGCTACATCTTCCAACAGGCGGCAAATGCCCATCCGAACGAGGTCGTGGTCGTCAATGACAATTACTTGGATCATAAGTTAACCTAGCCTGTTATAGAGTGCTTCATTGAACAAAATGCACCATGAAAAGTCCAGTGGAGATCCCTTAGCATTGGGGAATATTCACCCCATGGCGCTGTATATCAATTTGAAAAATGAAAAGCGCAGCATGGACAGCTATTGTGAGTGTCACATTCAGTTATTGTGAGTGTCACATTCAGTTATTGGGATAGGCAGGGAAAACCAGTCACCGCTTGCAATGCCCCAGTATTTATAAGAACCTATTGCCAATGATCGCTGACAACCAATACTTACAGGTCTTTTGCTCATGCTAATGAATCATGCCAACTTAAAAAATCGCCTCGCCCAATTGGCGCAAACTTTCCCCGGTCTGTTTAAATTCGTGTTTGGTTTGAAATACCGGTCAGAAATAAGAAAGGCACAGTCGATTATCATCATTGCTACGCCCGGTCATGTCGGCTCTAGTACGGCCTTTAGGTCACTGGTCTCTGCTGATTGGGGCACTGATACCCGAATCTATGACATCCATTCCCTGACAGAAGGTTACAACAACGATTCTGAGATTAACTCCATTACGCCTCGGCACGTAGAACAGGACGTGATTCGCGACATGCTCACATCTGGCGAAATGGCGAACAAGAAAATTACTGTGATTACTTTGGTCAGAGACCCTATATCGCGCGCCTTAGGGGGCAAGTTTCAAAACCCCGACGTGTATTTGAAAGAAATTCAGCAGGAATCACTGAAGCAGGACGATTTTGCAGCAGCAGCGGCCATGGTGAAAAACGACATGCTGTCCAGCGGCTTTCTTGAAGAAACAACGCGTTGGCAGATGAACTTTTACCTAGACGAACTGAAAGATTTCTATGGTATCGATCTATCACAGAGCGATGTGCAGGTAGATGAAGGGTTCATGTATGCCGCGCAAGGCAACACACAATGCTTGGTCTTTGCGATGGAGTACATGAACACCCAATACCCTTCCAAGATCAAAACCTATCTAGGCCAAGACATTGAGATTGTCATGGCCAACACCAATGAACAGGGTGCAGGGGCAGATTTTTATAAGTACTGTAAAAAGCACCTGCAGTTTGACGCACCCTTGGTCGACCGTTTATTTGATTACGACTTGTTGAAACAACTCTATCCGGCAGAGCGATTTCAAGCGTTGAAAGACCAATGGACTGCCCGATAGGGTTATTCACTCAGGTCACACCACAATGGCGCCTAAAAGAGGCGCCTTTTTTATGTCGATAGACCAGCAGTCCTTATGAATGGCTTCCTATAGCTTGCCGGGTCACTATTACCTTGCTGGGTCACTATTACCTTGCCGGGCCATTATCGGTTCAGTGGATTAAAGATTCTGTTCTGCATATTCTGCAAGCCGGCTGCGCGCAACGCCAACTAGGGTAATGGCACCCCCGTGTTGAAAGCCTTTAAACCGTTCACTCATATAGGTGAGGCCCGAACTGGTTGGTTTTAAATACGGGGTATCAATTTGGGCTAGGTTGCCCAGGCAGACCACCTTGGTGCCCTCACCCGCGCGCGTTACGATAGTTTTGATTTGGTGCGGTGTTAAGTTTTGCGCCTCATCGACGATGAGAAAACTGTGTTGGAAGCTTCTGCCTCGCACAAAGTTCAACGACTTAAACAGGATCGGGATGTTGCTATCAACATATTCTGATGTACCGGTAGGATCGAGATCCTCAGAATGTAACGCCTCTAGGTTGTCGGTAAATGCACCCAACCAGGGCGTCATTTTGTCAGTTTCGGTGCCGGGTAGGAATCCAATATCTTCATCTAACCCCCGCGTGCTGCGCGTGGCGATAATTCGATTGAAACGCTTTTCTTCCATGGTGAGTTCTAAGGCACAGGCCAAGGCAATGATGGTTTTGCCACTACCGGCAGGCCCATTTAACGCAACCAAATCAATGTCTGGATCCATGATGAGGTACATCGACATGGCTTGCAGAATATCCCGTGGCATCAGCCCCCAGACTTTTTGTCGCATCAAAATGCCTGTATTGAGCAATTCTATGCTGGCATAGGTTTCGTCTACTGCCTTAATGCGCCCAACAAATTCGGTGTCATCGAAAATAAATTGGTTCACATACACAGGCATGCCGACGACCGCTTCGAGTGATTCGAGTCGCACCAGCTGTTGGCTATCGCCGGTTAGCTTGATTTTTTCAACCGACTCTAATGCTTCCCAAAAGGAGCCTTTGACGGCGTGATATCCGGTTGTGAGGCTGTCAATATCCTTAATTAACTGGTCATTCTGATAGTCTTCTGCAGCAATGCCGCTGCCCTTGGCCTTTAGGCGCATGTTAATGTCTTTTGTGACCAAAATGACCTCGCAATCGGTCATATTCTCCTGCAACTCAATCACATCATGAATAATTTGATTGTCATTTTTTTGGCTACTGGTTTCGCCCACATGCGCAATTTCTCCACCAGACATCTGTATGAATAATCGGCCCCTGCCTGGGTCATCTTCAGTGGCTTTAATGTCAACACCCTTGCTGACCTGCTCGGGATTTGAGTCGAACAGCACGGCATCTATCGCACGGACAGCGTGACGTGCATCGGCTGCCACAGGGGTTAAGCCCGACTTCAGCTTGTCCAATTCTTCCAATACGAGCATGGGAATATACACATCATGCTCTTCGAAATTGAACAGCGCGTTGGGATCGTGGATCAACACATTGGTATCGAGTACATAAACTTTATTCGATGCGTTCATTGTCAGACTCCTTTTGCTACTGAAGACAGTGCCTCATCACGTGTACGACACTGATACGGCCACAGCACCCCTAGTAGAGTGACGGCGGCAAGCGACGCGGTAGGTAAGACACCAAGACTATCTTGAAGGGGTGTACCATCGATATTCACAATCTGGCGTTGATAATGTCGTTGGCTCATTGCGTTGCAACAGGATAAGAACAGAGGGATAGAGACCACAGCAAAATGTGGCTGAAGCGGCGATTGGAATCGCCATTGCTCGATACGTGCCGTAAAAAGTGCTGTCATGACACACCTCATACTCGCTTTGCTAGTGGGGCCTATAGTGGCCCCCTTCCCATACAGCATCTAGCCTTTACGCAATCTGCTTGTCTTCGTACAGGGCCTCAATTTGCGCGGCATATTGTTTGGCAATAATGCTGCGTCGAATTTTCATGGTGGCGGTTACTTCACCGTCATCGTGGTCCAGTTCTTTGGTCAATAGAACAAACTTTTTGATTTGTTCTACCCGAGCCAACCGTTTGTTACCAGTAGCCACCTCTTCTTCGATAAGCGCTACAACATCGGCATTTTCACTTAAAGACTTAAAGGTAGTATAGGAAATTTGTTTGCTTTCTGCCCATGTTGTCACGGTGTCATAGTCAATCTGAATGAGGGCCACCACATAGCGTTGTTGGTCGCCAATACAAATACATTCCTTGATATACGGACTCGCCTTCATGGTGTTCTCTATCAAACTTGGCGACAGGTTTTTGCCGGCAGCGTTGATAATGATGTCTTTCTTACGGTCTACAATGCTGTACGAGCCATCTTCAAACGCGGTTGCAATGTCACCAGTATGTAACCAACCATCTTGAATCGTATTAGCAGTTGCTTCAGGGTTTTTATAATACCCCTTAAAAATGATGCCACTTTTGACCAGCAATTCGCCATCCTCAGCAATCTTGCACTCAACGCCAATACCTGGTTTCCCAATACGACCTGCACATTTAAAGTTAAAGGGTTGTACTGTGGCGGCTCCAGTAGTTTCTGTCATACCAAAGATTTCAACCAAGGGCACACCCATACCGCGGAATTGCGCTAACAGGTGGGGTGAAATAGGCGCTGCTGCGGTCATCGCAATTTCACATTTTCTAAGACCCAAATAGTTCAACAGATAACGATAGATCGTCCAGTACCAGAGCTGAAAACGGATCCGCTCAGACAAGCTCCAGTCATCAGGTGATTGTTCGCCCCGCGCTTGCGCGCTCGCCATGGCTGCTTTAATCAACCATTGGCGTATGCCACCGCTACGAGAGGTCAGCACCACAATTTCAGCCTGCATTTTCTCCCAGACGCGGGGAACACCAAAAAACATCTGTGGTGCAATTTCTTGCAGATCGGTACGAATGGTTCGTAGACTTTCACCAAAGTTCACTGTCATACGACGGGCAATAGCGTTCAGCACTGAAAATGCCTGTTCGGCAATATGGCAGAGTGGCAGGTAAGACAGAATATCCTGATGCATTTCAGCGGGCACCGTGTCCCACAGCAACTTCATTTGGTGCCACATATTCTCAAAGGAAATCATAGCTGCCTTTGGCAAGCCAGTAGACCCAGAGGTAAACACCACCAAGGCCGTATCGTTTGGTACCTGGAGTGCATGACGCTCGGCCACAGCATGTGGGTGCTGCTCTAAAAAGGTTTTTCCAAGGGCCATCAATGCGTCAAGTGTCATCAAATCTGGTTCTTGATAGTTCTTTAAACCTTTGTCATCGAACACCACGATTTTTTTAACCAAGGGTAATTGGTCTCGAATCTCAAGCAGTTTATCCACCTGCTCTTGGTCTTCACAGAAAACCAATGAGCATTCAGCGCTGGTGAGCAGATACAGGACTTCATTGGCTGGACTGGTAGGATAAACGCCGCAGGGCACTGTATTGGCAAAATTGGACCCCAACTGGGCCATAATCCATTCTTGGCAATTCTCAGCAACAATGCCCAAATGTGCACCAGGCTCGATACCAATAGACAGTAAACCCGCAGCAATGAGCTGTGTTTCTTCAAAATATTGCAGCCATGTCATTTCCTGCCAAATACCAAATTTCTTTTGGCGAATGGCTACTTCATTTGAAAATGCGCTGGCATGCTGCTCTAGCATTTGGGTGACGCTGACGTACCCTGTATGTTCGAATTGACCGTCTAATGACATCCCTACCTCAACTTAACCAACGTTTACGTCGTTTATAATGTTTAACATCCCGAAATGATTTTTCGTCGTGATGCTCGCCCATACCTAAGTAAAACGTTTGAATATCTTCATTTTGGCGCAGCGCTTCAATGGTGCCTTCTAAAACCACTTTACCGTTTTCCAAAATATAACCCTGATGCGCGATACTAAAGGCAGCACCGGCATTTTGTTCAACCAGCAACATACTGACCTTTTGTTCACGGTTAATTTTGCTGATGATGTTAAAAATTTCTTCTACCACTATGGGTGCCAAACCCAACGAGGGCTCATCTAATAAAATGAGCTTGGGTTGACCAATGATAGCGCGACCTATCGCCAACATTTGTTGCTCACCACCAGACAGGAGGCCAGCTAACTGTTTCATACGCTCTTTGAGACGCGGAAAATAATGGTACACCTGTTCGTAATCCGGAACCGCGTTGCGTCCGGTAAGCGCGTAGGAGGCCGCAATCAAATTGTCTTCGACCGACATCTCGGCAAACACCCGGCGACCTTCTCGAACATGCACCAAGCCGTTTCGCGCTAATTCATGGGGCTTTGTCTTATTGATCAATTTGTCGTCGAAAAAGATTCTACCATCACCAATGTGACCGTTTTCTAGCGGTAACAATCCAGACACCGCTTTTAACACCGTGGTTTTACCCGCGCCGTTAGCACCCAGTAGAGCAGTCACCTCGCCAGATTTTACGGCAATAGACAATCCTTTCAGGACCTGAATGGCATGGTGGTAATCCACATCGATGTTTTCAATTCGTAGCATAGGAGTCGCTCCGAGAGCCGCGTTTGCGGCTCTCTTGTCCTTTTTTAGGTAGTGAACCAGTCAGATGAAGGCGTAAACAGTTTGGTTTCCGCACTGTAACGGTACACCCTGCCCTGGCCAATCTTATGGTCTTTGATCGTGACCGGTGCACCAAAGAAACCGCCGCTATCCCAATCCTTAATGCTTCTAAAGGAAGCCATTAGATTATCTGCATTGATCTCTTTGTTTGCCTCTAAAGTCATCTCCATAGACTTTTTCCATATCTCAAGATTCAAACGGCCTTCAAGTTCCCAAGTCACGACATAACCGGGGAAATCGGGATTAGCGGCCTTTTTCTGAGCTGCCAATTCACGGTAATACGGCGCATTTTCTTGATCATAGAAATATCGGTACGGCATAACACCCTGATAACCGTCCAAGAAAGGACCCGCTTGTGCCGTTACCTTATCCGCCACCACCTTTTCCATGGCCCAGAAGGTACCCATAAATTGGGTTTTTAAGCCAAACGCACGTGCTGCGCCAATAAGCTGTGGCCATACGCCTGTGACATAACCCTGCAGTAGGGCATAGTCTGGATTCGCTTGTGCCAATTTGGTCACGTGACTCTCAATGTCAGCACCGGCAGCCTTGGTGACTTCATCCAGAACGACTTTCAAACCGAGTTCTGCAGCAATCTTTTTACCATGTGCAATTGGATCCCTGCCAAACTCTGTATCTGAATAGATAAATGCGACGGTTTTACCGCCTTTTGCTGCAACATCTCTCAGTAGAATTTCAAACTGGTCTTCATAGGTTGGGCCTGCCATGTACTGGTAGGGTCTTTCTTTTGGATTCGCCAATACAGAAGCAAACGAGGTGGACCCCATCATGACTGCCTGGTCACCCTTCAGCGATGGACCCACCAATTCCATGAAACCTGTTGAATCACCAAAGTAATAATGGAGATCTCCGCCCGCAAGCGCGCGTTGGAAGTTAGCCAAGGCATTTTTTGGAATATAACCTGAGTCTTCTACTTCGATTTTGATTGGAATACCGCCGATACCACCGTTATCGTTAACGACAGTTTCGAATTCTGCAAACGCAGGAGCGACTAATTGCCCCGCAGTGGCAAACGGGCCCGTCATAGGCAGTGATGCACCAACACGCCAGACTTTTGTTTCAGCCCTAACGATGGAGGGTGCAGCAACAGCAGCGGTTAACGCTGCCCCAGCTTGCAGTAAGGTTCTTCTCTTAATTGCCATGGTTGTAACCTCTCTTGTTTTTATAGTGACAACATTATTTTGCGAACGGCCAACGATTGATAAATCGCCAAAAACGATCCCAAATGGATACCAATCCCATGGGCTCGAAAATCAAGAAACCAATAATCATCAGACCGAATACGATATCTCGAATCGGGCTGAAATAGATCTGTGCACTCGCGTTACCTTCTGAAAAGTAAAACGCACCCATTTTTAGCAGCTCTGGCACCATCAATATCAAGATCGTGCCAAAAATGGGACCCAGTGAACGCCCCATACCACCGGCAACCAGGCAGATTAACAGCGTAATGGACATATTGAGACCGAAATCTTCTGGCAGAATCGCAGGGAAGAAATAGGCCCACAGCGTACCCGCAGCACCGCAATAGGCTGCCGATATCACAAAACTTTTGAGTTTGTAATTGAACAATGAAATGCCCAAAATTTCTGCAGAATGGTCATTGTCTCTGATGGCAATCAATGCGCGCCCAAACCGGCTTCGGAAAAGATTCTGTGCAAATAGAAACATGACGATCGCGATCGGCACGATCAAAAAGTATTTTTGTTGATTGGTAATCAATTCAGTGCCAAAGAAATAGGCGTTGGGCGTTTCTATGCCACCGCGACCACCCGTTAAATGCTCCAACCAATCTTGTCGAATGAAAAACAACACGATGAAGTTGGCAGATAGGGTCGCAACCGCTAAATACAATCCCTTAACCCGCAATGATGGCAAGCCAAATAGAAAACCAAAAAAGCCCGCGACCACCATTGAAATTATCAAGGTTATCAGCGGAAACAGGTGCGGAAAAAATTGGTGCAGTGCAACCGTCGTATAGGCACCCAAAGCAAAGAACGCTCCGTGCCCTAACGACATCAGTCCGGTGTATCCGACCAACACATTAAGGCCAACTACCGCGATGACAAAAATGGCGATTTGTCCGGCCATCAGCAGTTGGTAGTCGTTTCCAATAAAGGGAATGAGTAACAGCAGTAACAAGGCCACAACAAACCCCAGCTTTTTAGCCCAGGTATTCCAGATGCCTTCGTCCTGTCCGTAATCCGTTTTGTATTCGCCAATAATCACAGATTATCTCTTCCTATATTCGTTCAATTTCGGCCTGCCCTAACAATCCGTTAGGCCGCCATATAATCACAATTAACACCAACACATAGGGCACAATTTCAGCAATCTCTCCACCCAACTGCCACTGGGTCAAGGACTCAAAAATGCCAACCAGCATGGCCGCTATCAATACACCCAAAAATGAGTCCAACCCACCCATTAATACAATGGCCAACACGGACAAACCAAACAGACCTAGCGTTGGAGACAGCCCATTCCGGCTCGCCAAAATAGCACCAGCGAATGCGCCGGTGGTTGAGGCAATAACCCAAGCACTAGAAAAAACAGCGGGCACATTGATACCCATAGCGTAGGCAGTACTTTGATCTTCTGCAGTAGCACGAATGGCCACACCAGATCGTGTAAATCGCAATACCAACATTAATAAGCCAAACAGGAACAATGCCAATCCAAAATTGACCACGGAGGCACTAAAGAAGAATACCTGTTCGCCAAATAACGTGAACCGGATGGGGAAATTGGGACCCAATGGCGGGACCTGGTCAACGTCTGCGGTCCAGATTAAAGAAGCACTGCCTTCAAGCACCCAAATAAGGCCGATAGTACAGAGGATCATGGCAAAACTGGATTGACCTAACAGTGGCCTCATAAAGACCCGTTCAATCAATAAGCCAAGAATACCGTTGCAAATAACCGCCCCGATAATGCCCAATATGATGCGTGGTAAGTTATTCACCCAACCAGCAATAGCGGCTTTGGGTGAGAACATTAAAGCCCCTTCTTTGTAGGCAGCAAGCCACTCTGGTTCCCACTTGAGCACCCAGTCAGGCATAAATGTGGCTTCTGGCAACATGACTGAAAAAGTGAAGTAGAAATAGGCGCCAAACATGATGACGTGACCTTGGGCGAAATTGACCACCTTGGTCGATTTGAAAATGGATACAATGCCGAGGGCAATCAGTGCGTAGACACTACCATTCATAATGCCGTTCATGACATATTGAGAAAACTGTCCCATATTTACGCCGCTCCCTTTGCACTGGTACCTAAATAGGCTTCGATAACAGCGGGATTATTTTGCACATCTTTCGGCGTACCACTGGCAATCTGTTTACCAAAATTCAATACGATCACCTGATCGGAAATGTCCATCACCATACTCATGTCATGCTCTACCAATAGGATGGTGGTATTCCAGCGCTCTTGTATATCGAGAATAAAGCGCGCGATGTCCTCGGTTTCCTCGCGATTCATGCCCGCTACCGGTTCATCTAACAACAAGACTTTGGGTTGAAGTGCCAATGCACGGGCAAGTTCCACACGCTTTTGAAGCCCGTAGGGGAGCGTTGCGACATGAAGATTGCGGATATGGTCAAGTTCTAGGAAATCGATAACATCGCGTTCAAGCTCATTGCGAAGGGCTATTTCTTCGCGACGGGCGGCACCATAGTAAATACCAGAATCGAACAGGCCGGATTTCAACCGACTGTGGCTACCCAACTTGATGTTTTCAAGCACTGTCATGCCGCGAAATAAGGCAATATTTTGAAAGGTTCGAGCGATACCAAGCGCCGCCCGCTTATCAGGTCGTGCGTGAGTGATATCTTGATCTTGAAAGAATACACGTCCCGCTTGCGGCTTATAAAATCCCGATATGATATTAAATAAGCTGGTTTTTCCTGCCCCATTGGGCCCAATGATGGCCGTTATCTCACCCTGCTTTGCTTCAAAAGTCAGTTCAGATAACGCATGTATTCCACCAAAAGAAAGGCTCGCTTCCTGAACTGATAGCATGCAATGTTTCCTGTGATTGCCACTGCCTTTTGACAGTGAATTTTATTTTTATGTATCGCAATCTGCTGTGTTACTACTGTAAATAAGTCACGGTGCTCACGCAAGACCCTTTTGTAAGAGTATTCTTAATTAGTCTCTCCAAATGTAGCCAGACACCTGTCGACCAAAAACAGGTTCATGGAACGTCAAGTGCGCAGCCGTCAGCTGTGCTGCGCCGGCACAAACATGTAATGGCAACAGATGCTCTTCACGCGGGTGACTAAACCGCGCTGCAGGTGCGTCCGACCAATGGACGAGTTTTTCTTTTCGTTCGTCGGATGAATAGGACTCATTGGTGACCGCATCCACCAGCCAATGATCAAAATCCCGTGCGTAGGCAGCATTTTGCAAATTGGATGTGCCTGCCATCATGTCCCTCATATTATGAAAGGACATGCCAGAACCCAGAATCAAAACCCCCTGATGGCGCAGGTCACTCAACGCCTGTCCTAACTGGATATGTGCCAGAGGGTCTAGATGTGAACCCATAGAAAGCTGGAATACCGGTATATCTGCAGCTGGATACATCAGCATGAGCGGGACAAACACGCCATGATCCAAACCTCGGCTGTTGTCATGGGCATGTTCTATGCCCTGCACTGCCAATAATTGTGATAAGCGATCAGCCTGAGCTGTTGCGCCCGCTATGGGGTAATCATAATGATAGGCTGCTTCGGGGAAGCCGTAATAATCATAGAGTAGTGTTGGATTTGCCACGCTGAGTATGGTCGGTGTATCGGTTTCCCAATGTGCGCTTATCACCAATACCGCTTCGGGTTTTGGAAGACTCGGGCCAATGCGGGTTAAAAATGCAGCGATATCCTCTTGCGATGCGTCACCCATCAGTGGCAGAGGTCCGCCGCCATGAGGCACATACAAAATTGGCATTTTGGTCACTGATTCAGTTGTCAATTGTGCAGCCTCATTGAAAAATCTCACCCAATAATACAGGCATCAAACCAAATTGCCAGACGTGGTAACCCATCAAACATACCACCCTTAATAAGCCCACAACGGCTTGCCTTTGATAGTCTGAATGCCTGGCAACAATGGACTCTGGCCATCATGTACAATGCGCTGCGCAAGGGTATCTGCCTTAATAGGCCGTAGGTTTGCAGGTACAATAGGGGCCAATATAGCCCCTATTTTTTGGCTGAAAAATTCGGTTGGCCTTGTGTCATTTATCCGCTCGCCCAACAATAACGATGGCTGATAAATCACTACTTGCTGCCAGCCCATCGCTGATACCGTGGCTTCGAGCTCACCCTTTACCCTGCTATACAAAACCATAGATTGTTCTGATGCACCCAGCGCTGAGACTATTAGCAATCGCTTGGCGCCATTTTTAACCGCGCGCGCTAACAATTCACGGGTTAACAAAAAGTCTTGTTCAATAAAGGCGTCTTTGCTGCCTGCTTTTTTTAAGGTCGTGCCCAAGCAACAAATCACCTGGTCACATTGCTCTGGCCAAGCCAAATCTAATAAATTGCCCGCAACAATCACCTGATGACGGCCATCGTATTCAGGCATTTCTCGGCGCGACATGACCACAAACCCAGCCGTTTTATTTAATACTTGTCTGCCAATCAGACCTGTACCACCCAACAATACTGTTTTCATAGTTGATCAATTCCAGAAAATTCAATGCAGATCATTGTTATGTGTGGGGCTGTCAATGACACAATGTCCGCACACAGGTTAACAAAGTAACGAAAAATACTGGCAACAACACCCGCCAATCCTAACAACACTAACAACACCCATTCAAGGCCGCTGTTGATCACGCGTGAGTGTTGCTCGGTAGGTCACACGTCTAAGACTTCATTATCCGATGCTAACGAAATGGAGACGGTATCAGGACCCATATTGATGCCACCAGACAAATTCATGACGGTGGTCATCACACGAATATCTTTGGCTTTGGCCAATATTTTCATTTCTCTAAATTTTTCAAACTGCTCTAACGCCAATGGATCTCCGGCAATGCTGACCACAATATAGGGTGTGCACAGACCTTCATTCATGCGATGCATCGCATAGGTAAACATGCGATTAACCGCCGCCTCACGGCCTCTGACTTTTACCACAGGCTCGGTAACATCTTGGTAGCCCCGCAATATGGGCGAGATATCCATGGTTTTGCCGACCAAAGAGGCCAAGAATCCAATGCTCTTATCGCCCTTCTTACGGGCCCGCTCGCGCAAGTACGCCACATCTCTGGGCACTGCCAATGTGCGGATCTTTAACTTGAAATCTTCAATTTCACGCCGCAATTGGTTTCGACCGATCCCATCATGAATCAGCTTACAAGAGTGGGCTGCCAGAATTCCCTGCCCAGTAAACATAGTGCCACTGTTAATGATACGGATGCCAAATGAACCCGTACGGCCCCCTGCAGCTCGCAATTTGTGATAATCACGTTGTACCAGACCAGCAGCCGACTGCCAGTTTTCAAAATTCGGGCTTCTGGCTTTAGACACCGTTTGTCCAATGGCAAAATCGTGCTGAACGGCTATTTTATCCAGAAAATAATGATAAACATCGTCAACAGAACTGGGCTGACTTGACGCATCGTGTTCGCGGGATAATGAACCCTTTTGATAAATGGCCAATCGCTCTGCTTCCGTGGTTTTATCAGGGAAGGTTTCGCCATTCAAATAAATATTCAATGGCAATTTTTTAATTGGATTTTGCTCAACAAAGGCATCTGGCAAATCGCAGGCAGAATCGGTAACAATGATGGTGCTCATAAACTAACATTTCCCAAATAGTGGGCACGCAATATTTTCAACATGGCAGGTTCAGCGCCAAAAGCTGCAAGCATTCCTTCGATGTTAATCTATGAACTGCAACTGCATCGTCTTTTGTGCTGCCTACACCCTACTTCAAATATGGGTACCAATCATTTTTATTTTTTTACACTAAACCACGATACCGAATACCGGTACACTAAGTTTTTGATTTTTATTGTGAAATTGAGACATAGATTAATATTTTTAAAAAGAATATGCCGATGTGCTCTCAAAACAAAACACAATATCTACCCTTGTGGCATGATGTTGCCACCGTCAGCTGTTTTGCATTTTCGCTGCTGAGATATGTGTGAAAAACCGATACAATGATCAGACTGAATGAGTCGAGAGCGCTCTGTGCAAACCTATACCCTTCCCTATACTCAAGACACCCTAACGCTGGCGGACCAGTATCGCCATCTGCCCTATTTCCTATTGTTAGACAGCGGGCATCTTGGCCCTGATGTGTTTTCTGCGGTGCCGTTAGAGTGGTTGTCTCAACCGGTCCAGGGCCAGTTTTCACACAATATTTTGCAAAGCGATGGCTCCTATGTCACTGCTCAGTCGCAAGGAAACCTTGAGCAAGAACTCAAGCGCTTACATGCAACCCTAACTCAGCCTGCAGCCCCAGAATCTGTATGGCAGCCCAGTATTATGGGCTTGCTCAGCTATGAAGCCGGTTATGAAAGTAATTTCATCGGACCGCTGTTACAGAACGGCCCTTTGGATACCGCATTAAGCCAATGCGGGAGTTATGTATGGGCAATTGTTGTCAATCACGACACCAAAACAACGCAGCTATGCGTGAGTGACCAATGTCCCGAGTGGCTTGCCACACAGGTAATGTCTCTACAAACAGCCCCGACAATTGGCCAGCCTTTGGGTGATGAACCGTCGATAACACAACCTTTTGAACCCTTTCGTTTAACGCAGACATTCACGCCCCATACAACAGCGACACAGTACCAACAGGACATTGAACGTATCCTTAACTACATCAATGCCGGTGATTGTTATCAAGTCAATTACACCCAAAAATTCAGCGCACCCTGCACAGGAGACGCTTGGCAGGCTTTTAAGTTACTCAGAAAGCTGTCTGAAACCCCTTTCGGCGCATTTCTGGATACGGGCAACGAGCAGGTGCTCAGCCATTCTCCCGAGCGATTTATTCAAATTTCACAGGGTACCATTGCAACACAGCCTATAAAGGGCACGATCAAACGGGGTCAAACGCCCGAAGAAGACCATGATCTGGCCCAACAATTACGCTCTAGCAGTAAAGACCGCGCTGAAAATGTCATGATCGTCGATTTGCTGCGCAACGATGTGGGCAAATCGTCAGTGCCCGGTAGCGTTAAGGTGCCCCACCTGTTTAACCTAGAGTCTTACCGAAACGTGCATCATTTGGTCAGTACCGTTACTGCCCAGTTATTACCTGGATTAAGCCCGATTGAGGGCTTTTTACGCGCATTTCCTGGTGGCTCTATTACAGGCGCACCTAAAAAGCGGGCGATGGAAATAATACACGCATTAGAACCTCATCAGCGTGGCCCTTATTGCGGATCATTATTTTACTGGGATTCGTTAAACACACTGGACAGCAATATTTTGATTAGAACGCTGGTAGTCAAAGCGGGGCACATTTCTGTTTGGGGCGGTGGCGGCATCGTTGCTGATTCAGACCCTCTAAGCGAATATGAAGAAAGCCTGACAAAAGTTGGGTACTTGATGGCCGCTTTAGAAGCCCAAACCCTGAATATTAAATTCTAAAAATAACATTAACAAACTTCAATAAGTCTTTGTTTTATTTAGATATATAAGATTGATAACTCACTAAATAGTAAGCACATAGCTCACAAAACCGACCCAGCTGACCAGCAACAGCGACCAGGGCAACCATGCGGGTAATGCATGCCTTTGCGTATCGGCATCTGCACGCATATCATGAGTGTCCTCTAGTTCTTTTCGTTTCAATTGCTTTTTTCGCTGCTTGTCTTGGTCACGGGCTTGGGCTTTTTGTTGCTTTTTGTATTGCGCCAAACCCTTGCGAATGCCTTGTTCGATGATCTTGGTTTGCTCTTTGGTTTGCTGAGGCGCTTTCACCTTTTTTGCGAGCTGTGCCGCTTCTTGAATAACTTCAGGCGAATAGGTTTGTTTTGACTCAGTAGGCATATCGTATTCCTTTAAAGCTGATGAGAAGGCATTGTCCTCATCCTAGGGATGTCCATAGGCTATTGCCAGTAAAAAAATGGCTTAGATATCGCAGAAACCGATAGCTCGCCCTTCTTCTGCACTACTTTCAGGGTGCCACTTGAATGGGTAGACACCCATGGAATATTCAGTGCATCCAACTTATCAATCACAACACCACTGGGATGACCAAACCGATTATTCCTCCCCGCGCTAAACACCATCAGGTTAGGAGAGAATGTTGCCAACCATGAATGGGTTGTCGAACTCGCGCTGCCGTGATGAGACCCCACGAGCACTGAACAGGGTTGGCTTTCACTGACGCCAAGTCCAGCCAACACCTCATATTCGGTCCGTTTATCAATATCGCCTGGTAGGAGGATGCAGCCGTCTTCTGACGCCACTTGAACCACACAGGAAGCCGCATTGCCTTCAAGCGCAGTACCGGCTGGCGGCGATAGTACTTTAAGTGACAAAGGCCCCAAATCCCACTGCTGTCCCGCAACACAGGCATGCGTACCATAGGGCGCTTCGCCAAACAGCCACAGCGGGCTTTCTATCCAGGCAGGTGCCAACAACAATCCACCGACATGATCGGTGTCCTGATGTGACAACACCACGGCGTCGAAGGATCTCACGCCCTTCTGTTTAATAAAGGGCATCACGACACGACCCAACTGCCCTGCACGGTCAATGTCACCCGGACCTGTATCAATCAATATCCAATGACCGCTCTGGTGAATCACGATTGCCTGACCCTGTCCCACATCTAACACATAGAGTTCAAGCGGGGTATGATTCACAGGTAGCCACAGCAACCGCACCATCCAGGCCATGAAAAGGAAGGTGGCCGCGGGCAAACGACCCGGTAGCCCTGAAGGGGTGAGTAACACCAGGACCCACAGCCCATATAGCAGTATTGCCGGTCCCTGCGGCGGAACTGGCATCTGAAATTGCCCACCCCATTCCATGAGCCTTTCGAGTAGCCAAAAACCCTTATTCAACCACGCTATAAAGGCATTTGTGATCCCAAATGGCAGGAACCAACCGAGCGTAATGGCTGCCACCAGACCGGGCAATAAGAAGAACGCTACTAGAGGTATAGCAACAATATTGACCAAGATACTGGCTGGATTACTGGGCACACCCATCAGCCACAGAATCGGGGCTAACCCTAATGCAACCAACCATTGGGGCTTGGTCCACAAAGCCAGCCAATGTAGCAGCAACGGCGCTTTGTCTTTGCCCACGCGGCGCCCACGCATGCCGAGCATGAGGACGCCAACGGCGCCAAACGACAGCCAAGCAGAAAATTGTAGCAACGCAAATGGATCAAGCACCAGCACCAGACACAGCGCCAGTAGATAGGCATTGCCCCAGCCTACGGATCTTCTGGTGACATGCAGCGCCGCGGGCACAGCCAACATCAGCAACGCTCTCTGTGTCGGCAATGGAAAGTCGCACAATACCGCATAAAAGAGCGCCGACAACAGCCCAATTACCCACTGAAAATCGCCAATGGGACGTATCGCATGCAGCCAAAGAAGTCGTCCGATGAGCCCTACCACGCCATAGAACACGCCAAATACCAATGACAAATGCAACCCAGAGACCACCAACAGATGACTGGTATGGGCATCTCTCATGAGCTGTTGCTGCTGAACCGTCAGCTGTGTGCGATCACCTAGCAACAATGCGGTCGCATAGGCTTTGAATGGCGCATCAATCGGCTGAGACCTTACCCAATTGCGCACCCACGTCTGCAAGCCAACGATGGTCGGCCGGTCTGACGACAACAAAACTGCTGATTTTATCGTACAGCGCCCATCAACCCCTTTCATGAAGGCCGACTTCGCAGGGTCCATTGCACCCGGGCTCCAAATGGCATTGATTGGCTGCAGGATACAATCTACCGCCCACAAATCTCCTGCCTGCACCTCTGCATCCAAGGGCCAATAGGCAAAAAGTGTGCGCTGTTCGGAACGAAATGTGGTGTGCCATCCATACCGATTCTCTCGCGGCACACCCTCAACCCTGCCTACCAGTGATACCTTCTGACCGCTTTGGGTGACGGACACCTGTCGCTCTAATCTGGCGCCAATGGTGCTGTTCATCATCACCAGGCCAAACAGGACAAACCAGCATAGAATGGCAGCAGAATGGTTAGCCATTTGTTGCTTATTGGTGGCGAATTGAACCCGGGTAACGGGTTTATAAGAGACTTGATTGTGCCCCATCGTTACGACAAAAATGCTGCAGCACAACATGACAATGCCAGCCAGTGTAATGGGGTATAGTAATGCAAACAGGTAGCCCACAATCAAGGCGAGCGTGAGTGGTAACATAGGTGGCAATCCTTGCCTTATTATGGATAATCATGACCTTCATTGGTCAATGCGATATATCAGTGCCTAGAAAAGCGTTAAAAAAGTGGCTGCCTACAGCAGAAAAGATAAAGAACAACGAATCTTTGCAGTTCCTAGGACACCTTCTTCATAAACCCAGCCTGTGGCATCTTAATAGAAAGTCAGTCGCTAAGGCATGCTTCTTTGGTCTGTTTGTAGCGATGCTACCTCTTCCTTTTCACATGCTAACGGCAGCCGTACTGGCGATTTATTTCAACGCCAACATTCCGCTATCGATTTCTGTGGTGTGGGTATCGAACCCATTAACCATGGGGCCCATCTACTATTTCAATTATTGGCTCGGCGCACATATCCTAGACCAACCCGTTAAGATGCCAGATTTCAAACTGTCACTAAAATGGTTGGCTTCTGAAATAAACGCGATTTGGGAGCCCCTGATTTTGGGATCGGTTATCGTAGGGCTCGTGGCAGGGCTAGTTGGGGCACTGGTCATTAATGGCCTGTGGCATTGGAATGCAAGGCGTCACTGGGCTTTGCGTGCTAAGAAGCGCAGCCAATCTCAGTAAGTGACTGCGCCTGACAGCAGCTTACCGTCAACCAATCGATAGCGCTCAGCCATTGCATCTGCCAAGTCTCGGCTGTGGGTCACCACCACAAAGCTGATTTTGAAGTTGTGATTGAGATCGACGATGAGGGCTTCAATCTGTTTTGAATTGTCTTCATCCAGGTTGCCTGTCGGTTCATCCATCAACACCAATTTAGGTCTATTGACCAATGCTCTAGCGATCGCTACACGCTGACGCTCGCCACCTGATAGCTCAGAAGGCTTATGGTGTAACCGGTCTCCTAACCCTACCCGCTCTAGCAAACTCGCCGCATATTCCTTGACGTCAGGCCCGTAGGTCTTTCCAATCATGGAGGGTAACAACAGGTTTTCCAATGCGGTAAATTCAGGCAATAGGTGGTGGAATTGAAATACAAAGCCCATGTCTTTATTGCGAATGACACCG
The DNA here is from genome assembly GCA_913063165.1 of uncultured Saccharospirillaceae bacterium. GTDB lineage: Bacteria > Pseudomonadota > Gammaproteobacteria > Pseudomonadales > Natronospirillaceae > CAJXZL01. Next base: position 7,036 of record CAJXZL010000002.1, on the reverse strand, counting down.
CGTTGCCGATCACTGATCGCACTTAAGGCATGACCAGCAATAATGACCTCGCCTGCGGTGGGCGTGTCCAACCCTGCCAAAATATTTAACAAGGTGGTTTTTCCGCTGCCAGACGTACCGACGATAGACACCAAGCTCCCCTGTGCAACCTGAAGGTCTAAACCTCTTAGTACACGCACCGTCTCAGGACCAACCTTATAATCCCGACAAACGCCTTGGCACGCCAATACAATATCATTCATAGCGCAAAGCCTCTGCTGGTGACAATCGAGACGCTCTAAAGGCAGGATATAGCGTTGCCAACAGGCTCAAAATTAATGACACCCCCGTGATCCAAGCCACGTCCATCCACTGTAATTCGGAGGGGAAATAATCAATAAAATAGACTGAGCCATCAATCACCTGAATACCAAATACCGATTCGATGAAGCCAATAAGCTTGTCGATCGACAAGGCACCGAGTACGCCTAATATCGTGCCGATCACTACGCCGATGACACCAATCATGCTGCCCTGCACAATAAATATGCCCATAATTTGTCGTGGCGAGGCGCCCATGGTTCTTAAAATCGCAATATCACCCTGTTTGTCCTGCACCAGCATCACCAGAGACGATACGATATTAAAGGCGGCAACCGCGACAATCATGACCAACAACAGTCCAATCATGCGCTTTTCCATCTGTATGGCTTTATACAGATTGCCTTGGGTACGGGTCCAATCACTGACCATATAACGGCCCGGTAGATTAACGGCTAGATTCCATGTGATTTCACGGGCATCAAACAAATTGGCTACCCGAATACGCACACCATCAACCTTATCGCCCATACGCAACAATTTGGCCGCATCCCTCATATTGATATAGGCCAATCCTGAGTCCATTTCAGCGCCAACACTAAACAGTCCGACCACCTCAAAACGCTTAAAGCGCGGTGCCAAGCCTGCAATCGACACACTCACTTCAGGTACCATTAATGTGACTGAATCGCCAATACCCACACCCAGTATGCGGGCGAGAATATCACCCAAGACAATGCCAAACCGACCGGGTGTTAAATCGTTGAGTTGCCCTGCAACAAAGTGCTCGCCCACAATTGAGACCTTGTCATGTCGCTCGGGATCGATGCCATAAATCATGACGCCACGTGTCACATTATCGACAGACAATAAGCCTTGAGATTCAATATAGGGGGTTGCTGCCACCACATCGGGGGATGCTGCCAGGGTATCGAGCAACATAGGCCAGTCAGACATGCCTTCAGGTTGTGAAATCGTGCCATGCGGTACCATGCCCAATACGCGGGTTTGCATTTCTCGATCAAATCCGTTCATTACGGACATGACGATGATCAGCACCATGACACCTAACACCAGTCCGATCATGGAAACGGCTGAGATGAAGGATATAAAATGATTGCGCCGTTTGGCCCGCACATAGCGGGTCCCAATCAGCCAAGGAATTGAAGTTATCATTGTGGTATTAGACCATAAATTTCGTTGCTAAAAACAGTGATCTCTCACCTTCGCACTGAATAATAAGGGATTTACTGGTTTGTTAACCCCAGTGCCTTCATGTGGGCCAGTACTGCTTCCACACAGGCTTCGATGGACATTTCTGCCGTTTTTAGATGCACATCCGGACGCAAAGGCGCTTCATAGGCTGAATCGATCCCGGTAAAGTTAGCGATTAATCCTTGGCGGGCTTTTTGATACAACTTCTTCGGATCTCTTTGCTCACAAATGGCGAGCGGTGTATCAACATAAATTTCAATAAATTTGCCGGGGTCAAGCAAACCGCCAACCAAGGCGCGCTCTGCTCTGAAAGGTGAAATAAAAGCTGATAAAACAAATAACCCGGAATCGACCATCAGTTTTGCGACTTCACCCACCCTTCGGACATTCTCAACGCGATCAACATCTGAAAAAGTCAGGTCTTTACAAAGTCCATGACGCACATTGTCGCCATCTAGCAAAAAACTGTGGCAACCCATTTCAAACAGACGCATTTCAACCGCGTTGGCAATGGTCGACTTGCCCGATCCACTCAGGCCGGTAAACCACAACAGTGCGGGTTTTTGACCTTTTTGGCGCGCACGGTCGTCATCTGAAACCTGGTGGTTATGCCATACGATATTGTCGTCTGTCATTGAATCTTCCTATTGCCACTATCTGGGCGTTGTTAAAACGGCCACACCACCGGAATGACGGAAAGCGCTGTTATGCCCACCAATATACTCAAGGGTATGCCGATTTTCATGTAGTCCGTAAAGCGGTATTGCCCTGGGCCGTACACCATCAAATTGGTTTGGTACCCCAACGGCGTGATAAAACTGGCAGAAGCTGCAACCATCAAAGCGATGGCAAATGGCAGAACACTGGACTCGCTTTGTGCAGCCACGCTGACTGCTATCGGAAACATCATAATGGCGGCCGCGTTATTGGTAATCAATTCTGTCAAAATGACGGTCAATACATAGATCACGATCAACGCCACTAGCGGGGAAATCGTCGTAAGCGGCAACAACAACCCAGAAATCCAATCGGCACCGCCCGTTTTGTCCAACGCCAAGCCCAGTGCAAATGAGGCTGCGATCACCACCAAAACACTGGTATCAATACTTCTTCTGGCCTTGCTACCGTTAACGCTGCGCGTGACCACCATGGCACCAGCCGCCAATAGACCCGCTTCTAGCATGGTCAGCAGTTGCATCGCGCTTAACATCACCATCACAGCAACAATGCCCATGGCGATGGGTGCCTTTGAATAATCGGGTGGTGTCGAGTCGTGCAAGGCACTCACCAGCATAAAGTCTCGTCGGTAGCGATAATGCTCGACAAACTGTTCGCTGGTCTCCAGCAACAGGGTATCCCCTACTTCTAAAATGATGTCGCCTAATTTTCCGGGTAAACGATCCACACCACGAGACACAGACAATACCACTGCATCATAGTGGGTGCGGAACTTACATTCCTTAATAGATTGATCAAGATTAGGAAAGTCCGGACCAATCACAACTTCTACCAAACATCGATCGTGGTTGTTAAAGGAAAGTTTGTCGATGCTGCCTTCAAGGGGCGTAACGCCTTGAAGACGACGTAACTCTTTGGCAGTTTCAGGGGCGCCGATAAAGGTTAACTCGTCCTCTGCTTGCAGCACCGTATTGGCAATATTGGAGGTAACGGTCTGGCCATTTCTGTGCAATTCTGCAAGATAGCCCGATCGCAAATTTCTCAAACCCGCATCTGCAACCGTTTTGCCATCAACTGCACCACCAGCTTCAACTTTAAATGTCACGCTGTATTGGCGAATCTCATCAACCTTGGCTGAAATATTGGGTCTCGAGGGTAACAACCGGTGTCCAATAAAATACAAGTATGCGCCACCGACAAAAACGATCGGCAGACCCACCCATGCCAGATCGAAAATACGCAGGTGAATATCCAGCTGCGTTTGCAACAGTCCGTCCACAACAAGGTTGGTACTGGTGCCAATCAGGGTGCAGACCCCACCCAAAATGGTGGCATAACTCAGGGGGATGAGAAATTTGGAGGCGGGTATATTGAGGCGGTCAGCCCAATCTTGAACAGCAGGAATAAACATTGACACAATGGCGGTGTTGTTCATAAAAGCGCTTAAAAACGCGGAAGGGGCAAATAGACGCAACTGGGCATTGGGAACCGACTTGGGCATACCCAACAGCATCCGCGCGACCCATTGAACTGATCCGGTATTTTGCAATCCAGCAGCAATGACGTATAAAACTGCAATTGTCATGACCCCAGGATTCGAAAACCCACTAAAGGCCTCTCTTGCAGATAGGGTGTCTGACAGGAGCAAGAATGCCAAGGCAGCCATCAGCACCATGTCAGCAGCCAGCTTGGTAAACGCCAAGCAGCCAAACACCACAGCAATCAGAACCAGCGTCATTACCATCGGGTCAAACACAACATCCTCAACTCATGTTTAGGACTGGCAGATTGTCCTGCCAGTGGAATATAACGCGGGTTAGAAATAGCCTTCTTGCTTTTTCTTTTCCATCGACGCCGATTGATCGTGGTCGATAACACGCCCCTGTCGTTCACTGGTTTTGGTCAACAACATTTCTTGGATGATTTCAGGCAGGGTCGTGGCTGTCGACTCAACAGCACCGGTTAAGGGGTAGCAGCCTAGCGTTCTAAATCGCACCATGCGGTTCTCAATTTTATCATTGGGTCCAATCGGCATCCGATCGTCATCGACCATGATCAGCGTACCGTCCCGTTCAACGACTGGGCGCTCGGCTGCAAAATATAGGGGAACAATGGGGATATCTTCTAAATGGATATACTGCCAAATATCGAGTTCCGTCCAGTTGCTCAGCGGGAATACGCGGATACTTTCACCCTTGTTCACCATGCCGTTATAGGCTTTCCAAAGCTCCGGACGTTGGTTCTTAGGATCCCACCGGTGATTCTCATCACGAAATGAATAGACGCGTTCTTTGGCACGGGATTTTTCTTCATCACGTCGCGCGCCACCAAAAGCTGCATCAAACTCATATTTGTCCAAGGCCTGTTTCAATCCCTGTGTCTTCATGATGTCAGTGTGTTTCGCGCTGCCATGGGTAAAAGGACCTACGCCCTGATCAATGCCATCTTGATTGACGTGTACGATTAAATCCATGCCTACTTTGGCCGCCATTTGATCGCGGAAGGCGATCATTTCCTTAAATTTCCAAGTCGTGTCAACGTGCATCAAAGGAAATGGTGGTTTACCCGGCAAAAAGGCTTTCATGGCAAGATGCAGCATGACCGCAGAGTCTTTGCCGACTGAATACAGCATGACAGGATTTTCAAACTCGGCAGCCACTTCGCGAATAATATGAATGCTTTCGGTTTCAAGTTGCTTTAAGTGAGTCAATTTGTCTGTCAGTTTATCCGACATGAATGAATACCCCAGAAGTTGGAAAGAAAAGAATGGGAGCATGATACCATTCATTATCATCAAATTACCAAGGCAAAACCGACCAAGTTCGCGACTTCCTACAAGAGAAATCAAAAAACACGGAAATGCGCAAATGGCACCTTTTCTAGGTTAGACCTTAGAAAAAGTCTTACGCATCAACTCTGGCGTTAAGATTTGAGGTAGCACTTCAATTTTGCCATTAGCGAACAGCACATACAGTGGTACACCAGATTGTCCATAGGTGGATACCAAGGCGTCTACTTCCGGCGAAGGATTGGTCCAATCCGCCTTTACCAGTTGAATATTTTTTGACGCTGCTAGGGCAAAAAATGCATCACTGGACAGGGCGATTTTTTCATTCACCTTACAGGTAATGCACCAAGCTGCCGTGACATCGATAAATACTGGGACACCCGTATCAACATAATCCGATACCAAGTCTGGATCATAGGCTTGCCAAGCATCGTCTGTCGGTGTGGGCTTTAACAACATACCCAGTGCCAGGGCCCACAATAGAATTCGCGCAGTCCACTTAACACTGCGTGTGACACTGCTATCTTGGTCAGTCACTGACAAAGCGGACCAGGTTGCGATCGCCACCAACACCAAGGCGACGCCCGCCAACAATAGGGTATTGCCCCCTTTCATAATATCCAGCACCGATAGTAACCAAATTGCCGTGATATAGAGCGGGAATGCCAAGGCCTGCTTAAAGCGATCCATCCATGGCCCAGGTTTTGGCAGTTTACGCCCCCATTGTGGAAACCAAGCCAATAGCGTAAGCGGCAACGCCATACCCACACCCATGGTGCCAAACACGAGCAGACTCACCCAGGCTGGCTGAGACAGCGCAAATGCAATGGCGGTACCCATAAACGGTGCAATACAGGGCGTAGCGACCAATGTAGCCAAAATACCGGTAAAAAATGAACCCTGAACACCGGGCTTTTCAGTTAACGACTGTCCCATACCCATCCATCGACCACCGATCTGAAACCAACCGGATAAGTTCAGCGCGAGTACGAAAAACAACAGGGTCAACAACCCGATCATGACGGGTGACTGCAATTGAAAACCCCAGCCCAGCCAGTTCCCGGTACTGCGGAATAACACCGGCAACAACCCGATGACCAAAAAGCCGAGTACCACACCCAAACCGTACCAAAGACCCTGTTGGCGCCCTGCCTTCTTGTCATGAATGGTCTGTACCATTGATAACGCTTTGATAGACAACACAGGAAACACACAGGGCATCAAATTGAGAATCAAACCACCCATTAACGCCAAAACGAGTGCCATAGGCAATGCGATGCCTGTCTGGCTGTTGCTTCCAATGGCTTTTGTTGGCAATGACATCGCTGCAGACGCAGACTGTGGCTGCACTATATTTACCGTGCGTGCGTCTTGATCTATGTGAAAACGAACTTTTTGGGGTGGGTAGCACAATCCAGCATCCGCGCAACCTTGATAGGTTACTTTCATGTCAAACTGACGCGGCATATCCGCGAGCATCAATCTAACGCTCATTGCGGCATGATAAATGTTCATTATTTCATCGAAGGTCGGGTCGTATTTCTCTTCCCACGTTTCCAAATACTGGACATCGGTGACCACTTGTTCGGTTGTGTATGGAATGCCGTCAGCATTCGCTGCAGACTCAGGCACTACCGAATAAATAAACTTGTCTTTGTAGAGGTAATAATCGGGAACGATAATCCAGTCGATGACAAATTCAGGACCATCTAGGTAAAAACTCATGTCATAGGCTTCATCCACCGGTAGAAAAGTCACCGGCTTTGCTGATACAGGGACAGCGGCTGCGACGATCAACCACATTGCCAAAATGAAGCGTACTAATGTCATGTTGAATCCTTTGTACAAATCAATAAAAACAGCATTTTAAAGGCTTTTAAGCCCGTTGCCACCGTGCAGATCAATTTATACAACTTGCTGACGTAAAAAGTATCTGATTTGCGAGGAAAGTTGTAAAAGAAAAGCAGGCAACAGCAGGCAAGAGCAGACAAGAGCAGACAAGAGCAGACAAGAGCAGACAAGAGCAGACAAGAGCAGACAAGAGCAGACAAGAGC
>CAJXZL010000001.1 GCA_913063165.1 uncultured Saccharospirillaceae bacterium | reverse complement strand
GAAACGGCGCTTCGCCGATGGTAGTGTGGGGTCTCCCCATGTGAGAGTAGGGCATCGTCAAGCATCTAATATCGAAAAAACCCGACCTTTGGTCGGGTTTTTTCGTTTCTGGACTGTGTACGGGTAGATGCCTAAAGAGTGTCTTGGAAAGGCTGGTGTGGCGGTGCGATGCGATGGGTGGTTTATCTATTTAACTGTCTATCTATCTATAAACACTTAAAGGGACGCTGAATTACCTAGCTACACTACCGATGCCTAAGACAACTGCTTTTTAAGTGCGTCGAATCGTGCCTTTCGGGCTTCAGGGCTAAGGTCTTCAGCAGCAATGGTTGGGGGGTCTCCCAAGGGCTTGACGTCTAAAGCGACAGTTCCGCTATCCAATGCCAGATCGCGTGTATCCAAATGGACATCAGCGACTGCTGATTGCAGTTCCTCCACAGGGGCTTCTTGTAGCTCTGTATCTGACAATACCTGCTGTAGCAGTTCGAGTGCCTCTATGCTGCCTGCGGGATGGGCGGTAGGGTCTGCTCGTCGAATGCGGTCTTCAAGTTTGGTAATGACGGCTCTGATGTCATCTAAACTGGGTTTAGATTCATCAAGCCATGCCAGTGCTGATTCTGCGTTGGTAGACATAAATGGGGTGTCTCATGATGAATGGGTGGGTCTTAGAGGCTGTCGACTACCTTTATTAGTTCACTTAGTTTATCAAAAATGGCTTCTTTAACACTGCTACGCTCAAAATCAGAAATTCCCTCTAGGTTTGAAAGTTTCACGCGGTGTAAGTGCAAGCAAGGCATGCTGTCGTTGAATTCGCGGAGGTCACCCTTAGCTAGCATAGGAAGAAAGGGATCGGTAGCACGTCGGGTATTCAGCATCTTCTGCAAAGCGGGCTTGAGGGGTATTGGCGTTGCACGACCAGGTTGGTTCTTATAGCTGATCATCAAATAGAGACCCTGACGCTTGAGCGTCTCACCAGGAATAATATTTAACCCAGTTTCTATGATGGCATCGTCGTTGATGCCGTTAAAGGTGTCATGGAAGGCATAGGGATTGGGTAGTATCACCATCTTGGTAGATTCACCACTTAAAAAGTTCATGGTGTAGTTGGTATAGAATTGTTCGACCGACGATGAATAGACGCAGAATTTCCCCTCGAATTTTTTTATAAAATCGATGGCCAATTGGCGCTTCTTAATCTTATCTAGGTTCCAGACCAAATCTGAATTGAGGCTGTTGGTCTTGGTTTCTAATACCATATTGTTTTGTCCTTGCCATGTGGTCCGCTAGGGATTATCTGTCTTAATCTGCGTCCAGTTGTTCTCCTGATAGCCATGGCAGATATTTCCACAGGAAACACTTTTAACACTATAATAAGCCATTATTCTCATTCATAAAGCATATTTACGACGATTTGACGCCCTTGTTTGGTATATTCGGCGTAAAATGCCCGACCAATAGTCAGTAATGGTTTTTTATAACACAATTTTAAGGTGATCTGAATTAATGAGTATGGTTGTAGAGCGTTTGTTAGAACTGCTGTCATTAGAGTCATTAGGCGACAATAAATTTCGTGGTCATAGCCAAGACCTTGGTTATCCACGCGTATTTGGCGGGCAGGTATTGGGCCAAGCCCTCAGCGCGGCATCCCAAACTATCAATGGGTTAAGTGCCCACTCATTGCATGCCTACTTTTTACGACCGGGGGATGCGAAGCACCCCATTGATTATCAGGTAGAAATTGTTCGGGATGGCCGGAGTTTTTCAGTACGCCGGGTTGTGGCTAGCCAGTTCGGAAAGAGTATTCTGGCGATGACCACATCGTTTCAAAAGGACGAGCAGGGACTGGAGCACCAAGAGGCCATGCCGAATGTCCCTGGACCTGAATCTTTTGAGTCTGAATTGAGCCTATATCGCAAGCATGCCGATGAGATCCCTGAGAAGGTCCGAACCCTTTTTGTAGCCGATCGCCCAATTGAATACCGCATTGTAGAAAATCAAAATCCATTTCGACCACGGCATGGCATAGCCAAGCGACACATGTGGATCCGATCGGTAGCACCTTTGCCAGATAACCTAGATGTACACAAATATTTGTTGGCCTACACAACTGACTATGGCTTTTTAGAAACCGCGCTAGTGCCTCATGGCATTGGGTTAGGAGACAGCCACCTCAATATCGCTAGTCTAGACCACGCGATTTGGTTCCACCGCCCTTTTAGGTTGGATGACTGGCTGCTGTATGTCGCTGACAGCCCTTCGGCGTCCAATGCTCGAGGATATGTGCGCGGCACAATTTTCGATCGGCAAGGTCGGTTGGTGGCGAGTACCGTTCAAGAAGGATTGATTCGTTACAATGAAGAATAAAGCGCCCATAACGTTAGCCATCACTGGTGCCAGTGGTGCCCAATATGCCCTGCGTCTGTTACAAGCATTGGTAGCAGAAGGTCATCCCATCTATTTGTTGATTAGTAAGGCAGCCCAGATGGTGATCGCAGTCGAAACCGATCTGGCAATGCCCAGCCATCATGGCAAGGCCGCCGCTTTTTTAGAAGAACGGTATCAAGCCTATCCGGGCCAAATCCGTTTGTTTGGAAAGGAAGATTGGATGTCGCCTGTGGCGTCTGGATCGGGTGCACCCAAGCACATGGTGGTTTGTCCTTGCTCCACAGGGACGCTTTCAGCGATCGCGACAGGGGCCAGTGACAATTTGATAGAACGGGCCGCCGATGTGGTGCTGAAGGAGCGCAATCAGCTCATCTTGGTGGTACGCGAGACACCGCTGTCCAGTATTCATCTACGCAATATGCTGACGTTGAGTGATATGGGCGCCGTAATATTGCCAGCCAGCCCCGGTTTTTATCACCAGCCAGACAGCATGGATGATTTGGTAGATTTCGTGGTGGCGCGCGTGTTGAACCAATTGGGCATCAGCCAAACACTATTGCCCGGTTGGGGACACGAACAATAAGGGCGCCCTCGCGCCCTTTATCACATCGCTTTATTCAGCGCTTTTTGAAAATTGCAGCGACCATTGGGTTGCTTGTGGCAGGAATGGAGACGCCTTACCGCTGACCCAATCATCGTGTCCTAGGTGGTAGTACGGCGACAAAGGATGTCCCGATTGCGATGTCGACATATTGAAAATTCCTTCAGATTCCCGTCCCGGTGACACCACCATGCGTTCTGATGCGCCAAAGGTGCGACCAGCGACAAATGGCATAAAAGTATCGCCACTTTGTGGAACCTGTGGATAGTCTAAAAGCTGGGATAGCCCCGGCACCGCGCTGCTCAATGGATGAACAATATTCAGAGTGTTGAATTTCCCCCAGGTTTGGGCTGCCAATGGCTGGCCGTCTTCGGTGAGATTGATCACTGCGTTATTGACTGCCGCCACCATAAAGCTGTCCCAACTGCTATGGCTTAGGGGTACCAAATGTTCAGGCTGCTCTGTGATCAGCTGCCAGGTTGGGTACTCAATCAGGTTATTCACAGAGTCGGTATCAAAGAATGCCGTGCGTTGTTCGAGATCCCCGTAGAGAACACCCAGGGTGCCTTTGATCACTTCGGTTCTAAATTGTTTCACCAATCGATAGCCAACTGAATTAGCAACTGCCCGTCCTTGCCATTGTGCAAGCTGCTTGGTCAGTTCTTTTTGCTGTTTCACGTTGGGATAATCTTTGACCACTGACACCATCAACCCGTGCCACCGTTCTAGAAAGAGCGCACGGTCGTCTCTTTGGATTGCGAGCATATCATCAGGGTGGGCCAATTGCGTGTCTCGTAGTTGGTCTCGAATTTGCTGCGCTCTAGCGCCTAGCGCGTAGCCCTCGTTACCGACTTTTTTGGCATTATTGCCTGACTGGGTACGGCTATTGGCAGTCCAAATAACGCCCTCACCCGCTTGTCGTACAGACGGATAATCTTCAGCCGCGCGATAGCCATCCCAACTGGCTACACCATCTGCCCATGAGGTGGGTTGGGTGCCATCAAACCCGACTCTATTGGGCATTTGACCAAAGATGGTCCAGCCAATAGCGCCATCACGGTCGGCAACGACAAAGTTTTGATGCGGGATAGCGCCAGATGCGGCAATGGATAACGCTTGGTCTGTGGTGTCCGCACGTTCTAAATTCATAATGTTAAAGTTGGCACCATCTGGCTGTAAGGCAACCCATTTGAGCGCCAAAAGCTGACCCTTGTGGTTTTCGCCTATTACGGGGCCCCAACGCGTATAGCGCACATTCACGTTGACTGAATTTTCCCCGGATACGGCCACCAACTCGTTATAGGTGGTAAAATTCTCCCAGCCTTCTGGTGTTTGGTATAGGCTTTTAGACGGATTGGTGTCCAAAATGACAACGTCCGACCAATCGCCATAACTGTTGGTTAATCCCCATGCGATGTGTTCATTGCTACCGACTATCATCGCGGGCGTACCAGGTAATGTCGCCCCTGTAATGGTGCGGTCACCTAGAGACCAAGAGGCACGATACCAAATATTGGGCACCCTTAATCCCAAGTGCATATCATTAGCAAGCATGCCGCTACCAGACGCGGTGCGTCCACCGGCTAAGGCCCAGTTATTTGAGCCCGGTAGATGGGGCTCACTGGCATCAATAGCCGCCACCGTGGTTGATTGTATAGGCCAAGCTGAGTCAGGCGTTACTAATGGGCGATCTATTGCATCACCCGAAATTGGGGCGTCCCATATCCCACCTTCTGGTGTTAGAAATTCGTACCATTCTAAGGGTAATTCGTCCTGCATGACGGCCAACGTCCGCTCACGCGCACCCTCTGCGTTTTGAAGGTCCAGATACATCGAATACAAAACGAGGAAGGTATCTGCTTCTCTCCATGCGCGCGGTGACTTTTGTAACAGAAGGTATTCAAAGGGTCTTACCGACAATTCAGTTAAGCCCCGATTCACGCCTTGGGTATAGGCCGCGAGCAATTGCTTTTGTTCTGCGCCTAAGCGTTTCTGTGCTTGTTCAGCCACGGCACGGAACCGATACAGCCGCATGGCACTGTCGTGTTTCACCGCTAGGCTACCAAAAAGTTCACTCAGTTCTCCTGCAGAGTTCCGTCTGAGCAGATCCATTTGAAAAAAGCGTTCCTGGGCATGTAAAAATCCCAGTGCGAATGCGGTGTCTGCACGAGAATCGGCGGTAATGGTCACCACGCCTTGGATATCTCGTGTCACTGCAAAGCCAGAATCTAAGGAGGCTTCTTGAAATTCACCCTCTAAAACAGGCAGGCTGCCTTTTAAAGTAAAATAGACGCCCAGGCCACCACTGACCACTAAAATGATGGCAATGGCGATCAGGTAATAGACGGACTTCAGGATAAATTTCATCTGCAATTCCTTCAATAATTTCCAGGCTAATTTGGCGCGTTAAGCGATACAGTACACCAGAATTAAGGCATTGTAATTTCGGGTTTGGGCTGACACACTACCCCCGTTAACCGCCATGATAGTAACAATACTTCTATGACTGATCCTATTAATATCGAACCCGTTGATTCCATGTCAATGGGGCAGTTTACCGAAAAAGCCTATTTAGATTATTCCATGTACGTCATCTTAGATCGTGCATTGCCCCATATTGGCGACGGCCTCAAGCCGGTGCAGCGACGCATTATTTATGCGATGAGCGAGTTGGGATTAAAATCCACTGCCAAACATAAGAAGTCTGCCCGTACCGTGGGTGATGTTTTGGGTAAATACCATCCCCATGGCGACAGTGCCTGTTATGAAGCGATGGTGTTGATGGCACAACCTTTTTCCTATCGGTATCCCTTGGTCGATGGTCAGGGCAACTGGGGGTCACCAGATGATCCAAAATCTTTTGCTGCCATGCGTTATACCGAATCCAAGTTGTCTAAGTTTGCTGATGTCATGCTATCGGAAGTGTCTCGAGGCACCGTCGATTGGCAGTTAAACTTTGACGGCTCATTAGAAGAACCCCAGATTTTGCCAGCGCAAGTACCTCATGTTCTGCTCAATGGAACCACAGGTATCGCGGTAGGTATGGCGACCGATATTCCGCCACACAATTTAAGAGAACTGATTAGTGCCTGTATCCATTTGTTGGATATGCCGAGCGCTACCGTTTCTGATTTGATGATGCATGTGAAAGGACCAGACTATCCAACCCGCGCAGAAGTGATTACCCCCCGTGACGAGATCGAACGCATCTATTCCACGGGCAAAGGCTCTATGCGTATGCGCGCGGTTTACGAGCAGGAGCAGGGTGATATCGTAATCACCGACCTGCCGCATCAAGTATCGGGCGCAAAGATATTGGAACAGATCGCGCAACAAATGCAGACCAAAAAGCTGCCCATGGTTGCCGATTTACGCGACGAATCCGATCATGAGAATCCAACCCGTTTGGTGATAGAACCACGCTCCAATCGCATTGATGTCGATGCCCTGATGACGCACCTGTTTGCCACAACCGATTTAGAAAGGTCGTATCGTGTCAATTTGAATATGATTGGCACCGATGGCCGTCCTGCGGTCAAGGGTCTCAATACCATTCTGTTGGAGTGGTTGGCATTTAGAACAGACCGTGTAACGCGCCGTTTGACCTTTGATTTGGCGCGCGTTGAATCCAGGTTACATATTTTAGATGCCTTGTTAATCGCGTTTCTCAATATTGATGAAGTCATTCACATCATTCGTACCGAAGAAAAACCCAAAGTTGTGATGATGGAGCGCTTTGGTCTGACCGAAGTGCAATCTGAAGCCATTTTAGATTTGAAGTTACGCCAGTTGGCCAAACTCGAAGAAGTGAAGATACGCGCTGAGCAATCCGAGTTGGCCGAACAGCGAGACTATTTAAAGAAAATTCTATCTAGCCCAGCCAGAATGCGCACTCTGATCAAGAAGGAGTTGATGGCTGCTGCAGAGACCTATGGTGATGACCGTATGTCGCCTATTGTGTCGCGTGGTGAAGCAATAGCCTTTAAGGAAGAGCAGTTAATCGCAGCAGAACCCATTACCGTTATCCTGTCAGAAAAAGGTTGGATACGAGCCGCAAAGGGTCTTGAATTTGATCATTCTGGACTAGCCTACCGCTCGGGAGACAGCTTCCTCACTAAAGTCAGTGGCCGCAGCAATCAAAACGTCATTTTGATGGACAGTACGGGCCGCAGTTATAGCCTAGCGGCACATAGCTTGCCCTCAGCCCGCAGTCATGGTGAACCCGTGTCTGGACGGTTAAACCCAGTACCGGGCGCAACGTTCTGTGACATGGTGATGGGCAGTCATGATGAAGCCCTATTGTTATCAACCACCGCGGGCTATGGTTTTATTGGCCGACTTGGTGAGTTAGAAACCAAGAACAAGGCAGGTAAGGCATCCCTATCGGTACCAAAAGGTGGCGCGATCATTGCCGCACAACGCGTGCCACACAAAGACACTGATTTGATCGCTGCAGTCAGTAATGAAGGCCGTTTGTTGGTGTTCCCTGCTAGTGATCTGCCTGAGTTGTCCAAGGGAAAGGGTAACAAGATCATTTCTATTCCATCAGCCAATGTACAGAGTGGCCGTGAGTTCATGAGCCATATTGCCGTGGTGTCGGCGGGTAAAACGCTGGTGTTGTATGCAGGTAAGCGGTTACTACGCTTAAAGTCTTCTGATTTAGAGCATTATCGAGGTGAACGTGGCCGACGCGGTCATAAATTGCCAAGAGGTTTTCAGTTGGTGACAGGTACAGACGTCGAGTAATCGGGTCAATTAAGTAGAAGAAAAGTGTCACTGTCATCGCGGCAGTGGCACTGAAATCGCATCCCACCTAGGGATGCGATTATTTGAAGATGTTTACATCTGTTCCATCACTTCAATACCCAACAAGTCCAATCCCAACTGCAGGGTACGCGCTGTGGCAGCATTGAGCGTCAGTCGGCTGTTCTTGATCGGTTCAGGCACCTCTGGTTTGAGAATGGGGCAGTGTTCATAGTACGACATAAACAATGATGCCAAATCATACAGATAGGTACAGATGATATGCGGCTGTGCTTCTCTATTCACCTGTTCCAAAGCTTCCTCAAATTGAATCAGCTTTATGGCCAGCGCACGCTCTTGCGCTGTTTCTAGAATCAGGGGTGCAACATCGGTGGACGCGTTGGCTTTTCTTGCAATGGATTGAATGCGTGTGTAGGCATACTGCAAATAGGGCGCTGTGTTGCCTTCAAAGCTGAGCATGGCATCCCAATTGAACACATAATCATGGGTACGGGTCTTAGACAAATCAGCGTATTTCACCGCACCAATAGCCACTTTTCGGGCAACATCTGCTTGGGTATCGGCATCTAAGTCAGGATTTTTTGTCATGACTAGGGCTTCAGAGCGCTCAATCGCTTCTTTCAGCAAATCAGCTAACTTCACCACGCCGCCTGAACGTGTTTTGAACGGCTTGCCGTCTTGTCCTAACATCATGCCGAACGGGCAATGCACTAATTTGGCATTGGGCGTGCTAAAACCGGCTTTTTCAGCGACTAAAAATATCTGCTTAAAATGCAGCGCTTGGCGGGCATCGGTGAACACCAAAACACGGTCTGCTTTGAGGGTATTGGTGCGGTATCGAATTGCAGCCAAGTCGGTGGTGGCATATAAAAATCCGCCACCTTGCTTTTGGATAATGACTGGCGACGGATTGCCGTCTTTGTCAGCCAATTCATCGAGAAACACCACCAATGCGCCTTCGCTCTCAACAGCGAGATTTTGGTCTTTTAATTCCTTTACCAGTACCGGCAGGTCAGCGTTATAAGCACTCTCGCCTTGGACATCCTTGCGGGTCAAGGATACATTCAACAGCTGGTATATTTCTTCAGCATGGTGCATGGACAGGTCGATAAATCGCTTCCACAGTGCTAACACCTGTGCGTCGCCACTCTGTAGTCGCACCACGTAATCACGAGACTTGGTGGCAAACGCTGGATCTGCATCAAAGTGAGCCTTGCTGCGTTGATAGAAGGTCTCAAGGTCTTTGAGTTCAAAACTCAGTGCGTCATCACCGGTTAAGGCTTCTTCGAGTTCTGCTATGAGCATGCCAAATTGCGTGCCCCAATCGCCAATGTGATTTTGACGAATCACATGATGGCCCAAAAACTCCATTAACCGCACCTGTGCATCACCGATGATAGAGGACCGTAGATGGCCTACATGCATTTCTTTTGCAAGGTTGGGCGCAGAGTAGTCTACAACCACGGTATCAGCCTGTTCGGCCTGTGGGATGCCAAGGCGGGGGTCTTTGGCGATATCAAATGCCAGACTACTTAAAAATTCTGAGGATAATGAAATATTGATGAAGCCTGGCCCAGCAACTTCGACCTTGTCGGCAATGCCGTCTAGTTTTAAGTAAGACACGATTTCAGCGGCAAGGTCGCGTGGTGGGCGTCTCATGGCTTTTGCTGCTGCCATCGTGCCATTGGCCTGATAATCACCGAATTGGGCATTTTTACTGATGATGACATTGGCAGTAAAGTTGCTTGGGATGCCAGCGATGGACATAGCCGCACTGACTTTTTGACTTACTAATTCACGAATATTCATTGGTGCCTAGAGTGTTGGGTAGGTAGTGGCGCGATATTAAAGGACTTCACTGCAATTGCCTAGTGATAGGTGCCTGAAGTCCTTGATGACTTTTAGGCGGAGACGCTTCTGTGTATGGCTCTGTGGACGAAATACACAGATAGTCGTCCGCCCGTCAGTGACCGGTGTCGAGCCATACCACTGCAACGCCAGACTCGGCAAACATGCTTTCACTGATTTTTATTTTGTCACCCCAGCGCGAACTGAATTCAGGGTCGGGGGGCGGGCTGTAAACCGATGTGATACCGGTTTGGATAATCTTTGCTGCACAATTAGGGCAGGGAAAGTGGGTCACAATCATGTCACAACCGACCAAGTCCCGCTTGGCGAATAGAATGGCGTTTTCTTCGGCATGAATGGTCTTAAGTAGTTTCAAGTCGCGGCTATCTTCTCCAGCTGAGTCGCTCACGCCATGGGGATATCCGTTAAATCCCAGTGATACCACCCGATTATGCTGGGTGATAACGGCACCGACCTGGGTACTGGGGTCTTTGCTCCAAGAAGCGACCAATTCGGCCATTTGATAAAATCGTTGAAGCCATTTATCTGACATGGTGTTGCTCCGCCTAGTGCACAAAAGTCCGCCCTCTGGAGGTCTTTTGAAACATCAAAAAGGGTAACCTTTTGCGCCATTCAAAAATGGGAGTGGCTATGCAAATGTGGGTCACCGAGTGGGTGATGGGGTCAGTCTATCCTAGGAGTTTTATCGATAGCAAATAGGAGCAGCGATGGTCTGTTGAAAAGCCTGAATGGGCTAATCTGGCGTGCATTGAATGCCGTCCTGAGCTCATACGGCGTAGGCAATACGCTGTGACGGATTCTAGGTAGGTGGCTAGGCAGGTGGCTAGTTAGGTGTCTAGGTAGGTGTAGTAATTATCTAGGGTGGTGAAGCATTGCTCCCATGCCGAAGATTGCATTTAAGTGGCAGTTTCATGGGCAACAGATGGCAATGAGTCGCTGTGGAGAGCGCAAAAAAAAGCAAACAAGGCCACCCTAAAGTGGTCATTGTCTGCTCTATCGATTGCTGCGCCGAGACGCAGCCAACTTGTCTTAGTGATCTAGGATCTGAGACAAGAATAATTTAGTACGCTCGTTCTGTGGATTATGGAAGAATTCTTCAGGTACGTTTTCTTCAATAATTTCACCGGCGTCCATAAAGATCACGCGGTCAGCTACTTTGCGAGCAAAGCCCATTTCGTGTGTGACACACACCATGGTCATGCCATCTTCTGCCAGAGAAATCATGGTATCCAAAACTTCGGAAATCATCTCTGGGTCCAATGCACTGGTCGGTTCGTCAAACAACATCACCTTTGGCTTCATACACAATGAGCGGGCAATCGCTACACGCTGTTGCTGTCCACCAGAAAGTTGGCCAGGATACTTGTGTGCCTGCTCAGGTATCTTGACGCGTTCTAGGTAATGCATTGCCGTGGCTTCTGCTTCAGCTTTCGGAATCTTACGTACCCAAATAGGTGCCAACGTGAGGTTGTCCAAAATGGTGAGGTGAGGGAACAGGTTGAAGTGCTGGAATACCATGCCGACTTCGCGGCGCACTTCCTCAATGTTTTTCACGTCATTGGTCAATTCAGTGTTGTTAATGATGATCTGACCTTTTTGGTGTTCTTCAAGGCGGTTGATGCAACGAATCATCGTTGATTTACCCGACCCTGAAGGACCACACACGACGATACGCTCGCCCTTGTGCACTTCCAGGTTGATGTTTTTAAGTACGTGGAAATCACCGTACCACTTATGCATCTCGTTGATACGGATGACGACGTCTTCTGATAGGACGCGGTTATTTTGTTGTTCAGTCATAGCTATTCCTATATTAGCGATGGCCAGTATTCAACGTACGCTCTAGGCGTTGTGAATAACGACTCATACTAAAACAAAAGACAAAGAATCCGATGGCAGCAAAAACATAGCCTTCGATGTTGTAAGCGATCCAGTCGGGGTTGGTGGCGGCTTTTTGTGCAGTACCTAAAAGGTCAAACAAGCCAATAATCAATACCAATGTTGTATCTTTAAACAAACCAATAAAGGTGTTGACGATACCTGGTATGACCATTTTCAATGCTTGGGGCAGAATGACAAAAGTCATGCTCTTCCAATAACTCAAGCCCAATGCATCAGCTGCTTCATACTGGCCCTTTGGAATGGCCTGCAATCCACCACGTACCACTTCTGCCATATAGGCCGATGAGAACAAGGCAACACCGATCAATGCGCGCACCAACTTGTCTGGGCTCAAACCTTCGGGTACAAACAATGGGAACATCACAGACGACATAAACAACACAGTAATCAGTGGAATACCACGCCAAAATTCGATGAACACCACACAGATTGTCTTGATGGTAGGCATGTTAGAACGTCGACCCAGTGCCAAGATCACACCCAATGGGAATGATGCAACGATACCGGTCACCGCGATAACCAAGGTTAGGAACAAGCCACCCCACAAAGGTGTTTCAACCAATTCCAACCCGAAGCTGTCACCATAATAAAGATAGAAACAGATAATAGGGTAGAAGATCAGTAGGAAACCAATCAGTAGGCCTTTAATTTTGACGCTAACTGAATCAAAAAACAGCGGTGCAGCAGCTGCTAAAGCCAAAACGTAGGAAAAGTTAATCCGCCAAATTTGCTCAGGGGGATACTGACCGTACATGAGCTGTTCATACCACACTGAAACAAACACCCAACAAGCGCCATCAGAGGTACAGGCTTCAGGTGTGTCACCGATAAAGTCTGCTGACAATATTAACCAGTCAAGCATCGGAGGGACTACAAGATACAGGAGGTAAATCCCGAAAAATGTCAGTAACGTGCTATAGACGCCGCTAAATAAATGTTCACGCATCCAAGCCACAGGGCCAATCAGGTTCTTTGGCGGTGGTAGTGTTGGGTGTTGGCCTGGTAGATAAGTTTGTTGTGTCATGTTATCTCTCCACCAACGCCATTTTGGCGTTATACCAGTTCATGAATGTTGAAATAACCAAGCTGAAGAACAGATACACTGCCAGCGTCATTGCCATAATCTCTACGGCCTGACCTACCTGATTGAGTACCGTTCCTGCAAAAACTGCCACCAAATCTGGATACGCAATAGCAGCGGCCAATGAGGAGTTTTTGGTTAGGTTAAGGTATTGGCTTGTAAGGGGTGGAATAATAACCCGCAATGCCTGTGGAATAATCACTAAGCGCATGGTGAACTTAGGTTTGATGCCTAAAGCAAATGCCGCTTCTGTTTGGCCATGGTTTACTGCCAATACACCAGCACGCACAATTTCTGCGATAAACGACGAGGTGTAAATCGACAATGCACCTACCAAGGCAGCAAACTCGGGGGTAATAACCATACCGCCACGGAAGTTAAAGCCTTTAAGAGCAGGTATGTCCCAGCTAAGCGGGAAGCCAGTGGCAGCCGCTGCAACTAAGGGAAGGAATACCAAGACGGCAATTGAGGCATAAAATACAGGAAACTGCTGGCCTGTCGCTTCTTGGCGCTTTTTCGCCCAGCGGGCAAGGAAAAAGACAGCCACGATGGCAACAGTCAGTGCCGCAAAAATCCAACCAAACCCTGACTCGAAAATAGGCTTTGGACCTACCAATCCACGATTGGATAGGAAAATGGATTCGCCCCACGCTATCGCGTTTTTCGGCAGCGGCAGAGGGCGCAATACGGCAAAATACCAAAAGAACAATTGCAGTAGCAGTGGGATATTACGCAGGGTATCAACATAAACTGCTGCCATCTTTGAGATAACAAAGTTCTTTGAGAGTCTTGCTATGCCGACACTAAAGCCTAAGACGGTCGCAAAGACGATACCTATTGATGACACCAACAAGGTATTCAATACGCCAACCCAGAAGGCTCTGAAATAGGTAGATTCAGGGCTGTATTCAATCAGCGTTTCACCAATGTCGAAGCTGGTATTAAAGGACAAGAAATCAAAACCAGAGGCAATGCCTCGTGTTGCTAGGTTATGCATCGTATTCGATGTCAATGCCCATAAGATATAGCCCACAAAAGCAACGGCAGCCACTTGAAAAACTATGGAGCGTTTTTCTGGGTCTCGCCAAAATGGAGGTTTTGCAGGGTTTTTCAATTCAGAATGAGTGCTCAAGATGCAACTCCTAGCTAGGGGTTGTGCTCGAACCGCGTATCATAAGTGTTATGCAGCGCGGACGGGTGTTAGGTGTCAACCTTAGATGCTAATGAATAAGCCATTATGGTTCATACCTGGATAAATATAGCACCCCATCCCAAGGATGGGGTGCTGATAGTGCTTACAATATTACTTTACTGGTGGCGCGTACATGATGCCGCCATTGTTGTACAAGTTGTTCAAACCACGTGCCAAGCCTAGAGGTGCAACGTGCTTGCTCCAGATTTCGCCGTAGTTACCAACCTGAGAAACAACCTGAAGTGCCCAGTCATCTGGAATACCCATGTTCTTACCAGTTGAGCCAGCGCCCAAGAAGTTCTTAACAGAGATGCTGTCGCTGTTCATAGCCATGTCTTTCGCGTTCTTAGAGTTGATGCCCATTTCTTCAGCTTCAACTGTTGCGAAAACAACCCAACGAACGATATCGAACAACTGATCATCGCCAGCTACAACCGAAGGACCTAGAGGCTCTTTAGAGATAGTTTCAGGCAATACAACGTGTCCATCTGGGTTAGACAGCTTAGTGCGCTGTGCTGCGATACCAGAAAGGTCAGTTGTGTAGATGTCACAACGGCCGCTGTCATAAGCTGCAACAACTTCGTCAGCCTTTTCAAATACAACTGGCTCATACGTCATGCCGTGCTGGCGGAAGTAGTTAGCCAAGTTAACTTCAGTAGTTGTACCAAGGTTAGTACAAACAGAAGCACCGTTTAGCTCAAGTGCTGAAGTTACGCCTAGGTCTTTGCTTACCATGAAGCCCTGACCGTCGTAATAAGTTACAGCAGTGAAGTTGATACCCAAAGACGCGTCACGGGTGTTAGTCCACGTAGAGTTACGTGACAACATGTCGATTTCGCCAGAAGCCAAAGCAGTGAAACGCTCTTTAGCTGATAGTGGGGTGTACTTAACTTTAGTTGCATCGCCGAAGATTGCAGCAGCAGTTGCGCGGCAGAAATCAACATCTAGACCAGTCCAGTTGCCTGCTTCGTCAGGAGCAGAGAAACCTGCCAAACCCTGACTCACGCCGCACTGTAGGAAGCCTTTTGCTTTGATTTTATCTAGAGCAGGACCTGCAACAGCAGTGCTCGTGAAAGCGATCGTTACAGCGGTGGCCGCTGCTAGTTTTAACAATTTCATATACTCTCCTGAACCGTCAAGCGGCTGTTATTTTTTTTGGAACTGTAGTGCGAGCAACAAGTTTACTGAAAACGATTTCGATGTAAACAGAAATTAAATTTCCGAATTTCTATTTGGTTCCGTAATCAAACTGAAATCACTTGCTGATCGAAGGCTAATAATAGACTGAATTGATTTAAATCACTAGTCTTTATGTATGGGAAAAGACCAAGCCTACACCAATAACAACTGCAGTTGCAGCCCATAAAGAGACCGCCCGAGGGCGCTCCTTGGTCATCCACCAGACCATAGGAAGCAGGATAATAGGGGTGGTAGCCGACAAAGTAGCGACGGTGCCTACGGGTGCTGTTTTAATGGCCCACAGCAGCAGGCTCATACCCACGCCCATGCCAATAACACCGCTTCCGACGATGCGTGCAGCCACGTTCAATGACAAACCCGAGTAGAGAGCAAATACTTTTCTACCGTTGCGCGCCCACAGGGTAAGAAAAAGAAAAATTGCGGCGATCCAGACGCGCGTCGCAGTTGCCAATACTGGGTCCGTACCTGCAACCATGGCGTCCAAAGCGATAAATGTACCCACGGATTGGCAGAGGGCTGCCAATAACCCAGCGGCAATGCCTGAACTCACCTTGCCAAAAGGCTGTTCCCACGCATGCTTGCCTGATTGTGCACGAAAAGCCAGAGCCAATGCCACGCCGGCAATCACTAAAAGCAGACCCAGCACATTGGTGATGGAGTAACTTTCGTCAAACCACATCATGCCAATTAAAAAGCTGATCGGTGCATTGGCTGCAAACAATAAGCCAGCCATTCGTGGGCCCAGTCGCTTCACACTACCGAATAAAAAAGTATCGCCGAGGTATATGCCGATGAAACCGCTCAAGGCCAGCTGAATGAGATGGTGGGTGTCGGGTATGGCATTGCCCTGTTGTACCAATAAAAACAGGGTCAACATGAGGGCGACACTCGCCATTCTTAGGGTATTAAATGTGATGGTACCCAACGCCCTAACGGGACCGACGGTTAATAAGCTACTAAAGGCCCAGCTTGCTGCGGCCGCTAATGCGGCCAAATAACCCAATGTTTCCACGCGAGGAATCCTGAAATGAAGAGGTCGATATGAATAGGCGTCATGCTTGCACAGTGCCGGATTAGTTGTTCCTTGGTGTTCTTATTGCCAGGGTGAGGCGTGCAACACACACAGTGCGATGCTGCTCATCTTCTAGGCGTATGTCCCATATCTGGGTTGTAGTACCACGATGTAATTGTGTGGCAATCCCAGTAACCAATCCAGACGTCATTGGTCGTATATGGTTCGCCTGAATGTCCATACCAAAACAAATGAGGGGTTCTTCAAGCGTAAGCCAGCACGCCATGCTGCCCAGTGTTTCAGCCAGCGCCACGGATGCGCCACCATGCAACACGCCAAACGGCTGTCTGGTGCGATGGTCAACGGGCATGGTGCCAATCATGGCGTTGTCAGTGAGCTCGGTAATCTGAATGCCCAATTGTTCCATGAGGGTGTCTTTGTGCACCGTTTCATTGATGTCGTCCAGATTGACCGATTTATGCCAAATTGCCATGGATATGTTGCTCCGCTAATTGTTGAAGTCCTTGTCGATTGATCTTTAACCCTGCTTGAGGAGGAAGGGGCAAGACCGCGATAGGGTTTGCATGCTTAGGAATGTGGCTGATAAACCAAGTCAAAAATCCATTTAAATCGGTTGCTCCTGACACATAGATGACGGGGCGCTGTCCAAATTCAGTGTCGGATACTGGCACCACGACCGCTTGTTCTATAGTGGCATATCCAAGCGCAATGCGCTCTAGTACTTCTGGCTGGATGTTTTCACCGCCGCTGATAAATTGGTTGTCGATTCTGCCCGTGATGACCAATCGCTGTCCATTCCAACTCCCGGTATCTCGCGTCCTGAACCAACCGTCAGCATCTACCGAAGGGTTTAGGCCAGCGGCAGTTTGATAGCCAAGAAACAGGGTGTCACCCTTGACCAGTATTTCATCGAGCGTTGAAATCTTAAGTGCCCGATAGGGTAAAAGCTGGTAGTGGCCGTCGGGTTGCTTGGTCACTACTTGCGACGCCATTTCAGTGAGCCCATAAGTGGTTTGTAGGGGCAGGTGTTTCGCCTGGTCAAGCAAGTGTTGGGGTGCCGGCGCGCCGCCTAATAGAATGCTTTTACAGTGCGATAAAGCATCCTGGCGTTCTGCCAATAATCGTTGTAACTGGGTGGGCACCAACGACAGGTGGGTGATATTGAATTCTGCCAAACAGTCGGCCGAGAGTCTTTGGTTGGGTATGACCAGTGTCGCGCCCGACAGAAAGCATCGAAATAATTGCGACAAGCCCCCGACGTGGAACAAGGGCAGCGACATCCAATAACGGTCGCCGACCTGGCTGTGCAGATACCAGAGTGAGCCGATCGCGCTGTAGTGGTGGTTACCCATGCTAAGCACCGCTACCTTGGGTGTACCTGTACTGCCTGATGTCAATATCCAATGCAATGGGCAGTTGGCAGCTATAGGCGTTATGGCTGTTTTAGCTGTTTTAGCTGTTTTAGCTGTTTTAGCTGTCAGTTCGGCATTCTGCGTTGGTTCCGGCCAGTCTGCTAGGACTAGGTTTTTGACTGCCGCGTTAAGCCAATCGTCAGGGAGTTGCGGGTTCAGCGGCATGACACACAGACCGATCCGTTGCGCAGCCAACAATTGGACAACATCATCCAGCGTACCCGTGACGCTGCGCTTCACCGTGACACAGGGGTCACAATGGCTTAATGCTTGTGCTGCTATGTTCACCTGTGCGTCGAGTGCGCGATACGTTAATGCCTGGCTGCCGCATACCACAGCAGTCGCCTCTGGCCAGCGTATGCAACCTTGGTGAATCATACACACAAACTCGGTCATCGTAGGCGTCCCAGATATTCCATGTCCTCGATGGGCATGAGCGGGCGGATTATCCTGTCACATCGGGCGTGCTCGACCATGTCTGCTTGCCAATACTGTCCGGTGTCGAAGCCTTGCGCAGCAGAGAGCTTCCACTGTTGTGCCAGCCAATAATAAAAATTGAGTTGGACGCTGGACTCATAAACGCTGCTCAGCACCACATCGATGCCGGCGCGTTGTGCGGCCTTGGCCAATAATTGGGTGGTTGCAAATCCCACAACCAATGGCTTAACCACAAGCGCAGCCAAACCGCCGGTCAAGGTGGGCTGGCTGAGCCATTGCGACGCAAGGTCATCCAGTGCAAAAGGGGTCGTAAAGTCTTGGGTCCACTGGGAATAGTCTGATAAGGCAGCAAAAGGATCTTCAATATAGGCGATCCGGTGTTCAGGAATCTGTGCGAGCAGTGTCAGTAAATCATTGCGAGACCAGTTGCCGGCGCAGTCGAGTCTGAGCGACGCGGTTGATTCGAGGCCATCGAGTACCTGCCGTATTAAGGCAGCATTGGGTTCAATGTGGTTGCCCTGTAGCTTCAATTTCAGGGTGTCAAAGGCGGCCAATCTGGGAGACAACGGTTGTCCCTCAGACAGCAAACCACAGACTGTCGGTGCGGAACCGGAAAGAACGGGCTCGGATAGGCGGTAGGCTATTGCCCCAAGCGCTAGACTGACGGGCGGACTGAGCGTGGCGATGTCGATGGCATCGGGCTGACTCAGTTGCCGTTGGAGCTCCAAAAACGTCTCAGATAGACTTTGTGTCTGGAGCCCGGGAAATGGCGCAGCTTCGGAATATAAAATGCCTTGATTGGTCTCCCAACGCAGCATGAGCCCTTGCCGTGAGGCGATAGGCCCAAACCGAGTGGGAAGGGTGACCGTCAGCGCGGCATCATAACGCCAGCACTCGACACGGGTCACCTGATCAAGCCATTGTCCGCTGTCCATCAGCGCTCCTACGACTGGCGTGTAAACTTACTAAAATCGGGCGGTCGTTTGTCGAGGTACGCGTTCCTGCCTTCTTGTCCTTCCTCGGTCATATAGAACAGCATGGTTGCATTGCCCGCCAGTTCTTGAACTCCTGACTGGCCGTCTAAGTCGGCGTTGAATGCAGATTTTAAGCAACGTAAGGCAATGGGCGAATGCTGAAGAATCTCCTGGCACCATTGAACCGTCTCTTGTTCTAACTGCGCCAGAGGCACTACGCGGTTGACCAATCCCATGTCTAGCGCTTGTTCAGCATCGTACTGTCGGCATAGGAACCAAATCTCGCGGGCCTTCTTTTGTCCAACGATACTGGCCATGTAGCTGGCGCCAAATCCGCCGTCAAAGGAACCCACTTTAGGGCCTGTCTGGCCAAAGCGGGCATTGTCTGCAGCAATTGTCAGATCACAGACCAGATGCAATACATGGCCGCCACCAATCGCATAGCCTGCCACCATCGCAATGACGGGTTTTGGCAATGAGCGAATGTCTTTTTGGAGGTCTAAAACATTCAAGTGGTGTTGACCGGCACCGTCGACATAACCTGAGTTGCCACGAACCCGTTGGTCACCCCCAGAGCAGAACGCATGATCGCCTGCACCGGTAAAAATAATGACGCCAATGTGTTCGTCAAAACGGGCATCTGACAGGGCTTGGCGCATTTCCATCACGGTCTGTGGACGAAAAGCGTTTCGCACTTCAGGGCGGTTGATGGTGATTTTCGCCATGCCATCGGCCTTGTGATACAAAATATCGTCAAATGGCTGTGAGCAATCCTGCCATTCGGCACCGGACAGTATGTGGCAATCGTTGTGGGCATCTTGAGTCATGGTGTTATGAAATCCTTGTGAGCAAAGGTGCAATAAGCGCTAAAAATAGGTCGGGCGATTCTTGATGGACATTGTGCCCATTGTCGTCCTGTTGATAAAGCCTGATGTGGGTATTCTGCGCAGCTAACTGTTGGCCAATCGCTGAGAATTTGCGATCCAAAGCACCACAAATGTAGGCCGTTGGTATCGCTGGTAGCCTATCCCAATGAGGCTGCCATCCAAGGCCAAAAGTCAGAAGTTGGTGGGCAATGGCTGTAGGCGACAATGACAGGCGTTGGGTAATACGGTCTTGCCGCGCTTGTTTATCAAGATTGGCAAAAACCCCTTGTTGATACCAATCCTCCAACACGGCACTGAGGGGCTCCGTCTGAAACTGCGTTGCCCATGCGCTATCTGCGGCTTGTCGCTCTAACTGTGCATCAGTGGCGAGTAAACCGGGATGGCAGGACTCCAATACCAATTGGTTGATACGGTGCGGCATCTGTTGTGCCCATGCCCATGCAATACGACCGCCCATAGAGTACCCGAGCAGGCTGAACTGTTCAGGGAGTGAATATTGTCTTTCGACTGCTTCCCACAGGGCAGCACTGGCTTCAATAAACCGATTAGACCCAGAAAATCGGTTAGATTCGGGCTCCGTTTGGGGTTCGGTCAGTGTGGCGCTAAACGCGTTGATATCAACCACCACGCAGGTGCATGCGTCTGCCAAGGCTTCGACGAGCCATTGCCATTCGGCTATCGGTTCCATAAACCCAGGCAGGATCACCACGGTGGGCTTAGAGACGGTCTTCATTCGCTTATATCTCTGATTAACTGTTGGTACAGATCAGTGGCCTCAGTGGGAGGAAAGCGGCATTCAATGATGGAGGCACCCTTCTTTTTGTAAGCCTGCGCCAAAGCCTGTGTGAGCGCTGTCGCGTCAGTGGGTTGGTAGTAGGGCAATTCGAACATGGCCGCAGCATTGGCAAATTGCCAGTGGTGTTCGCATTGAAACAATGTGCGTTTGGCTTCAGCTAAGGCCGCAATGGGTAATAAATTGAAAATGCTGCCGCCACTGTTGTTGGTAATCAACACAATCAAGGGTGTGTCACATTGGGCAGCCAATGCCAAGCTATTGAGGTCGTGCAATGCGGAGGTGTCGCCCAATAAGGCGATCAAAGGTTGCCGGGTAGCCGTTGCAATGCCTAGGGTGGTTGCAATCAGACCGTCAATGCCACTGGCACCGCGCTGACAGTAGGTGATTTGACCCTGTATCTGCGGCGCGAGGCTGTCTAACCAGCGAATGGCCAAGCTATTGCCGGCAAACAACTGGCTGTTTTGAGGGAGCCACTCGCAGACCGTGCTGATCGCTGTGAGTTCTGAAAAGGACGACTGCACGCTGCGCGCAACGGCCGCGCTGATGCGCGTGATCAATGCGCGTGGTAGGGGCGCTGTCTTTTGCATTGGGTGAGATGCCGAACAATAACGGGCGACATCCGACACCATGTGGCGCGCACGGTGACTGGGATCTAACGCCTGATGCGTGGGCGTCACTATGACGTATTCTTGGCTACCCTGTGCCAACCACTGACCCAACCGTTTACCTGTGATACGTCCGCCAAATTGCACCACCTTGTCAAATTGCGCGAGCCAACTCTGGCCCTGTTGGGTGGCGATTACCAATTCGGGATAGGGCACGAGGTTGGCAGAGCGGGCCAATCGCTGGCCGGAACCAAAATCGGCAATAACCGGATAGCCGTGCGTCTCAGCCCATTCAAGGACCCTGCTGGATTCACTGCCTGACATTTGCCCCAACACCACCATCAGTGTCTTACCTTCATGGGTGTCGATTGCCGCAGGCAAAGCGTTAGATACTGGCCGCTCGGGCTCTGGCCATGACGTCAGCCATAGGTCGCATTGGCCGCGCTGGTCTGCTGACAATGCAGTGTCGCTAGGATACAAAGGATCGCGAAACGGACAATTGATATGAATGGGGCCTTGGTTATAAAGCGGACGCGCCAGCTGGCGGGCAATGGTCGACCACTGCTGGTCAAAATCGTCGATTGACTGGGCATCTGGCGTGGCTTGGAAGGTGACCTGGGTGGGAGCAAAGGTGCCGAAGATGCCTACTTGATCAATGGCTTGATTGGCGCCGCAATTTAGTAGTTCGTCTGGCCGATCGGCGGTCACCAAAATAAGCGGTTTGTGACTCTGGAACGCCTCAACGGTGGCGGGCAATAAGTTAGCGACGGCGGTGCCACTGGTGGTAATGACGGCCACTGGCCTGTCGCTTCCCCGTATTAGCCCCAGTGCAAAGAAGCCCAGACCACGTTCATCAAAATGCACCTGTAACCGCACATCAGGTTCCTGCTTGGCCAGCGCTTCGGCTGCCAACGCCAGTGGTGCGCTGCGACTGCCGGGCGCAATGCAAAAATCTCGAACACCGGAACGCTGTAGTAGCGTTAACAGGCGCAGACTCCATGCCAGATTGAGGTTGTTGCGATGGTGGTTTTTCACGCGCTGTTGCCCGTTAATGCGGACAGTAAGGACTCTATTTTTGATTCCAATTCTTGCCACTCCGATTCCGCGATTGATCCCTCTACCAGTCCGACACCGGAATAACACTGGATGTGGTTATTCTTGACCAGTGCCGACCGAATGGCCACCACATAGTCGGCATTGTGTTCACTGATAACGCCAACAACCCCTGCATACCAGCCGCGATCAAAGGATTCCAGTGTTTGAATTAAGGCTTGGGCCTGCGCTTGCGGAAAACCACCCACAGCAGGTGTGGGGTGCAGCTGTTGTAGCAAATCAATGTCCTGAACCTGGGGTTTTAGCATGCCCTTGATCGGGAGATACCGGTGCTGTATGCGGTCTAACTTAAAGATGCCAGCAGGGTTGCTGATGGTGAGGTTGGTGACAAACGGACGAATTTTTTCAGTGACAAATTGGCTAACCAATTCATGTTCACGACAGAGTTTGGGGTCTTCTAATAGCAGTTGCCCCAGTCTGAAGTCTTCTTCAGGTGTCGCCCCTCGACGGGTAGTGCCGGCCAACGACTCGGTGCTGACCATGTCCTGCCGCCGAGATAGCAAGCGTTCTGGGCTGCAGCCAAGAAAAATACCGCCGTCAAAATCGTATAAAAACGAGAAGCTGTTGGGTGTACGTTGTTGCCAAGCGGCCAATAAATCGAAGGCATCAATTGCCTCGTCAGTTTCTATCGCCACTTCACGGGCCAATACGACTTTTTCTACCTGTTTATGACGTATCCCAGACAGGGTTTTGTCTACCAGCGTGTGCCACTGTGCCTCGTCGAGGTTGTTTGAACGGCGGCTGATGGCGTGGTGCGGTGTCTGGAGTTGCCCCTGTGCTGGAAACGATAGCGATTTGAGTAGCCTTTCGACGTTGCCCAGCTGCTTGTGCCAATCGGATGCTGTGCGGGCGAACAAATTGACATAGAGGGTGCTGGCGGCATGTATTTGGCGCAACTCGATAACAGGCAAGCAATAACGAATCGCAGCGTAGTCCTGCCATTGTCCAGTGCCGGTTTGGCCGTTAAAGGATTGTCCGCCAATGAAGCCTGCATCGGTGCCGGAAACAACAGACAACAGTGTTGTGGCGATGTCGCGCTGATCATCCGTTGTATCACTTTCCAATACCAAGCAGTCGCCCAATGCGGCCAAAGCCAAGGTGTGATTGCGGTTTTTCCAATAATAACGAGCGCCTAAAGGATTGGCTTTTAGCCAGGCGATCAGATTGACGTCCGGTATGGGCTGCGATAGTCGAATCAGTTGATGGGGTACATACGTTAGGCAAGCAAGATCCTGCAGCAAGCGTTCGGTGGCTTGCTCAATAAAACTACGGTCTGCATCCTGAGTAACGGACTTTGGCATAACAAGCTGGTTCATTTATTCTTCCGTAAACAACACCACGACAGATTATCAAGGTTTCCATTTCCGCACCTGATAGGTGTCAGGTCAAGGTGTTTTTCAAGGTAATCCACCGTGACAAAAATTCATTGGCACGGTACTGCTGTTGTGACAGCAACCGCCCAAGTATGTTGCGATGTCGGTGTTCTGATAATGTGTTTTTGAGGCCAAAAAGTCGTTGAACAAAGGGGTCGCCGTGGATGTCTGCATCGGTCCCGTCGATTATTGCGTTTCGTCCGAACGCCTGGGCTGCCTGCCAATAGGCTGCATCTTGGTAGAGACGCACCGCTTGTTCAGCAAATGCGACGGCACTGTCACTCGGATGAAAGTCGTCAGGGAAATCACTGACCATGCCCTCAGCAGCCACTGGTGTCATCGCGGTGGCTGTACCTGTCGCCCAGCCGTCAATGACCTTGCCTTTGTTTCCAGCCCCATACCGCAGAGGCACCAAATTGACGCGATGTGACTGCATGGCTAACCGAATGTCGTCAACACGCCCTTGGACATAAAACCCCTGTTTTGGTTGGTGCAGTTGGGTGATAGATACCGGCGCATAGGGGCCGTAGATGTGGCATTCAACCGTTGGTAATTGCGCGCGGATCAGGGGCCAAATCTCGGCTTTTAGCCATTGCACGGCATCAACATTGGGTGCATGTTTGTAACCACCCACAAACAGCATGTGCTGCCGGCTCTCAAATGATGTCCATGCCGCCTCATCGGGTCGTGGTTGTATAAAGGGCAGCCAATAGAGCAGGTCCGGGTCGATATGGAATGCGTCGATCAATAAGTCGCGTTCAATGGGTGAAATTAGCAGGGTTAAATCACAACGCGCGATGGCTGCATATTCTCGCAGGGCAATCTCATTATAGAGGTCAACGGGGGCCTGTGTTTTCAAGGCCACTTCGCGGGCATGCCGTAAGCCATGGAAATCACTGGTATCCAACACCCGAATGGCTTCTGGGCAGTGATCCTGTACCCGCCAACCAAACTGTTCTTCAGTCATAAAGCGATCAAAAATAACCAGATCGGGGTTCAGCGCAGCAATCCACGTATCAAAGCCATCGTCATTGATCTGAACGGTATGACAAACAATGCAGCCCATGTCATCACTGTGTTCTGACCGTTGGGCCGCACTGGCAAAGTGTACCTGACTGCATTGGGGCGCTAACAAACGCATGATGTCTTGTATGCGAATACCCGCGGCACTGGCAGAGGATTCTGGCCACGTTTTTCCCAGAATAAGCACGTTGTTAAATGATTGGGTGTCAAGACACGTCATGCAGGCCTTCTATAATTAACGGGGCGGCTAACACAGGGCAGGGATGGGCAGCCTAGGCCCATCCTTATCGGGATCTAGCGAATGGGTGTAATACCAACGGCTGCTTTGGCTTTTGCCAACAAAGGCGCCGCTTTCTCACGGGCCTTCTCAGCGCCCCTTTGCAAGGTGGCTTCAATATAAGCAGGGTCAGCCATGATTTCTTCATAGCGTAGACGCTTGTCGGCCAGTTGGTCATTTAGGGTTTCAAATAGCTGGCGCTTGGCGTCACCCCAACCAATACCGGCTTCATACTGTGTCCGTTTCTCTGCAATTTGGTCGGCAGTAGCAAACGCCGAATAAATTGAAAACAGGCTACAGGTGTCAGGGTCTTTTGGTACACCCGGTTCTAAAGAGTTGGTGACAATCTTGTTTATGAGCTTTTTGAGTTTTTTCTCACCTTCAAACAAGGGGATGGTGTTGTGATAGCTTTTGCTCATCTTACGGCCATCGATACCGGGTAAGATCATCCCGTTTTCTTCAACCACCACCTGTGGCAGGGTGAAGGTATCGCCAAAAATGTGGTTAAAACGTGCGGCAATGTCGCGACACATTTCCAAATGCTGAATTTGGTCTTTACCAACAGGCACTTTGTTGGCGTTAAACATGAGGATATCGGCAGACATCAAAATCGGGTAGGTGAAGAGCCCCATGGTAATGCCTTTGTCGCCATCCTGCGTGCCCGCTTCAATATTTTCCTGTACCGCACCTTTGTAAGCATGCGCGCGGTTCATAAGGCCCTTGGCGGTGACACTGGTTAACAACCAATTGAGTTCCAAAATCTCAGGTATATCGGATTGGCGATAAAACATGGTCTCGTCTGGATTAAGACCCGAAGCCAACCACGTGGCAGCGATAGCTTTAGAGGATTCCTTGATGCGATCAGGCTCATGGCACTTGATCAGCGCATGGTAATCCGCTAAGAAAAAATAGGATTCAATGTCACCGTTCTTGGTGGCGTCGATGGCAGGGCGAATGGCACCAGCATAATTGCCGAGGTGCGGAATACCGGTAGTGGTAATTCCCGTTAAGACGATTTCTTTTTTCATGGAGGCGTAAGCATTCTGATGATTAATGTGAGCGATAAAATACCACAAAAGCCTGTAGGATGTGCACTAGGGATTCGGCCAATGTGTGGTTGTTTTTGAATCTGTTCATTGTAGCGAAATACGAATAACCTAGCAGGACAATACTAGACAACGCGGTCAATACCGATAAAGATAAAGCGGTACCGTCGTTACGATCATTAGCCGGTGGCCATTTTCAAGAGACTCAGGGATTTAGGGCAAAACATGGGTGTAGTGCGTTTCATTATTCGGGTGCCATTGTTGTTCCTTTGGTTAGTCATTGGATTGTTGGTGGTATGGACCCTGTCAATCGTCGCTACTACTGCGGCCAACAGGCGGTTCGCTTGCTTGTGGTATGGCCTGTTATTGAAGATTCTGTCTGTGCACCTCCATGTTAAAGGCGTTCCGCCCATTTCGCACGGTGTCATGGTATGTAACCATATTTCATGGCTCGACATTGTGGTGCTAGGTGCTTTGTTACCCGTGCGGTTTATCAGCAAAGCAGAGGTAGCGCGGTGGCCCTTGATCGGTACCCTAGCAAAAGGGGTGGGGACGTTATTCATCCAACGGGGATTACACCAAGCCAAGTCTCTGTATGCGCAGATGGCGGATTGTTTTAAAACCCCGAACATCGTGGCGTTTTATCCCGAAGCCACCACCGGTTCGGGTTGGCCCTTAATGAAATTTCATCCACGACTGTTTGGTGGCGCAATTGAGACAGGCGTTCCTGTACAGCCGGTCGCACTGCATTACTGTCATGAAACCCAGCCACATCCCGTGGTGCCCTATATCGGTGAACAAAGCTTTATCGGCAACCTCTATCAACTGATGTTTTTGTCGCGCATAGACGTTATGGTGCATTTCTTGCCGGCAATGGAAAGCCATGACCAATTGAGAAGAACCTTGGCAGAGTCCAGTCATGATGCAATCGGCACCGTGTTGCAACAAGCACTCACGCACCCAAGCTGCCAACCTGAGGGTTTAGATTCATGAGCAACGATTCCCCGCAAAAGTCCACAGACACGGCAGAGGTCGATCCAAAAACCCTGTTTCGTGCCAAAATCAACCGGACCATATTTGGCACAGATACGCGCAGTGGCCGTCTATTTGATCTGGGTTTGATCGCGGCGATTATCGTAAGTGTGTTGGTGGTGCTCATCGAAAGCACACCCAATATTAATGAATTTTTGCGAACCGCCTTGGTGTCGATTGAATGGACAATTACCATCCTCTTTACTATTGAATATGGTTTGCGCGTCTATTCGGTAAGCCAACCATGGCGCTATATATTTAGTTTTTATGGCTTGGTGGATTTGTTTGCCATTGTACCTAGCTATTTGGGACTATTTTATAGCGGTATGAGTAGCTTGCTGTTGTTACGCGTCATTCGTATGTTGCGTGTGTTCCGGATATTCAAACTGTCTCACTACTTAAAGGATGCGGATCTTTTACTGGTTGCCATGAAGCAAAGTAGCCGAAAGATCTTAATATTCTTGTACAGCGTGGTGGTGATCGTTTTTAGTTTTGGCGGGGTCATGTTTTTGGTCGAAGGACCAGAAAATGGCTTTACCAGTATACCTACCGCAATTTACTGGGCCATTGTTACCCTCACCACGGTCGGGTACGGGGATATTGTGCCCCAAACCCCGCTAGGCCAAATTTTGGCGTCCGCGGTGATGGTGACCGGCTACGCCATTATTGCAGTTCCCACCGGTATTTATGCCGCAGAGATTGGCCAAGCGATGCGTAAAGTACGCGACAGGCGGGGCTGCCCGGGTTGTGGCAAGGTGGGACACGATGAGGACGCCAAATTTTGCCGCCATTGTGGCGAAAATCTTAATCCCGTGATTGCCTTGTCTGATGACGAAGACCCTGAATCTGGGGAAAAAGAAGAGAAGAAAGCTGACGGGAAGAAAGAAGCTGAGAAGAAAAAAGGGGGCAGCTAGGCCCCAAGCCAGCGCTTATTGCGCAGTCCAACCGCCATCCATCGAAATGGTGGTACCGGTAATTTGATCTGCACTGGATCCGCATAAGAACAAGGCCGTATCCGCTAAAGCGGCAGGCGTAACAAACTGCAAAGACGGTTGCTTCTCCACTAACAGTGAGGTCGCTGCGGCCTCCACCGAAATGTTGTCAGCTGTTGCGCGCGCAGCAATCTGTTTTTCAACCAGTTCGGTTCTTACCCAGCCAGGGCAGATAGCATTGACGGTGATGCCGGTTTTTGCCGTCTCCAAACCCGTTACCTTGGTAAAGCCCACAACACCGTGTTTGGCAGTGACATAAGCCGACTTCTGGGCTGAGCCCACCAAGCCATGGGCAGAAGCAATGTTGATGATACGGCCCCAATTTTTACGCTTCATACCAGGCAATGCGAGTCGGGTGGTATGAAAGTTGGAATTCATGTTGATGGCAATAATGGCGTTCCATTTCTCAACCGGAAAGTCTTCAGTCAATGCCACGTGCTGGATGCCCGCATTATTCACCAAAATATCGATGCCACCCAGCTGGTCTTCAGCATAAGCCATCATTGCTTCGATCTCGTCAGACTGTGACAAATCTGCACCATGATAGAATACCGATACGCCATATTCACGGGCCATGTGGCTGCGTGTTTGTTCAATGGCTGTGGGATCGCCTAGGCCATTTAACACAATGTTGCATCCATTGGCGGCTAACGCCTGTGCAATGGCGAGGCCAATACCACTGGTTGATCCGGTAATGAGCGCTGCTTTTGAAGTTAACACGAAGTCGTCCTTTTGTTGGTGTGGTTGGCGCTACTGCTATTCAATAACAGTGCACACAGCAGGTTATTGGCCATAGTGTGAGATCAAGTGGCCATTGAAAATACTTCTTTAGGAGGACGGTTTCTGGGGATGGGCCAGGATATTAGGCTCAGGTGTTAGGCTAGGGTGCCAGGACCCAAGACAATGCGGGCAGCATCCATAAAACACAGAGCGCATTGGTAAACAGTACGAGCGTCGCCACCTTAGTGGGTTCAATGTTAAAGCGCTCGGCCACCAGATAATTCAATACGGCTGGCGGCAGTAGGGCAAATAACAGCAAGATATTGAGCTGTTGGTCGCTCAGATCGAAAAAGAAATAGATCGGTAAAAATGCCACAATCCCAGTGACTAAGGTCCATCCAGCGCCAATAAATCCAAAACGCCACGCTGACAAATCGATATCAAGCATGCGGATACCCAGCGTAAACAACATCAAAGGAATCGCAACCTGACCGGTGAGCTCAAGAAAACGCATCGCCCACATCGGCAGGTCGACCTGAAAATAGGCCAATGATAAGCCGATGATCGTGGCTTGAATCATAGGCATTTTGAGCAATGACAGCGGGTTTATGCGGCCTTGAATAAGTGCCATGCCGAGTGTGAAATGCAAGGTGTTTTCGACTAAAAACAGCATGATCGCGATGGGCAGGATATCGGGCCCAAAAGCGAATACCAACAATGGAATGCCAAGGTTGCCGGAGTTGCGGAACATCATCGGTGGCACAATGGTTTTTAAGTTCCAGCCCAATGGCTTTAAAATGGGGAGCGTGAGTAACCCGGGTAGTAACACGATGACAGCGGCTGCGATCAAAAAAGGACCAAATGCCATATCACTCGGAAAGGGTTTCGCTAAGGCTGATATAATTAACGCTGGCGTGAATACATCCATGTTTACTTGGTTGATGGCTTCAATTTTAACCGGCTTTATTGCGCGGTAAGCACCGCCCAGCAAAATGATGAGGAATATCGGGGCAATAATGCTGAGAAAAATGTCGAACATGGAAGAGTTCCAACCAATAGAAAGTAGAATAACAACGCCAGATGCCACCATAACCCTAATTGTCAAAAGGGTCTGTAATACTAAAGAACCATTGGACGTTAATGGATGTTTGCATACAGTATTTAAAAAGAGTTTTCACCGATGAAACAAACCTCCAAACAAGCCGCCATTCCTGCCGATGTTTATGTTTTCGGCACCTGTATCGTTGACGTCGCATTTGCCGATGCTGGTATGGATGCGATCGCTGTCCTCGAGTCTATGGGCATACGGGTCCATTACCCAGAACAACAAACCTGTTGTGGCCAACCGGCGATGACCTCTGGCGCTACTGAGCAGGCGCGAGCAGTTGCCCGCGCACAATTACGGTTGTTTCCAGAACCCTGGCCTATCGTCGTACTGTCCGGCTCATGCACGGGCATGTTTCGGCACCACTATACCCAATTGTTTGCTGCACCTGATCCCGACCATGGGCTCGCGATTGACGTATCGAGTCGCGCAGTAGAATGGATGGAGTTTTTGGCCAGTTGCCCGCCATTGGTCAGCCGCAATGCAACCCCGGTGAAGGTCGTTGTGCATACCGCCTGTAGCGCACAACGCGAAACAAATACCCGTACGGCCACCGAGTCGGTCTTAGGACACTGGGAGCAGGTGCAGGTGGTTACCGCTGATCACGCGACTGAATGCTGTGGTTTTGGCGGCACCTTCTCGGTTCGATATCCTGATATTTCCAATGCGATGGTGACCGACAAGTGCGATGCATTGTTGGCAACCCAAGCTGAAAGAATCGTCAGCAGTGATTGTGCGTGCTTGATGAACATCAATGGCAAATTGGCCAAGCGGCAAGATGCCTTGCAGGGTGAGCACATTGCGACACTGGTACGGGATATTGTCTTGGGAGATCGTCATGACTGAAGCCACACCGATACGCATTCTGGATAATCCCCGCGAGCCATCATTTCGACCGGCGATGGATTATTTGATTGATAAGCGCGCCCAACAATTTCCTGACTCCGACGATTTTGAACGATTACGTGTGCAATCCAAACAGTTGAAGCAAGCAGCCCTGAGCAATCTGCCGGCCTTGTTGGAACAGGCTGAAGCGGCCATGGTTGCGAATGGCATACAGGTGCATTGGGCAGAAACCATAGAGGAAGCGCAGGCGACCATTCATCAGATCATGTTGGATACGCAGGCCACGACCATGGTGAAAGGCAAGTCCATGGTCAGTGAAGAAATTTATCTGAACCACCATTTGGAAGCCCATGGATTGCGCGCTGTAGAGACCGATATGGGTGAGTTCATTGTGCAATTAGCCGGCGAGACGCCCTCGCATATTATTATGCCAGCGATCCATAAATCCAAGGAAGACATAGCTGCGCTATTTCAAGCGCATCTGGATGTGCCCTACACCCTTGATGTTGATGAATTGATTGCGATTGGACGTGAGCAATTACGCACCGAATTTGAACAGGCAGGTATAGGACTCAGTGGCGTCAACTTTATTGCCGCGGATACGGGTACCCTGTGTCTGGTGGAGAACGAAGGCAATGGGCGATTGAGCACCACCGCACCCGATGTCCATGTGGCGATCACTGGGATCGAAAAAGTGGTCGCGCACCTTGCGGATGTGCCCAAACTGATTCGCGTATTAACCCGCAGTGCAACGGGGCAACCCATCACCACATACGTTAACTGGATCCATGGTCCTCGCAAGCCCGAAGAACGCGATGGCCCGCGCGCTGTGCATCTGGTGTTGTTAGACAATGGCCGGAGCCAGCTCTATCAAAAGGAACGGCAGCAGGAAAGTTTGCAATGTATTCGCTGTGGTGCCTGTATGAATCACTGTCCGGTGTATACCAGAATAGGCGGCCATGCCTATAACACCACCTATCCTGGGCCCATCGGTAAAATATTGTCTCCACATTTAACCAGTCTGCCGGACACGCCCGATCATCCAAAGGCATCCACTCTTTGTGGCGCTTGTCACACCGTCTGCCCCGTAGGCATACCCATCACCGATTTGTTACTAGATCACCGTGCTCAGGCAACACTGCCACGGCGAGAACAATGGATATGGCGATTCTGGTCAATGTTCAACCGCCATCCACGTGTGTATCGCATGAGCCTAGGGCTGATGTTGCGGCTGTATCCACTGTTACCGAAATGGCTCGGTGGATGGACACGACACCGTGCTGCGCCAGCGTTATCCCATCAATCCCTTGGTCAGAAAATGGCTGCGCGTCCCAAAAAGGGTGTCCAGTCGGGAGCGGCATCATGACAGCACGAGCAGCCATATTGTCCCGCCTAAAAGCCGGTGTCTTTCGCCAGCCGGTAGCAACCCAAGCCGCCGCCGACGTGCCTTACCCGTTGCCAACAGACAACCTTAGGGCGCAATTTATCGAGCGGCTTTCAGAGACCCATGCCGAAGTGCGTTCCTGTGATGCAGAGTCGATGCCACAGGCGGTAGTCGATTGGATGACTGACATAGGCGCGCAGCAGCAGTGGGTGTCACAGACCTCTGCATTGGGACAGCAATTATGGAAACGCAAACCCAAGGATGCTGTCTGGGTTGATCCGCAGGCACCCATGGATCAAGACCGGGCTCAGGTGTTTCATGACATTGGATTGGCAGTCACCAGTAGTCACAGCGCATTATTTGAAACAGGCACCATCGCCTTGATCCCTGATCAGCACGAGCCAAGAACCATGAGTCTGGTGCCGCCGATCCATCTGGTGGTGGTGCATCTGTCATCGGTGGTTGGACGATTTGAGGAATGGATACGGCGCTATCCGGCATGCGCGGAACATACCAATGTACTGATGATTACCGGACCGTCAAAAACGGCCGACATACAACAAACTTTAGCCTATGGGGCACATGGCCCGAAACGCTTATTAGTGATGGTGGTTGAATAATTGACGATGCAAAAAGCCGTAGAACATTTCACCCAGGCCTTAGAACGGCAGCACCCAGACATTATTCAGTGGCGGGATGCGCCACACCGATTTGCTTATGGTACCGATGCCAGCTTTTATCGTCTAACCCCCGCCGTGGTTGTGCAAGCGAATGACGAAGCACAGGTGCGGGCGATTTTATCCCTAGCAGCCGAACATGACGTGTCCGTTACCTTTCGGGCGGCAGGCACCAGTTTATCGGGTCAGGCGGTAACAGACAGCGTGCTGATGCTGTTAGGTGCAGGTTGGCAAGATATTCGTATTGAGCAAGACGGCCATGTGGTGCACTTGAATCCCGGGGTGATTGGCGCTCATGCCAATCGCGCACTGGCACCATTTGGTCGAAAGATAGGACCTGACCCTGCTTCTATCAATAGCTGCAAGATCGGCGGCATTGTAGCCAACAATGCCAGCGGCATGTGTTGTGGTACCGCCCAAAATACCTATCACACCATGGCAGGTCTTCGCATGATTTTGGCTGATGGCACCCTGATTGATACCCGGGATCCAGCATCGGTCTCATCGTTCAAACACCATCAGGCTGAATTGTTGGCCGCACTGTCTAAGATCATGGCGGACACACATGCCGACCCAGTGTTGGTGGACAAAATTCGGCACAAATATCGGATTAAAAACACCACGGGCTACAGTCTCAATGCCTTGATAGACTTTGAAGATCCCATTGATGTCCTCAGTCACCTGATGGTGGGATCGGA
Source organism: uncultured Saccharospirillaceae bacterium (assembly GCA_913063165.1). Classification (GTDB taxonomy): domain Bacteria; phylum Pseudomonadota; class Gammaproteobacteria; order Pseudomonadales; family Natronospirillaceae; genus CAJXZL01. The sequence continues at coordinate 219,950 of CAJXZL010000001.1, read as the reverse complement.
AGGGACGTTGGGCTTTATTGCCGATATCGCCTACCACACGGTATCGGATGCGCCTTTTAAATCCGCCATTTTGGTTGGATTTACCACCATTGGGAGCTGCTGTGCGGCGGTACAGGCATTAAAAGCCTTACCCGTGTCAGCAGTGGAATTGATCGACTCTCGTGGCATAAAGGCCACTGCCCATCATCCCTCAGTGCCGGCATTTATTGGCCAGTTACCCGATGGCGCCGCTGCCTTGTTAATTGATGTGCGAGGGGAAACTGCCGACGAGTTGGCTATCAACGCCGCGCTTATTTCTAGCGGTTTGGCAGCACATGACGTGGTTGCAGACAGTGGCTTCTCAACTGACCCCGACCACTACGAGCAGTTGTGGGGTTTCCGTAAGGGGCTATTTCCGGCTCTGGGTGCGGTGAGAGACACAGGCACCACAGTGGTCATTGAAGATGTCGCCTTTCCTATGGCGGATTTGGCTGCTGGGGTCGAGCGACTCCAAGCGTGCTTCGATACCCACGGCTATGACGATGCGTTCATTTTTGGTCATGCGCTTGAGGGCAATCTGCATTTTGTCTTTTCACAGAGTTTTGCCACGCAACAAGATCGCGATCGGTATGAAGCCTTTATGACCGATGTGACCTATTTGGTGGCTGTCGAATTTGGTGGTTCACTCAAAGCGGAACATGGCACGGGTCGCAATATGGCGCCCTTCGTCTCGTTAGAGTGGGGCGAGGATGCCTATCAGCTGATGAAACGCATCAAACAGTTACTGGATCCCTCCAATCTTCTGAATCCTGGTGTGATTTTGAATGACGATCCGAATGTACACATCAAGAACCTCAAAGACCTGCCTGCTGCCAATCCCTTAATTGATAAATGTATCGAATGTGGATTTTGTGAAACTGTCTGTCCGAGCAAAAATCTGACTTACACGCCGAGGCAGCGTATTGCGTTGTGGCGTGAGATATCCCGTTTGACCAACACGGGAGAACAACCGGCATTATTAAAAGAGTTACAAGACAGTTATTGGTCTGAAGGGTTAGATAGCTGTGCTGCAACCGGCATGTGTGCAGCCCGTTGCCCAGTTGGCATCAATACGGGTGATTTGGTGAAACAGCAGCGGCAGATAGCCAATAGTAAGCACCAGCGGAAGGCGCAATGGGCGGTTGCTCATCTGCCTACCCTGATAAAAACAGCAGCGATTGGCATTCAAGTAGCCCAGACCGCACACGACATCATGGGTACAAACCTACTCACCAAGACCACGCAGGTGCTGAATCGGGTGACGCGAAAGGCGGTACCCCTCTGGACCGATGCGATGCCGCGTCGTGCTAAAAATACCCGAAAACCCGCCACTCAGGCACCTATAGACGGCGCTCAGGCGTTTGTCTATTGGCCAAGTTGTGTCAGTCAGGTGATGGGGCCAGCCAAGGCAGACCCGCACCAACAAAGTCAAATGGATGTCGTATTACAGCTTGCCGAACGGGCAGGGATTCAATTGCATGTCCCTTCAGGCATTGGTGATGTCTGCTGTGGCCAACCCTTTGCCAGCAAGGGGTTTCCAGAGCAAGCCGCTCAGTCTCAAGATGCATTAGTGGCTGTATTGCAGCCCTATATTGATCAAGGAATGACCATTGTGTCTGACACGTCCCCCTGTGCCTTGCGCCTGTCGGAATCGGCTGTACCGCTGATGGACAGTATGACCTTTGCGGCGGAGGTGTTAATTCCCAAGTTGCCGATAAAGTCACTACCCAAAACGGTGGTGCTTCACGTACCCTGTTCAGCGAAACGCAGTGGTTTGTCAGAGATTAGCCTACAGGTTGCCCAACGATGTGCTGACTATGTCGTCGTGCCACACAATATTGAATGTTGCGGCTTCGCCGGAGACAAGGGTTTTACACAACCCGAGCTCAATGCGTCGGCATTGCAAACCTTAAAAGCGCAGGCCGTTGGCTGTGACAGTGGCTACTCGACCAGTCGCACCTGTGAAATTGGTTTGTCACGCCACGGCGGTCTGTCATTTCAAAGTCTGCTGTATTTAATAGAAGAAGCCAGTCGATAGTGGGCTGAACAGACGTCATATAGGATCGGTCATGCTCACACCCATAGTGGTTACGTTTTTTTCGTTCGCTTACATTGCCTTGCTATTTTTTGTGGCCAGACGCGGCGACCGTAAAGCTGCATCCAAACGGTGGCAACCGGTGGTCTACACCCTGTCTATTTCCACGGTCTGTACCTCGTGGACATTTTACGGCGCGATTGAACAATTGAGAATTCAGTTGCATCGATTGCGCCTTTTTCAAGTGCGCCAAAGATTTCGCCGCCTGGAAGCAGAGACACAGAAGCGCCTAGCTTTTCAAGTACCTTGCCGCCTAAGCCGTAAAAGCGAATGTTAAGGCCTTTAAAGTCTTCAAGTGAATTGATCTCTTCTTTAAACCAACCAGAAGTTTCAGGTGCAATGATGGCACAAGGCAGCACTTTTACGTTGTAGCCGGCAGTGTCATACATTTCTTGGTACAGGCTCAAACCATTGCCGTAATACATCCATGCCATAAATTCTGGCGCTTCAGGGCCAAAGGGTACGGTAGAGAAAATGGAAGCTGCAGGCATTTTGCCATCCCAGTATCCAGCAATCGCGTAACCAGAGTTTACTTTACCGGTTGAAACAGCATCAAGAATTTCAAATGGTGCAACCAGTTTACTTGGCTCATAAATCTTCATCATTACTGTGCCGTTAGACACCACTTCCAACTGCTCAGATACCCATTTAATAGGGGTGCCCAGTGCAGGAAGGTGGCTACCGAATGCGATAGGTGTCTTAAGTAGTACAGGTTTTACTTCTTCAGCTGCACTCGCGTTAACGCTTGCAGAAAATGCGGCAAACGCCACTGCTGTGCTCAATGCCAGCTTTTTAAAGTTGGATGTCATATCTTTCTCCGTTTTTATTGTGAATACGATCCAAAACGGGGCCGAGTGTAGACCATAGATTGGAGAAAAAGGCCGCACTGGTACTATGGTATGAAAGGGAACTTGTGGCGGTGATGTCCGCGGTAAAAGCCGGTTGTTTTAAGGCGACAGCGCTGTTTTTACGCGAATTTCAGTATCCTAGCCTGTGGGTGTTACGGCACGAATAGCTTAATTGCATGATGTAGCGCAAGATTTTGAAATAGTATTCCGGTCAGACGGTCCGGTGAGTGGGCAGTGTCTCCTTACTGTGGGTAGACGTTGTTCTCCCAAGCAGCAATGATCGACTGTGCTTGATCAACATCGGTATCGGTCACCCAAATACCCAGTAAACCCATGGCTTGAAGTTCCCCGATGCCACCCTGTAAAAATTCACCTTCAATACGATAGGGCAGATCTGCTTGCCGCAGAAGGTCGCCGATGAGATGGGCATCAATAGTATTGGCTGGGCGATAGATAACCGGCATAGAACGCTCCTTTATGCTGTCGGGTTTCAGATCAGTGACCAAGCGGACTGTTCGTTTTGAGTATAACCCAGTTGCCTAAGTTGTATAGGTGACGCGCTTATTGATTCAGGGTTCTGCCGCCATCAACCGATAAAATCTGACCGGTAATATAGGGCGCTTGTGCCAGAAAAAGCACCGCCTCAGTGATGTCATCAAGGGTGCCGAGCCGCCCTAGGGGTACTTTGTTTAGCACCTTTTCAGTGTCCTGTGATGTGGCTTGTTCTGGCCATAGGATCGCGCCAGGGGCCACTGCGTTTACCCTAATGTCAGGCGCTAATTCCAACGCCAGTGCTTTGGTCATGGCAATGACCCCTGACTTGGCGGCTGAATACACCGCATGTTGTGCCAGTGGCCGAATGCCATGTATGTCTGCAAAATTAATCACGCAGCCTTGCTGACTTTTGAGGCAAGCAGACAACGCTTGGACAATAAAAAACGGCGCCTTGGTGTTGACATCAAAGAGCTGCTGCCATTGGGCATCGGTGACGGCGCCCATGGGCGTTGGGAAAAACGTGCTGGCATTGTTAATGACCACCGATAATGCCGGGTCCTCAACCAAAACGGCATTGCAGAGCCCTTGTATCTCCGTCGGTTGGGTCAAGTCTGCCTGATAAAGGAAAGCAGAGTGGGCTCTGTTGGCATTCAAGTCATCTATAAGCAGTTGGGCCGCTTTGGATGAGGTATGACAATGTAAATGGATGCGATAGCCAGCGCGATGAAAGCGTTTAGCAGTTGCTGCACCGAGGCGTTTTGCACCGCCGGTAATTAGGACGCCACCCATGTTTGTTGCTCCTCTGTAATGGCCATGATGCGGGCTGTGTCCATGTGCTGTCCAATCGCCTTGCCCACCAAACCTTGCTGAACAAAGGGCGCACTGTTGACAGCGCGACACCGAGCAACGCAGGCCAACAACCAAACGCCTTGTTGGTAGCTTGCTAGGTGTTGCTGGGTTTGTGCTGCGAAGTCTGCGCGACAGCAAGCAAGGAAGGCCTGTAAGGGTTCGTCACCTTTCAGGGCGCCCAACTGATTGATAAGGGTTAAAATCTGTTCAGGCGGACAACCTGCTAACCCATGGCAGCGTCCAATCCATTGGGTACAGAGCATCGCCAGAGAGGCGGCCTTGTTGGGCACTTTTAATGATTGGCACAGCTCCCCAATAGCTTGCAACGCTGCGTTCTGGTCATTGTCGGCTAGGCTTGCCAGCTGGGTGCTATAGCACAACAGGGCAAACCGTTGCTCAGCATTGTCGCAATGGCTGAGTGACAGCGCCACATGCTGCTTGACGGTTGTAGCAGGGTCATGACCTAGCGGTAGCGACAAAGCGGCGTCCCATGCAGGCATCAAGGCTTTCAAAGCGCCACAGTGCTGTAGCGTGTCAATATAAATCCAAGGACTGGTTTCAGATAAGCCGCGGTAGGTTTCTTGCCATACCCGTTCAGCGACCAAATAAGACAAGGCCCCGTCTTGGGTCATCTGGGTCATTAATGCCAACGTTTCTGGCGCAATGGTAAAGCCGAGGTGATGAAAGCGCGCTGCAAATCGTGCTACCCGCAAAACCCTCAGAGGGTCTTCGCTAAAGGCTTCTGAAATATGCCGTAAACAGCGTTTCTCAAGATCAGCCACCCCCTGATAGGGATCAATAAGGTCGCCGTTCTTAGCCTGAGCAATAGCGTTCACCGTTAGGTCTCGACGCATTAAATCTTCTTCAATGGTCGTGGTCGGCATGGCAGACACCGAAAAGCCCTTGTAGCCATGGCCCGATTTTCTTTCGGTGCGGGCAAGCGCATATTCTTCGTGCGTGTCAGGGTGCAAAAATACGGGAAAGTCTTGGCCGACAGGCTGAAAGCCTTGGGCCAGCAATTCGTCGGCTGTACCGCCCACCACCAACCAATCGCGGTCGATAACTGGCAATCCCAACAGGGCATCTCTCACCGCACCACCGACCAAATAAATGTCCATGACCATTCCTTTATGTAGATCAGCCGAGTATAAACCAGTTTACGAACCTGCTGAAAGGTCAACGCACGATCATTGGCTGCATCAGTTAACAGCGTGATGCCAATGTTAAGCCACCGTGATACCAATAAGAGAGTCGACATGGTTGTACCAGAACGGCCCCAGGGTGAACAGGGATTGCTTGAAACCCTATTGGGCCTAGAAACTGAATTGCTAATCGGTCCTGGCCGTTACGATCGGGTATTTTTGTCGCGCACCCTCGCACCTGACTTTGTCGAGTTAGATGCCCGAGGCAATAAAACCAGCCGTGACGATGCCATCAGCTGGCTATTGCGCGTCGATCCGGATACCCAGTGGGAAATACAGGATTTTAGTGTGCAACAAGTGAGTGACAGGGTGGCGATTAGTCACTTCTCTGCCAATAAACTGGGTGCGCCAGCGGGGAGAAAAACCCGGCATGCGGGCATCTGGAAACTGGAGAGCGACCACTGGCAGTTAGCCTACCACCAGGGTACCTACGCAGCCTAGACGCGTCGCAGACTGGCTATTGCCGTTCAGTTAAAAAGTCTTTGAACATCAAGGCGCTCTGTTTTGGCAGGCGTCTTTGAGACACATAGTCGACATACACAATGCCAAACCGTTTGTTATAGCCTTCGGCCCACTCAAAATTGTCCATCAGACTCCATGCAAAGTATCCCTTGATATTGACACCTGCCATCATCGCGCGGTCGACCGCGTTGAGATGGCTCGCATAGTATCGACAGCGCTGATCGTCGATAACCTGATCTTGTTCGTTGATGCTATCGGCACCGGCTGCGCCGTTTTCGGTAATATAAATCGGCGGCAAAGTGTACCGGGTATGAAGGTCGGTCAGTACGTGGGTGAGGGCATCAGGATAAATTTCCCAGCCTATATCCGTGTGCTCAGCCTGCGGTTGGGGTACCGGTTCAAAATCAATGTCGGATGTCGCTCTAACGACTTGTCGTGTATAAAAATTCACGCCCAAAAAGTCCAAAGGCGTTGAAATGATTGCCAAGTCTTCTTCTGGAAACTCTGGCCACCAATCGGGGTGTCTTTCCTGTACGGAGGTGGGGTACCGGCCTGCAAATACCGCACTGGCAAAACAATGGCTGTTCTCGTCGTCGCATTGTGCAGCCGCCCGCTGGTCAGCGGCGCTGTCGGTTGCAGGATAGGCAGGGGTGAAATTTAACACGATACCATGGGCTGCTGCGGGTGCGTTTTCTCGCATAACGGGTATGGCGCTACCATGGGCAAGCAACAAATGGTGCATGGCCAAAAATCCGTCTGCGTCGCTGGTTTTTCCTGGCGCATGGATACCCCACCGATACCCCAAATAAGCACTGCACCAAGGCTCATTTAATGTGGCATAAGCGGTGACCCTATCACCTAGCCTGCGGGTGACTTTGTCGGCGTAATCGACAAAGCGAGGGACAATGTCTCTATTTAGCCACCCGCCAGTATCTTCAAAAAACTGTGGTAAATCCCAGTGGTACAGGGTGACATGCGGTTTAATGCCGCGTGTTAGTAAGCCATCCACCAATCGGTCATAAAAATCCATGCCGATGGGATTCCACTTGCCGGGCGCGCTCTGTACCCTGGGCCAAGCGACTGAAAATCGGTACGCGTCAAACTGTAGCGATTGGATTAAATCCAGATCGGCATCCATTCGGTTAAAATGGTCGCAGGCGATATGACCATTATCGCCATTGAAAACCTTACCCGGTGTGTCGCAAAAGGTATCCCAAATGGAAGGCACCCGTCCCTTATCGTGAGAGGCGCCTTCGATTTGAAATGCGGCGGTCGCCACACCAAAAGTAAAGTCAGGCAGAATAAGTGGTGATTGCGGGGGTAATGGTAACTTCATAAATAAGCGCCTTTTCAATGGTGTTATGCCGTCCTGTGGCAGGCGATATGACCGCATGCAGTTATCAATTTGGCAGTTTCAATGCAATATTTCAACTGGGTTTTGTCAATGGCGTTTCATGCAGGGTTAGAAATAGGGGTGTGCAAATGCTGGTGTGCTCAGTCCCTTTTAACGACCGGCTATGAGGTGCTGTCATCGCTGGTATGCACAGAGTTACCACCTATTTGTTAAATCCAGTTTGGTTGCTGGTCAGTTTTGGTTAGACTAGCGCCATTAACGTGCTCTCCCTAGGGGAAAAACCACATGCAATGCCCTTTTTGTAGCAAGCCGGATACGAAGGTGATCGACTCCCGACTGGTGTCTGAAGGCGCACAGGTGCGCAGACGGCGTGAATGTGTGGTCTGTGGTGAACGTTTCACAACCTATGAAAGTGCAGAGTTACTGATGCCAAGGCTGATCAAGTCTGACGGCAGCAGAGAACCATTTAATCAAGAAAAGCTGGCTTCTGGCCTGTTGAAAGCTTTGGAAAAGCGGCCGGTGAATATGGAGCAGGTCGAAGCAGCGATTGACCATATCAAACACAATTTACGGGTGACCGGTGAGCGTGAAGTCCCTAGTCGTATTGTGGGCGAGTTGGTGATGAACGAATTAAAAGCACTGGATCCCGTTGCCTTTGTGAGATTTGCCTCTGTTTACCGCAGCTTCCAAGATGTCAGTGAATTTAGAGTAGAAATTGACCGATTGGAAAAAACCAAAAGTTAGGTGCTAACTTCTGTTAAAATGGCTGCAATGTCACCCACAGCACAACCAATACAAGCTGTCTTTCCTAATTATGTGTAGGGAAGGCTCAGAATGATGATCGAATTGATTGGAGATTACCCTGCATGTCACATGACACGCCTTTAAAGAATATGCCTGCTGCGCGCCGTAAAGCGCGAAAAATGGCGCTGCAAGCGTTATACCAGTGGCAAGTGGCTGAAACACCCGTGCATGAATTGCTGGCGCAATTTGCTGTAGATCAGGATTTGTCTAAGATTGACCGCGAATATTTTTCAGAAGTGGTTCGTGGCGTGACCACGAATAAGTCGGATTTGGATGCCACGCTCGAGACCTGTATCGACCGAGAAATTGCCAAAATGACGCCAATTGAATTGACGATTTTACGCATGGGTGCGTTTGAACTGTCTCACCGTATCGATGTGCCTTACCGTGTTGTGATTAATGAAGGTGTAGAATTGGCGAAAGCGTTTGGCGCTGCTGATGGTCACAAATACGTCAACGGTGTACTCGACAAGCTGTCTAAGCAATTGAGAGCAACCGAAATCAATCACCGCTAGTCCCGTCGCCTTACCCAGTGACCAATTGAGAGGGCAGATACGATGAATTGGGAAAAACTGTTAACCCCCGGACGTTTCGGCCACGGTACATTATCGGGGTCTGAAATCGGCCGCAGCCATTTCCATAAAGACCATGATCGTATCGTCTTTTCATCTGCCTTTAGAAAGCTCACGGGTAAAACCCAAGTGCATCCATTGGCGATCAACGACCAAATTCATACCCGTTTGATCCATTCAGTTGAAGTGGCCAGTGTCGGACGTAGCTTGGGCCTAAAAGTGGGCGAGCGGCTCGCCGCTACTATGCCCGATTGGGTGCAACCTGACGACGTCGGCGTGGTGGTCCAAGCCGCCTGTTTGGCACATGATATTGGTAATCCACCCTTTGGCCATGCTGGCGAATACGCAATACAGGATTGGTTTCAGCAGCGAGACAATACCTGGCTTTTTGAAGACTTGTCGCCAGAAGAACGCTTGGATTTACAGCATTTTGAAGGTAATGCCCAAGGACTGAGGATTGTCAGCCAACTGGAATACCACCTGTTTAATGGTGGCCTGCGTCTGACCTATCCCACTATGGCAGCCTTGTTGAAGTATCCTTGGACATTTGAGCATGCGAGCGACAAAGGCAAGTTTAGTGCTTTTCAATCAGAAAAAGCCATTTTGGCCAACATCGCTGAACAGGTCGGTTTGCCTGAAATAGCCCCCAACAAATATGCGCGCCACCCATTGTCATTTTTGATGGAGGCAGCCGACGACCTCTGTTACGGCATTATTGATCTGGAAGATGCGGTAGAGTTGAATATTCTCGATTTTAAAGAGGTTGAACCCATTCTGAGAATGTTGTGTGGCAATCGTCAGGTGAGTTTTTCTGAAACAGAGCGCGCTACCTTGGCGCCCCACAGAATTCTTGCCGCCCTGCGCGGGCGCGCGATGCAAGTTATTATCGACGCATTGGTTGAGGCGTTTATTTCCAATGAGCGTGCAATAATGCAAGGGCAGTTTGAAGGCGATTTACTGGCCAGTTGCCCAGAGCATGTTGTTGAAGGTATGGCTGCAGCCAAGCAAATGGCGCACCAAAAGGTTTATCTCGACAGTGCAAAAACAGAGACAGAAATTGGGGCTTATGCCGTACTCAGTACCCTGCTGGATACCTTTATTCCTGCCGGCTATGAGTTGTATCAGAAAAAGGATCGCTCCTTGATGAGTTATAAAACCAAGCGGGTATTTGATCTGATGGGTGGTGATGCGCCTGATGCAACAGCCTCTTTGTTTCACATCTACCAACGACAATTAGATTACCTGACCAGTATGACAGACAATTATTCTGGCTATCTGGCGCGACAAGTCGGTGGGACCGGCTACGGACAGTTTTAATCAGCCTATACCCAACACAACTGGCCGTCACAGAAGCTGTTAGGGCCACTGATTTAGGAGAATGACCGTTGAAAGACAGAATAACACTCTATGGATTCGGTCATTCTGATCGCAGTGCCAAGGTTCGTTGGTTATCGCTTGAGTTGGGTTTACAAGTTGACGATGTGAAAGTGACATTCGGCGAACAGCATCAAGACGGCTATCGTGAGGTCAATCCTTTTGGTGTGGTGCCTAGCGCCGTTTTTGACGGTGTGCATCTTAAAGAATCCGGTGCCATCTGTGATTATCTCTGTCAGCAGTTTCCAGAGAGTGGCTTGCGTTTGGGTGCTGACGATCCCCGTTTGGGTGATTTTTTGTATTGGTGCTATCTGGCCAACACGCACTTGGAATCTGATATTGTGACCTATGCCTTGTCCCGCATGAACGTGCTTGATGCACAATTTGCACCCCTGCTAAAGCCACAAATCATCAAGCGCTTTGATATCTTAGTCGATTTGTTACCGACTGACGGCTATTTGATGGGTGACCAGTTTACGGTAGCAGATGTGTTGATGGGCTATGTCGTTCAACTGGGTGTCACTTCAGGCGTCCTTCCCTATAAGCGCGTCGCTCCCTACTTGTCATTGTTGATGGCACGGCCCTGTGCTCAAGCCTCTCATATATTTGATAAGGTTCGGGTGTCGTAAAACGATTGAGGCGCACACCCTTGCGCTTCGTCCCCTATCTCCGCCCGATCAGGCTGCGATTTTCAGCCGCATCTGCCTGCTTATTGCAGACTACTGCAGTGACGAATATTGATAAAAAGTGTGATCTGTGTCACAATTTAAAAAAAACTAGATGGATCTGCAAACAGACTGTGTCACGAAACCTCCGCATGGAATAACAGATAAAATTGGCTTCCTGTCACACGCGATAACTTTTTTGAATGAAGCAGATAAGCCCAGCATAAAGCCTTTGTGCCGGAGCAGTATTCAGGAGATAGGTCATGACTTTTACCACCATGTCGAGAACCCGCGGGCAGCGAAATGTTAAGTTAGAATGGCTAGCGACTGAGTTGGATGTGACGTATGTTGAGGCTCAGCGGTATTTCACAGAGGATGTCGAGCGTCAATGCGTGACCATTTATCGCCAATGTAAGTGTTTGTTGGCCAATGAGGACATTCTGACATCAAACACAATGCCTTGTGAAAAAATCGGCAAGTGGTTTGACAGTATTCTCGCCAGCATGGGGCGCGACATCATATCGAAGTTAGTGCTGATTTCAGATGTAGGCGCGAAATTCATCTTGCTATTGTTCGATCCCATTTTTGAGTTGGCTGGGTCCTATTCGAGTAAGACACGCGAGGTTTTTGAACGTTGTGTGCAGAAATGCATGATTCAAAATTCGGCATTACATTAACGAGCGGGTTCCTGTTGAACGCCGAGTACCAGTATTACTTACCGCTTTGTGAGCCTAGTCTGGGCTTTTATTGCACCCTATGCATGGTTGCCGCCCATCATCAGCTTAGTCTACAAAATACTACAACTCACCCAGCCTAATTTGTCTTCCACAGTACAACCGATCCCTGACATTCTCTGTTAGAATGCCCGACTTAAATGTGCGCTGCGCCAGTGCAACTCTTTTTTGAACGACGCCAATACGAGCCCCATGACATTCATGACTTATTTAGCACCACAGACACCACCGCAACTGCGCACGAAGGCTTTACTCTTGTTTGTATGGGTTAGCCTTTTAGTTGTCACCCCTGCAACGGCGTCAACCACACTTCATTTATTGACCTGGCGTGCCAGTGATGTCCAGTTGTGGCGTTATATTGCCGACCACGAAATGATTCCGGATGTTAGGGTTACGGCGACCCTCATACCCATCGAGGCATACGATGCCGTGCGTCGTGGTGAATTTGACACCCTGGAAATCGACGTGCAGCCGGACATGGTGCAAACCCAAGCCGCATTGGGTTGGCTCAATACGCTCTCGAACCTCAATCTGTTGTTACCTTTGCCGAATTTGTCACTCGAAGCCGTATTGCCATCGGGACTTTCCACTGTGATGGGTGCGGATGGACAGGTGTTTGGCATACCATTTGGTATGCAAATGGCCACGGTCATCTATAACAAAGCAGTGTTCGATGCCTCGGGCTTAAAAGTGCCTACCTCGTCCGATAGTTGGGAATCCTTGTTGAAGCAAGCTGATAATGCCGGCGTGATTCCACTGTTTGTGGCAGGTAATGCAGGATGGTGGGTGAGCCAAATGTTTCATGAGACACTATTTGCAGGGCGTGTTTCTTCATCTTTGGCGACTGGCTTGGTTGCCGGAACCGCTTGTTTTAATGACCCATTGGTTGTTCAGGCATTATCAGATGTGGTCAGCTGGAAACGTTATATGAACGACAAGCCTGCATTGGCAAGCTATCAAGACATGCAATCTGCTTTTGCCTTGGGTGATGCGGCGATGATTATTGACGGGCAGTGGTCAACGAATCCTGCATCACCCTTGTTTCAGCTGTCGCCGCAGTTGTCAGTCGGGACCTTCCCGCTACCGGGTCCCAATGGTGCCGTGGCGAGTTTTGCCACCGGCGGTTATGTCGGGCTAAATCGCACCGCATCGCCAGATGCCGTAGCGCAGGTGATGAACTTTATTGCGTCCGAAGCCTTTGCCCAACTCAGCATGGACCTCACCGGCGATATTCCTGCATTTTCTGGGAAACTGGTTATTAATGACCCGCGGTTGGCTGAGATCGCAGATCAGATAGTGGGTAACGGGTATCCTGTGCACATGGTCGCTGCACCACAATTGGGTCATGCTACCCTGTCTTTGGACAGCTTATTGGCAACAGGGTACCGTCAATTATTGGCTGGGCAGGTAACGCCAGAAGAAATGGCCGCCGCGGTCCAACTAGGTCTCAATACGACCGGATACGCTGGCGCCGTTTTATGTGATATTTGATCACAGCATTGAGATCAAGGCATAGCTGACTGATAATGACACTGACGCGTTTCGGTTGACCGACTTTTTGGGGTCGGTTAGGGTGGCGCCTATTCGAAATAGGGAGAAGGTAATGGCAAATGAAAAGCCGATTGAATTTGAACAATCGCTTGCCCAGTTGGAGCAGTTGGTACAAAAACTGGAGTCTGGCGACCTCGCATTGGAAGACTCGTTGCAAGCCTTTGAGTCGGGTGTGGCTTTGGTTCGTCAATGCCAACAATCCTTGCAGACGGCAGAGCAGCGTGTTCAAAAGTTGATGGTTGAAAATGGTAAGCCAGTATTGTCAGCTTTTGAGGACCGCGAATGACGGCTTTTGAGTCACGGTTAGCGACCTTTCAAGCGACATTTGAACCGCTTCTGGCAGCAGAATTTCCGCTTGCGTCGGACAACCGCGTTGAGCAGGCTGCCCGATACAGCGTGGTGGCTGGTGGTAAACGCTTGCGGCCATTTTTGGTGCGCGCAGCAGCCCGTGCCTGTGGTGTTCAGGACGATCGCTGGTTGTCACCTGCATTGGCTGTCGAAATGATTCACACCTATTCTTTAATACATGATGACTTGCCCGCCATGGATGATGATGATTTGCGGCGCGGCCATTTGACCTGCCACAAAGCGTTTTCTGAAGCCTTGGCAATTTTAGCGGGTGACGGTTTGCAAATGCAGGCCATTGAGACCCTGTTGTCAGCACCAGATGCCGACTTAAATGCGCATCAGAAATTAAAGATGACGAGATGCCTCAGTGCCGCGTCTGGCTTCAAGGGCATGGTCGGTGGTCAAGCGTTGGATATTGGCGCGGAAGGGCAGTCAGTCAGTTTGGAATCCCTACGCCACATCCACGCATTAAAAACGGGGGCGCTTATCACTGCAGCCATCGAAATGGGTTGTCTGTGCCAGCCAACGATAAGCGATGCCCAGCTGGCAGTTGCCCGCCAATTTGGTGGTCTGATTGGCTTGGCATTCCAGGTCGTGGACGACATTTTAGATGTCAATGGTGATACAGCCGTTTTGGGCAAAGCACAGGGTGCTGATGTACAACACCATAAAGCCACCTATCCCGCACTATTGGGGTTAGAGGGCGCTAAGCAATATGCAACTGAGCTGTACGAACAGGCGATCGGCCTTTTGGATGGGTGGCAATCAGATACCCGAGAATTACACGACCTAGCATCCTTTGTTTTGATGCGGAATCGATGACCTACAGGGCCATTGTAGGCTAGAATATATTACCCCTATGAATAAGCGGACGACATGAAGATTTTCAATTTTATCCCCAGCGTTAAACCTGACACGCCATTACTTGACCGCATCCAATTCCCTGCCGATGTGCGGGCAATGCAATTGTCAGAATTGCCTGCGTTGTGTGACCAGTTGCGAGAGTTTTTATTGTATAGCGTCGGGCAGTCGGGTGGGCATTTTGGTGCTGGCTTAGGGGTTGTTGAGTTAACGGTCGCATTGCACTTTGTTTATGATACGCCCAATGACCGCTTGGTTTGGGATGTCGGCCATCAAGCCTATCCGCATAAAATTTTAACCGGCCGTCGTGAGCGCATGACCAGTATCCGCCATAAAGGTGGTTTGGCTGCTTTCCCGACCCGTAGCGAAAGTGAATACGACACCTTTGGTGTTGGCCACTCAAGCACCTCGATTGGTGCTGCACTGGGTATGGCTATTGGGTCTTCGTTGGTGAATACACCGCGAAAAGTGGCTGCCATTATCGGCGATGGCGCGTTAACAGCAGGCATGGCGTTCGAAGCGTTGAACCATGCTGGTGACAAGCAAACTGATATGTTGGTGGTTCTTAATGACAACGATATGTCTATTTCAGAAAACGTCGGTGGCCTTCAAAAGACCATGGCGCGGGTATTTTCATCCCGTACCTATGCCCACATGCGCGAAGGCAGTAAAAAAGTACTGGGTACCATTCCGCCAGTGTGGGAATTGGCACGCAGGGCAGAAGAACACATGAAAGGCATGGTCACACCCGGGACACTATTTGAAGAATTAGGCTTCAATTATGTGGGACCTATCGACGGCCATGATGTGATTGGCTTGGTAAAGGTGCTTCGCAATTTACGTGATTTTAGTGGCCCACAATTCCTGCATATAGCGACCACCAAGGGCAAAGGTTTCTTACCTGCCGAAGGTGAGCCAATCAAGTACCATGCGATTAGCAAAATTGAATCTCAGGTGGATGCAAAACCCACCTCGACAGCACCCAAGTATTCGAACATTTTTGGTCAATGGCTGGTAGATCAAGCGACCATTGACAGCAAGTTAGTTGGTATTACCCCAGCCATGAAAGAAGGCTCCGATTTAAATGCATTCGCCACCGCTTTCCCCGATCGTTATTTTGATGTGGGTATCGCCGAACAGCATGCAGTGACATTGGCAGCCGGCATGGCGTGCGAAGGCTTAAAGCCAGTAGTCGCTATTTATTCAACCTTTCTGCAACGCGCCTATGACCAGCTGATCCACGATGTTGCCCTGCAGCATCTTGACGTGCTGTTCGCAATCGATCGCGCAGGGTTGGTGGGTGAAGACGGCCCTACCCATGCAGGTAGCTTTGATTACAGTTTTCTGCGTTGTATTCCCAACATGATTATCATGGCACCTCGTGACGAAAACGAGTGTCGGATGATGCTGTCAACCGGCTATGCCTTTGAAGGACCAGCGGCCGTGCGCTATCCACGTGGGTCAGGCACGGGAGCTGCGGTGCAAGCAACTCTAGATACCTTGCCAATCGGTAAGGGTGAAATTCTTCAGAAAGGAACCCGTGCTGCCATATTGGCCTATGGTTCCATGGTGGAGATCTGCCGTCCTGTCGCGACAGCAATGGATTTGACACTAATTGATATGAAATTCATCAAGCCTTTGGATGAAGCCTTGGTACTTGAAATGGCAGCCACCCATAGGTTGTTGGTCACCGTTGAAGAGAACGCCATTGCCGGTGGTGCCGGATCTGCCGTTGCTGAATACCTCGCAGAACAGCAGCAGACAGTCGATCTGGTGCACTTGGGATTGCCAGATGCGTTCTTAGATCATGCCTCTCCAAAAGAAATGCTCTCATCGGTTGGTTTGGACGCAGCGGGTATCCAACATTCAATAGCCGCTCGGTTAGGCTAAGCCATGATTGCATTGGTGGCGCTATTTGTACTGATTTTAATATTGGTGCTGTGGCCAAGTTATTGGGTTCGCACCGTGTTACGTCGACATGAAGCGGCTCGGCCAGATTTACCCGGCACGGGCGGTGAATTGGCAGAGCACCTCAAAAAAACCCTGAAGTTAGACGTCTCAGTGGCGATGACGGATGGGGGAGATCATTTTGACCCGACCTCTCAGACCGTTGCTCTGAGTAAAGGGAATTTTCATGGAAAGCACCTCACCGCTGTGGCGACGGCAGCCCATGAAATTGGGCATGCCATTCAATGGCACACCAAAGATCCGCAGCTCATGCGCCGCACCGAATTGGTGTCGGCCGCTGTATGGGTGGCTCGCGCATCGCAAATTAGCCTGATATTGATTGCGGTTTTTCATCTGATTCCCGGTGGTGTAATCATCGGTCGCCTTTTCTTGATTCCGGTTATTCTCGGCATGTTTTTTAACACCTTGGTGCATCTGATTACCTTACCTGTAGAGTGGGATGCAAGTTTTTCAAAGGCACTGCCTTTGCTGATTAGTGGTGAGTACATAGCCGAGACCGACGTAGCCGCAGTCAAACAAATTCTGCGTGCCTGTGCGCTCACCTATGTGGCATCGGCAGCCTTAAGTTTATTGAGTTTTAGTAATTTGATACGCATTATCAGGCGGGGTTAAACTGTTAGAAAATAATTTTAGCGATGGAGAACACGGGGTTTTCCATGGCACTAGAAACCAGAGTAGCGCCCATGAGTAACTCAGACGAATTAGAACAAGAAATTCGCGGACTATTTAACAAGAGTATTGAACAGGTGTCGGGACAAGATGAAGTCACCCATGCCTACCATATTGCCAATCGCCAACGCGGCATCTGGGATGTCGCCATGATGATTGGTGTTGGCGCCATGTCTGTCGTTCGCGTACTGCTGGCACCGGGCACGCCCTTGTCACAATCAAACAACAATAAAAACACCAACGGAGATGAAGTGAATGAATAATGTGCTGTCGAGTGAAAACCCGTTTTGGTCCAGTTTGGCCGGTATCTGGGAAACCATGGCGCTGTACTTCCCCAAAGTATTGGCCGCGGTATTCTTGATTGTTGTCGGATGGTATTTGGCGGGTTTGGTGAGTCGTCTGGTGAGTAGGTTAATGGCCAAAATGGGTATTAATAAGTTGGCTGATACCATTGGTCTTACCGATACGCTCAAGACTGCGCGCTTTAATCGTGCCGCTGCTGACATCATTGGATTGATTTTCTTCTGGCTCATTCTGCTGCTATTTGTCATTACCGCAATCGAAACCTTGGGTCTGCCAAGACTGAGCTCTGCCCTTGATGACATGGTGATGTACTTGCCGAAAATATTGGTGGCCATTTTTATCTTGGTCATTGGATTGCTGTTGGCGCAAGCAGTGCAAGGATTGGTGGAAACTGCCACTGCCAGCATGGGCATAGAATATGGACGGAACCTCGGCAATTTGTCCTACGGCATGATCATTATTATTGTGATGTCGCTGGCAATCGGAGAACTTCAGATTGAAACCCTGCTGTTGAACGCCGTTATTATCATTTTGCTATCGGCATTGGCTCTGGCAGGTGCGTTGTCACTGGGCCTAGGCACCCGTGGTTTATCGAACGATATCGTGTCAGGTGTCTATGCGCGAGAACTGATTCGTGAAGGCGACCGGCTTGAATTTGATGGCAATGTGGGCGTTGTTGAGGAAGTCGGCACGATGAAGACCCGTATCAAACAGGACGATGGTGCACAGTTAAGTATTCCCAACCACCTCTTAATTAAGGGTTCATTTAAGATACATCCATAATTCATGAACGATCTTAACCGTCTTGATGATGTCGCGCTGGTAGCAAAGGCACAGCGCGAATTACCCTATCGATCGGCTGCCTACGAGTGTTTGATGAAGCGTCATCAACCCTATTTGTTCCGGCTGATCTTTGCGTCGTTGAAAGATACTGACGACAGCCAAGACGTGCTCCAAGAAGTGCTGGTGCGGGTGTATAAGTCATTGCCCGCCTTTCAAGGAAAATCTGCCTTTCGTACCTGGTTAACGACCATCGCCATCAATCGTTGCAATACGCGCCACGAACGGATGAAACGCGAGATGCACATCAAAGAGTTGCTGAGGGGCCAGACTTCACACGAACCTGAGTACGAACCTGCTGCAGAACACAATCCTGATGAATTTGGTTTCTTGATGGACGGTCTGAGCTATCAGGAACGGCAGATACTAAGCCTGAGATTTGTCGCTGATCTTGAACTGAAGGAAATCGCTGACATTGTCGGCATGGCACTGAGTGCCACCAAGATGAAATATTACCGCGCACTCGAAAAAATCAAAAAACACCGAGAGCCAAACCCGTAAAAATCGCACAATTTCACTGATGTCCGTCAGATAATGGCGGCCTCTCTACCATGGTCTAATTAATCTGAAAAGCCAATTCGTTGCATAATGTTGCAATAACCGCGGACATTGTTGCCGCCTTCTCTTTTCCGATTCATATTACTAGAGGTTGACCATGACCGATTCCGCCGTATATCCCGTTTCTGAAGCGTTTCAGAAAAAGGCATTTATAGACAACGACACCTATTTGGCATTGTACAAACGGTCTGTTGAAGACAACGAAGCGTTCTGGGGCGACATGGGCAAGCGAATTGAATGGTTCCAGCCCTATACGACTGTTAAGGACGTGAGTTTCGATAAGAGTGACCTGCACATCCGTTGGTTTGCTGATGGTGTGACCAACGTGTCTTACAACTGTATTGACCGTCATCTTGCCGACCGTGGTGAACAAGCCGCCATTATTTGGGAAGGCGATGACCCGTCCGTCGATAAGACCATTTCATACAACAGCCTGCATGCGGAAGTCTGTAAATTGGCTAACGCGATGAAAGATATGGGTGTGACCAAAGGCGATCGCGTGACCCTGTACATGCCGATGATTCCTGAAGCGGCCTACGCGATGTTGGCGTGCGCACGCATCGGTGCGATTCACTCCATCGTATTTGGTGGGTTTTCACCAGAAGCATTGGCTGGCCGTATCATCGACTGCGATTCCAAATTGATTATAACGGCTGACGAAGGTTTGCGCGGCACCAAAGCAGTAGCCTTAAAAGCCAACGTTGACAAGGCACTGGAACACCCATCAATCGATTGTGTGACCCATGTCTTGGTTGTGAAACGCACCGGCGGTGCTATCGATTGGGATTCGAGTCGCGACGTGTGGTATCACGACGCTACTGAAAACGCCTCACTTGAGTGCGCGCCAGAGCCCATGAATGCGGAAGACCCCTTATTTATTCTTTACACCTCTGGTTCAACGGGCACCCCTAAAGGCGTGTTGCACACCACCGGCGGCTATTTGGTCTATGCCTCAATGACCCACCAGTATGTGTTTGATTATCACGATGGCGACATTTACTGGTGCGCAGCCGACGTGGGTTGGGTCACAGGTCATTCGTATATCGTTTATGGGCCACTAGCGAACGGTGCGACCACCCTGATGTTTGAGGGTATTCCAACCTATCCAGACAGTGGTCGTATGGGCCAGGTGATTGATAAGCACCAAGTGAACATCCTATACACGGCGCCAACGGCCATTCGCACCCTAATGAGTAAAGGTGATGAAGCCACGCGCAGCAGTAAGCGTAGCAGCCTGCGTTTACTCGGTTCTGTGGGCGAGCCCATCAACCCAGAAGCGTGGGAGTGGTATTACAAGAAATTCGGTGAGTCACGTTGTCCCATCGTGGATACCTGGTGGCAGACAGAAACAGGCGGCATTATGATCACGCCACTACCAGGCGCTACTGCACTAAAGCCTGGTTCTGCGACCCGCCCATTCTTTGGGATACAACCACAATTGGTGGATGCTGAAGGTGGCGTCGTTGAGGGTGCTGGTGAAGGCAACTTGGTGATAGTCGATTCTTGGCCGGGGCAGATGCGGTCGATTTACGGTGATCACGAACGCTTTGTTCAAACCTATTTTAGCACCTATGACGGCAAGTACTTTACCGGTGACGGTGTGCGCCGTGACGAGGATGGTTACTATTGGATTACCGGCCGGGTCGATGACGTATTAAACGTGTCTGGCCACCGTTTGGGTACAGCGGAAATTGAAAGTGCTTTGGTTGCCCACCCCAGCGTGGCAGAAGCCGCAGTGGTCGGTTATCCTCATGACATGAAGGGTCAGGGCATCTATGTGTATGTCACGCCAATGGCGGGTATTTACGCTGACGACGAATTGACCAAAGAGTTGGTGGCTTGGGTGCGTAAAGAGATTGGTCCTATCGCGACACCAGATCATATCCAGTGGACGCCAGGGCTTCCTAAGACCCGATCAGGTAAAATTATGCGCCGCATCTTGCGTAAAATTGCTGCCAATGAATACGGTGAATTAGGCGATACATCCACATTAGCCGATCCAGCAGTGGTCGATGAGCTGATTGATAACCGCCAAAACCTCTAATAGTCTCCTATCGATAAAGGCAGCGAACGGTGTTTCGCTGCCTTTTATTGATCTTGTCCAGTAGAACCCCACATCGTAGTTGAGTCTCACGTCATTGCACTATAGGATGAAGTTTCACTAGTCATTGACGCATTATTCATCATGTTGAAATTCATACTTGCTGACGACCATCCTTTGTTTAGAGATGCTCTGACCACCACTTTGAGATCGGCGTTCCCTAAGGATCAGCTAGATGCCGCAGAATCTATCGATACGGTAAAAACACTGATAGACGGTGCCGGTGAACCCGATGTTTTGTTGCTCGACCTCAATATGCCGGGAAGTGAAGGTTTTTTTGGATTAATTCATTTGCGTGAGCACTATCCGTCTTTGCCGATCGTGGTGATTTCTGCGATGGAAGACCCTGCCATCATTCAGCGGTCCATAGCCTATGGCGCAGTGGGTTTTATCCCCAAGAGCAGTGCATCGCATTTGTTTATCGATGGCATCAAAGCAGTGTTGGCTGGCGATGTTTGGGTGCCACCGGCACTTAAAGTCGCGGTAGAGCGGCTGTCTCGTGAAGAAACCGATTTTTCAAAGCGCGTTGCTGCATTAACTGACCAGCAGTTTAAGGTGCTGATGCACCTGACCGAAGGGCGATTAAACAAACAAATTGCCTATGACCTACATATTTCTGAAGCCACTGTGAAGGCGCATATCACCGCCATTTTCAGAAAGCTAGGCGTTCAAAACCGCACACAGGCCGTGATTTTGGCGTCTAAGTTAAAACTGCCCGAACAAACAGCCCAGCAATAACGACCGGTTTCTGACACATACGGTGTAAAAAAAGACCTCATTGAGGTCTTTTTTTATGTCTGTACTAAGCGACGGTTGCTGACGTAGCGGGCTTCATTAAAGACTGTTCGACACTGTGTTCACGAATCGGCCAATGAATCAACGCGGCCAATAACCCCAAAACGATACCGACATACCAAACACCGTCGTAGGAATTGAAACGCTCGTACAGGAACCCGCCTAACCAGACACCACCAAAGCTACCCAGTTGATGGCTTAGAAAAACGATACCGTATAAAAACGCCATATAACGGGTACCAAATAATACCGCGACCAATCCCGAGGTAGGTGGCACTGTTGCCAACCATAAGAAGCCCATGGCAGCACTAAACATCATAATACTGGTGAGGGTGACGGGTAATAGGACGAATAAGCTAATCGCGATGGCGCGAGAGAAATAGATCAGGCTGAGAATTCTGGCCTTGGAATACCGATCGCTCATAACCCCCGCAATGTAAGCTCCGAGCACATTAAATAAACCGATTAGGCTGATACTCCAGGCACCGATTTTGGCGTCAAATCCGAGGTCCACCAAATAACCGGGCATGTGCACTGTGATAAAAGCAAGGTGGAAACCACAAACGAAAAAGCCCGCGACCAATAAACGGTAGGAGCGTTCACTCCACGCGCGTCGGAAAATGGTCACAAGTGGTGTGGAGGTATCGTGGTTGTCTACCTGTTTGCTGGGGCCGCCATAGGGCGCCAGTGGAATGGCCACCAAAGCCATTAATAGGGCAGACGCTCCCAAGATATTCAAGGCCATAAACCAACCGGTTAAATCCAGTACCTCGGCCATCAAGGGGACGACCAAAAACTGTCCGAAACTGCCTGCCGAGGTACCAATACCCATTGCCCAGGATCGGCGTTCCGGTGGCACAGCGCGCGCCAAGGCTGGCAAAACAATACCAAAAGCGGTGCCTGAAATTCCCGAGCCGACAATGATGCCTGCGGTCACAATCATAGCCGTTTCATTGGCCGCATATGCCATGCCGATCATGCCCACACTGTAGCAGGCTGCACCCACCAACAGCACCCGCAAGTTGCCATATTTGTCAGCAATACCACCAGCGAACACGGCGACAACACCCCAGGTAAGATTTTGTATGGCAAGTGCCATGGACATGATGTCGCGGCCCCAACCATTGGCTTCAGAAATGGGGCGAACAAAGAGTCCAAAGCCCGCACGGTAGCCGAATGAAAGCATCAGCAGTAAGCAAGCACTTACCAATACGGGGATGAGGGGGCGTAGATCTGACTTCATGTTCGTGATTACCTAGCAATGGATTAAGAAGCGTATCGACTTGGGCAGCACTGCGCAATGCGATGCTAGTCTAAGGGATAGCGTTTCCGCCAAATGAATTAATCGTCACCTAATGGGTTTTGCCTAATCAGATGGGTCATCGTCGCCCGTAATGGCGCAGGTTTTACCGGTTTTCTGAGATAGGCCATACCGGCTTCTTGAGCCTGTTGGCGTATCGATTGTTCAGCGTTCGCAGTGATCAAGACCGCCGGAATGTCGACTGCCCAGAATTCACAGAGGTCGGCATAGAGGGTGATGCCATTTTCGCCAAAATCGAGTTGGTAATCCATCAGGATAAACTGTGGACAGGGTACCTTCTTTGCCTCATCGCCACGGGTGGCCACAGTCACCAAACAGCCCCACCGTTCTAGTAACGATGTAATCGCTAACAAATTCTCAGGCTGGTTATCGATACACAGCACCCGTAGACCGGCCAGCGGATTAACCACTTCGCTCTTGTCTTCAAAAAGGGTTTCTTCCGATACCCGTGGTATACCAATGGGTACCAGCAGGCTAAATTGCGAGCCTTTGCCAAATTCACTGTGCAGGTCAAGGGGGTGATCCAACAGTGCCGACAAACGGGATACCACACCCAAGCCTAAGCCGACCCCGTTGGCAATCGCAGCGCTTCCAGAAATACGGTAGAAATCATTAAAGATTTTTTTCTGGTCTGCTGCTGCAATTCCTGGGCCGGTATCCATAACTTGAACACTGACCTCTGCGCCACGTTTGCGACAACCGACCAGTACAGTGCCACTAGGGGTGTATTTAATGGCATTGGTTATCAAGTTCTGAAGAATACGCCGCAGGTAAACGGGGTCACTATGTACCCACAGGTGATTGGGCACCCAACGCAACCGAATGTGACGTTCCTGCGCCAGTAGCTGTGATTCTTGAATCAAGGGTCGAAGAATATCATTGAGTGCAAAGGATTCTATCTTGGGCTGTAACGCACCGTCGTCTAGGCGGGCAATCTCCAGCAGGGTAGAGATTAATTCTTCAGTTGACTGTAACGAGTCGTTTAACTTTGAGACCACCGCGCTCTGCCCGGAAGACAGTTCGTCCTCGATCAATGATGCGGTATACAGACGTGCAGCATTGAGTGGCTGCAAAATGTCGTGGCTAGCCAATGCGAGGAAACGGGTTTTTGAGGCGTTCGCCGATTCGGCTTCGGCTTTGGCCTGTAGTAAGAGGGTTTTTACTTCTTCACGGTACACGATCTCTTCGCGTAGTTCGTGGTTCATTTCTTGAATGGTACGGGTCCGTTCGTCGACACGAATCTCAAGCTGCTGCTTGGCGTGTTGTAGGGCCTCTTTGGCGCGAATATGCTCAGTAATGTCATTGAACGTCGTCACGAAGCCGCCGCCAGGCAACGGATTGCCTTTCATTTCTACAACGGTGCCATTCTTCCTCACCCGGATAAAACGGTGAGGTGTGCCCTTACGGAGGTGTTCCATGCGGCGTTCGACATGGTCTTCAATATCGCCTGAACCACATTCACCGCGGTTGGCGTTATAACGCACCAAGTCTTCTACAGGACGTCCACTGCGAATAAAGTCGTCGGGATAATCAAACAATTCAAGGTATCGTCGGTTCCATGCTACCAGGCGCATGTCACGGTCGATCACACTCACGCCCTGATCGATGTTTTCGAGCGTGGTGGATAACAGTTTTTGGTTAAACTGCAGTGCTTGTGTGGTCTCATCGAAGAAGGTAACCACGTCTTCAATCGCTAAGGACCGACCCAGTAATACGGAGTGCACCATGGCCCGAGCAGAGGATGAGCCAATGATGCCGGACAGTATGCGTTCAACATAGCGCACCAAATTAATCTTAGGCGCGATGCTTTCGTTGAGTTTGATGCCATTGGATTGTTCAAACTCGGTCAGCAAGTGATCGGAGCGTCTGACGCCAGCAAACTGTTCCAACAGGCTCCGCATGTCTGAAACGGTCACATTCTGACGTCTAAAGCCCGCTTCAATAGTACTGGGGCTCGCATCCGCTTGTTCGACAAAAGCGGCTGCCTGTAGGCGGTCGATCAACCGAGTGGGTGCACGTGATGACACCATGACCAACAAAAGAATGTTAACTGACAGAGACCAAAATACGCCATGGGTGAGGCTGTCGCTAATCGGGATGAGAAATAGCTGTTCGGGTTTTAGCCAACCCCAACCGAACACGCCCATGTCCATAATGGTGGTCGGCAAAATACCACCGCGAACCAAGGTCGGCAGCATAAGGGTGTAAAACCAGACAATAAAGCCGCCGATGATGCCTGCATAGACACCCCACGCATTGGCCTTCTTCCAATAAATGCCGGCCAATAGGGATGGTGTTAACTGAATCACCAAGCTAAAGGCAATGAGGCCAATGGTTGAAAGCTGTTCATTGGTGCCATAAGAGCGGTGGTAAAAATAGCCCGCTAAAATAATAAAGGCTATCGACAAACGACGGACGTAGAGCAGAAAGCCCGATATATCCAAACGGTCAGTTGTCCACCGGTGCTGCAGGCGCAAAACGATGGGCAAAATAACGTCGTTACTCAACATGGTACTTAACGACAGGGTAGCGATGACCACCATGGCTGTTGCTGCTGAAAATCCGCCAATAAAGACCAGTAACGACAGCCAGCGCTGCCCCGATATCAACGGGATATTCAGTACGAAGGTATCAGCAGGCACGTCGCCGTTGGGAAATAACAGCAAACCTGCGCTGGTAATTGGAATGACCACCAGCGATACGAGAATGAGGTAGATCGGGAATACCCAGCGCGCGG
Source organism: uncultured Saccharospirillaceae bacterium (assembly GCA_913063165.1). Taxonomy (GTDB): domain Bacteria; phylum Pseudomonadota; class Gammaproteobacteria; order Pseudomonadales; family Natronospirillaceae; genus CAJXZL01. The sequence continues at coordinate 194,426 of CAJXZL010000001.1, read as the reverse complement.
TATTCAAATGGCGAATATTGACGTTTTCAACCACCATAATATGAAACTGGCGCGGCAAACACAGTATCGCACCTGCAGCCAATAGCGCCTGAGTCCAAAAGCCACTGCCTAGGGGTTTGTCAAAGCTTTGGGTAATCTGAGGGTTGGTTCTAAATTGTTCTAAGAAATTTTCGGGGCCATTGAACAGAAACCACACCACAAATACTGCAATAGCCAATAAGGCGGTGAGCTTCACCAATGACTCGAACGCGATTGCCAAAATAAGACCACGGTGGTGCTCGGTGACGTCGACCTGACGGGTTCCAAACAGGATTGCGAATAGGATCATCGCAAACGATGTCAGCATGGTGGTGTCGTTAAACCAAATAGGCGCCCACTCAGAGGCAATCGGTTTGGTCAGTACCTCAATACTGGTCGATACGGCTTTTAGCTGTAATGCGATATAAGGAATAATGGCCAGGGTAGAAATGATGGTCACTAGCATGGCAATGCCACTGCGTTTGCCGTAGCGCGAAGACAGGTAGTCGGCAATAGAAGCAATGTTTTGTCGCTTGGCTGTTCGCACAATTTTCTTGAGCATAGGGGTGCCGAATAGGAACAGCAATATGGGGCTTAGGTAAATCGCAATGTACTCTAGTCCCGATACTGCAGCGCGGCCCACGGCACCATAGTAGGTCCATGAGGTACAGTACACAGCAAGCGACAGACTGTAGACCAAAGCAGGCGGCAATATCCGTCTACGCCGAATACTCTTATCGCCAAAAATGGCAATCGCAAACAGCAAGCAGATGTATAAAGCGGCGACTAGAAAGACAAGCCAGGCTTCCATTATTTATTATTCTCTGGCGAAACAACGTAGCATGATTGTGTCACGACTTGCCCATGCGTTAAAGGTCATGCCCCGACAAATACGGCATTTATGACCGATCTGATAGGACCTTCGCTGCCATGGAGAAATAAGCTACGCATTGCGCTTCGCTTCATTGGCAGGCCACCAGTCTGTGTGCCACAATGCGGGGTAAAATGAACCGGTAGGAAATGTTAATGAAGCAGTATTTGGACTTGATTGCCCACATCAAAGAACACGGAACCATGAAATCGGATCGTACGGGTACTGGTACCCAAAGTGTTTTTGGTTATCAAATGCGTTTTGATCTCGCTGAGGGCTTTCCTTTGGTGACAACCAAGAAAGTGCATCTGCGTAGCATTATCCATGAACTGCTGTGGTTCCTTAAAGGTGATACCAATATTGGCTATTTGCAAGATAACCAGGTGCGTATTTGGGATGAGTGGGCCGATGAAAATGGCGATCTAGGCCGCGTCTATGGCGCACAATGGCGATCTTGGCAGGCACCCAGTGGTGAAACGATTGACCAAATGAGTGATGTGATGGACCTGCTACGCAAAGACCCCAATAGCCGCCGTATGTTGGTGGTGGCTTACAATCCGGGTGAAGTGGCACACATGGCATTGCCACCCTGTCATAGCTTGTTTCAATTTTACGTGGCCGATAACAAATTAAGTTGCCAGCTCTATCAACGTAGCTGTGACGTGTTTTTGGGCCTACCCTTCAATATTGCGAGTTATGCACTGCTGACCTATATGATGGCCGATCAACTAGGTATGGAGCCCGGTGACTTCGTTTGGACTGGTGGCGATGTGCATATCTACAACAATCTGCAAGAACAAACCGACATCCAGATGACCCGTGAGCCTTATCCCTTGCCAAAATTGGTCATTAAACGCCGACCTGAAAGCCTATTTGATTACCGGTTTGAAGACTTTGAGATCGTCGACTACGTCAGCCATCCCGTTTTAAAGGGTGAGGTATCTGTCTAAATGACCACTAAGCTTACGTCCGATCAACTCAAGACCCGGGTGTCACTCGATTTCATGGCGTTTGACAGTACCGATCAGCTTCAAGCAGACATTGGCTTTTTGGGCCACGATCGTGCCAAATCGGCGCTCGAATTCGGTATCAATATGCCCAGTACCGGCTATAACCTGTTTGTTATGGGTGAGCCTGGTACTGGCAGGCAAACCTTGGTCAGCCGGTACGTGAAAGAAAAGGCTGAAAAGAAGAATGCACCGTCAGACTGGTGTTTTGTGAACAATTTTGCGAAGCCGTCTGACCCAATCATTATCGAGTTACCTGCCAATCAAAGTCAGCGCTTGGTGAAGGATATGGAACGGTTTGTTGATGAGTTGCAAGATACTTTTCCTGCAACCTTTGAAAATCCGAGCTACCAACGTAAACGGGCGCAAATTGAAAGTGATTTCAACCGGAAATATGATGACGCCATTGCCATTGTCGATCGCCATGCAGGAAGCGTCGGCGTTGTGATGATAGGTGAAGCCGGTACCATCATGTTTTCGGTTCTGCATGAAGGCAAAGCCATCGAAGACACCGATTTTGCGCAACTGCCTGAAACGCTGAAGGTTGATTATCTTGGCCGCATCTCCTCGTTAGAGGCCATGCTGAATGAGCAATTGTTAGAATTGCCCCAGTGGCGCAGAGAAGCGTCGGAAAAACACCGAGCACTGAATCTAGAAAGCATTTCACAAGCCATTAAGCCCATGTTGAAAGAGCTGGAGCGTCAGTGGGCAAATCAAATTCAGGTGTTGCGCTTTATTCGGGACATTCGGACCCACATTCCTAGGGTGATCTTGGACATTTTCGGAGACGATCCGCAAATGGACAACATGAGTGATATTGAACGCCGGCAGCTATTGAGTAACCAATACCTACCCAACGTTATGGTCCAGCATCAGATTTCTGGCGGCGCGCCGGTCGAGTATGAACTGATGCCGACCTATCAGAATTTGTTTGGTCGCATTGAATATTCGATGGTGCAGGGTACGCCGATTACGCATTATCGCTTGATAAAGCCCGGTAGCCTGTTGCGGGCAAATGGCGGATTTTTGATCCTAGATGCGGAGAAACTGCTGATAGAACCCTATGCGTGGGAATCCTTAAAGCTGGCATTAAAGACCAAAAGTATCAAACTAGAGTCACCCCATTCGGAACCGACACTGTATTCATCAGTCAGTATTAATCCGCAGAGTGTGCCATTGAATTTAAAAATCATCTTGATCGGGTCGCGTGATATTTATTATCAGTTGCAGGCCTATGATCCAGAGTTCAGTGAGTTGTTTCGGGTGTTGGTTGACTTCGATAGCTATATTCCCCGTACCGAGGAGACACTAGGTCATCTCATCCGTCGGTTGGCGCATTACAGTCAGTCAAAAGGGTTTGCGCCCATGAGCCGTGACGCTGTTGAGCGATTGATCGAATACAGTCTGAGGCAATCGGAGCATAAGGCGCGGTTATCGCCACGTATGGTGAGCTTGTTTGAAGTGATCGCCGAGGCAGACTTTATTCGGTCCGATACCGATGACACCCTCATCACCCAAGTGCACATCAAGCAGGCGCTGCAAGCCGCAGAATACCGGCACGGTCGTATCAGTGAGCAGGTGATGCAGGAGATCAGTGAAGGCACCGTGCTCATTGACACCCAAGGTGAGAAAGTAGGCCAGATCAACGGCTTGACCGTTATCGAATTGGGCGAGACCCGATTTGGACAGCCAGCACGGATCACGGCAACCGTCTATTCAGGTTCTAATGGCATCTTAGACATCGAAAAAGAAGTGGAACTGGGTCAGTCTATCCACAGTAAGGGTGTTCTGCTGCTCAATGGTTATATGGGTCAAAAATACGCCAAAGAATTTCCATTGATCATGAGTGCCAACATCGCCATGGAACAGTCTTATGGCTATATCGATGGTGACAGCGCGTCTTTAGCAGAGTTGATCGCCTTGTTATCAGCAATCGCAGACGTACCAGTGGATCAAGGGTTTGCGGTCACAGGATCCATCAACCAATATGGCGAAGTACAGGCTATTGGCGGCGTGAATGAGAAGATAGAAGGTTTCTTTAAGCTGTGCCAAGAGCGTGGCCTTACTGGACACCAAGGGGTCATCATTCCACAGGATAATGTCCAGCATCTGATGATAGATGACGAAGTGATTGCCGCAGTTGATGCAGGTACCTTTGCCATACATGCGGTATCCCGTGTCGAACAGGCGGTGGGTATTCTATTGGGTGAGAATGTGGGTGAGGCTGACGAATATAACCGATACCCACAAGACAGCATCAATGGCTTGGTTTGGCAACGACTGAAGATGATGTCTGAATATGACAGAGAAGGGTGATCTGCCACCGCAAGCGGCAGATTCTCCAGTAGACTATCCGGGGCGTTACTAGCCCCGTTTTTTATGCACGCCGTTTAGCGGGCTCTGAAGCCCCATCGCTACCGCCATCACCGCGCTTTTCAGTCCGCCAAAGTCTTCAAACTGTTTCATGCCGGCATTGCGTAACCAGCGCACGGCAATATTGTCAGATTCAAATAAACGCTTAAATCCTTCCATGGCGGCTGTCATGGCCAGATTATGACTCTGCCGTTGACGTTGATACTGGCGCAATTGGAAGTGATCCCCGATTGCCAAACCCTTACTCGTCGTGGCAATAATGTTGTCGGCAAGGGCTTCGGCATCTGCAAATCCCAAATTGGCGCCCTGTCCTGCTAGGGGATGAATGCGGTGTGCGGCATCGCCTATAAGGGCCATGCCAGCACATACCAGCGATTCGGCAATTTGCGCTTGTAATGGAATGGCAAAACGCCGATCGACGTCTACGACTGTGCCGAGTCGATTGTCCATAGCGCGGGTCAGTTGCACACAAAACTCAGTATCAGACAGGGCCATCAGCGCCGCCGTTCTATCCGATTTTTGCGACCAAACAATAGAGCAGTGCCGTTGGTCCTGACCAGGTAAGGGCAAGATACCCAGAGGCCCGTCAGTGGCAAAGGCTTGGCGTGCTGTGTTGTTATGAGGCTCAGTCAGGGTAATGGTTGTCACAATCGCTTGGTGTTGATAGTCCCATTGACGGGTTTTAAATCCACCGAGTTGCCTCACCCGCGATTGGTGGCCATCGGCTCCAATCAACAGGTTGCAAGTCGTGGTCGTGCCGTCTTCAAAAGTAATGTGGTGCGCCCCGTTTGGTGACGGGGTGTCGGTCAAAGGCGTTGCAGATTGCAGCCGTGTGTGGCGCATGATATGTATCGACGATTGCGATAAGGCGGTCATGAGGGCGTCTTGAATGACACAGTTTTCAACGATATACCCCAAGGCTGCCTGGCCAACTTGACGCGATTCAAATGAGACTTCTCCAGTGCCTTCTGCATCCCATGCTTCCATTCTGGTAAAGGCTTGAATGCGATCCTTTGGCAGATGGTCCCATACGCCAATGGCTGATAGCCACTGTTGTGACTTGAGGTTAATGGCGCTAACGCGGGGCTCGAATCCAGAGGCGCCAGCAATCGAATTTGACTCCAGAGAACCGGCTTCTACCAAGAGTAACTTCAGCTTTGTGCCACTGAGTGCCTGCGCCAGTGATAGACCGACCATCCCACCGCCAACTATGATTACATCGAACTCGGTGTGCATTAGGGTGTCCTTGAAAATTGCTGACTGGGTAAGATACCCATCGTAAATTTGGCAAACAGCCCTTTGCTGATACGGTGGTGGTCCAACATGCCGAGCAACCCCCGTCGTGGCCATGTGAACAAGGGTTGTTCGTGCACATCAATTAATTGATCGCATAGGGTCATGACAAGGTGTTGATCTGCGCGTATGCGGTCAGCGTAGGCCATTAATCCGGCAAGGTCGCCGGGGTCTGGCTGATCTTGTAAGGTATCACTTAACGCCGCGACCGCGCGTAATGCCAAGTTAAACCCTTGACCCGCTACAGGGTGAAGATTTGCCGCGCTGTTACCCAAGAGCACCAAGCGGCTTCTCACTTGTTCAGGGCGATAGACCCGAACCAATGGGTATTGGCTACGCTCAGAGGCCCTTAACCAATTACCCAGTCGGTCACCAAAGGCATTTTGTGCCGACCGTAAAAAGTCACTGTCATCCATCTGGGCCAGTTTGGCCGCACATTCAGGCGTTACCGACCACACCAACGCAGCATGACGATGGGATTGGCCAATCGTCATAGGCAGAAGAGCCATGGGCCCCAAAGGTGTGAAGCGCTCAAAGGCTCTATTGTGGTGGGGCAACTGGGTTTCGATACTGGCGACCACTGCCTGTTGATGAAAGTCTTTGGTATCGGCAAAAAATCCAAGCTGCTGGGTGAGGTCTGATCGTCCGCCATCGGCTAACACCACCAATTTTGCAGACAGTGTTGGGTGGTCCTTTAGGTGAATCAGTGCGCGTTCAGCCTCAAATTGAATGTTAGTGGCTGTTGCGTCAAAAAAGAGGTCTACCGGTAATTGTTGGCTGTGCTTAAGCAAGCAATGGCCAAGCCACCGATTGGGCACAATGTAACCTAGGGGATCAGTTCCAGACTCCTGTTCACCCATGTTGAGAGTATTAAAGGCGCCTTGCTCACTGACTTCGATATGGCGTACTGGAGTGGCGGCGTCGCCTATTAACGACCACAGTCCCCATTGGTCGAGCAAACGTTTGGAGCCAAGGGATACGGCAGTGGCGCGATCATCAAATGCGGGTGACGCTGACTGGCCAGACGGCTGTTGGGCGCCGGCGTCGATTAGGGCTACCTGTAATCCCATCTGGATGGGTTTGGCCAAAGCGGCAATGAGGCTGTGGCCAATCATGCCGCCGCCTATGATGGCGATGTCATAGTGCTGAGTAACATTATTCAAGGGTTAGTCTCTTTGGTCTTCTACTATTCGTTAACCAAGGCGGTATAGCCAGTCTCTGTGATTAAGCAAAGGGGCTAGTCGCACGGCTTATTTTTTCATGAAATAGGTGCCGACCAGATCATTGAATGATAAAGGCTTAGAGAAATAATACCCTTGAAACTCGGCACAATCATTTTCACGTAAAAAATCAAGCTGGGATTTGGTTTCGACACCCTCAGCAATAACGTGCAACCCCATCGCTTTCGCCATCGATATAATCGTTTTGACTATTTGGGCATCACTTTGATTGGTTGCGATATCACGCACAAAATATTGGTCAATTTTGAGCTTATCAATCGGCAAACTCTTTAAATAGGCCAACGATGAGTAGCCAGTACCAAAGTCATCAATGGCAAATGAAAAGCCCATGTTTTTAAGGTTTTCCAGTACCTGTTGGGACGTTTCACCATGGTCCATCAACGAACTTTCGGTAATTTCTAATTCTACCCGTGCTGGTGGGACACCGGTGGCGTGTATGGCGCTGCGGATGCGCGACTCAAAGTCACCATCCAAAAACTGTCTGGGTGAAATGTTAATCGCCACACGACCAAAGGTATCGGGTAATCCCATATCGATCATCAGTTTTAGGTCTTTTAACGCCTGACGCAAAATAAAATCACCGAGGGCAACAATCTTGCCATTTTGCTCGGCCACTGGAATAAATTCACTGGGTGGTAATGATTCTCCAGTATCCGATTCCCAGCGCACCAATGCCTCCATACCAACCATATCGTTGTATTCATTAAACTGTGGCTGATAAAACAATGAAAACTCTTGGTTGTCGATGGCGTGTGATATGCGGTGGGCCAAGTGTAGGGTATTTTTGACTTTGGCCTGCATGTCACGGGAGAAGAACGAGATGTGGTTTCGGCCATTGGTCTTTGACTGATACATGGCCGTATCCGATTCTCGCATGATGTCATAACCGGTTTTTTCCATTCCGGAGAACAACGTAATGCCGATACTGGCCGTGGTCAGGAAGTTGTGTTGATCGGTAGCGATGGGCAAACGTATTTCTTGCAGGATGGTGTTGGCTATTTGCAACGCTTTACCCGCCGACGTCGGTTCGTCATCGGCCAATTGGTTCACCAATATGACAAACTCGTCACCGCTGAGTCGGGCAACAAAATCTTCTTTTCGAATGCGCGCCTTTAGCCTACTGGCTATTTGCAGCAACACCTGATCGCCGACCGGATGGCCGTATGAATCATTAATTTGTTTGAAATTGTCCAAATCCACAAAGATAAGGGCGCAATAATATTTGTGTCGCGCTGCCTGAGACATAGAGCGCGTTAATTGGTTCATGAACAAACGGCGATTCGGTAAGTCAGTTAAGGTGTCAAAGTTAGCGTGGTAGCGGACCATTGCCATGGTCTTCTTTTGCTCTGATATATCTGAAAAAACGATAACAAAGTTGTCAACAACACCCTGTGCGTTTCGGACCGTCGACACCGTTTGTCGAATGGGAATGGTGACGCCGGATCGGGTTTGTATTGTCAGCTCGCCCACCCAGCTGCCATTCAGCAGCACTTCGTTCCAGATGGTGTCCCAAAATTTGCTGTCATGCTTACTGCTGGCATAGGTGTCTGGATTACACTGAATCAACTCAGATTCGTCGAAGCCCGTGACACGGCAAAATTCTTGGTTAATACGGATGATTTGGTTGTTGGCATTGGTAATGACAATGGCCTCTCGGCTTTCAAAAACTGAGGCCAGTAGGCTTAACGTTTGTTCATGTATCTTGCGTTGTGAAATATTTTGGGCAGTGATTAAAGTGACGGGCTCTCCCACCACCGGCTCTGTCACAGGGGTGAAACTAAAATCATAATGCACGGGCGTGTCTTCAGTGCCGATGTTTACTTCTGCATGCAGGGTTTTACGCATGCCGTGACAATCTCGTATCTTATTAATCATTAAGATATCGGTATGATTGGGTACGTAATCCATGATGCGGCTGCCGGGCGCTACCGATGCAAACAGGGTATCATCAGGTCCAAAATTGGTCACAATAGTGCCGTCCATTTTTACCATGGCACAGGCTTGTGGAAGCGCATTGGCAAATATGCGATAGAGCAATTGGTTGTGTTCAAGGTCATCAATGGTCACTTTAACGCGGCGTTGCATTTCATTCACCGCATTGGCCACCAATACAAATTCTTTCTTACCACGCACTTGAATGGGATCAGCATAATTACGCTTCTGCGCTGACAGTACCTTTTGAGCAATGACCCCAAGCGGCTTAAGTACCAGTATTTGAACCAGCTGTTTGCTCAGGATATGCAGTGCCAAGGTGATCAACATCATGACGACAATCAGGCCAGCGAGCTGTTGCAATAATAGAACCCAGTCGCTTGAAAAATCATAGTTCAATACCAGTAAGAGCGGGATTGAATTTGATGATATGTCTGACAGTACCGGTGTGTAACTGGTATACAGACCGCTGTAGGAATCGGCTATGATAATCTGGGCGTTTTGATCAGCCGCAAGTTCCGCTTGAATGCCTGAATAGGCGGCGACTGGTGCGTTGTCGCGGGAAAAGGTGGAAATAACACGGTTGCCTGACAATAGATTGATGTGGCTGATCTGAGGGTTTTGACTAGCGTGCGCGATATAGGCATCAAAGTTATCCGTTGCCTGACGTTGCCCTTGCGTGATTTCCCAGCTGAGGTCGTTGAGTGTCCAAGTGATGGTGTCCTGCCATTTGCTTTGGGTGTTCCAGTACCCTATGCCGGCTGAGACAATCAAAACAACCAACATCGCCAGTGATGTTGACCAAAAAGTTAGCCGTTGGACGTGTTTTTGCAGGCTAGCGTGTTTGGTTTTTGTCATGTGATTATCTCTGCCTAATCCTTTGGTACTTGTATAGTAAACAAGTAATGGTCCCGATGGGACGCCAACGCACTACTTACTATAAATAGATTCAGCAAAAACGTCACGTTATTTGGTGGGAAACTTTGACAGGTCGGAAATGAAAGAAGCCGCAGATGCGGCTTCTTTTGTAGCGGGCTTACACTGAGAAATAAAGGTCTAGTTCTACCGGGTGAGTCGTATGCTCTACACGGTGTACTTCAGCCATTTTCAGGTCAATGTAGGCATCGATCATGTCATTGGTAAATACGCCACCTTGAATCAAATATTCACGATCTGCGTCTAAGTTTTCCAATGCTTCTCTCAATGAACCACACACCTGAGGGATAGCTGCTGCTTCTTCTGGAGGAAGGTCATAGAGATCCTTGTCTGATGCATCGCCAGGATGGATCTTATTCTGCACACCATCAAGACCCGCCATCAACTGGGCAGCAAATGCCAAGTAGGGGTTAGCAATAGGATCTGGGAAACGTGCTTCAATACGTTTGCCTTTTGGTGAGTTTGAGAATGGTATACGGATAGAGGCCGAGCGATTTCTCGCGCTGTACGCCAACATTACCGGTGCTTCAAATCCTGGAATCAAACGCTTATAAGAGTTTGTGCCGGGGTTGGTGAAAGCGTTCAATGACTTAGCGTGCTTGATGATACCGCCAATGAAATACAGTGCGGTTTCACTTAAGCCAGCATATTCGTCACCTGCAAATTGGTTAACACCATCTTTCCAGTAAGACATGTGGCAATGCATGCCAGATCCGTTATCGCCAACAATCGGCTTGGGCATAAAGGTCGCCGTTTTGCCATAGGCATGGGCAACGTTGTGTACGCAATACTTTAATATCTGAACTTCATCTGCTTTTGCGACCAGCGTGTTGAATCTAACGCCGATTTCACACTGACCTGCAGTGGCAACCTCATGGTGGTGTACTTCGATTTCAAGGCCCATGTCTTGCATAGCGCCACACATAGCTGAGCGCAAGTCGTGCAGGCTATCAACTGGTGGTACTGGGAAGTAACCGCCTTTAACACGAGGACGGTGTCCCATGTTGCCGTTTTCAAATACTTCATTGCTTGACCAAGCCGCTTCTTCAGACTTGATTTTATAGCCGCAGCCAGACATGTCGGTGTGCCAGCTAACAGCATCAAACACGAAAAATTCTGGTTCAGGGCCAAAAAACACCGTGTCACCCAAACCCGTTGTGTTGAGGTAACCTTCTGCGCGACGTGCAACTGAACGTGGATCACGGTCATAACCAAGCATTGTAATCGGATCAAACACATCACAACGTACAATGACGGTGGTGTCTTCGGTAAATGGATCAAGCACTGCAGTGGAGTCGTCAGGCATCAATACCATGTCTGACTCGTTAATGCCTTTCCAGCCGCCAATAGATGAGCCGTCAAACATTTGTCCGTTGTCGAAAAAGTCTTCATTTACGAGCTTAGAAGGCAAGGTTACGTGCTGCTCTTTGCCCTGCGTATCGGTGAAACGCAAATCGACCCAAGAGGCATCATGTTCTTTTATGAGAGTGAGTGTTTTTTGTGACATTGAAAACTTCTCCGAATGTGTGAATGCTCTGTTTGATATAAGCAATTGAACTGCTAAGCCAGCGTTCAGAACGTCCAATTAAAATGGGATACTACTCTTAGTACGCAAGCACCGTGCCAATATCGCAACCCACACTGAAGTTGCGGTTACTGGCCTGTTGGGTACTATGCATTGAACGCTTGGCATCATTCTAGTGCTATGCAATGTTTTTTGCACTCTTTTGGCGCATTCTGAGGGCTACTTTAATCGATCAAAATCATTATAATGACGCCCCTCCGAACGCCAGAAGCCCCAAGCCATGAAACTCATTATCAAGCTCGCCCCAGAAATGACCATTAAAAGCCGTCCTGTCCGTAAGCGGCTCATTCAGATGCTACGTCAAAACCTGAAGACTATTTGTCTAAGGATCGACGACCAAGTACAGGTGACGGGGCAGTGGGACAATATTCATGTTGTGGCGGCTGCGGATATCAGTCTCGATCAAAAACAACGGTTGGTAGCGTCTGTTCGCTGCACGCCAGGAATTGCGCATTTTTATGAAGCGCATGAATATGGCTTCACCACACTTGACGATATTCTAGAAAAAGCCTTGCCAATATTTGCGCCTCAAATTGCAGGTAAAAAGTTCTGTTTGCGGGTAAAGCGAGTCGGGAAGCATGATTTCTCTTCTCTTGAAGCAGAGCGTTATATTGGCGGTGGGCTCAACCAGCACTCCGAAGCTGCGGGCGTGTCAGTTAGTGCACCCGAAATTGAAGTGCAGCTAGAAATTCGGGAGGACCGCTACTTTTTGGTGGAGCACCGCCACGAAGGGTTGGGCGGATTTCCTGTGGGTTCACAAGAGACTACCATTACGCTGATGTCTGGTGGATTTGATTCCACGGTCGCTGCTTACTTGATGCTCAAGCGCGGCATTAGAACGCACTTTTTGTTTTTTAACATGGGTGGCCAGACCCATGAAGTGGGCGTGAAACAAGTAACCAAATTTATTTGGGAGAAATACGGTTCGTCTCATAAGGTGCGATTTTTTGCGGTGCCTTTTGAAGACCTAGTGGGAGAGATTCTTAAAAAAGTCGATAATTCCCAAATGGGTGTCGTGTTGAAGCGTGTGATGTTTCGCGCTGCAGAACGTATTGCCGATCAACTTGAAATTGAAACCTTTGTGACTGGGGAGGCCATTGCTCAAGTTTCAAGCCAAACCATGACCAACTTGCATGTGATTGACCAAGTGACCAATAAGATGGTGTTACGTCCCCTCATTGTGTCCGATAAGCGTGCCATTATTGATACCGCAAGAGAAATTGGCACGGCAGTATTTGCTGAAAAAATGCCGGAGTTTTGCGGTGTCATCTCTCGCAAGCCTACTACCCGAGCAAAACTTCCTAAGATTGAACATGAAGAAGCCAAAATGGATTGGAGCATCCTGGATCAAGCCATAGCGGATACCCAGGTGTGGGATATGGACGCTTTAACCGATGAAGCCATCGCAGAAGTGCGATGGACCCAAACGCTGCGGGACACTGACCGGGTTATCGACGTGCGCCACCCAGACGAAATTGATCTCCTAGCCTGCCCTATTGCTAATAATGCAATGGAAATCGCATTTTACGCCTTAAGAAAGCAATTCGCTTCGCTAGACCCGAGTCTTCACTACGTGCTGTATTGTGATCGTGGTGTGATGAGCCATATGCAGGCGCAGCAATTGCAGGCTGACGGCTTTTCCAATGTTTCCGTTTGGAAGGCTGAGGCGCTTTATCCAGCATAGAATTGGATCAACGGACCGGTTTATGTGAGTGGTACATTCGGGTCAAGTGCAATGTACTTCGGTGATTTTCAATGTCCCAGCTGCCTACATGGGTGTTTTAATTGGTTGCTGCTTCCCTGATTTTATCTATTTCACGCAATGCCATTTCGCGGTTGTCTACAGATGCAAAGCGCATCTTTGTCGTGGATAATCGCACGAATGTATTTGTTAGAAATGCAGCAAATCCAGTTTGACCGCAGATCACAGTCAGGCCAAGATTTTCTGGAATACTGTAACGGCTGGCTGCAATATTCCATTGTGTAAGGACGGATGTTTTCATAGGTGGAAACTTTGTGCGGTTGAGATTCGATATGGCATAAACAACGTGACTCTGAGAAGTAATCATCAGATAGGCAGCGTCAATCGCTGAAAAATAGTCATCCCATGTCCATCCTGCAGAATAAACGATCTCTAAAATGGATTTTTCGTCATTCACCCAATATGTCTGGCAACCCATTGTGCATATCCCATTTTGGATGCTAAGTATGAAATTTTATCAGCCATTTATGGCGATTCCTAGTCAATTCGCCATCTTCTGGAAGATGGGCGGAGACGAGTTCGCAGGCGTTAAATGATTAGGAATACAGGTGTCGTGCCGTCCTAGCAGATTAGTTTGGACGACACGCTACCTGTCTATTAATGTTTTGCGGGTTCTGCTGCTGGTGCGTCCCCAGCGGCGGCTTCTTCTGCAAGACGCTGCTGGTATAGAGCATCAAAGTTAACCGGCGCTAACATGATGGCAGGATAGCTACCTGATACAATCATTTGATCGACCGTGGCGCGCGCATACGGAAATAAAATGTTCGGAATATAAGCAGACAGCATTTGCTGTATATCGCTTTCTGCGAAGCCAGTGACGGTGAAAATACCACTTTGATGAACCTCTGCAATAAATGCGACTTCGTCAGCAATCTTGGTAGTTACCGTCAGCATTAAGGTCACATCGAACACGCCTTCGTCGAGCATCGTTGCACGGGTGTTCATGTCCAAATTTACTTTGGGTTCCCATGGGTGCTTAAAGATCTGTGGCGCGTTCGGAGACTCAAATGATGAATCCTTTAGATAAATCCGTTGTATAGCAAATTGGGGTTGTGTTTGTTCAGTCATATCGGTTCTTTTTATTGATAATGAATGGGATCAGGAATCGTTATTCCTAGTTCATGAGTGTGTCAAGTTGGTGGCTACGATCCAGTGCATACAGCTCATCACAGCCACCTATATGCTGGTCGCCTATCCAAATTTGAGGAACGCTCGTTCGACCAGCTTTTGCAATCATTTCTTGACGAAGTTGCCGATCACCATCAACGTTTTTTTCGTTAAATGCAAAACCCTTTTTATTGAGGAGGGCCTTTGCAGAATGGCAAAATGGACAATAATCCGACGAATAAATTGTTATGCTTTTCATGGTGTTATTTCTTTACTAAAGGCAAGCCGTTGCTTTGCCACTCAGTGATGCCGCCTTTTAATCGCGTCACGTTTTCGAAGCCGCCTTTTTTTAGAATTAAACCGACAGCACCTGCGGTAGTACCAGTCTTGCATACTAATATAATGGGGCGATCGCGATAAATTTCAAGCTGACCAAGATGGGTTTCAAAGCCCGCTGCCTGAATGTTGACAGAGTCAGGTAGGTGGCCGGTGCGAAAATCTTCTTTTTTGCGGATATCAATCACCACAGCATTTTCATTGTTGATCATGCGTGTTACCTGTGTGGTGCTGAGCTGCGAACCGCCGCGCTCGCCTTCATGAATAACCAGCAGGATAATGATTACAGACCACACGCTGGTAAGTATCCAGTGGTTAGCCATAAACTCTAATAATTGTTCAATCATAGCTGTCGCTTTACCAAAATATTTTAATAGGGTGCATAGTATACACAGGCGAAAAGAATTAGGCAGACCTAGAGCAGGTTTAACCAGAATTTTTTTAGGTCAGCCACTTTTACTGCTGCACTAGGTGACCAATATGGGTAGAATAAAACGCCTAACAAACGCAGTGTAAAATGACTGTCGACGCCGCTCTACCATGACTATAATGTAATGGGTGAGCAGATCGGTTGCTTGGTGTTTAAGCAACTACCTAACTTCTTAGTTTGTATACCAGCGAGCGTTCCTATGACAACACAGTCAACCAAAAGCCCCGTAGCATTAATTATTTTGGATGGTTTTGGCTATAGTGAAACCTCTGCCTCCAATGCCATTGAGCAAGCCAATAATCCCGTTTGGGACAAGTTATGGCAAACCTACCCTCATGCGTTATTACAAACTTCGGGCGCTGCGGTTGGCCTGCCCGATGGACAGATGGGTAACTCAGAAGTTGGTCACATGAATTTAGGTGCTGGTCGCATTGTGTACCAGAGTTTTACGCAGATCACCAAGGCCATTGAAGATGGTGGTTTTTTTGATAATAAAGTGCTCACCGACGCCGTCGATGCTGCTGTGGCTCATAGCGCAGCAGTACATATATTGGGCTTGGCGTCACCTGGCGGTGTACACAGTCACGAAGACCATTTGATTGCAGCCATCGATCTTGCTGTTAAGCAGGGTGCTAAGCGCGTGTATGTGCACGCATTTTTAGATGGACGTGATACGCCACCGCGTAGTGCGGAAAGTACCTTGAAAAAACTAGACCGCCGGTTGCACGAACTGGGCGTGGGTTATGTAGCTTCTGTCATCGGTCGTTACTATGCAATGGACCGTGATAATCGATGGGATCGGGTACAGCAAGCCTATGATCTATTGGTGTCGGGTACGGCAGATATCATTGCTGCAACAGCGGTCGATGGCCTACACGCAGCCTATGAACAACATCTAGACGATGAGTTTGCACCCGCCACGTCAATACGCCCAGACAGTACAAATCCTGTATGTATTGAAGATGGTGACGCAGTTATTTTCATGAACTTCCGGCCAGATAGGGCAAGGGAGTTGACCCATGCTTTTGTAGATGATGCGGCGCCGGGTGCATTAAAGCGGTCGGTATTCCCTCAGTTGTCTGCCTTTGTCACCTTGACCGAGTATGAGGCGGGACTGCCCGTCGCCTGCGCATTTCCTAAGGATGCATTAGAAGAAACGCTCGGTGCCGTCATCGCAGACCGTGGTATGACCCAATTACGCATTGCGGAAACCGAAAAATATGCCCACGTGACTTTCTTTTTCTCAGGTGGCAAAGAAACAGAATATCCCGGTGAAACCCGAGAGCTGATACCTTCGCCACAGGTCGCAACCTATGATCTGAAACCTGAAATGAGCGCCCCAGAGGTGACTGACAAGCTCGTTGCTGCAATAAAGTCTGGCGTCTATGATTTGGTCGTGTGTAATTATGCCAACGGGGATATGGTGGGCCATACTGGAAAAATGGATGCTGCGATAAAAGCCGTTGAGGTTTTGGACGTCTGTGTTGACCGTGTCACACAGGCGATTTTGGAAGTCAACGGTGCCTGTTTGATTACGGCAGATCACGGCAATGTTGAGCTCATGGTCGACCCTACAACAGGCGGCGCTGTGACGAGTCATACCATTGGACCTGTGCCTCTTCTCTATGTCAGCAATGATGACACGCAAGCGCGCTTGCAGGACGGCAGGCTGTGTGATGTCGCTCCCACTATTTTGCATATCATGGGGTTACCAAAGCCTGCAGCAATGACAGGAGTTAGTTTGTTGGCATGACGAGTCACAGCATTCACTTGAGGCGAGAGCGAAAATTGACATCAGTGAGGGCAGTGTGACGGTCAGCCTAGGCGCTTGGGTTAAGCGCGCCCTATCGCTAACGATTTTTTGCGTGCCGCTGTTATGGGCGGATGAGACAGTGGTCAGCCAAACGCAGTTAGACAACTTAAAGAAAGAGATCACCGCGCTTACTGCTTGGATGGATTCCGCAAATAAACAAGCGTCTGATCTCCAAAGTGCACTGGGTAATATTGAGCGAGATATTTCAAAAACCAGTGTGGCAGTGACTGAAATCAGCCAACGCCAAAAGCAATTGATTACTGAGCAGACGGTACTCAAACAGCAAAAGCAGGCGGCGTCTCTGAAAGTTGCGTCACAGAAATCCCAAATCGAAGCCATGTTGATTGCCAGCTACAAAAGTGGCGATAAGTCGATGCTGCGTTTAATCCTGGATCAAAATGATCCCCTATTTTGGCGCAGAATGTTGGCCTATTCCCAACGCATATCGTCTCAACAGCTGGCATTGATTTTGGATTACAAACGCAATGTTCATGTGATAAACGATGCAGAAGCTGCGCTGTTAGACAAGGAACAAGAATATAAGACGGCTAGTCTGCAGCTGGCATTGAAGCAGCAGGCGCTAGTCAAACAAAAAACAGATCGTGACCAAGTGCTTCGCAGATTGAGCGAGCAGATCCAGTCTTCTGGGGAGAAACTAGAAGACATGAAGGCCGACCGAGCCCGTCTTGAATCCTTGTTATTAAAGATGGTCGAGGCGATTGAAAATTTGGTGCCCACTGACATGTTGCAGCCCTTTTCAGATCGAAAAGGCGCATTGCAGTGGCCAGTGGCCGGCAAGTTGATCCAAAGTTTTGGTAGTAAGGTCGGCAACGGCCCATTAACCGCCCAAGGCATCGTCATCAAGGCTGCAGTGAATACACCGGTGAATGCGGTGCATCATGGCCGCGTCGTATTTGCTGATTGGCTCAATGGCTTTGGATTATTAATGATTGTTGACCATGGCGATGGCTACATGAGTTTGTATGCGCGCAACGAAGTTTTAATGCGTTCAGTAGGAGAATGGGTGAATACAGGTGACTTGGTCTCCAAAAGTGGTGACAATGGTATTGGTGTTGAAGGCCTATACTTTGAAGTTCGTCACATGGGAAAACCGCAAAACCCGTTATTTTGGTTAAGTAAGACGCGTTAATTATATTAATCTGTGGGATCCTTTCCGACAGAAATCTTTTAAAGGTGGTATTGAATCAATGAAAATGCGTTCTGTTCGTTGGATGGGCTTCTTAATCGCTGGATTGATTGGACTTTCTACTGGTATTGGTATGTCTGTTCATGCGGATAGGTCAACAGACCTCTTATTACCTCTTGAAGATATACGGTCTTTAGCTCAGGTAATCGAACATATTAAAAAATCCTATGTTGAAGAAGTCGACGACCAAACCCTAATTGCTGACGCCATTGATGGCATGTTGTCTGGCCTTGATCCGCATTCTGCCTATTTAAAGGCAGAGGATTTTAGCACGTTAAAAGAAGATACCTCAGGTAAGTTTGGTGGGCTGGGCATCGAAGTGCAAATGGACGAAAGTGGCTTGGTAAAAGTGGTGGCACCTATCGACGACACACCAGCTGCGCGCGCTGGCATCTTGGCGGGCGATCGGATTTCTGCGTTAGATGGCGTTGCCGTTAAGGGTAAAACCCTGAATGAAGCGGTTGACATCATGCGGGGTCATCCTGGCGATCCTATTGTGCTGACAGTGCTGCGCAAAGGCGTGGATATGCCGCTTAAAATCACCATCGTGCGAGATGTGATTAAGGTCACCAGTATCAAGTCTGAAGTGTTAGATGAACACATTGGTTATATTCGTATCCGTCAGTTTCAAGAGCGGACAGGTGCCGATTTGGTCGATGCACTGAACAAATTGCAGGCAGACAACGAATTAGACGGGTTGATTCTCGATCTACGTAACAACCCCGGTGGCGTATTGGGTGCCTCAGTAGATGTGGTGGATGCCTTTATCTCATCTGGCCTCATTGTATATACGCAAGGGCGTGTCGCCGATGCTGACTCAAAATATTACGCAACCTCTGACAATCCTTCCAATGATCTGAGTATGGTTGTGCTGATTAACGGTGGTTCTGCGTCAGCATCAGAAATTGTGGCCGGCGCCTTACAAGACCATAAACGGGGTGTGATTATGGGCACCCAAAGTTTTGGTAAAGGGTCGGTGCAGACAATATTGCCACTGTCGGCTGATCGCGCAATCAAACTGACAACGGCTCGCTATTACACCCCGTTAGGTCGGTCCATTCAGGCTGAAGGCATTATTCCAGACATCGTTGTAGAACGTGCGAAGTTGACCAAAGAGTCAAGCGCAGATTACTACAAAGAAGCGGACCTGCAAGGCCACCTTGCTAATCCGGCAGACGCACCCGTGAAGAAAGACACTGAAGCAGATGCAAATGCGGACCAAACTGATGGCGTAGATGTCAAAGAATTGCCGTTAGCAGAGCGGGATTACCAACTTTATGAAGCACTGAACCTGATGAAGGGTTTGGCCATTGCTGAACGATTGAGACAGTAAAATGAAGCAGTGGGTATTTATGGTGCTGGTCACTTGCGCCGCGTGGGCGGGTGCCGAAAGCAAGCCAAAGATTGCATTGATCATTGATGACGTTGGCTATAATTTTTCGCGGGATGTCACGGTTACCGATTTTGGAGTGCCTGTTACTATCTCCATATTACCAGACTACAACAGTTCGAAACGTATCGCTGAAATAGCCCATAACAAGGGCTTAGAGGTGATGCTGCATTTATCCATGGAGAGTATTTCCGGCGCTAACATGGGTAGCATCGGATTATCTAAGCACATGGCGACAGCTGAAAGATCTGACATGCTCCAACTGGCGTTGTCTCAGGTCCCTCATGCAGTGGGTGTGAATAACCACATGGGCAGTTTGCTAACCGCAGATGTTGAATCTATGGTTTGGCTTATGTCTGAATTGCAAAAAAAGAATTTGTATTTCGTAGACAGCCTCACCACATTGTCGTCGGTGGCAGGAAAGGTTGCGCAATCGCAGGGCGTCCCGTGGCTTGAAAGGCAGGTGTTTTTGGACAATAGTCTAGAGGTGAAAGATATGGACTATGAGTTCCAACGTGCGCTCAAGATCGCTAAGAAAACAGGCTATGCGGTGATTATCGCGCATCCCCATGCTGAAACGCAGATGTTTTTGCAGCGGCGGTTACCCATGGCGAAATATTACGATGGTGTAGACTTTGTTTCGGTATCACAGGTGTTGCCACAGGCAATGTTGATGGCAGCGCAGCGTTAATTAGGTGTATTGAGGGCTCTCATGAAAAAATTGAATTGGTTATTATTTCCCGTACTGATCCTCCTGTTGTCGGGGTGTGCAACCCTCAATAAGAATGAATGTGCTACCGCTGATTGGGAGATGATCGGTTTTGAGGATGGTCGTATGGGTGCGGCGACAGGTCGCCTGCAGCGCCATAGAGAGTCCTGTGCAAAACACGGTATCGCACCTGATTTTACCCAATATCAGCAGGGCTATGACAAAGGCGTGGTAGGGTTTTGTACGAGAAGAAATGGCTTTGAACGTGCGAAATCGGGTTATCAATACCCGGGAATTTGCCCTATAGGTGTCGAACCCGACTTTCTAGCAGGCTATAACCCAGGTCATCAGATCTATGTCTTTAAGCAAGAAATTATTGAAATTGACAGACAGATTAAGGCAAATGCTTTGGCGCAAGAACAGGCGAATGCAGATATTCTGGCGATTAAAACTGAAATGATTGGCGGAACCACGCCTGTACGGCTAAATGAGCTATTAATTCTTTTAGAAAATAGCCTCACACTGATTGCCGATTTGGAGGCTGAAGCCTTACAATTTCAAATTGACCGCGCCGAAGCGGTGGGAGCGGCCACCCAGATTGAGAGAAGTTTTGTATATTAACACCCTGTAGGTGTGTCAATGTTACCGAGCCTATTTGATAGCCATTGCCATCTCAATGCCACGGCTTTTGATGATGACCGTGATGCGCTTATTTTGCGAGCCACTGAACGCGGTGTGTTAGGTTGGCTCGTGCCATCAGTCAGTTCAGCTGATTGGCAGTTAACCCTTTCTCTATGCCAGCGTCACCCTCACATATATGCAGCTATTGGCATCCATCCTTGGTCGGTGAGCGCTGGTGAGTTAACCGCTTTAAATCGCCTGCAAGCGCTGATAGGCCAACATACTGTGAAGGTGAAAGCCATTGGCGAAACGGGTCTCGATAGGCTGAAGCCTCGATGGGACCTTCAAGAACAATTTTTCGATGCACAGTTAGCTATTGCACGGGAAAATAAATTACCGGTGATAATCCATTCTGTGAAAGCCCATTCAGATGTTCTACGCCATGTTAAAAGGTATCCAGGCGTTACGGGTGTGGTGCATGCATTTAGCGGTAGCTTGCAGGAGGCTATGGGCTTTATTGATCAGGGTTATAAATTGGGCGTTGGCGGGGTCATTACCTATCCACGCGCACTGAAGACCCATGCCACATTCAGTCAAGTGCCCTTAAGTAGTTTGGTTTTAGAAACGGATGCACCCGCTATGCCTGTATTTGGGTATCAAGGACGGCGTAATGAGCCAGAGCGATTATTGGATGTCTTTCACGCACTATGCCGCCTGCGACGGGAGTCAACGCAAGAGGTGGCAGCGCAATTGAATGGCGGGGTCAATGCGCTCTTGTCACTCACTAAGCCCTAGATACTTTTCTTCAAAAGCGCTGGCAGTCATTGGCTTATCAAAGTGATAACCCTGGGCATAATGCGCACCTAGCCTTTGTAATATGATGGACTGCAGATTGTTTTCTATACCTTCAGCAACAATTTCCTTTCCCAGTTTAGAGCCAAGATCAACCAAAGCCGACACTAGCGTCATGTTGGTGGCATTGGATTCGATATCTATAACAAAGCTACGATCAATCTTGATTCCGTCAACAGGATAGTTCTGCAGATGACTGAGTGATGAGAAGCCTGTACCAAAGTCGTCTAGCCAAATCCGAAAACCTTCGTTTCTCAGGTAGTGGAGGCATTCAAATACCTCGTCATCTGCTCCTAGAAATGCGGTCTCTGTTATCTCAATTTCGATTTGTCTTGGTAAAATACTGTGGGTGTATACAGACTCTACTAACTTATTATAGTAGACCGAATTGGTTAATTGCACGGGCGATATGTTGATGGCAATTGTGAAATCGTCACTCGCTGCTGACCGCCAACTTAATCGCTGGTCACAAACCAGGTCAGTGATCAAATAGCTAAGTGGTAATATCAAGCCGTTAGCTTCTGCAATTGGGATGAACTCATCAGGCGGGACGAATCCCAATGTGGGATGAATCCAACGAGCGAGTGCTTCAGCACCAGTGATCTCTAACGTTTTCAGGTCCAAAACAGGCTGGTAGTACATCTCTATGGCGCGTTCTGCAATACATTTTTCCAATTCGGAAACGATAAGGGCTTCTCTGTCTCGGCTCTTCGACATACCCTTGATGAATAAGTGGAATGCCTTGGTAGCAGAGCGCTTAGAAAACAATATGGCCGTTTCACTATTTCTAATCAGTTCCGTAATATCTAAGCCGTGATCGGGGTACACCAAGCCAGCCACTGATGCCCTCACCTTGACATTGATTTTATCTATATTAAATTCAGTTGTGACTGCTTCCTTAATATATTTCCCAACTACGTTAGCTTCGGCGATACTGTCAATAGGCAAAAGGATGGTAAATTCGTCGCCCTGAGTCCGACCGACAACCGGCTCGGTGTGTCGCTGTTTATTTCCCAAAATGTTATTAAGTATGCCAGCAACCTGAAACAGGAAAATATCACCGTTTAGATGCCCTAGCAATTGGTTGGTCTGGCTCATGCCATCTACCCTGATGACCATGATGGCAAATTTCATATTTTTTGCGCTAAAAATTTCCACCCATTCTTCGATTTTAGTGCGCATAAAGGTGCGGTTTGGTAAGCCAGTTAATGGGTCATGGAATGCCTGATGTTCGACCTCTTCTTGGCGGGTTCTCCATCTCTGCGTGAGTGACAGCATTTCCAAGGCAAAATGACCAATTTCGTCATCTCTTTTTATAATTTCATCTGGGAGTTTTTCTAAAGTGTTATTGTGTATGTGTGAAGACATCATGCCCAATGGTTTTAAGATTAATTTCGCCACCAACTTGTTTTGAATCAGTATCAGTAGCGGCAACACAACAAGAAAAAACAGGAGCGCTCCCAACACTATGACGTATGTGGCTGATGCTTTAATTTCTTTAGCCAGAGCAAGGCTGCTAAGGGCCAATGTTTGGCGATTGGATACATTAGTCAATGTGATCTGAATGCCGCCGAGTTTTTCTAAGCCGTAAGTGACCGGCCCGTAATAAATGCGTCCATAACTCCGGTCTTCTACATGGATGCTTCCACGACTTACTGCGGTTCTGATTGCCAACGGAATTGATTCGGAATCTAATATAAACACTGAATCCCCAAAAAAACTTGCGATGGGGTCCCCTGGAAAACTAAAAAACCTAATATCAATAACGTCATTTCGGGATTTTAGAATGTCAATGACATCATTGAGGCCTTTTTTGTCGTAATTGTAGATTGCCACTGAACTGAGTTTTGCTGCCTCCACCCCAATAAACATGGCATCAGCAGTTTCGCTTATGAGAAAGTTTTCTTCAAGACTGCGGTCTAAAGATTTTAATAAAGAGGACGCTTCGGAAACCATAAAGATGGCCGAGATAAGGGTAAATAGAACCACCAACAAACTAACAGCTGCTGCTAGCAATAGATCATATTTCGCCTTCACCTTCATTGGTCAGCCTACCTCTCGCCCATGAGTTTTCTTAAATTAAGAATATTAGTATATTCGGATGTTGCGGCACAATAAAGTCCTTTTCTGGATGTCTACCCACTACTGATAGCAAACGTATTTTTAATTGTGGGTGAGTGTGGCGAGTTGCTCACGGAGCTGTAAAATATGGTCTGACCAAAACCGCGGGCTGTCGAACCAGGGGAATGCCTTGGGGAATGCTGGGTCGTCCCACCGTTGGGACAACCAAGCGGCATAATTCAGGATGCGTAGGGCACGGCAGCATTCAACCAACTGGAGTTCAGCATCATCGAATTCAGTGAACTGTTCATACCCTTTCAATATTTGATTCAGTTGCCCCTGTTGTTGGTCAGCATTGCCTGAAAACAGCATCCAGAGGTCCTGTACGCGAGGCCCCATGACAGCGTCATCAAAGTCTACTAACCAAGGTTGCTGATCCCGATATAAAATATTCCCGGGATGAAAGTCGCCATGTATACGTTGGTTGGTCGCGCCTACGCGGTTCCAGATAATGTCGATTGCTTCAAGCACATGAGCCGTCACCGTTTGATAGGATGACTCCAATTCAAAGGGTAAGTATCCAGATGCCAATACTTTATCACGGGCATTCCAGCCAAATTCTGTGGGTGTTAACTTGATACGGTGTTCAAATGGTTTTGCACTACCATAGGCGTGTAGGCGCCCCAATAAACTGCCGATTTGCTCCAGATGCCGATTGTTGTCGAGCTCTAATGGGTGTCCTGACCGTTTTGGGAAAAGACACATAAAAAAGTCCTTGTACCGCCACAAAGACTCACCAGCCTCATCCTTCCAAGGGGCCACTACAGGAATGTCTTCGTCTGCCAACTCAAATAAAAATTCATGTTCTTCGCGAATCTGGGCTTCAGTCCACCGATTAGGCCGATAAAATTTCGCGACAACGCCAGGATGCGCTTCAATACCAACCATGTAGACACGATTTTCATAGCTATTGAGTGCCAGTAAGTGGCCAGTTGTCATCAGCCCTCGTGCGTCAACACTGTCCAATATGGTTTCAGGTGAAAGCAGCTGATAGGGGGTATTTTTGCTCATGGCGGCAACATGACTCAATTGGATAATGGAAGGTTATTATTGGGGCCTTGGCAGGTAAAAGCCAGCAGTAGTGGCAGTTTATGTGTTGTTCCTTGAATTGAAGCGATAGTCTAAGGCAAAAGTCACTTTCAAGTCATCGATGATTAAAGGTTATAGCCATGAAAAGAATCGGCATATTAGGGGGCATGAGTTGGGAATCTACACAGCTCTATTATCAATTAATGAATGGTGCGGTGCGCGAACAGCTAGGCGGTCTGCACTCGGCTGAATTGATTCTATACAGCGTCGATTTTGATCAAATTGAAAAGATGCAACACCGCGGTGATTGGGCTGCACTGGGTCTTCTTTTGGCATCTTATGCAGAAAAACTGGTTGCGGCAGGGGCGGATGGCTTGGTCATTGCCACCAACACCATGCATAAAGTGGTGCCTACGATCCAGCGTCACATCGATATTCCTGTGCTGCACATTGCCGACTGTACTGGGCAGGTCATAGAAGACAGGGGGTTGAAACGTGTTGGGCTATTAGGCACGAAGTTCACCATGGAGGATGCTTTTTACAAGGACCGATTGTCGGACCAATTTGGCATTGAGGTGCTCGTTCCTGATGCATCTGCTCGACACACCGTACATGACATCATTTATCAAGAACTGTGCTTGGGTAAAATCAACGCAGCGTCTAAAGCGCAGTTCCTTAACATCATTCAACAGTTGAGTGACAATGGCGCAGAGGCGGTTATTTTGGGCTGTACCGAAATAGGCTTGCTGGTGCAACAAACGGACACCCAGATCCCATTGCTAGACACGACCGTTATTCACGCACAACAAGCTGTGAAGTGGGCGTTGTCTTGATCTGGTCTCGCGGGCTTTTTGATAACCAGTCATCAATCTAGACCACCCAAAAATTGCACCATTGGGGCATGGGGAAGCGCCATGCTGCGTGCCCCTGAAGTCGATACAGCGTCTATTCTATTGGCAGTGGCAAGATGCATGAATAGCGCGCTCGATTCATCCATTTTTGCACCATAGCCTCCGTTGTTGTTGCTGTGGCTCATTCGCTCGCATCTGGATTGACCGGATCCAGCGACCGGATAAACATAGCCCTTAGCGCGTATCAGCTAACCCGCAATGCCAAAGCAATAAAGCCGGAGAAGCTGTTTAGTCAGAAGGCGGAGAAGTGTGGTTGCTTAACGCATAGGGGTTGGGGTTTTGGCGACCACCCACAAATCAACACGTGTTGCACCAGCAGATAATAGCGCCTTCGTTAATGCGGCAGCGCTAGCGCCAGTCGTTAATACGTCGTCGACTATGGCGACGTGTTGAAAGGGCAGAGGGTCGACGGTAAACGCCTTTCCCATGACCCGTTGCCGGGATTGTCTATCGAGACTTTCAAGCGGTGGCGTAGGTTGAGTTCGACGAATACCTTTCATGTAAATCGGTATGTGCAGGCACTTTCCAATGGGATGGGCGATTAATGTAGATTGATTAAACCCCCGTTGCCATCGCCTGCGCCAATGTAATGGCATCGGAATGATCGCCTCTGGTAATGGCTGGTGGCCCCGCACAATAGTCTGGCATAACTGGTGTGCAAGGGGACCGACTGTTGCCAATTGACGGTGATACTTCAGTCCTTTTATCAACCACGTTGTTGGCCCAGTGTATTCGCCGGCGCAACAAAGGCTATGCCAGGGTTTTGGGTTGCTCAGGCAACGACCGCAGGGGATATCCGATTGCAGCGACGCATCACCGCATTGGGGGCATGAATGACGTAGATGTGGCCATGAAGCCACGCATCTGTCACAAACAGGGCTGCTTATGAGCGATATGACACCGAGACATAGCAGACATGATCCTGTATAAAAAATAGTCATTGGTAAATACATCCTTGTCTTTAAGTTGACTAATCCGCTTGAGGCTCTATTATCGCGGCATTCCTTTCTCGAGATCATGATATGACACAGCATACTTTGCATTCAGCGCCAGTTGACGCCTTGCGCCACGATTGGACGGTCGATGAAGTTGTCGCATTGCTCAATTTGCCGATGAACGACCTGCTCTTTAAAGCAGCGAGCCTCCATAGACAGTATTTTGATCCCAATGCCGTTCAAATCAGCACGCTGTTGTCGATTAAGACTGGCTCTTGCCCTGAAGACTGTAAGTATTGTCCACAAAGTGCCCACTATCAGACAGGTCTGCAGAAAGAGAAACTGATTGCAATTGAAAAGGTTATTGCTCAGGCAGAAGCAGCGATGGCATCTGGCGCTACCCGATTCTGTATGGGTGCGGCATGGCGATCGCCCACTGACCGTGATATGCCATTGGTCGTCGACATGGTAAGTAAGGTCAAGGCCATGGGTTTAGAAACCTGTATGACACTGGGTATGTTGAGTGACAGCCAAGCAGAGACGCTGGCAGAAGCTGGCCTCGATTATTACAACCACAACCTTGACACGTCACCTGAATTCTATGGAGAAATTATTTCCACGAGAACCTACGCTGATCGCTTAGAAACACTGCAGTCGGTACGTAACTCAGGTATGAAAATCTGCTCAGGTGGCATTCTGGGTATGGGTGAACAGGAATCCGACCGCGCAAGCATGTTGGTAGAACTGGCGAAGTTGACCCCGCATCCCGAAAGTGTGCCTGTTAACATGCTGGTAAAAGTGGCGGGAACGCCGATGGAACAGATCGAAGATTTAGACCCCTTCGACATGATTCGCGCCATCGCTGTTGCGAGAATCATGATGCCTAGCTCGCACGTGCGCTTATCAGCTGGCAGAGAAAATATGAATGATGAAATGCAAGCAATGGCTTTTTTCGCTGGTGCCAATTCTATTTTTTACGGTGAGAAATTGTTAACGACGAATAACCCAGAAGCCAATACCGACCGACAGTTATTTCAACGCTTGGGCATTCACCCCGAGGGCAGGGATACCGTACCTCCGGTGAGCGCTTGGGCACCTGATAATTGCCCAAAGAGACCCCATCAAGATTTCTATGATGCCACGTCAAAACTAGGTGCGTAATGGATTTACAGGGCAGACTCCAAAAGCACCAAGAAGCCGGGCTGTATCGCCAGCGTAGGTTGTTGTCGAGTCCACAAACACCTGAGCAATGCGTAGATGGTCAATCGTTGATTGGATTCTGTTCAAATGACTATTTGGGGCTGGCTAACCACCCCAAAGTGATTGAAGCCATGGTGACTGCAGCGCAACGGTATGGCGTTGGTGCAGGTGCTTCTCATTTAGTGAACGGTCATCATGAAACACACCATGACCTCGAAACGGCTTTGGCCGAATTTTTAGGTTATCCCTCGGTTTTGCTGTTTTCTACAGGATATATGGCGAATACCGGCACCCTAAACGCTTTGTTAGACCGCAAAAGTTTGGTCGTCCAAGACCGACTGAATCACGCATCGCTACTCGACGGGGGCCTCTCCTCCGGTGCCACATTCAAGCGCTTTAACCACGGCGACTATTCTCATTTGGATCAACAGCTGTCGGGCGATAGTCCCCAAAAATGGGCGGTAACCGACGGCATTTTCTCCATGGATGGTGATCAGGCCGACTTGCGCCGTATGGCGAATGTGTGTGCCAAACATAATGCAGGGCTG
Source organism: uncultured Saccharospirillaceae bacterium (assembly GCA_913063165.1). Lineage (GTDB taxonomy): Bacteria > Pseudomonadota > Gammaproteobacteria > Pseudomonadales > Natronospirillaceae > CAJXZL01. The sequence continues at coordinate 166,199 of CAJXZL010000001.1, read as the reverse complement.
ATGGTTGATGATGCGCACGGCATTGGTGTTTGCGGGCCAAACGGACGTGGTACCGTTGCCCAACAAGGATTGGGGGTGACTGAAGTGCCCGTGCTGGTCGGTACGCTAGGCAAGGCATGTGGCACCTTTGGCGCCTTTGTCGCGGGCAGTGAACAGCTCACCGACGCATTGGTGCAATTTGCACGACCCTACATATACACCACCGCCTTGCCACCAGCCGTGGCTGCAGCGTCGTTGACTGCATTGCAGCTGTTAGCACAGGCAGACGAAGCACGGGCACATTTGCAACAATTACAAAGTCGATTGCGCCAAGAATTAACGGCCATGGGTTACCATCTATGGGATTCAGTGTCGCCCATTCAGCCAGTTATGATCGGTGATGCTGCCCAAGCAATGGCCTACAGCGATGCATTATTAAAACGCGGATTGTTGGTTACCGCTATCAGACCACCAACCGTACCTAAGCATACCGCGCGCCTAAGAGTGACCTTGAGCGCCAGCCATACAAACCAACAACTGGATCAGTTACTTCAAGCATTCTGCGACCTGCGCCACTTAGATCGGTCATATCATGGCGCTTAATATTGCCGTGATAGGTGGCTGGAATATACCCGTATCCGTCATGAAACCCTTATTATTGGATCTTGAGACCCAGTGTCGATGCCCAGTGCAGATGCTAGATTATCCCGGCTATGAATCTGGATATGACGGCTCCCAAGATTGGTTAATTCCCGCTTTGGTTGAACGCTGGAAGCCGTATCTAAACACCGAGACGGTGGTTGTGGGTTGGAGTTTGGGTGGCATGATTGCCTTATCGTTGGCAGCGTGTTTACCGTTAGCTGGTGTCGTGGCGTTGGGCAGTAATGTTCAGTTTCAGGGTAGTGCGCCTTGGCAGATGTCGTCAGCAATGTTTCGGTCTTTTTCCAGACAGGTTCGCAGCGACTATATTCAGAGCCGCAATACGTTTATTGATTTGGTAACCGCTGGCGATTCAAGACCGGGCAGCGCCTTGAAGCAGCAATTGATTGCAGCCTACGACACTTTTCGTCCTGACTTGAAAAGCATCAATGACAGCTTGGCAATGCTTGGAGAATTGGATGTGGCCCAAACGATCGGTACTGTGCCGCAACTCTGGATCTTTGCTAAGGACGATGCGCTAGTGCCGGTGACCTGTGTGTCTCAGATTGTGCCACAGGCGATGACCCACATTCGGGTCGTGTCGGGTGGACACGGATTCCCATTTTCTGCGCCTATTGGGCGGGAAATACACCAGTGGTGCGCCACCATGTTGGCGAAGCAAGTATGATTCCAAAGAAAAAAATAGCGGCATCGTTTAGTCAAGCAGCGGCGGGATATGATGCCTCTGCACAGTTTCAACGTGATGTGGGTAACGACTTACTCAGGTTGCTACCCGCGGCCGCAGGTGGTCGATTGTTGGATTTGGGTTCTGGAACCGGCGCTCTGCATCCTCGGCTATTGGCGCACGTGCAGCCTATCCAGAGTGTCGGAAGTGATTTGGCTCAGGGCATGAGCCTTTTTGCTAAGACGCACTTAGAAGCGGAATGTCACTCTCTATGGGTAACATCAGATGCAGAGGCAATGCCGTTTCCATCGAACAGTTTCAACCACATTTTCGCGAACCTATCCTTGCAGTGGTGTGATAATGTCGATGCCTTGGCAAAGGAGGTGTGGCGGGTATTGGAGCCTCAAGGGATCCTGTGGTATTCGACCTTGGTTCCCGGCACCCTATGCGAGTTGGAAACCAGCTGGGCTGCAGTGGATCCGTTCCCTCATGTGAATGACTTCATTCCAACCGAGCAACTGGTAGCGCACTGGAAGTCTGCTGGATTTAATCTGGTTGCGCAGCATCGTAAAACGCATCGACTAGACTATGCATCACCCTTGGCTTTATTGCATGATCTCAAAGGTATTGGTGCCCATTTTATGGACAACAGTGCCAACCAGAAAGTAACGCCGCCGGGGAAACTGAAACGCATGCTGGCAGCATACAGGCAGTTTCAGACGGCAGAGGGCAGTTATCCAGCCACCTATGAAGTGCTTATGTTAGGAATACAAAAACCATGACGACCTATTTTGTATCAGGTACCGATACCGACTGTGGTAAAACCTTGGTTACGACAGGGCTACTGCGTTTGGCCGCACAAAATGGACTTGAAACCGTTGGGCTAAAGCCGATCGCAGCGGGTTGCGAGGTAAACGACGGTGTGTATCACAATGCCGATGCACTGATGATTCAGCAAGCGATGACGGCACCTTTGGATTATCAAGACGTGAATCCAGTTGCCTTGTTGCCGCCCATAGCGCCCCATATTGCGGCGGCAGAAATTGGGATGACGGTGACTATCAGTCAGCTCAGAGCGCTGTTACAACCCGGCTTGTCCTATCCTGCTGATCTTATCTTAGTAGAAGGTGCAGGGGGGTGGTTGGTTCCCCTAAACGACAGCGAATTTCTGACCGATTTGGCAGGTGTCTTGCAAATGCCCATTATTCTTGTCGTGGGTATGAAGCTAGGCTGTTTAAATCACGCCTTGTTAACACAAGCGCGCATTGAGCAGGCAGGGCTGGTTGTCGCAGGATGGGTGGCCAACCAAGTAGACCCCATGATGTCGCGTCCTGCGGAAAATCTTGCCACATTACAACAACACATGCATGGCCAGTTTCTTGGCTACATTCCTCATTTGAAGGGTGACGATGATACAGAGCGCGCACTTGATGCCGTAGCGTATTTGAAGCTGCCGCCCCTGTGATAACCACCTTGACGGATATGAATATCGATGAAAACAATTAGTGTATTGGGTATCTGCGGCAGTCTGCGTAAAAAGTCTGCAAATAGGGCCTTGCTAGAATATGCAATAACCAACTTGCCCGATGGCGTTGAAATGGCCATCGCTGATATTTCAGACATACCATTTTATAATCCTGATGTGTCAGCAATACCACCGTCGGTCACTGCGTTTTATCAAGCGCTCGCCAAAGCCGATGCGTTGATGTTGTCGGGTCCTGAGTATAATTACTCCATTTCGCCTGCACTCAAAAACGCCTTAGACTGGGCGTCGGTTAGTGTTGACAAAACACTGGTGCTGCAAAAGCCAACGGCGCTGTTAGGTGCTGGTGGCAGCTTAGGAACGGCGCGTGCCCAGTATCACCTCAGGCAGGTTGCTGTTTATCTGCAGTTAGATGTATTGCACCGTCCAGAAATTTTTTGTAACGCATTCCAGGGCACCTTTGATGATCAGAATTGCCTCATCGATAACCGCATTCAGAAACAAATTTCTGAGCAGTTGGTGAGCCTCAAAGCCAAGGTAGTATTGCGGCGCCAGATCGAACAGTTAGGATCAAGTACCTAATCCCTTGTGGAACCTTGGATGGACAGGCTGATCGTTTTTTAGCCGAGAAACGCGGGCTGTTGCCCTAGGATCGCTGGTACTGAGGGTGTCCTTGCTGTAACCTGCCCGCCGCAGTCTGGGAGTCTCCCAGACAATTTGATACAAGAGATTATTGCATGAGTTTTGCTTCACTGGGTCTGCCCACTTCAATCCTAGACGCGGTTACCGCTAAAGGTTATACCACGCCATCCCCCATTCAAATGGAAGCCATTCCTGCCGTATTGGCGGGTCGTGATGTGATGGCTGCGGCACAAACTGGAACGGGTAAAACAGCCGGTTTTACCTTACCCATTTTGGCTAGATTGTCAGAGGGTAAACTGGCAAGACCCAATCAAGCGCGTGCTTTGGTGTTAACGCCAACGCGCGAATTGGCGGCTCAGGTAGGCGAAAGTGTCGCAACCTATGGCAAAAATCTGCCATTGCGATCTACCGTGGTATTTGGTGGCGTTAAAATCAACCCACAAATGATGGCGCTCAGAAAGGGTGTCGATGTGTTGGTAGCTACCCCTGGGCGCTTATTAGATCTCTATCAGCAGCGTGCTGTGCGTTTTGATGACCTTGAAGTGTTGGTTCTTGATGAAGCCGATCGGATGTTGGACATGGGCTTTATTCACGACATCAAAAAGATTTTGGCGTTATTGCCAGCCAAGCGTCAAACCTTGATGTTTTCAGCGACATTTTCATCTGAAATCCGCGCGCTTGCCAAAGGCTTGGTTCATGACCCAGTTTCGGTGTCAGTCACGCCACCCAATGCAGCTGCTCCTACGGTTGAGCAGTGGATTAGCCCTGTTGATAAGAACCAAAAATCAGCATTGCTTGCCAAATTAATCGTTGAGAATAAATGGCAGCAGGTTTTGGTGTTTAGCAAGACCAAGCACGGTGCCAATCGTCTTACTAAATTTTTAGAAGCGCGTGGCATTCGTGCTGCCGCCATTCATGGTAACAAGAGTCAAGGTGCCCGAACCAAAGCATTGGCAGACTTTAAACGGGGCGCCACACGGATATTGGTAGCCACCGACATTGCTGCACGCGGCTTGGATATTGACCAGCTGCCACAGGTTGTCAATTTTGACTTGCCCAATGTGCCGGAAGATTATGTGCACCGTATTGGCCGAACTGGCCGTGCTGGATCTACAGGCCAAGCCGTGTCATTGGTGAGCGCCGATGAGCTCAAGCAGTTGCAAGACATAGAGCGTGTCACCAGCAAGGTACTTGAGCGTCGTGTGATTCCAGGATTTGAACCCGTACATGCATTGCCTGTTTCAAAGGTAAATCCACATCCAGGTCGCTCTCATAGCCCTAAAAAGCCGAAGAAGCCGAAGGTCGGACACCGCGATGGTGTCAGGTCTGGCGACAATGCACGTGGTCACCGCCCACCGACTAAATCTTAAAAGACACGCGCTGGTTGAACCGATGTCTGCAGACGCGGTTCAATGCCAGTGCAAGACGGTTCCGTCATTGGTTTGTTCAATAACGCACCAGCCATTGCCAAGATACAGGCTCGGGACATCAGTCAAGGCATATAATCCCTTTGTGGTGTACGCACCACATTCTCCTTGTGCAGATAGAATCAGCAACCTGGCAATGCCTCGCCTACGGTAAGCTGGTGCAACAATTATGGCATTGATCCACAGCTGATTGTCTACTGCTTGATTGGGTATTGCTCTGGTAAATGCCAGACCGCCAACCAGACGACCATCGATGGTCGCCACTATTGGCGGTGGTAAGGGTTTGCCCTGTCGATCGGCCATAAAGGGGTCAATGTCGCCCCATTCACTGATGCACCACTGCCTGAATTGCGCATATAGGTCACTGTTGGGCATGCCCTTGGTGATCGTGATTTCTGATTCTTCATTGCCTGACAATTGATAATCCTCAAGTGGGCCTTTAAAGCCGCCCTACCAGACAGACGCGTTCTTTGCGCTATAGGTCAATCCAAAAATGCAGTATCGGTGTCCCATAGGCCGGTGATATCAGCGTCTGGGTGAGTTGACCGCCGCAGGCCCTGATCACAGCCTGTGAGGCAAGATTGTTGGCATCGGTTACTAGCATCACTCTGGGTATCCCCAGTTGCTGCGCGATCGGTATTGCAAGCCGCAACATCTGGGTGCCATGGCCATTATTTCTGCAGCTGGGTGCAATGTCGTAGCCAATGTGTCCACCTTCAATTGCGAGGTAAGGGTGGTCAATGTGGTGGCGTATGCGGATGGCACCCATAATATCGCCATCGATGTCTTGTAGCCAACGGGTAGTGCAGGGGACATCGCCCGCTTTCACGATGCCCCGTTCCTGTCGCTGTAATTCGTTGCAATAGGCAGCAAAGTTCGCTTCAGCGGGCGCGTAATAGGGCGCGTTGTCAGGGTCATGCATTGTAAAATCGGCGTACATCTTCAGAAATGCAATTTCCAATGCGGCAATAGGTGCGACGAGTTGCATGTTAAAATGACCCTGTAGTCAATAAATTGCTAAGCCTGTTAACAGATCAGTGGGTTATCAATAACCTGTGCCTGAACTATTTTTCGAGATGTTAAGCGGCCCTGATTGCTAGATGCCCAAAAGTCGTCACATTGCTGGCCGATCCACTCAGCAAACAGTGGATGACATCGTGCAAGAAAGAGCAAAATCGTGGCTGTTGTAATGACGAATGAAGGCGCGCCATCCAATGTCACGCGCCTTCAGAATGGCTTGTTCAAACGCTGGCATTCGTTGGTTATAGAAGAAATCCATCGCTATCAGCCTGTAATGGGCTACTTGCCCAATGCGTACACAGTCTAAGACTCACGGGGACTGTTCTAATTCGACCGAAGAATCAGGTATTAATTTAAACACTGTGCCGCCAATATATAAAGGCGGCGTAGTGACGCGCTCGCTACGTCCCTATAGGCAGCTGCTGCATTACTTAGGAGCAAAAGCAAACAGCGCTAATGCAACCACAAAGACGCCAATAAATATCGCAATCAGCCACCCAAGGGTATTCGAATAGCCTTTGGGCGAAATCAGGCCCTGTCTGTCCATCGTCTTTATGGCTGGATACAACCGCCAATAGAAACTGGCTATGGATGCGATTAACGCCAAGACAGCATATAGCCGCGTATCTTGAGATCCGGTGAGCAATATAACCAATAACAGCGCGACAAAAATCAGCTTGGTACCAGCAACCCAGTTAATTAAATACCGCACCAATGCATGTACTTCTGGCTGGGTTTTTGACAACTCGTAGGCGTTAAATATGCCTATGCCGTTGCCCTTTTTGCTACTTGGCGCAAAATAAAGGGTCAAAATATTCAGCGACTCTAGAATCATAAATACGACAATGCTGACCGCTAACCAATTCATAAAAATCACCTTTACGTTGTCAATGGGACCCATTATGGTCGACCGCTATTCCCCATGCGACCGTTAATCCACAATTTTCTGACTACGCACCCCAAATAAATATTGTTTTAGAGATCGAATGCGTCCGGTACGGGATGCTGCGCGAGTAATTCTCCTATAGAAAATGCGAAGATGTGGGGAGTTTTATGGCGTTCAACTACCCGTCAAAACGGGACTTGTTGATCAGCTATTGGCGCCCATCCAAGTGATGCTATCGAAGCGAAAGAGTCGAAAGTGTTCATCCACTTACCTGACTGTCTGCTAAAAGATGTGAGGTTGACGCAGGATGACATCGCGCAATAAAGGGCCAAGCCCTGGCTGTTGTATTCACGAAAGCGCGCACGATGCAATGTCACGCGCCGTTGGTCTACCGGCAACCCCGTCGATTACACAAACTGCTTGCCCAAAAATCCATTGGCAGACGATTGGCAAAAAAACGGAAGCTGCTGATTTGAAACTGCCAACAGTGCGCCACAACACACTCTTTTAAAAAGCCGTCATTATTTAGGCCAATACGGGTGTTATAGGTCGAAATAGGGTGTTAATCTCAACAGCCCATAGTTAAAAATAAAAAGAACCAGTATGCCAGTGCTGACATTCTGAAACAGATTGAATGGTCTGCTCGGATCCAGCCAAGCACACTATTTTTCAATTAAAAAGGACATAAGAGAATCCACTATGAAATCAATTAAAGATGCTTTAAAGCCATCTGCGAAAGTATTGCTCTCTGCAGCAGTATTTCCGCTCATGATGGGCCTAAGTAGTTATTCAATGGCTGAATGCGCACGCGGCGCTTTGGATAAAATGTATTGCGATACAGACGGTGACCTGGTTGCCGACCTGCCTACAGACAGTTCTAAATGGGCTGACCCGAGCACCCTGATTTTTGCCTATACACCAGTGGAAGATCCTGCTGTGTATGCTGACATTTGGCAGCCGTTTATTGACCACTTAAAAACTGTAATTGGCCGTGACGTACGTTTTTTCGCCGTGCAGTCAAATGCAGCACAGGTTGAAGCGATGCGCAGCGGACGCTTGCACATTGCTGGCTTTTCAACCGGCCCAACGCCTTTTGCCGTAAACCTAGCCGGTGCAGTACCTTTTGCATTGATGGGCTCTGACGAAGGTAAGTTCGGTTATAAGCTGCAAGTTTATACCCAAGCAAATTCTGATATTCGCACCATGGCAGACATGAAAGGCAAGCGCATTGCACATACGTCACCTACCTCTAACTCTGGTAACTTAGCGCCAAGAGCCTTGTTCCCTGGTTTGGGTATTGTGCCAGACACCGATTATGAAGTGACCTACTCAGGTAGCCATGATCAATCAATGTTAGGCGTCGTTGCAGGTGATTATGATGCGGCTCCCGTTGCTTCAGAAGTAGTTGAGCGCATGGCTGCACGTGGGCTTTACGATCCTAAGGAAGTCAGAATCGTATGGGAATCAGCTAGCTTTCCAACCACCTCATACAATTATGCCTACAATCTGAATCCTGACTTGGTGAAGAAAATCAAAGAAGCGTTCTACACCTTTGACTTCAGAGGAACGGCTTTGGGTGATGAATTTGAGGGCGTCGAGAAATTTGTCCCTATTACTTATCAAGAGAACTGGAGTGTGATTCGAGAAATCCAGAAAGCCAATGGTGTTCAGTACACACCTGATCAGTTGAAGTAAGCGTCTGACAAGCCCAGCCAAGACCTCTGTGGTGTTGTGCTGGGCAACTATTTTTAGGTGAAAACACTATGTTAGAAATTTCGAATCTGGTCAAACGATACGGCAAAGATGACGCGGTATTGAAAGGTCTCAATTTATCGGTGACCGGTAGTGAAGTGGTATCCATCGTGGGCGCATCAGGCGCGGGTAAAAGCACGATGCTCAGATGTATCAATCGGCTGGTAGAGCCGACATCAGGATCAATTACCCTAAACGGTTTGGAGCTGACACAGCTTCGCGGCGCGGCATTACGCAAAGCGCGGCGTAAAATCGGAATGGTATTTCAAGGTTTTAACCTTATTGACCGATTGTCAGTAATGGAAAACGTACTTGCAGGGCGGCTTGGCTATGTGTCGCTGTTTCAGGCGGTATCACGGAGATATCCGCAAGAAGATATCGAAAGGGCTTTTTATCTGATGGATCGCGTCGGCATTGCCCATTATGCCAATAAACGTGCAGATGAATTATCGGGCGGTGAACGCCAACGTGTGGGTGTTGTGCGCGCCCTCATGCAAAATCCCGAAATCTTGTTGGCCGATGAACCTACCGCGTCGTTAGACCCTAAAACCTCCGAACAAATCATGGTGCTATTGCAGGGGCTCGCAAGTGAGATGTCTTTGCCAGTTCTGATCAATATTCACAATGTGGCGCAGGCCAAAGCTTATACCGATAGGATAGTGGGTTTACGCCATGGCCAAATGATTTTTGACGGTGGCCCGTCAGATTTTAATTCCGACGCACTGGACGCCATTTATGGCGGCATTGAGAATCCAGATGACGATGGCCAAGATATTTCAGTCTCAGGTGGTGTGGCATGACACCCGAACAACAGCAACCGCGCTTGTGGAAAAAAGCGCCGTTTATCGCCAATCCTTGGCTACGCTATGGTCTGATCATTATTGCATTCGCCTATCTGTATTGGGCTGTTTCTACCATCCCCTTCAATTGGCAGCGTATATCAGAAGGCTGGCCCCGTGCCATGCGGATTTTTGGAGGTGGTTTTCCTCCCGCATTTGATCGCGGCGAATTGATGTGGAAGGGCTTTAAGGAAAGTTTCCAAATTGCCTTTCTCGCCACCATATTGGGTGTATTGCTGTCGATTCCTATCGCAGTGATGTCGGCTAAGAATATTGCACCCAAGCCCATTTATTTTCTTGGGCGAGCGATCATCATTACAGCGCGGAGCTTTCATCCAGTCATCGTGGCCATTTTATTTGTCGCCGCAGTTGGCTTTGGTCCCATTGCAGGCATTTTGACACTGACTTTGTATTCGATTGGTTTCGTGGCCAAATTATTGGCAGAGGAAATTGAAGAAATCGATTGGGGTCAAGTAGAGGCGATGAGATCGGTCGGTGCGGGCTATATGGCAACCCTAGTTTATGGCGTTTTCCCTCAGATTTTGCCACGACAAATTGGACTGTCAATGTACCAATTGGACAGTAATTTGCGCGCCTCGGCGGTGGTTGGCATAGTCGGGGCAGGCGGTATTGGTGCAACCTTGATGAATGCTTTTGGTCGATATGACTATGATTTTGCTTTCGCCATATTAATTTTAATCATCGGTATTATTCTGATCAGTGAAGCGATCAGCGGTTGGGTAAGGAAAAAGATATGGTAGAGCAAAAGGAAGATAGTCTCGCAAAGTATTGGACGCGGTATGACAGCAAAGAGCGTTGGATACGGTATGTGATTTATTTCCTCACCGTGTTTGCTGTGGTGTGGGCTGTTAAAGACATTGACATATTTTGGCCCTGGGTGTGGGATGCCCCCAATCAAATGCAAAATCTGGCTGTAAGAATGTGGCCACCGGAATTGGGTGCTTGGTCGGCCATTGGTGCTGCTTTGTTAGAAACCGTACACATCGCAACCTTGTCGACAATGCTCACCGTCTTTGTTGCCTTGCCTGTATCCTATATCGCAGCGCAAAACACCACCCCGAACCGAGCTACTCTGTGGTTGGGTCGTACAATTTTGGTATCGAGCCGATCGGTGAATACCATCATCTGGGCGTTGTTGTTTGTTGCCATATTTGGCCCCGGTGTGTTGGCCGGTATTTTGGCAGTTATGTTTCGCTCTATTGGGTTTATCGGAAAGTTGATGGGTGAGGCCATTGAAGAAATTGACCGTAAGCCTGTGGAGGCTATGGAGGCGACTGGTGCCACCCGTATGCAGGTGGTGTTCTATGCCATCGTGCCACAGGTTATGCCGGCATTTTTTGCCATCGTAATTTTGCGCTGGGACATCAACATCCGAGAATCCACCGTATTGGGATTGGTGGGTGCGGGTGGTATTGGCGTGCTTTTGCAGGGAGCCATCGATACCTTCGCTTGGCAGACCGTGGCAACGATACTGATCGGTATTGTGTTCTTGGTGTTGGTAGGCGAAACCGTTACCAGTGTCCTAAGAAAGAAAGTCCTATAGGCAGGGTGTCAGATGGAACAGTTTGATTTTGGCACTGCTACAATATTGTTTACTGATGTGGACGACACTTTAACCACCGACGGACAGCTCAGGCCTGAAACCTATCAGGCTCTCTGGCGTCTGGCCCAGGCCAATGTGGCTGTTGTTCCTGTTACTGGTGGGTGTGCAGGCTGGTGTGACCAGATAATTCGCACCTGGCCAGTATCAGCGGTCATTGGTGAAGGTGGCGCATTTTACATCAGCAAGGATGCCGACAAAAAACTCCATTGGTCGTTTTGGGATACCCGTGAACAGCACAAAATTGACCAAGCCAATATCATTTCTGATGTGCAATCCATGGCAGAGGGCGATGGTATCGTCTTTGCCAAGGATCAGCCATTTCGACTGGTTGATGTCGCCATCGATTACAACCAAGACCACCGAATGGCACCAGAGCAAGTAGCCAGCATCATGCTTCAGCTTGAGAATCTGGGCTATCGCGTCAAAAAAAGCTCGATTCATCTGAATATCAGCAAAGGCAATTTTGATAAAAGCACCATGGCGTTGCGGTTAGGTGAGCAGTTGTTTGGACTCACAGCGGCAGAATTGTCACAACAGGCCATTTGCATAGGCGATGCGCCCAACGATGAAAGCATGTTCTCGCAGTTCCCACAAAGCGTCGGTGTGGCCAACATCGTCCCGCATCTCGACACCATGACCCACAAGCCGGCGTATGTGACTTCTGAGCGTTGCGGCGGGGGTTTTGTCCAATTGGCCGACCATTGGCTGTCGCAGCTGCAGTAACTGCCTTGTATCGCTTTATTTGGCTAAAGGGCAGTGCTATTTGTATTGGCACAGGCGCGTGAATCCCATTGCATAACAAACTTGACCCTATTCAATAGGCAACAAAAAAGGCCACCGAAGTGACCTTTGCTGCTGAGACCGACAAAATGTAATTTTGCTGCCTCGACTGACCGTTTGTTAAAACGACTCAGTTAAATGTGGTACCAGTGGTCGGACTCGAACCGACACTCCCTCTCAGGAACCGGATTTTGAATCCGGCGCGTCTACCAATTTCGCCACACTGGCATTACTTGTTCGGGCGTTGTCGCTCGAAGTGGGGCTATCATACGAAAAAATCCTTACCTGTCAATGACTTCCTGTTACTTCGTTCACTTTTTTCAGTTAAAATGGTTTTTTTTAATCATCGGTTTCTAGAAATACATGTCTACATTGTCAGTAAACGACTTCGACTTTGAACTCCCTGATGCTTTAATCGCCCGCTTTCCGCTACCTCAGCGCAGTGCCAGCCGTTTACTGCAAGTGGATGCACCCAGTCAAACGCTGGTTCATGGCGCATTTTCGGATGTGTTGTCACTTTTGCGTCCAGGTGATCTTTTGGTATTTAACAATACCCGCGTGATACCTGCGCGTCTGTTCGGCCAAAAGGCATCGGGCGGTAAAGTTGAAATGCTGTTTGAACGTTTACTGGATGAGCGCACCTGTGTGGCCCACGTTCGCAGTTCTCGAGCACCCAAGCCCGGCACCAGATTAATCATGGCTGATGGTGTTGAGGTTGATGTCATTGGCCGCCAGGATGCGTTGTTTGAATTACAGCTGGTATCGGCGTCCTCGTGGGTTGATGTGCTTGAACTACATGGACACATGCCGTTGCCGCCGTACATGCAACGAGAAGACGAAGCCTCAGATCGCGAACGATACCAGACAGTGTATGCCGAAAAAATTGGTGCGGTCGCCGCACCGACCGCCGGATTGCACTTTGATGAAGAATTAATGGCGCAATTATCGGCCAAAGGCATTGAAAAAGCCTTTGTTACCCTCCATGTAGGAGCAGGGACCTTTCAACCGGTAAAAGTCGATAACATTGAAGACCACGTGATGCACAGCGAGTGGTTGGATGTGAGTGACGCGGTTGTCGCGCAGGTGGCAGACACCAAAAAGCGTGGTGGACGCGTTTTTGCGGTAGGTACAACATCGGTGCGGGCACTAGAAACCGCCGCTCGGTCTGGCAGCCTTGCACCCTACAAAGGCGATACCACGATTTTTATTTTCCCAGGCTACCAATTCAATGTGATTGACGGCCTGATAACGAATTTTCATTTACCAAAGTCGACACTGTTGATGTTGGTAAGCGCATTGGCAGGTAAAGACCTCATGATGCGGGCATACCACGAAGCGATCACCGAGCAATATCGCTTTTATAGTTATGGCGATGCCATGTTTATATCGACCCTTTCACCTGCTGGAGAGACAGTTTAATGGCACGACAATGTTTTATGGATTTTGAGGTTGCCGCCACAGATGGAAAGGCACGTCGAGGCACGCTGACCTTCCCCCGCGGTAAGGTAGAGACGCCGGCATTCATGCCTGTGGGCACTTACGGCACGGTGAAGGGCATGTTGCCGCGAGACATCGAAGAAATTGGTGCGCATATTATTTTAGGTAACACCTTTCACTTGATGCTGCGTCCAGGTACACAGGTAATGAAGGAACATGGCGATTTGCATGACTTCACCGGGTGGAAAGGACCGATTCTTACGGACTCGGGTGGCTTTCAGGTATTTAGCTTGGGCGCCATGAGAAAAATCACTGAACACGGTGTGTCTTTCCAGTCGCCAGTGGATGGTGCAAAGGTTGAACTAACGCCTGAAATTTCCATGGACGTACAGCGCGATCTGGGTTCAGACATTGTGATGATATTTGACGAATGCACGCCTTATCCGGCGACTGTATCCGAGGCGGAATCCTCGATGGCAATGTCGCTGCGATGGGCCGAACGGTCGAAGACCGCCCATGGTGATAGCCCCAGTGCTTTGTTTGGTATTATCCAAGGTGGCATGTACCGTGATTTGCGTGAGGTATCATTAAAAGGCCTGACGGATATCGGTTTTGATGGTTATGCCATTGGCGGTTTGTCAGTTGGTGAGCCAAAAGATGAAATGTTTGATGTGTTGAATTATCTGCCGGCCATGATGCCAGCGGATAAACCACGCTATTTGATGGGTGTTGGTACACCAGAAGATTTGGTTGAGGGTGTGCGTCGTGGTGTCGATATGTTCGACTGCGTAATGCCGACCCGAAATGCGCGAAACGGTCATTTGTTTACCAGTTCGGGTGTGATAAAAATCAGAAATGCACAGCATCGCCACAATGTCGGACCACTTGACGCTGAGTGCGATTGCTATACCTGTAAGAACTTCACACGCGCCTATTTGCACCACTTAGACAAGTGTAAAGAAATGCTGGGTGCACAATTAAATACGATTCACAATTTGCGGTATTATCAAACTCTGATGGCTGGTTTGCGTCAGGCCATTGAAGCAGGTAATCTCACCGCCTTTGTTGAAGAGTTCTATCGAAAACGGGGACTAGAAACACCTAGCCTCAACGAACAATAATGTAATAAACGGAGTTTTTGTCATGAAAAATTGGTTATTGGTTGTAGCGTCTTTGTTTCCTGTAGCAGCTATGGCTGAAGTAGCACCTGCTGAAGCACCAGTATGGTCGCCTTTGCTTATGTTGGGCATCTTTGTGGTTATCTTTTATTTGATGGTATGGCGTCCACAGAGCAAACGTACCAAAGAGCACAAAGAATTGATCGGTACCTTGGCAAAGGGTGACGAAGTAATGACGACTGGCGGCATCTGCGGCAAAGTGGTTCGCGTTACTGACGATTTCGTTGTGGTTGAAGTTGCTGAAAAGGTGGAATTGAAGTTCCAGAAGCCTTCAGTAAACGCAACATTGCCTAAAGGTACGTTGAAAGGCATTTAAGTGGGATGGGTCTTGGCCCATTTCGTTCGAACCTGAGCGAGCAGCTCAGGTTCTTTGACTCAGCACCAGTAATGCGTTACATGCCCAATGTTAGCGCTGTCTTGGTTCTGAAAAGCACAATCGGAATTTGATAATGAACCGTTACCCGCTCTGGAAAAACCTGCTTGTGGTTATCGTGTGTCTCGTCGGCGCATTGTATGCCTTGCCTAATATTTATCCCCCTGACGCTGCGATTCAGATCGCCACCACCGACTCTCGTAAAGTCGTGACCACGGTTGCAATGGATCAAGCAATAGCCACATTGGAATCTGCCAATATCGGCTATTTCGGTGAAGAGTTAACCGATCGCCATATTATGATTCGGTTACAAGATGACAGCCGTCAGCTGGATGCCAAGGCACTGATTCAAAGAGAATTGGGTGACGGCTACATCGTCGCATTGAATAAAGCGCCTACCACGCCAGGATGGTTGGTAGCGATGGGTGCATCGCCAATGTCCTTAGGTTTGGACTTGAGCGGTGGTGTGCACTTCTTACTTGCAGTCGATATGGATGCTTATCTGACCAATCAAATGGAAGATTACTCAGCAGACATCAAGCGTACTTTGCGTGAAGAAGGCATTCGATTCCGTGGTGTCAGTAAGGCACCCGGTTTTGGTTTGACGGTTGAATTCCGAGATGCTGAAAACCGTGACCTCGGTGATACGTTCTTTGGCGAGCAGTATCCAGAATTTCTAAGAGAAACCATGGGCGATGGTGTGAGCGTCAGAGTGCGTTTTTCTGAGACCAAGCAAGGCGAATTGGAAGACTATGCCATCAACCAAAACTTAACCACGTTGAAAAATCGTGTGAATGAGTTGGGTGTGGCAGAGCCGCAAGTATTGCGACAAGGCAGAGACCGCATTGTGGTTGAGTTGCCTGGTGTACAAGACACCGCACAGGCCAAAAAGATTCTCGGTAAGTCAGCCAACCTAGAGTTTCGTTTAGAAGCCCAGGCGGGTGACCCAACGTCTGAAATTTATCAGTTCCGTGACGGAGCAGGTGGTAGCCAAAGTTCGGCGTCGCTAGAACGTTCGGTAATCATCAGTGGTGACAACGTTACCAATGCCCGTGTCTCTTACGACCAACAGGGTATTCCTGAAGTGTCGGTGTCATTGGACAGTAAAGGTGGTGCTCGTATGGGCCAAACCACCAAGTTGGGTGTCGGTCGCCGTATGGCGGTCTTGTTCATTGAGCAAAAGACTGAAACTGACTACCGCATGGTTAATGGCGCACAAAAGATTATTTACTCGACGGTTGAAGAAAAAGGCATCATCAGTCTTGCAACTATCCGTGGTATTTTCTCAAGTAGTTTTGTTATTCAAGGTTTAGATAGTCCCGCTGAAGCCTCTGAATTGGCGCTGTTACTTCGTGCTGGCGCTTTGGCAGCACCAATGAAGATTATCAATGAGCGAACCATTGGTGCGTCGTTGGGTGAAGACAATATTGTGAAGGGCGTCTGGTCTATAGCCATTGGCTTTATTGCAGTGGTGTTCTTTATGCTTGTGGCCTATCGCGTGTTTGGTGTGTTTGCAGTAGTCGCGCTGACAACCAACATCGTCTTGGTGGTTGCCCTGTTGTCGATGTTAGGTGCCACGTTAACCTTGCCGGGTATTGCCGGTATCGTATTAACGGTGGGTATGGCGGTCGATGCAAACGTGCTTATTTTTAGCCGCATACGAGAAGAAATGGACAATGGTATGTCGCCGCATTCTGCGATTAATGCGGGTTATGATCGCGCATTTACCACCATTTTGGATGCCAACTTAACCACTTTGATTGTTGCGGTTATTCTTTATGCGGTCGGCACTGGCCCGATTAAGGGATTTGCGGTAACACTGTCGTTCGGTATTGTCACTTCGATGTTTACGGCGATTATATTAACCCGTGCATTGAGCAACTGGCTATTGGGTGGACGTGATTTGAAAACTGTACCCATTCGGGAGATATGGAAATGAGCGAAATGAAACGCATTCCGTTTATGAAGCTACGGAAGGTGACTTTTGTCTTTTCTGTCACGCTGTTGCTGATTAGTATTCTGTCGCTGGGCTTTAAGGGTCTGAATTTTGGTCTCGACTTTACGGGCGGCACGCTGATCCAAGTGGATTACGCAGAGCCTGCCGATGTGGGTGTTATACGTGGTAAGTTGAATGATGCCGGTTTTCAAGACGTCATTGTGCAGTATTTTGGTTCAAATACTGACGTATTGATGCGAATGAAGGTGAATGACTCGCCCAGCATGGCTGAAGAAGTAATGGCTGCGCTGCAACAGGACGGCACCGCCGTTGTATTGAGCAGAAGTGAATTTGTTGGCCCTACGGTAGGTGAAGAATTGCGTGAAAACGGTGGCCTTGCCATGGTGTTGGCGCTGATTCTGGTGATGATCTACATTGCATTCCGATTCCAGTTTAAGTTTTCGGTCGGTGCAGTAGGTGCATTGATTCACGACGTTATCATTGTGATGGGCTTTTTCTCAGTCACTGGCTTTGAATTTGACCTGACCGTATTGGCTGCTGTGTTGGCGGTTATTGGTTACTCGTTAAACGACACCATTGTGGTAGCAGACCGTATTCGTGAAAACTTCAGAATGATCCGCAGTGATGACATTGAATACATCATTGATGTGTCGTTGACTCAAACGCTCGGACGTACCTTGATGACATCTGGTACTACGATGATCGTATTGCTGTCGCTATTGGTCGTTGGCGGTGAACTTAATTTCGGTTTCTCCGTCGCTTTACTGGTTGGTATTTTAATCGGTACCTACTCATCGATCTATGTTGCAGCCAACGTCTTGATGTTGATGAAGCTGACCAAAGAAGACTTGATGCCGCCTGAAAAGCCGAAGACGGATGACATGGAAGAAATTCCGACTTGGTTAAAAGACTAAGACCGTAACCCTTGGCCTGTCCAAATAATCAGAGGTTGGACAGGGCAATAGGCAGGTAGTGGCACGGTAGCGTTTTTCTGTATCCATAAAAAAGCCCAGTATGTGCTGATCGCACACTGGGCTTTTTTGTGTCAGTTGCTTGTGTCGGCAACGGGATGCTGTATGCGGTAGTGGTTAAGCCAAGGCTTTAGGGTCGAGCGGCTGGGCAATCTCAGCAATGCGGTTGGTGTCGATTAATGTAGCAAAGTCGTCGGCAATGGCCTGTCCTTGCGCAATCGCAGTGTGCCAATATTTCTGCCGCACATCTGTTTCCAATTTCTCAAAGTCACCCCGATCAGGAATCTTGCCATAGGGTAGCCGATCAATAAATGATTGCGTTGGCGTGACGAGCACAACATCGGTGTAATTGCGCTTGTTTACCGTGCGCCAAGGCAGGCTTTTATCAAACCAGCCGGGCTTCAGCATAGGCGCAAAATGGGGGTATAAAATAAGGCCTGGTGCGGTTTCTAACGGTAGATCGAAATGGTAATCAATCATACCGCCATCGCGATAAGTGCCCTGTGGTGCGCCTGGTATGTCACGCACACCTTCTAACACCAAGGGAATGGCACCAGAGGCCATTAAGGCCTGTAAACTATTGGCCGAGGATAGCTGGCACAAACGGCCCTTTACCCCGCGCAAATCTCGAAATGGCGAGGTGGGTACCTGTTGTGAAAATATCACCCGCTCATAAAATGACAAAAATGCCCGGCGTGACACCATATTGGTCGCCGCGCTGGCCAGTACGCTCGTCAACTGCTTAAAACGCGTGTCACTGGCACCCCAACCTCTGGCGCGGGCCGCGACAACGTTGAGGTGAAACTGGGTGTTATGTACGATTTCTTCAATGCCAGTTTCGCCTAGGAAGTGCTTGATCATGTACTCGGCACTGTCAGAGACATCTTTGGGGGTCGTGGTGTGGTCATAGGCCGATGCCACGTAGGCATCTTCGAGCCGTTGGATGGCTTTATCGGGTGCGGCCATTGCGTGGCAGGCCATACGCATAGCGCCAATTGAGGATCCGACCAAATTGATAGGTTGTGTGGCTTGGCTTAGAAATTCGCGACCAAGATATTGGTCAAAACGTGATAGCACGAACCATTTAGGTCCACCTGACGCGCCTAACATCATGGAGATGTGTTCCGGCTTTAATCCCTTTTCTCGAATATGCTGTAAAGCACGTTCGCCAGCAAGAATTTGCAGATTGTGTGTCATGTTGTGCTACCCGTAATAGTCGATGAACAACGGTTGAAGCCTAATGCTGTCGGGTCACACCGCATATCCAAACTGCGTGGTTATGCGGTGTTGCTTCTGATTAAGCAGACAGGGCCTGAATAACCAATTTGAACAGTTTCGGGTTCGCGACCACCAAAGTCTTACTCTTCAGCGACAAAGGACGGCCATTGGCGTCACCTGTTAACGCACCTGATTCCTGAGCCAATAGAGACGCCACTTCGATATCGAGCTCATCCACTTGGTTGGCGACAAAAGCGACTGTCTGGCCACCACAACATGCGGTGAGGTCGGTCAAGAATGACCCAGTCAGACGCACATCACATTGCTGCTCTTTGAGTACAGCAAAGAACGGCGTGTTGAAATCTGGCTTGTAGGTTGAAACGAGGGCTTTTTGCAGTTTCTTTTGATTGCTGGTACGGGTGCGCTTTTCTAAAAATTGCATGCCGCGACCACGGGTGGCTGTAAATTCACCACCGGTAAATGGATTCACCAAAGCGATGTGTTCCATTTTACCATGTCGATAAAAAGCAACGGTGACCATAAATGCGGGATAGCCCGCCAAGAAGTTGGCAGTACTGTCGATTAAGCGTACACGCCACATTACTTCTGCATCAGGCGTACGGGCTTCGTCCATACCTTTGCCAACGATGTCGATGTTGTGGGTAGGGTGTGCTTTACGAATGGCCTTGATCAGTTGGTCGGATGCGCTTTGAACAGCGGCTTCTAAAATAGCCTGAACGCTCATGCCTTCGGCAATCTGACCGGGCATTTGGTCATATTGAAATTTCAGTTTTTCGGCGGCAGCACGTGCTGCCCGCAAAGCAATCGTCAATGTGGGTTGCATGGGAATCCAGGTATCAGTTTTGTTAAAAAGCGGTTTGTGGCGACAATGTTACGAAAAATTGCCACAAATTAGTAGCCTAGTGAGAAAATAGATTAGTCAGGCAAGGGAGCCGATTTCATGTAAAATACCCCAAAATCCCTTTAGGGTGTCTGATAACGGCTCAAAAATGGCAGCTTTTACTGACACCGACCTTTATTTAGTGAGGCAATCCTTGAGCTTTTTAGATCGCATACGCATCGTGTTGGTAGAACCGTCTTTCAGTGGCAATATCGGTTCGGCGGCACGGGCCATGAAAACCATGGGTTTAACCCATCTGTCGTTGGTCAACCCACCCGACTTTATGACCAATGTCGCCATGGCACGGGCGGCGGGTGCGCACGGCATTATGATGAAAGCGTCTGTGGCAGACAGTTTAGAGGCTGCTGTTGCCGATTGTCAGTTGGTGATTGGTGCGAGTGCGCGCAGTCGAGCCATTCCTTGGCCGCTGGTGAATCCGAGACAGGCGGCAAGTTTGTCGTTACAGCAATCAGATGACGTGGAAATCGCAATCGTATTCGGTCGAGAGCGCAGTGGGCTTACGAACGGCGAATTGGCTCTGTGTCACCACCATGTGCACATCCCGTCAAACCCCGAATACAGTTCTTTGAATGTTGCAGCTGCCGTGCAGGTGTTGGCCTATGAAATGCGTATGGCCATGTTGGGTGACAGTGTTGACTACCAATGGGACACAGAGCGCGAGGCGCCACCGGCCAATCAAGCACAAATGTCGGGGTATTTTGAGCATTTAGAAAAGACCCTTATTGATATTGAATACCTTGACCCCCATAAACCTAAGTTATTGATGACGCGGTTGCGACGATTGTACATGCGGGTGCAACCTGATAATTCTGAAATGAATATCTTGCGTGGTATTCTGACGCAAGTAGATAAATTGCGCGCAAAATTGAAGGACTAATGGTCATGTTTACACAGCTTAGAGAAGACATAAACAGCGTTTTCGATCGAGACCCTGCTGCGAGAAACTGGTTTGAAGTATTGACCTGTTATCCCGGTCTGCATGCGCTGATTATGCACCGCGTAAACCACAAACTGTGGACCTGGGGTTTTCGGTGGTTGGCACGCTGGTTGTCCTTGATAGCGCGGTGGGTGACGGGGATTGAAATACATCCCGGTGCTGTTATTGGTCGTCGGTTCTTTATTGACCACGGTTTGGGTGTGGTCATCGGTGAAACTGCTGAAATTGGCAATGATGTCACCATCTATCAAGGCGTCACGCTTGGCGGCACCAGTTGGTTGAAAGGCAAACGCCATCCGACCTTGGAAGATGGTGTGATTGTGGGTGCAGGCGCCAAGGTGCTAGGCCCTTTTACGGTGCACGCGGGTGCCCGAATTGGCTCCAATGCCGTTGTGACCAAAGAGGTAGCGGCAGACGCAACTGTGGTTGGTGTGCCGGGGCGTGTAATCAAGGGCGCTACAGCACCCGTTGAATTAGATCCGGATGAGCTGCAGCGTCAGAAAGTCATTGCCGAAAAAATGGGTTTTGATGCCTATGGTGTCTCTGAGATGCCCGATCCTATTGCCCATTCGATTCGCAAGATGCTCGCCCACATACATGAGCAAGATGCCCGTTTGAATGAAATGTGCGATGTGCTCTGCCATCTCGATAAGAATTTCAAATACCTTAAGTTCAAGGGTTTGGAAGGCGCTGACTTTACCGTAGTAGAAGAGGCAGATAATACTTCTGCGCCCTGTGGCGGATTGGAAGTCGAGTCTGCGTCGGCTGTTGAAAAAACCCCTAACGCCAGTTGAGATCCAAAATGCTGGGGTCGTGATCTGAAGACCGATACACCGACACCAGCCCTCTCTGCAATTCCTCCCCGACAATGATATCGGATTCAGCAGCGTTGATATGCCAATCGACTTGTTGCATGTCTGGTAAATTCGTAGGGTTCGAGCGCACAAAGAAATGGTCTAAGGCACCCGGCTTGTTGCGGTATACATAGGTGTATTCGTGCAAGCGGTTTAACCGTGCTCGTGATTCCTGCCAACCCGCATCGGTCAACAAACGCAGTGCTGGCTCGCCATAATAGGCGTTAAAATCCCCAGCGATAACGCGCATGTCAGGATCAAAGTCATCGGTGTTGTCTAATGCTTTTATTAGGTTGCGGCTTATCGCCATGCGACGCTGATCACAATAACCGGCTGCGGGCTCTGCTTTGGGGTCCTCAGCGCAGCCAGCGCGTCGGGATTTGTAGTGTACGACTGCGATCTGCAAGTGACTGCCTGTTCGCTGATTCATAAATACGCCCATGAGAGAGGGTCTGGCCGATACCCCTGGCGATGTGAGTGGCAAAAAAGCCACCTGTTTTACCTGCCATGCACGGGTTTTATACAGCAAGCCTTGGGTGATCTGATCGCTGCCACTGTCTTCACTGGCACCTGCCGCAAAAGCGAAGGGGTCGTCATTGGCGCCCAGTCGATTGACTGCGGACAGTAGATCGCTGATGGCTGAGTGGCTACCGTATCCATCATTTTCAATTTCCGTCAGGGCGACAAAGTCGGCATCAAACGTATGGACAGTGAGCGCCAGTTTTGCCAGTTGGTGGCGGTATTCGGCGACAGTCTTGGCTCCCCGAGAGGTTGGGAACCCACCGCCCTGTCCGTCACCGTTAAAGAGGTTCCGAACATTCAATTGTGCAATGCGGGTGTTTGCATCGGGGTTAAATGCGGGTGCCATTGTGTGGTCTGGTCGATGGGCGCGCGCGTCAATAGGTGTCTGGGGCAACAGGCGGTATTGGCCAAAACCAAAACTGGCGATGGCAGTAAAGGGTTGGATGGAAGTACCCAGTCTGACATTGTCGGCATCGACATAGGATGACCACAGTGCTTGATTGCCAGGGGCAGCATCGTCAATGACCCAGTGACTGACCGGTTGTTTAGGAGCTGCGCCTTGCACTGCCTGTTCAAACACATTGTCACTGGCGACATGCAGTTCACCATAGCGCGCCAACGACCCATTGCCTGATACCCACATCGGCGGTGTGACAACGGGCATGGATTCCACCGATTCCTGCCAGCCAACCGAATACGGCAAGCTGCTTATTGGCGTTGGCTTTGGCAAGGTGTTGTGACGGGAGCAGACAATAACCTGGTTTACATGCGTCAGTTCGGTAAGGCCGTAAAACTCGGTGACCTGCCCTGATACCACAACCGACTCCCCGACAGAGACCGGTTGTTGGCTGTAGACAAACAAGCCTTCTGAGGTGCGCGGATCGTTGTCTTGGTCGGCCTCAGCTGCGATCAAGAAAAAGCCCTTTAAGCTGTTTGGTTCCTGATAGACCGCGCTGACCAATCCTGTCACCCATAGCCTTTCTCCTTGCAGAGGTGAGCGATCACTAACGCCCTGTACCTGTGACAAGGGTGTAAGCGATTGGTTGCAATCGGAGGCTGCAGCCACGGGTAAAGACAGACAGGTCGCGACAGCCAAGGCGGCCATGCGAACCAACTTGATTTTAGGTTGCATTGTACAGATCCAGCATCCAACAAAGTCTTAGCATAGCACCTTGAACCAACAACGCTAGACGCTGTTGGTCTAGCTTGACAGCAATGGCTTTGGTGCTGGATGTGGTCTGCCCGTAATACTTGATTAAATTTGTCGGGAATAGCATAATTGCCGCCATCTTTCGAGGGGTGAACTATGCGTTTAACAACAAAGGGCCGCTATGCCGTTACGGCGATGCTCGACTTAGCAATCCACCAAAACAGTGGCCCAACAAGCTTGGCAGAAATTTCAAAAAGACAGGAAATCTCTTTGTCATATCTAGAGCAGTTGTTTGCAAAACTTCGCCGTGCAAAGCTGGTTACTAGTGTGCGAGGACCAGGCGGTGGTTATCAGCTTGGCCAAATCGCCAACGCGATTACGATTGCCAAGATCATCAACGCGGTCAATGAATCGACAGATATCACACGCTGTAAGGGTAAGGGCAATTGTCAAAAAGGTGATATGTGTCTAACCCATCATCTTTGGTGTGATTTGAGTGATCAAATCCATGACTTTCTTGATAAAATCAGTTTGGAAGATTTGGTGACCAAACATGAATATCGCAGCGGCGCTAAGGCACAAGACTTACTCATGTAATGGGCGCCAGCGCGCAAAAGAAAGCCTTGGTGTGAATATTCAGTGCCGAGTGACCCCATACGCCCAAAAAGCTGAGAATTATGAAATTACCCATTTATCTCGATTATGCCGCCACCACGCCTGTCGACCCGAAGGTTGCCGAGGCGCTAATGGACTGCCTAACCTTAAGTGGCACCTTTGCTAATCCTGCATCGCGTTCACACCTCTATGGGTGGCAGGCGGAAGAAGCAGTAGAAGAAGCCCGCGGTCAAGTAGCACGATTAATTGGGGCGAATAGCCGAGAGATTGTGTGGACATCGGGTGCCACAGAGGCTGACAACTTGGCAATCAAAGGTGTGGCGCAGATGCACCGCGCCAAAGGCCAACACATCATCACCTCAAAAATAGAACACAAAGCGGTTTTAGATTGCTGTGCTTGGCTCGCAACCGACGGCTTTGAGATTACTTACTTAACACCCAATGCACAGGGCTTGATTACACCAGCACAGGTTGAAGCGGCGTTGCGCCCTGATACGATCTTGGTGAGTCTGATGTTGGTCAACAATGAAATTGGCACCTTGACAGATGTCGGTACCATTGGTGCACTGTGCCATGAAAAAGGCGTGCTGTTTCATGTTGATGCCGCACAAGGTGCTGGCAAGGTACCGATCGACGTCAAGGCACAGCATATCGACTTGCTGTCGATGTCTGCCCACAAATTCTATGGCCCCAAGGGTATCGGCGCACTCTATGTCCGTCGGACTCCTCAGGTGAAGATCACCCCACAGATTCATGGGGGCGGTCACGAACGTGGCATGCGTTCGGGTACCCTAGCGACCCATCAAATTGTTGGCATGGGCGCTGCAGCAGCACTTGCCCAGTCCTTGTTGCCAGAAGAAGCCGTGCGCTTAACCGCACTGCGCCAGAAGTTATTACAGGGTATCCAACAGCTAGACAACATTGTTGTGCACGGTGACGCTGAACAACGTGTCCCCGGTATTGTAAATATCGCTGTGATTGGGCAGGACGATGAAACCCTGTTGCTGGCACTCACCGATATTGCGATATCCACTGGCTCCGCCTGCACATCGGCGAGCATTGAACCCAGTTTTGTATTGAAAGCGATGGGCGTTAGTAACAGCGTTGCCTTATCGTCTTTACGACTATCAATCGGCCGTTTTACAACCGATGAAGAAATAGATTTTGCCATAAAGCATCTTGTGAGCACCGTGACAAAATTGCGTCAGGTTGCTGCTAACAACAGTGGGAAACCCTAATGTCAGATTCCATAGATCAGTATCTGAAAAAAGATTATGAGGCTGGATTCGTATCGGATATCGATGCGGAAACCCTAGCTCCTGGTCTTAATGAAGACGTTGTACGTTTTATTTCAGCCAAAAAAGGTGAGCCAGAATGGCTGCTGGCCTGGCGATTAAAGGCTTTTGCGATTTGGAAAGAAATGACTGAACCCACCTGGGCGCATGTGCATTACCCTGAGATTGATTTTCAAAATATCAGTTACTACTCAGCCCCTAAGTCGATGGACAGCCGCCCCAAGAGTTTGGATGAAGTTGATCCTGAACTGTTGGCGGTGTATGAGAAATTGGGCATACCCTTGCATGAGCGTGCTGCGTTAGCTGGTGTTGCGGTGGATGTGGTTTTTGATTCAGTGTCAGTCACCACGACCTTTCGTGAGAAGTTAAAAGAGGTGGGCATTATTTTTATGCCGATCAGCGAAGCGGTGCATGAGCATCCAGAGCTTGTGAAAAAATACATGGGCTCTGTGGTACCGCAACGTGACAATTATTATGCAGCGCTAAACAGTGCAGTATTTTCAGATGGCTCGTTTGTCTATATTCCTAAGGGC
The DNA here is from genome assembly GCA_913063165.1 of uncultured Saccharospirillaceae bacterium. Lineage (GTDB taxonomy): Bacteria > Pseudomonadota > Gammaproteobacteria > Pseudomonadales > Natronospirillaceae > CAJXZL01. The sequence continues at coordinate 140,481 of CAJXZL010000001.1, read as the reverse complement.
GTGCGTTGTCCTATGGAATTGTCGACCTATTTTCGTATTAACGAAGCCAATACCGGCCAGTTTGAGCGCACCCTGATTGTTGCAGACGAAGGCAGCCATGTGAGCTATCTAGAAGGCTGCACGGCGCCGATGCGTGACGAAAATCAGTTGCACGCTGCTGTGGTAGAATTGGTCGCCTTAGATAATGCTGAAATCAAGTATTCGACCGTACAGAATTGGTACCCCGGCGACAAAGAAGGTAAGGGCGGTATCTATAACTTTGTGACCAAGCGCGGTATTTGTCACACCAACGCCAAGATCAGTTGGACGCAGGTTGAGACCGGTTCAGCCGTCACATGGAAATACCCCAGCTGCATCCTCAAAGGTGACAACAGCATAGGTGAGTTCTATTCCGTGGCGCTGACCAACAATTACCAGCAAGCCGATACCGGCACCAAAATGATCCACTTGGGTAAAAACACCCGATCAACGATCATCTCAAAAGGTATTTCGGCAGGAAAAAGCCAAGGGTCTTACCGTGGCTTGGTGAAAATGAATCCGGGCGCCAGCGGTGCCCGTAACTACACCCAATGCGACTCTCTGCTGATTGGCGACCAATGTGGTGCCCATACCTTTCCCTATATTGAGTCCAAAAACCCATCGGCGGTGGTTGAGCACGAAGCGACAACCTCGAAGGTCAGCGACGACCAGTTGTTCTTGTGCCAACAGCGGGGCATAACCCAAGAAAAGGCCGTGTCGATGATCGTGAATGGCTTTTGCAAAGAAGTATTTAAAGAATTACCCATGGAATTTGCGGTTGAAGCCGGCAAATTATTAGAAGTGAGTTTAGAAGGTTCGGTTGGTTAACGCCGGACATTCCGCAATAAAATGAGATGGACACCATGCTGAAGATAAGCAACCTTAGTGCACGAATTGAAGACAAAGAGATCCTTAAAGGTCTTAACCTTGAAGTGAAGGCGGGCGAAGTCCATGCCATCATGGGTCCTAACGGCGCGGGTAAAAGTACCCTTGGTTATGTGCTGTCAGGCAGAGAAGGCTATGAAATCACGGGTGGCGACATTGAATTTGACGGCCAAGACCTGACTGAATTAGACACTGAGGAGCGTGCCCAAGCAGGCTTGTTCTTAGCATTTCAGTATCCGGTTGAAATCCCTGGCGTCAGCAATATGGAATTTCTAAAGGCGTCGGTTGATGCGATCCGTTTGGCCCGTGGTCAAGAGGCGTTGGATGCGATCAGCTTCATGAAATTGGCGCGCGAGAAGTGCAAAGCGGTCAACCTAGACCAAAATTTCTTAAAACGTGGCGTGAATGAAGGTTTTTCAGGCGGCGAAAAGAAGCGTAATGAATTGATGCAGATGATGCTGCTTGAACCCAAATTGGCTATTTTGGATGAGACCGATTCGGGCCTAGACATCGATGCATTGCAAGTGGTTGCTGAAGGTGTCAATGCTTTGCGCTCGCCTGATCGCGCCATTATTGTGGTCACCCACTACCAGCGACTCCTAGACTATATAGTGCCTGATTTTGTGCATGTATTGGCAAATGGCAAAATCGTCAAGAGCGGTGGCAAAGAGCTCGCATTGGCGTTGGAAGAGAAGGGCTATAGCTGGTTAGACGGTGGAGCAGAATAATATGTCTGACCTGCGAGAGACGGTAGTCGCCACAGCAACCCAATGGACATCACTGCCTTGGCTAGCGCCCTACCGTGAACAATCATTGGCGCGTGTCAAAGCGGGTCAGTGGCCTGAATTGCGCCAAGAGCATTGGATGCATTCGCCGGTAAGGCGGCTGCATGCGGCTTTGGCAACGCCGACCCCATCGGACACGCTGACCGACAAGACCGATAGCATTCCAGCACTAGATGCCATGCGTGTTGTATTCGTGGACGGTGCATTTGATGCTGATGCCTCTACGGTGGCAGCGATGGATGGCTTGACCCTTGTGACCTTCAGCGAAGCCACTGCCGACGAGCAATCGCGTATTGTGACGCACCTTGGCAGTTGTTTGAACCAAGCGGACAAGCGTGAACGCCACATTATGGCAGACCTGAACGGTGCCATGCTATCTGATGGCTTGTTCATTCAGGTCGATAAAAATGTGCAAATCTCACGACCGATCGAAGTGGTTTACCGCACGACGGGCGCAGCGACTGGTCTCAATAATGCCCCGCGTTTGCTGGTGGTATTGGGGACCCATGCTGAAGCCACGGTGATTGAACAGTTCGTCAATAACGCTGCGGGTAGTGCCGTGGTTAACGCAGTGGCCGAATTGGTCATTGGTGACAACGCCACCCTAAAACATTACCGCTTGGGCGTTGACCAACATGCGATGGTGCATGTCGGTGCCGTCCATGTGGTTTTGAAAAACAATGCGAATTTGAAAGGCTTTATATTGGCCTTAGGCAGCCATTTTAAACGCACTGATATGGTCGTGCACCATACTGGGCAGGGCAGCCATTGCGACGTGACGGGTTTGTATCTTACTCGAGGCGAAGAACACAGCGATTTGAACGCCTGTATTGAGCACCGCACGCCCCATTGTTTTACCGATGAAGTCTTCCGAGGCATTTTGGCAGACAAGTCGAAAGCCATATTTAATGGACGGATTCACATCCATCCACAGGCGCAAAAAACCCTCGCCAATTTAAGCAACAAGAACCTGTTGTTGGATCAGGGTGCCGAAATCTATACCAAGCCTGAACTGGAGATTTACGCAGACGACGTGCGCTGTGCACATGGTGCGACGGTGAGTCAGATTCAATCAGATGCTCTATATTATTTGCAGACCCGAGGCATTGGGCGTAAAGAAGCAGAGATCATGTTGAGCTATGGTTTCATCAATGAATTGCTGAATACCATCAGTGTGGCGCCACTACGGGCCCATTTGCAGTCGGTATTGGCAGTCCAATTTACGCGTGATAGCGCCATTTTGGAGCATTTAGGATGAGTCCTATCAAGCACTTTGACGCAGAATTGATCCGGGCTGACTTCCCGATATTGCATCAGCAGATTCACGGACAGCCGTTGGTGTATTTGGACAATGCGGCGACCACGCAAAAGCCACAATCGGTGATTGATGCGCTGGTGCATTATTACAGTTTTGATAACGCCAATGTGCACCGGGGTGCACACACCCTAGCCGACCGTGCGACGGCCAGTTTTGAAGGTGCCCGCGTCAAGATACAGCAGTTTATTAATGCCCCCCACAGCCACGAAGTGATCTGGACTCGGGGTACCACGGAGTCGATCAATCTGGTGGCGCACTCATTTTTGCCGCGTATTGCCGGTAAGGGTGATGTGGTATTGGTCAGTGCGATGGAACACCATTCGAATATTGTGCCGTGGCAGTTGGTTGCTGCGACACTGGGTGCACAGGTATTGCCTATTCCTGTCACTGACGCAGGTGATATCGATCTGATCGCCTATGACAAATTATTTGAACAACATCAGGTAAAAATGGTGTCTGTCACCTGGGTGTCGAATGCCTTGGGCACGGTTAACCCCATCGAAGCTATGACGGTAACGGCCCATAAAGCCGGCGCCTATGTCATGATTGATGCAGCACAAGCGGTAGGTCATTGGACACCAGATGTGCAGGCCTTGGATGCCGACTTTGTGGCGTTTTCTGGACACAAGATGTTTGCGCCTACCGGCGTCGGTGTATTGTGGGGCAGAGAGGCACTGTTAAATGCCATGCCACCGTTTTTAGGTGGTGGCGAAATGATCGAAACGGTCAGTTTTGCTGGTACCACTTTCAACCAACTGCCTTTTAAATTTGAAGCAGGCACCCCCAATATTGCTGACGTGATCGGACTGGGTGCCGCAGTAGACTATCTAAACCAGTTTGACCGACAAGCGATGCGTGACCACGAAGATGGCCTACTTGCCGCGGCACATGATTGGGCAAAGCAGCAATCGGGTTTGCGCATTATTGGTGAAGCGGGCGCTAAGTCTGGGGTGTTGAGTTTTGTTTTGGATGGCGCACATGCCTCAGACGTTGGCATGTTGTTAGATCAGCAGGGGGTCGCTGTGCGTACAGGCAACCACTGCGCACAACCGATTATGGCGCAATTTGGTGTTACCGGTACCGTCCGTGCATCCTTCAGTTTTTATAATACACTGGATGATGTGGCGCGATTGGCGGCAGCGGTAGATAAAGCGAGAACATTTTTATGAAGGAGGATCTGTGATGTCGGTAGCGACTTTTGATCCCACATTGGCGGTGGTGCAGGTGACGGAAAAGGCAGAACGCCATTTTGCCAAGCAATTAGAGTTGCAGCATGCCACTGCGGTGCGCTTGAGTGTTAAAGAGAGCGGCTGTACGGGCTTTGCTTATGTGTTGGAAATGGTCAATGAGGCCAAAGCCAATGATATTCCCATGAAGCTCCCCTCGGGTATCGCATTTTTTGTAGACCCAACAGCCGTATCTATCATTCAAGGCACGGTGATTGATTTTGTGATGCAGGGCGTCAATGCCGTCATTGAGTATCGCAACCCCAATGTCATCGACTCATGTGGTTGTGGCGAGAGTTTTAGCATCAAGTAAGGAGCAGTATTGTGGAACGGAGAATGGTTGCGACCATACGAGATTGTCCAGCGCGCGTGGTGCCATCTGGCACACCGGCAGTGATCCCAGACGGCTCTTTTATCACCATCACCCAGTCTTTGGGCGGCAACTATACCGTTACCTATAACGGCAATATGCTGCGCATTGATGGCACCGATGCCGATGCCCTTGGGCTTGAAAAACACGAGATTCATTTCGATCCCGTGGACGGCGATGCCATTGACGAAACACAGGTATGGCAAGCGCTAAAGACGGTATTTGATCCAGAAATCCCTGTTGATATTGTCAACCTAGGCTTGGTCTACGATGTGAAAGTTGATCAAGACAAGCACCGTGTTGATATCAATATGACATTAACGGCACCTGGTTGTGGCATGGGCCCTGTACTGGTCGGCGATGTTGAATACCGGGTTGCGATGGTACCCAATGTGAAAGCGGTTAAAGTGGATTTGATTTTTGATCCGCCATGGAGCCGTGACCGTTTGTCAGACGAAGCCCAGCTGGCCACCGGCCTGTTCTTTTAAACTAGGAATATGTGTAACCCATGACCCGATTATCCATAGATGTAACACCTGACGACCTCATCGATACCCTGAGTTTTTTTGACAGCTGGGAAGACCGCTACCGCTATATTATCGACCTGGGCAAGATGCTGGTGGAACAGGATGCCAGTTTCCGTACTGATGAGAGGTTGGTGCGTGGCTGTCAAAGCCAAGTCTGGATGGACTGTGAACCCGACGGTGATCAATTGTATGTGATCGTCGACAGTGATGCCCATATTGTGAAAGGCCTGTTGTATGTAGTGTTGGTGGCGTACCACGGTAAAACACCCACAGAGATATTGGCGTGGGATATGGAAGGCTTTTTCACACAATTGGACCTCATCAAACATCTCAGTCCAACGCGAGGCAATGGCTTGCGGGCGATGGTAAAACGTATTCAGCACTGTGCCCAAGCAGCGTTAGTTGGCTAAATGCGGTCTAGGTGGTTTCCTGAAACCACCGTTTCCGTTGTCGGGTAAGCACCAAGGTTGCCGCAAGTGCACAGGCCGCGGTTCCCGATATCACGATTTCAATGCCCATTCTGTCGGCTAAAGCGCCTGAAAGTAGCGCCCCCAGTGCCGGACTGCCCATAGCGACCACCGTCCAGATACTCATCACCCGACCACGATATTCATCGTTAACGGTCATTTGCAGCAGTGCTTGGCTACAGGTGCCACTGACAGTCATCAATAGGCTAGCAGTACCTACGATGGGTACTAACGCCCAGAGGCCGGTGGTCCAATTTAAGGTCATAAGCGCCAGTTCACTGCCAATTAATCCCGCAAATAACAGGTTCAATAGGGTGCTATCGCGTCCAGATTGTCTTGAAACCAGTAAGCCGCCAATGATCGAGCCGACGCCAGCTGCCGCGGTAAGTGTGGCCAGAGCACTGGCGCTGCCGTCTGCCAACATGCCGGTGACAGCGGGGAGTAACTCCATGACGGTTCTGGCGACTAGGCCGTTGATGACGGTGAGCAACAATACCAAACGAATTTCTGGGCGTTGTCCGATCACTAACAAACCGTCAATGAGGTCTCGGTACATTGATTTCTGGGTGGCACTGGTGGTGCGTTTTTGAATGGTCACGGTGGAGATAATGACGGCGGTGACCAGAAATAAGGCAGCAGCGATGACGAAGATCCATCCAGTGTTCATCAGGGTTAGCATGACTGCACCAGCCGTTGGGCCTAAGATGCGGGCGGTGTTAAAAGTGACCGCTGAGATACCAATGGCGCTAGGCAGTTGTTCGCGTTTCACCAACTGAGGCACGGTTGACAACCGCATAGGGGCTTGAGCGGCGGTGACACAGCCAAAACCGAAGGCGGTGATGATCAAAAGTGACATCGCCATCTGATCTAGCCACAGTGACAGTGCAATGACCATGCAAATTATGAAGTTACCCAATGCGGTGACCATCATGCCATTGACCGGATTGATGCGGTCAGAGATCACGCCGAATACGGGTGATAGCACCAGAGTAGGCAGCATGAGTGCGGCGCTGGCTATGCCGACCCAAAACGCGGATTCGGTTTGTTGCCATGCCATCCAACCAATCAGAAACCGCACCAACCACACGGCTAACGTGGCGCTGCAAATGGCGTAAAAGAAGCGGCGAAATGCTGGGACGCGTAAAGCAGAGCCGGCTTTTAGGGGTAGCGTTGCTGTCATGGGTGGTCTTCAGTAATGGTCTCGTCGGTACTGAGGTCTGATGCCGCTCTGCGCGGTGCACCTATTGAAAAGATAGGATCAAAGTATCATGTGTGCGGGGTGGGTAACACCGGTATTCCATTCTTTTTGTTTTCCATTGGGTTTTTCAGTTTTTGTGTTTAACGCCATTCACTGCCGTACAGGGGAATAGGGAACTCCAATCCACTGACCGGCCATCCGGGTCGTCGTTTCAGTATGTCGACCTGTATGAACAGGGGTTGTGAGCCCGCCTTGATAGACAGTTTTAACCGAGAATAGGACAGAGGGTTGGCCTGATTGATTGGCCGAAATAAAAAAATGATGATGTCGCGGCGCTCGGATGCCAATTGTAGCCGCCGGAGTTGCGCTGGCTCTATGCGGGTGGCCCACGCCAGTATCACGCTGCAGCCACTATGCTGTACCGACTGGTCGATTACCCAGCTAAATTCTTTGGGACTCAGATTGTCGCAGACCAGTGTTTGGCGCAAAGACACCCCCCAACTGTTCAAACCCGGCCCATAGGGCTGACCCGGTGGATTGAGCCATAACTGCCAACGTTGGTCTTGTTGGGCGATCTGCTTGAGAGCCGGTAGTACCATGCGAAGCTCTCCCATACTGACCTGTGGATAGAGTATTTCAGTCACCGCACCAATGGGCCAACCGCCCCCAGGCAACTCGGCATCCAGTACGGGGTACCCCGATGGCACCACTTTTTCTGGCATGGCGTCGTGGGTTTTGTCTGCTGTCCATATTTTTCCTTGGGAAAGCAGTTTCGAGATGATAGGTGAATCCGGCATAGGGGTCTGCATTAATGCTGTATGGATATACAGTATAATCAGCGCTGATGGAATAGCAAACCGTTATTGGTCTAGCGCAGGTATACTGATGAATACGCGCTTGAAGCAAACCAGTGGATCCAGACAACAGTGGTTTACAGTCTGGGTTAGGCATGCTTTTATACGCAGATACTACCACCGCGCTATGACAGTGATTGTGTGGCATCACCACCATCTTTCAGACAGCGACCAGCCATGACACCAACACATTGGATGCACAATATTCACATCATGACCATGGACCCCAACCAATCAGGGGCACTCGGTGTGATCAATCAGGGCGTTATTGTTTGGGCCGATGGTCAACTCATTTATGTGGGTTCAGCTGATGGGGCGCCATCTACTAACCCAGAAGACAACGTCATCGACGGGCAAGGTGCCTGGGTGTCCCCAGGCCTTGTCGACTGCCACACCCATTTAATATGGGGCGGTAATCGCGCCGGAGAATTTGAAGCCCTGCTCGAGGGTGCCAGCTATGCTGAGATCGCCAAACAGGGCGGCGGTATTATGTCGACCGTAACAGCAACCCGCGCATTATCTGAGCAACAGCTATTCGATGCGGCGTTACCTCGATTGCACCGGCTGATGGAAACGGGTGTCACCACCGTTGAAATAAAATCGGGCTATGGTCTGGATGACGTCAGCGAACGCGCCATGTTACGCGTCATGACGCGGTTGCAGGCGGCTACCGGTATTCAAGTGATGCGTACATGCTTGGCGGCGCATGCCTTACCGCCTGAATATAAAGGACGGCAAGACGACTATGTGGCGTGGATAGCCGACCACCTGTTGCCCTCGGTGGCGGCAGAAGGGCTGGCTGATGCCGTAGACGTATTTTGTGAAGAGATTGCCTTTACTGCGGCGCAAGCAGAAACGCTGTGGCGAGCAGCCCAGAGATTGGGCTTGCAGGTAAAGGGCCATGTTGGTCAGCTGTCGGTGTCTGGTGGCGCGGATGTACTGGCGCAATTGGGCGGTTTATCTGCAGACCACGTGGAGTATTTAACCGACCAACAAGTGACTGCGTTATCACAGGCGGGTGTGGCAGCCGTGTTGTTACCCGGGGCATTCTATTTTCTTAGAGAGACTCAGATGCCGCCCATTGATAGCTTTCGCCGGTTACAGGTTCCTATGGCAATTGCTACGGATATGAACCCAGGCTCGTCACCCCTTGGTTCGCTGTTAACCGCAGCGAATATGGCCTGTGTGTTATGGCGGATGACACCAGCGGAAGCTTGGTTGGGGATCACACGACACGCAGCAATGGCCTTGGGTCTTGGTAACCGAAAAGGCCAATTACAGCAGGGATATGATGCGGATTTTGTCCTTTGGCAGGTTGAAAACCCGGTGCAGGTCATTCACGAACTAGGCATTCACCGTCCACACCGTATTTGGCTCGCCGGAAAGTTGCTATTGCCAAACCCACTCATTGCACATTGACACCCAAGGCCAAGCCCATGACCCAATCCAATGATCCCGGAATGTCGCCCTTTAACCCCTCGCTGTGGCAAGGCCGTATCGACCGTGAAGATCCCAGTCTCAGTATCCGGTTGCATCAGGTGGTCGCAGACGGCACCGCGATCGCACAATTTGACAATGCCCCCGTGTTAATCGGCTTTGCCTGTGATGAAGGTGTTCAACGTAACCAAGGCAGGGCAGGAGCAGCAGCAGGCCCAGATGCGATTAGAAACGCCTTGGCGCCGCTCACAGTGCCCGCCGATCAGCGATGTTATGACCTAGGGACCATTCCCATTGTCGGTAATGACATGGAAGGTGGACAGCAAACACTGGGGCAGACAGTTGCCTCTGTGTTGGAACGATCGGGTTTTCCTGTCGTATTGGGTGGTGGTCATGAAGTGGCTTGGGGCAGTTACAGTGGCTTGCGTCAGGCATTCCCCGAAGCCCGCATTGGTATTTTAAATTTTGATGCCCATTTTGATTTGCGCAATCCAGACCCGATTACTAGCTCAGGAACGCCGTTTCGTCAGGTGGCAGAGCATGCCGAAGCGCACCAGCACGGATTTCATTACTGTGTGTTAGGTCTTAACCCATCAGCCAATTCACAGGCACTGATGCGCTATGCTGCGGCCCATCAGGTCGAATGGATAGAAGACATTGACTGCCAAATGCATTATTGGAATAACTGCGTCCAACGCTTATCGCAGTTTATTGAAAAAATTGATGTACTCTATATTACGGTCTGTATGGACGCATTCAGTGCCGCGGATGCACCTGGTGTGAGTGCGCCAGCTGCCATGGGTATTAACAAATCCTTTGCAATACAGGTGTTGCGGTACCTATTATCGACCGCTGGTGACAAAATCCGCATGTTGGATATTGCCGAAACCAATCCCACCTACGACCGCGATGGTGTTACTGCCAAATTGGCCGCGCGTCTGGTCTGGGAAACGATTAAAAACCGATAGGACAACCGCATGTTGACGTCAGATCAGGCACCACAGGGTGTTGTTAGGCAGTTAAAAGGCTGGTTGCTCGTCATGATAGTCTTGTTTCAGGCGCCGCTCTATGCGGAGGATTGGAATCTGGATGGACGTGGTGTGGCAATACAAGGCTATGATACGGTCGCCTATTTTGAGCAGCAACAGGCGGTACAGGGTAACGCGCAATTTGCAGTCGATTGGCAGGGCGCCCAGTGGTACTTTGCAAATGCCCAGCATCGTGATCAGTTTGTTGCCAACCCTACGCGTTATATACCCCAGTTTGGGGGGCACTGTGCCAATGGCTTGAGCGACGGACACAAGGTGCCTGGAAACGGCAAGCATTGGCGGATCATCGACGACAAACTCTTTTTGTTTTATAGCGCATGGGGGCGGTTACAATGGGCTGTAGACGTTGAAAACCAGCTGGCATTGGCCACGGAGAACTGGGCACTGTTAAAGAATCCAAACTAGGGGAAAACCGCATGAAAGAGCAATATTTGGTGGTGTTGCGGGTGTCGCGCCCTGAATTACTCACTCTGGGTCCAACCGAGGATGAGGCCGTCGCGCTTGACGCCCATTTTGCTTATTTGAACCGGTTGGCAGATCAGGGCATCGCCTTGATGTTTGGCCGCACGCAGACACAGGACCCCGATACCCTCGGTTTGGTTGTCTTATTGGCCAATGGGCTAGACCAAGCGTGGGCCATTGTGAATAACGACCCAGTGGTTTTGGCGGGTGTCATGACTGCACAGGTGCTGCCCTACCATATTGCTGGTGGATCACTGGCACCACAAACGGTGCACTAAGTATGTCGCATCGCTCACCGCGCTTATCCGCCCGTGCCATTATCTATCGCGACGGCTGTATTCTGTTGTCGCAGTACAAAGATGACAGGGGCTTTTGGTATGTGGCACCGGGTGGCGGCGTGCAGCATGGCGAGTCATTGGAAGCGGCGCTACACCGTGAAATGCTCGAAGAATTGGGTGCGGAAGTCACCATTGGTCCGGCAGTGGCCATAAGGGAGGTGGCGTCATTACCGCATGACGAGCCCTATTTACCCGCGAATTTTCATCAGGTTGAGGTGTTTTTTCGGTGTGAATTAAAAGATTTTGTGCAGGCGCCTCACGCCATGGACCCGACGCAGGTAGGTTATCATTGGATGCCGTTAGACCAATTGGCCGGGGCGTTGTTTTTCCCTGATGCCTTTAAGCAGCATTTGATTGCGCGAGCGTTCCCAAAAATCTATTTCGGAACCGTGCGCTAAACCGCTTGTTAAAATAGCTCGCCTTGGTGCACCAACGACCATATCAATGCCTGAAATTCAGCCCAGATATCTCCTGATTCCTGCCCCTTGATCATGCGATCAATGTGGCTGGCACGCAACAATAAACGGTGCAACGCCGACAGTGGAATCCGACGCAAAGCCGCTTCGACCGCGCCTTTTTTGTTGTCCCATACCTGCTGAGATCGGTAAACCTGGGCGGCAGGTAGGCCACGCTCCAACTGGTGTTTAATGGTGGCAAGCTGGCGCAAATCCGTGGTGAGTCGCCACAAGAGCAACGTAGGTTCGACCCCTTCTGATCGCAAACCATTAAAAATGCGCATCGTCCGCTTGGCTTTGCCTTGCATCACTGCCGTTGATAGATCATTGATGTCCCAGCGGCCGCTGTCACTGATAGCTCCGGTGACATGATCCAGAGTGATCGTGATGTCGGGGTAAATAAGCGCTAACTTTTCTAACTCTTGTCGGGCAGCCAACAAATTGCCGTCGACGCGGTCAGCCAAATACTCAATGGCATCGGGTGCCACCTGAATGTTGATGCTGCTGGCACGCTGTCGCAGCCATTGGGGTAATTGTTCGCGCGTAACGGGCCAAAAGGGTACGAACACCAGATGTTTTTCTAACTGGGTAAACCATTTGGTCTTTTGGCTGGTAGCGTCAATTCTGCCGCTGGTAATCAACAAGGCATGGTCCATTGAAGGCTGTTCCAGTACCTCGAGCAATAGGTTGCGTACCGGTTCTGTGACCTTGCCAGTGATGCGCAGTTCTATCAGCGTTTGATCGCCAAACAAGGAACGCTCTTGGGTCGCTTGTAAGAAATCATTGGCTACAAAGGTCTTGTCGGTGTGAAAAACTTCGCGGTTGGTAAAGCCTTGTGCGGCAGCGGTGCGACGAATGAGATCCTGTGCTTCGAGTACCAACAACGGTGTGTCGCCAGACAACCAATAGCCGCCGGCTATCGGTTGCTTGAGTTGTTGTTTTAACTGTTCTGCCTTAATTTTCATACGCGCATGGCTACTGCCGATAATGGAATGGAGCGGGGGAGACCACTGGGTCAGCCCCCGTTTTTAACAATCAGTTCGCGACAATGTTAACCAATTTGCCAGGTACGACAATGATCTTACGAACCGTTTGTCCGTCAATAAAGGCCTTCACGTGTTCATCGGCTAGTGCCGCTGCTTCGATCTGATCTTTTGGCAGGTCCGCAGGTACGGTAATACGCGCCCGCACTTTGCCATTGACCTGCACCACGTATAGCAAGGCATCTTTTACCAAGGCCGCTTCGTCAGTCGCAGGCCACGGCGCATCGATTGCTGCGCTTGTTTCGCCCAATTCCTGCCACAATGCATGACAGATGTGTGGCGCAATGGGTGCCAACATGCGGACGCTGGCGTGTAGGCCTTCATGGACCACCGATAAATCTTGCCCTGCGCGCATATCAAACTTGCTGATCGCGTTGAGCAATTCCATGATGGCGGCAATGGCCGTGTTATAGGTGTGACGTTGTTCGAAATCTTGCGTGACCTTGGCAATGGTTTCATGGACCTTGCGTCGCAAAGCCTTTTGATCGTCGTTCAAGGCGTTGGCATCGAGGGCAGGCATATCACCAAAAGACAACAGGGTGTGCACGTTGCGCCACAAACGCTGCAGGAATTTTTGCGCGCCTTGTACACCCGCTTCTTTCCACTCTAGCGTTTGTTCTGGGGGCGCTGCGAACATCGCATACAAGCGCACTGTGTCAGCACCATAGGCATCGATGGCCGCTTGCGGATCGACACCATTGTTCTTTGACTTAGACATTTTAGAAATGCCGCCAAAGTTAACCGGTTCGCCGGTATCAACGTGGACGCCATGGCTGATGTGACCCTTGTCGTCATAGGAGACGGTTACTTTTTCTAGCGGTACCCATTCACGCAAGCCGGTTGGAGATTCGGTGTACCATGTCTCTGCCAATACCATGCCTTGACACAGCAGGTTGGTAAATGGCTCATCGCTGGTTACCAAGCCGAAGTCACGCATTGCCTTATAGAAGAAGCGCGAGTACATCAGGTGCATGGTGGCGTGTTCAATGCCACCGATATACTGGTCTACAGGCAACCAGTAGTTGGCTTCTTCCGGCTCAAGCATGCTGTTGGCGTTTGGTGTGCAATAACGCGCAAAGTACCAGCTTGACTCCATAAAGGTATCAAAGGTATCAGTTTCGCGTTTTGCCGGCATGCCGTCATAGGTGGTGTCTTCAAAGTCTGGGTTGTTCTTGATGGGCGAGTTCATGCCGTCCATCGTGACGTCGTATGGCAAGATGACAGGAAATTCTTTGGCTGGCTTTACGTCGTCGCCTACATAGACCATCGGAACCGGAGTGCCCCAATAACGCTGGCGGCTGACGCCCCAGTCACGCAATCGGAAGTTGGTCTTTTTGTTGCCTTTGCCTACCGCTTCTAAATGGTCAGCAATGGCTTCCATGGCCGCTTCACTGGTCAAACCAGTGAAATCGCCAGAATCGATCAGCACGCCTTTATCGGTATAGGCCGCGGTGTCAATATCGGCTTGTGCATCACCAGCGGGGGCAATAACGGCCTTTATATTGATGCCGTATTTTTTGGCAAATTCCCAGTCGCGTTGATCATGAGCTGGCACACTCATGACCGCTCCTGAGCCGTAATCCATTAATACAAAGTTAGCAACCCACACAGGCAGTACCGCACCGGTAATGGGGTGGAGGACGGTCATGTTAGAATCGACGCCCTTCTTTTCCATGGTCGCCATGTCGGCTTCTGATGTGGTCATCTGACGACATTCGTCAATAAAAGCGGCCAAATCAGGGTTGGTGGGTGCGGCCAAAGCGGCCAACGGATGTTGCGGTGCGATGGCAACATAGGTAGCGCCCATCAAGGTGTCGGGGCGCGTGGTGTATACCTCAAGGTGGTCATCCTGACCTGAAATATCAAAATGTATTTCGGCACCAAAGGATTTACCAATCCAATTGCGCTGCATTTCTTTCACCATGTCTGGCCAACCAGGCAGGTGGTCCAGCTGGGTCAATAATTCGTCGGCGTATGCTGTGGTGCGGATAAACCACTGTTTCATTTCTTTGCGCACCACGGGGGTGTCGCAACGCCAACAGCAGCCATCATGTACCTGTTCGTTTGCCAATACCGTCATGTCATGGGGGCACCAGTTCACCGCAGACAATTTCTGATAGGCCAAACCCTTTTCAAACAACTGGGTGAAAAACCACTGTTCCCACTGATAATACTCAGGCTTACAGGTGGTAACTTCGCGCGACCAGTCATAAGCAAAGCCCAAGCTTTTGAGCTGTTGCTTCATGTATTCGATATTTTCAAACGTCCACTTGGCTGGTGCGACGTTATGCTTGATAGCAGCATTTTCTGCCGGCATACCAAAGGCATCCCACCCCATTGGCTGAAGGACATTCTTTCCCTTCATGCGCTGGAATCGGCTCATGACATCACCGATGGTGTAGTTACGAACGTGGCCCATGTGCAGCTTGCCACTGGGATAAGGCAGCATAGAAAGGCAATAGTACTTTTCTTTGTTCTTATCGACGACGGCCTTAAAGACTTGGTTGTTATCCCAATATTCTCTGACTTCTGTTTCAAGTTGTTTTGGTTCGTAACTGGGCTGCATGGTGTGTAAATGCTCTTGGCTAAGTGAAAAAGTGTGCGGCTATTCTATCCTAGTTGAACGGGTTTAACACCGTTACACGGGCGCGGTTTTAAATTATTTCACTGGCATCCTGCCGTGGTTTACAGGGTAGATTTGTCAGACTCTTAGGGGCTTCTGAAAATGCATTCAAGGCCAGTTGGAATGTAAAATTCTGGGTTTAGAGTAGGCATTATCCAAATCTCAACTATATTTAATGTAGGGATGTTAATTGCGACAAGCGTGGAGGTGGATATGGCTGCTCGTAATAATAAAGATTGGATTGGACGTGCCGGACGCAGTATGGCGGGGCTTTTAGAGCTTGATGTAGATGCTGTTGAATATGCATTGTTGCATTCGCTCCATGACGCGGCAGACCAAGCACAACTTGATTGGATCGATTTGATGTACCGTTTGCAGTCACCTGAAGCCATTTATCATGTCGGTGAAATGGCCCCCGCAGGTCACCTTGAGTGCTCTAATTGTGGCAGCCCACTTGAAATCTATATGCCACAAACCCTTCAGCCCTGCAACCAATGCGAAAGTACGGAATACGTCTACAGTGATCTCAAGGTCCATTAAGGCCTTGGTTAGCGGGTGTTAGTGCGCTGTCTTTGGCGCCAATACACCCCTATGATCAATAAGATTGATACTCCCATGATCCATAAATATCCCCCGCGACTATAGGGCGTGGTGCCCGTAACCTGCTGCACTGTGTGGCGGATGCTGGCTTGCTGGTGTTTGGGTGCAAATGCGTTCACCTGGCCTTGGTGGTCGATAAAGGCGCTCACGCCATCCTGTGTAGCGCGGATAACGGGTCTGCCGACTTCCATAGCGCGCATGCGGGCCATCTCTAGGTGCTGATAGGGTCCGAATGTCACGCCAAACCAAGCATCATTGCTGAGTGTGACAATAACGTCAGATTGGCTTGCCCGCGCAAGGATCATGGCTGGATAGGCGATTTCATAACAAATCAATAACCCCAAAGACAGTCCATGGCTTTGTATCGGTGCGCTTTCACGCAACCCCGGTTCCAGTGTGGACAGGGGTAAGTCAAAAAACGCCAGCAGGCCACGAATGTAATCTGCAAAGGGCACATACTCGCCAAAAGGCACCATACGTGTTTTGTAATAGTCACCGTCTCCGACTCCGAGCGCCATTGCCGCATTATAATAATGGCGACGACCGTCGCGCACCGGGTCGTCGATGATGCCCGTGATAAAGCTGGTGTTGGTGTTCTTGCCTAATGTGTCTAGGGTATCGAGGTAGCGGCTTGCTCGGGATGCCACCGCAGTAATGGCGGCCTCGGGCCAGACAATCACTGCCGCATCGGTATGGGGTTGTGAGAGCCGAAGGTACCTGTCGAATTGGGATTGAATTTTATCGAAATCCCATTTGGTCTTTTGATCCACGTTGCCCTGAATGATGACCGTGTCCAACGTTTGTCCCGTAGGGGTCACCCATTGCAGTTGTTGTAAAAACACCGCGCTGAAGGTGAACAATAGGCTAGCGCCTAAGGTGGTGAGCCGGTGTGAGAGTTTCCAGGTGGAGAGGGTCAAAGCCCACGCGCTGGCCAGTCCGGCCATTAAGGCTGACAAGCCATAGACACCCACCAGGGGTGCAAAGGCTGCCGCCCACGTATCGGTTAATGCGTAACCTGCATATAGCCATGGGAACCCGGTAAATAACCAAGATCTTAGCCATTCAAACAGAACCCAGAGTGCGGCAAATGACAGAATTTCCGTAATATCGCCCTTAGCCTGTAGGCGATTCAACGCCAAAAACTGTAGGCCGAATAACAACGCCAGCCCGGCGCAAAATAACGCAGTTAACAAAAAGGTCAGTACAGGAGGTGTGCCAGACACCGCCATGCTGGCGCTCACCCAGCTAACGCCTACGCCAAATACACCCAGACCATACCACCAGCCCAGCCAAAAGCTGCTTTGGGTCGTCGTGCGTGACAGCCAAGCAATAGCCAGCATAGAGCCTAGGGTCAGCGGCCAATAACTCAGTGGTGCCAAGCCCAATGGGAATAGCGCACCACTGATAACGGCCAAGAGTCCGTATGCAAAACGTTGTTGTAAAAATTGCTGCCAGTACTGGGTCATAGGGGTATTATTTCAATAACGCAAACAGGACTAAAGTGTTGCATGTTTGTTGGCTGCTGTCATGCCCGCGCGTGTTCAAAAAAACACACTGTCTGGGTAGGCTTGATTGCAGGTAAATGTTGAGCATTCGGTATTTTCTAGGCAGAATGCCCATCCCCATTTTGAAGGTTCAGCTATGCAAGATTTTGACGATATTCGCCCAATCCATGATGATGAAGTGCCAGAAGTACTTGGCCGCTTGGCACGTTCAAGTGATTTGATTACGGCATTGATTGAATTTCGATTCAAGTCTTGGCCTTCATGGATCAAGTGGGTTATGGGCAAAATGATTGGCTTTGCTTCGCGCCGTTTGAGCAAACGCATCAAAACAGTCGCTGAATTTCAGAATACCGTGGCACCCTATTTGAAGCGCGTTATCAATAAAACCACCAGTGATTTTCGGGTGACGGGTCTCAATGACCATGACATGACCAAGCCCTGTCTGTTTATCAGCAACCACCGTGACATCGCACTGGACCCAGCATTCGTCAACTGGGCGCTCTATAGTTTGGGATATGAAACCATTCGTATTGCGATTGGAGACAACCTACTGTCGCAGCCTTGGATCTCCGATCTGATGCGCCTAAACAAATCATTTATCGTTAATCGGTCAGCCTCCAGTAAACGTGAAAAACTGACGGCTGCTAAACAACTTTCTGCCTACATCCATTTTTCGCTGAAACAAGAACAGGAACATATTTGGATTGCCCAAAAAGAGGGGCGCGCAAAGGATGGAAATGATTTTACCAATCCTGCCATTATTTCCATGTTGGCTTTGAACAAAGACAAAGACGTTGACCTCACGGCGTATTTGAATGATTTGCATATGGTGCCAGTCGCCATTTCCTATGAATATGACCCCTGTGACGTGGTAAAGGCCAAAGAGATTTATCAACGCGAAACCCAGGGTAAATATGAGAAAGTCGATAAAGAAGACATCAAGAGTATCTCGTTGGGCATTACAGGATTCAAAGGCGGCGTACACGTGCATTTTGGCACCCCGATAAAGAATGCCGATTCGACCCGCTCCGTGGCCGAACAGATTGATCGGCAGATCCACCAGAATTTTTATTTGTTTCCTTCCAATATCGCAGCCGCAGAGTTATTGCAGTGGGATGTTGGTCCGTTGCTTTCGACCTATGACCAAGCCACGCGAGATGCGGCGAAAAAAATCTTGCGAGAACGTGTTGCTGGGCTACCTGAAGCGGTCGCTGAAAAAGTATTTATCATGTACGCCAATCCGGTCCTGAACAAATTGAACAATGAGGTCGACACGTGAAAGACATCGGGTTTTTTAGACGCCATTGGAATGGCGATCATTCTTTAGTACAGATGTCGGTTTTTAATTTTTTAGCGATCAATTTACATATCCTCGTGGTTGGTGCCGTACCCACGGTGGTGTTTATTATCCATAATCCCGTGATTCGCCAGCGATTCTACTTGGCATGGATACTGTTTATTTTTTGTGTGGTGATTCCATGGCAGTGGATAGGCATGATTCGTGGCAGCCTGTTTGATTGGTTCCGCATTCAGAATTATGGCGGTGTCATTTTGGCAGGCTTGGTATCCGTATTTTCAACCTTTTTGCTGTTTTATTATGTGCTGCCAACCACAGACGAATTCAGACGGACCTATGAAACGAGCTTTAAGATCGACCGCTATGTCGCTGACATTCAAATAGACGGCAGCCGCTTGGTATTATCCGGTGCATTGCACTTTGGTACCGCTGCAAAAGTGAACCAGTTGGTGCGCAAGAACAACATCACAGAGCTGCAAATTGAAGTGTCTGCTGGTCATCTGTATGAAGCACGTGAATTGGCCTATATGGTGCAGGAACGCGGATTGGATGTGACCGTCAATAGGGTCTGTTTGGCGCCCTGCACATTGATATTGGCGGCAGGTAATACCCGCACCGTATCTGAATCTGCCCGTATTGGGTTCCAGAGTTACAAAGCCTTGTTCCCCGATGCCCGATCGTCTTGGTTTGTCATCCAGAACACCAATAAAGATTTGGCTTGGTTGCAGTCATTGGGCATTGATTCGGCGTTTGTGTATCAGAGTTTTTATTTGCAGACTAATGTGCCCTATTGGGAGCCTAGCAAGGCGCTCATGTTGGCAAAGGGCATGGTTGATGTCGTCACTAACCCGGCTGATATAGCACAGTAGCCGCCGTGTCACACGGATGATGGAGCAGCACTATTTTATGGCAGGTAACACAAAACGCGGTGGCATGTCGGCTTTGGGTGGTTTGGTCTACTCGACCGATCAAGGCCGGATGTGTCCAGATTGTGAAGCGCCAATTGATGCCTGTGTCTGTAGTGATGCCGAGACCCTATTGGGCAGCGGTAGGGTCGTCGTAGGGTTAGAAACCAAAGGTCGCAAAGGCAAGGGTGTTACGGTCATTAAAGAGTTGGCAATGACCCAAGCGGCATTAGAAGCCTGTGCGCAACAACTCAAGAAACACTGTGGCACAGGTGGCAGTGTGAAAGGCGCTGTGATTGAAATCCAAGGCGATCAGCGCCTTAAAATTCAGACCTTTCTAGCCGGGATGCAGATCAAGTCTGTGGTATCTGGCAAGGTTTAGTGGTTAGACGAATCTGACGCATCGGGCTGCATCTTTTCAATGCGGCTGAGCATGCCCCGCAATAACTGCAGTTCCTTTTTCTCCAAGCGCGCCCGTCTAAACAAACGTTGAAAGCGCGGCATGGTTTGGCCCTGATGTTGTGGCTTTAGAAATCCCACGTGATTCAACGTCGATTCTAGGTGGGTGTAAAATTGGTTTAGGTCATCCACCAAGGGATAATCATCACCGACGCCGTCCACATGAGTGGCGTCTTGACGATCGAGACTGCGGTACATTTCATAGCACAATATCTGAATGGCTGACGCGATATTCAACACTGGATATTCAGGGTTGGCAGGAATGTTTACCTGAAAGTGACACTGTTGTATTTCATCGTTGTGCAGCCCCATGCGTTCACGCCCGAAAATAAGCGCGACTGGCCCTTGGTTGGATTCCTGTACCAATTTTTCGGCGCAGGCTTCAGGTAACAAGGGCGGTAAACTGAAGGTGCGATCGCGGGCGCTGGTGCCAATGACCAGGGCGCAGTCAACAATGGCCTCTTGAAGACTGCCTACCACCCGTGCCTGATCGAGCACGTCGGTAGCCCCAGCGGCCATTGCCGTGGCGTCTTCATGGGGGAATTCTCTTGGATTGACCAGCACCAAATTGGTAAGCCCCATGGTTTTCATGGCACGTGCCGCCGAGCCAATGTTGCCAGGGTGAAACGTCTGGATCAGTACGATTCGGATATTTGCTAAGGCTTCGGTTGCTAACATGGTGCTATCTCTATGTGATGTGGCGCGACAAGCATTAAAGCGCAATGCGCGCCGATATCGTTCTACGGACGTGTACCGTTATGACCTGGTTGTCTTTTATTTGCAGAATCTCAAGTAAATAACTGCCCAATTTCAAACCGGTATTGGCATCTGGAATGTCTTCGAGGTGTTCTAGTATCAGGCCATTCAACGTTTTTGGACCATCGGTGGGCAGATCCCAGTCGAGTGCCTTGTTGATTTCTCTGATGTTGGCTGAGGCATCGATAACAAAACTGCCATCTCGCTGTGGATGAATATCCTTGCTGTTGCCCATGGTGTCGGTCGTGAACTCACCGACAATTTCTTCCAAAATATCGGCTAGGGTGATCAAACCTTGGATGTCGCCGTATTCATCGACCACCAAACCCACGTTGTTCTTTTCCTGTTGGAAGTTGAACAGCTGTTGGTAGAGTGAGGTGTTTTCTGGCACAAAATAGGGGTCTGAGGCTTTTTTGCTGAGCATTACCTTAGAAGGCTGGTCGGCAAACAAGAAAGAGGCAGCATCGCGTATGTGGAGCATACCGACCACCTTGTTGAGGTCGCCTTTATACAGTGGCAGCCTTGAGTATTCGGTGTTCTTTAGCTGGTTGGCTATTTGGTCTAGGTCGTCATCAAGGTTGATACCAAAGACTTCGCTTCTCGGTACCATGATGTCATTCACGCGCACATTTTCGAGGTCGAGAATGCCCAATAGCATGTTTTGTCGCTCGATGGTCAGTTGGTGGGCGCTTTCATTCACCAATGTTTTCAGTTCGTCTTTGGTGAGTGCGTCGTCATGGCCATGGCGTTTTCGGATGCGTAGTAACCATAGAATCATATCGACCACATGGTTGATTAACCAAATGGCTGGATAAAATAACGCGATCATTGGGCGCAAAATATAACCCGCTGGATAGGCAACCTTTTCAGGATACATCTGTGCCAGTGTCTTGGGCGTGATTTCAGAGAACAACAAGATCGCAAGGGTGAGGATGAGCGTGCCCATCGCAATGGCGATGTCTTGGTTTTGCGGCCACAGGCGCATGGCCAAAATGGTCGTCAAGGATGCGGCTGCAATGTTAACCAGGTTGTTTCCGATTAGGATGGCACTGATCAAACGTTCCGGCTTTGCCAAAAGGGCGCGTGCTTTTTTAGCCCCTTTGTGCCCTTGATCTGCAAGGTGCTTTAGGCGATAGCGGTTGAGCGACATCATACCGGTTTCAGAACTAGAGAAAAACGCAGATAATAAAATCATCAATGCGAGCAAAGTAAACAAAGTACTGACTGAGATATCGTTCAAAAAGGGTGGTCCTTTATTTAATCAAGAGGCTTTTTTAATGAGTTAAGCGGACCTTGTCAAGGTTCGCGCCTATTGGTTTTGGTCAGGATACAAATTCAAACATGAATTTTGTGCCCATAAAGGCAATGATAAGAATGGCAAAGGCGCTCAGAGTCCAACTTGCAGCAGTGCGTCCGCGCCAGCCATTTTTGACATGCCCAATGAGCAGTACCGCATAGGTCACCCAAGACAAAAGGGTGAGCAAGGTTTTCTGAAAGAGATGCTGTGCAAACAGATCTTCGATATAGAAAAATCCCGTCAGTATCGCCAGTGTCAATGACACCATGCCCACAACTAGCATTTCCCACAATAGGCGTTCCATGGTTTGCAGGGGTGGTAAACCCCACGCGATGCCACGGGGCTTGTGTGATTTTAGTCGCCGGTCTTGCAGCAAAATTAACACGGCATGCGTGGCGCTGATGGTCATTACACTGTAGGCCAGAATCGATAAGACAATGTGGGATAGGATGCCGGTGCCATATTGCTTTGGTTGCACGTCGGTCGAAAAATAATGGGCCAATATGACTGTAATCACACTCACGGGCAAAAGGGCGAGCAGCAGGTTTTCGGTGGCCTTGTTATAGGCGCTTCCGACCAGAAGGATGCTAAAGAACAGCGCAATCATTGACGAGATTTTATAAAAACCAAAATCGACACCCAATGGCGATACCATGCTTTGGTATAGGGTGATGGCGTGAAAAATAACACCCAATGCAGCAACAGAGAACACGGCTGATCTGCTGATGGTCGACTTATGCATCAGTCGTCGAAATTGTAAGACGATAGTGGCCGCATAACAGGCGACGGTAACCCACAAATAAATCATGTTGCCTCGAAAGAAAGAGTAAATAGCGCAAGCGTATAAATTAGCACACTGACCCCAGAAATTGTACAGGATTTAGACCAGATTTGACTGTTTAGGCACTTTGACACGGGTAACCATATCAATCGGTGTTTGTCACAGGGACTCACCAGCCCGACGGGCACTTGATGAATGCCAATAAATGCGCGCAAATCATGCCGATTAATAGATAGAGTGGGTGAGTTTGCGTGAAATAATCCGTATAATCTGCGGCCTATATTGAATACTAGGATAGACCGCCACATGTTTAAGAATCTAACCGATCGCTTGAATCAAACGCTTAAGTCCATCACAGGGCAGGCGCGACTGACTGACGACAACATCAAATCGACCTTGCGTGAAGTGCGCATGGCGTTGCTAGAAGCCGATGTGGCGCTATCGGTAGTGAAGGATTTTATTGAGCGTGTGCGTGAACGCGCGGTGGGATCAGAGGTTAATAAATCACTGAATCCGGCGCAGCAGTTCATTAAAATCGTACATGCTGAATTAGTACACGTGATGGGCGAGGCCAATGAGTCTCTAGACCTATCCGCACAACCCCCAGCGGTTATTTTGATGGCCGGTTTGCAGGGTGCAGGTAAAACCACCGCCACGGCTAAATTGGCACGGTTCTTAAAGGAACGAGAAAACAAAAAAGTCATGGTGGTGTCTGCTGACGTCTACCGCCCGGCAGCGATTAAGCAGCTGCAAACATTGGGTGATGACGTAGGCGCTGTTGTTTTCCCCAGTACAGTGGATGAAAAGCCTGAAGCCATTGTATTGGCCGCATTGTCTGCAGCCAAAAAACAGCATGTTGATGTATTGATTGTCGATACCGCTGGCCGATTGGCGGTAGATGAAGCCATGATGGCTGAAATCAAACAGTTACACGCTGCCGTCAACCCAGTTGAAACCCTATTTGTGGTCGATGCGATGACCGGCCAGGATGCCGCCAAAACTGCCTTGGCATTCTCCGAAACACTACCGCTTACTGGTGTGATCCTATCGAAAACTGATGGTGATGCCCGTGGCGGTGCTGCATTGTCAGTGCGACACATTACGGGTAAGCCGATCAAATTTTTAGGTGTTGGTGAAAAGACCGATGCCCTAGAAGCCTTTCACCCCGACCGTATTGCATCGCGCATTCTCGATATGGGCGACATGCTGTCGCTGATCGAAGAAGTGGAGCGTAAGGTTGATAAAGACAAGGCTGAAAAGCTCGCAGCCAAGCTGAAGAAAGGTAAGGGCTTTGACCTGCAAGATTTTAGAGATCAATTAACCCAAATGAACAGCCTCGGTGGCTTGTCTGGCTTGATGGATAAAATGCCTGGTATGGGTCAGATGGGCGGCATGGCAGGAATGCCCGGTCAAATGAATGGTGCAGAAAACCAAATGGCCAAAATGGGTATCATCATTGATTCCATGACGATATTGGAGCGGGCTTTTCCAGACAAGATCAATGGTTCTCGCAAACGCCGCATCGCGTCAGGCTCTGGCACGCAAATTCAGGACGTAAACCGCGTTTTGAAACAGCACAAGCAGATGCAAAAGATGATGAAAAAAGTCGGTGCTAAAGGTGGTATGGCTAAAATGATGCGCGGTATGAAAGGCATGATGCCACCAGGTGGTGGTGGCGGATTCCCAGGTGGTATGCCGCCAGGTATGCGTTAATTAGTCCATGGGTACAGGCGGCGCCCAAACGCTGACCTGTGCCGCTAACGATTCAGCGGGACCGCTGACCACACCCAACACCCGATCTTGCTTGCGCGACAATTGATAATCATACATCCGGTCATAATAATGGCTGAGTAGTTGGGCGATCCACACCCGATGGGCAGCAATCTCACCAGTTTTTTCATGTAGGTTTAACGCATCTGATAGCTGTGTGCGTATCTCTTGCCACAACACTCCCCCCAAACGCTTTTTGACGCGGTCGATGGCCGCTAACATCGCTGCTTTATAGTCTGCGAAGCCTTGTTCGGGTCCACGATCGGCGACATATTCAGCCGACAGTGCCGTGACATAGTCCTCTA
Organism: uncultured Saccharospirillaceae bacterium; assembly: GCA_913063165.1. Taxonomy (GTDB): domain Bacteria; phylum Pseudomonadota; class Gammaproteobacteria; order Pseudomonadales; family Natronospirillaceae; genus CAJXZL01. The sequence continues at coordinate 115,751 of CAJXZL010000001.1, read as the reverse complement.
AGACGTTTTCCACCCGTACCGCCAACGATTGTTCCACCACCACGATGGCCGATGATTGCAGTTTATTATGGAGACAGTCTGGAAGGTGCAGGGCGCCAATGACTTGGCTTTCGTCCTCGACGACTGTCTGTTGATATTGGTTTTTTAGCATATCGAGTGTTACCGCATGCTCAAAAGTGATTTGGGTCGGTTGCGGTGTTACATGGCGGCCAAAGGATGAGCCGCGGTGGTTAGCGCGCCCTTCCAGATCAAGACTGTTGGGTAATTGATTCAAAATGCGGGTCTTGCCTGTGCCTGTGCGACCACTGAGCACGACAAAGTGGCGGTCTCGTGATTGTGCTTCTAGTGCATCAATCAGATATCGACGTATCGCCTTGAAACCACCGGGCACGAGGGGGTATTGATAACCGGCATCGGCCAACCACTGTTGCACCGTGTGCGAACGCAATCCGCCGCGGGCGCAATAGAGATAGCCTTGTGGATGTTGTTTTGCAAAGGCAATCCATTCTGCCATGCGCCTATCGCGCACTGATCCGGATACCAGTTTGTTCCCTAACCTTATTGCTGCGTCCACGCCCTGCTGTTTGTAACAGGTGCCAACCTTTGCCCGCTCTTCGTCTGACATGAGTGGCAGATTCACGGCTGATGGCACGGCACCAGACGCAAATTCGATCGGTGCTCGGGTATCAAACAGGGGGATGTCGTTCTGCAAAAGTTGTCGTATTAGATCGGAATCAGACACAGTGAGTGATGCTCGCTAGGGTTAATGACGCCATTGTACTCTGAAAAGGGTGGGTTACGCAGCCTTCGTAACCCGATACGTCAACGCGGCGTGTCACCAATCGAGTCTTTCAAAAACAACTTCCGATACAAGGGTTTTAAGCGGTTATAGAGCGGCCGATAAAGCTGTTTGAAAATCCACTCATATTCTTGGGCATTCTTTGCGATAGGGTGAAAAACTTTCCCCGTGCGCGACATATGGTGTACTGCTGTCGGATAGTCAGGATAGGTGCCCAAAGAGACCGCCAGCTGAATGGCCGCGCCTAACCCAGACGTTTCATAGGTGTGGGGGCGCTCAATCGTCATGTTAAAAATATCCGCTGTAATCTGCATCACTTCATCGGATTGTGAACCACCCCCCGACACAACCACCCGAGTGATATCGACTTTAAGCCGCCGAGACAACAGTTCTGTGCCTTCGCGCAGGGCGTAGATCAACCCCTCGAGCATGGCACGGTAGAAATGGGCGCGGGTGTGGTGGTCACTAAAACCAATCATGGCACCCCGCGCTTCTAGGTTCTTGAGTCCAGGCGACCAGTAGGGTTGCAACAGCAGACCATCACTGCCTGCTGGCACTGCAGAAATTAGCTTGTTAAAAAGGGTTTCGGCTTCCATATCCTGTAATTCGGCTTCTTGCACTTCGGGCAGGCCGAAATGTTCTTTGAACCAATTAACCATCCAAAAGCCACGAAAAATCATCACTTCGGTATTGAAATAACCTGGGATAGCCGACGGGAATGGTGGAATGAACGACAGGGGTTCTACGTAGTGATCGACATTGCAATTCACAGTAGCAGTTGTGCCAAAACTGACGCAGGCAGTATTGGGGTTAATGCCGCCAGAACCCAATACTTCGCAGGCCTTATCAGAGGCCGAGGCAATCACGGGAATGCCCACTGTGAGTCCAGTGAGCAGAGCGGCTTCGGGCGTGATATTGCCCAAGGTGTCACCGGGGCGAACGATATCAGGAAGTTGTGACTTTTTTACCGGTACGACATGCCATTTCCAGTCAAACCTGTTGGCCCACTGGTGCTTGCGGTAATTAAAGGGCACATAGCCCACCACGGAACCGGCAGAATCACGGTAGTGGCCGGTAAGCTTGTAGGTAAGATAGCCAGACAGCAAGAGGTATTTGTCGGTCTTGTTCCAGATGTCGGGTTGGTGTTGTGCGATCCAATTGGCGGGTGCCTTTTGCTGGAAATAATGTATCGCCTCAGTTTGCCCGATCAAACGGAAGGCCACTTTCCAATACCAGGGTAGGGGCTTGAAGGACGTGCAGAGGCGTTGGTCTAGCCACACCACCGCAGGGCGCAAAGGTTGTCCTTGGGCATCAAGATTTATCATGGTGCCGCGTTGTGTGGTCACGGCGATAGCGTGAATGTTGTCAGCGCTCACCTTGCCTTGTCGCCATAACAGCTGGCAGACATCACCCAATTGCTTCCAGAAATAGTCAGGGTGCTGCTCAGCCCAGCCCGCTTTTTCTGAAAAATAGGATTCAATCTTAATTTGGGCCTTATCGACAATCTCCCCATAGGCATCAAATACAATGGCGCGGATGCTTTGGGTGCCTTGGTCAATCGTTAAAAACTGCTGGGGTGATGTGGTCATATAGTCCTTGTCAGCCATGCGTCGTTTATCAAAGTTACCGCATTCTGCCAGAAAACAACGAACCCTGCCTAGCGCGACATGCATGGGTAGGGTGTGGCGATGTTGACGGCACTGCTGTGTTAACGCCAAAACTATTTGGCTTTGACCCTTAAAAATAGTGAAGACGTACAGTAGAATACCGCCCCATCTTACTCATCGAGGAAATATCCATGCAGCCTATTATCGCTCCTTCCATTTTGTCAGCGGACTTTGCCCGGTTAGGTGATGAAGTGAATGCCGTATTAGCAGCGGGTGCTGAATGGGTGCACTTTGATGTCATGGATAACCATTATGTGCCTAATTTAACCATCGGCCCCATGGTCTGCCAAGCGCTGAGAAACCACGGTATTACGGCGCCTATTGATGTCCACCTCATGGTCAGTCCGGTTGATCGCATCGTTGGCGACTTCGCCGAAGCGGGCGCGACCATGATATCGTTTCATCCAGAGGCGAGTCAGCACGTTGACCGTACCATCCAATTGATCAAACAGGCTGGTTGCCAAGCAGGCATTGTGTTGAACCCAGCAACGCCATTAAGCCATTTGGAGTATGTCTTGGATAAGGTCGACATGGTACTGCTTATGTCGGTCAACCCAGGCTTTGGCGGTCAATCATTTATTCCGTCAGTTATGGATAAAATCCGAGCGGTACGCGCCATGATCGATGCGACTGGCCGCCCTATTCGTTTGCAAATTGACGGTGGCGTTAAGCTCGACAACATTGAAGCCATTGCAGCTGCAGGTGTCGATACCTTTGTGGCTGGCTCCGCTATTTTTAATGCCGATGATTACCCTACCGTGATTGCTGAAATGAAAGCCAAGATCGCCCGCGCACAAGGCTGATAATGGTCAGGCTCAATCGACAGACTCTCAGGGCTGTCGATTGGGCTACTGAAGCGTCTGCAAGAACCGCAAAACATCCCTCTATTTTCCGTTTTTTCTTAATGATTTTCCAATGCTGTTTGCAGCAGCTAAAAGGCGGATAAATCACCCGAAAACTTTTTTTTTGCCCCGCGCCCGCACGGTCTCTGACTTCCACATAAATCAACCCATCTGAGAACAAAAAAACACTTAAAATTACTATATATAGTGGTCTATAATGAAAGTCCGACTACATGTAGTGTTTTAGCCTGTTATTAGGATGTAGCGCTAACTGCTTGTATTTGTAATAATTTTTCATAAATACCGTAATAAAAATGACGAAGAGGCATGGATAGATGTCAGAGAAATTGGTGACTAAAGCGACCGAATCAGGAACCATTCCAATGCAAGCAGCATCGCTTGATATTTGGGACAGCAAATACCGTTTAAAGGATGCCAAAGGCACGCCAATAGACAATGACATCCATGAAACCTATAAACGGGTTGCCAAAGCGTTGTCTGAGGTTGAATCCAATAAGGCATTGCAGAAGAAGTGGTACGGTGAGTTTTTATGGGCGCTAGAAAATGGGGCCATTCCTGCCGGACGTATCACCTCCAATGCGGGTGCTAAAGAGCACAAACCTGCTACCTCAACCATCAACTGCACGGTTTCCGATACCATTCACGATTCTATGGACAATATTTTGTCCAAGGTTCAGGAAGCAGGCCTAACCCTCAAGGCAGGTTGCGGTATCGGTTACGAATTTTCGACCCTCAGACCCCGTAATGCCTTCGTGAACGGCGCTGGTTCCTATACCTCGGGTCCGTTGTCGTTTATGGAAATCTACGACAAGATGTGTTTTACCGTGTCTTCTGCCGGTGGCCGTCGTGGCGCACAGATGGCTACTTTTGATATTTCTCACCCTGATGTACCTGAATATATTCGTGCCAAGCGCGAAGATGGTCGCCTGCGTCAATTCAATTTGTCGCTATTGATCACTGATGAGTTCATTAAGGCAGTCAAAGACGATGCTGATTGGCCACTGGTTTTCCCCTTGGGTGACAAAGAGCAGAGCCGTGATCAATTGGATCTGAGCGATGTGAATCAGGTGATTTGGAAAGATTGGCACGTTAAGGACAACTATGTCCAAAACGAAATTGGCCAGGTCGCGTTCCGGGTTTACCGCACAATCAAAGCCAGTAAGTTGTGGAACCTCATCATGTCGTCTACCTACGACTTTGCTGAGCCCGGTTTTATTTTGATCGATAAAGTCAACGAGATGAACAACAACTGGTTCTGCGAGACCATTCGTGCCACCAACCCCTGTGGCGAGCAACCCTTGCCACCGTTTGGCTCTTGCTTGCTTGGTTCAGTGAACCTCACCAATTTTGTTGAACAGGCGTTCTCCGGTAAAGAACACTTTAACTGGGAAAAATTCCGCAAAGTGGTCAGTATTTTCACCCGCATGCTCGACAACGTGGTTGAAATCAATGGCTTGCCGCTACCGCAGCAGCGTGAAGAAATTTTCAACAAGCGCCGTCATGGCATGGGTTATTTGGGCCTAGGTTCTACCATTACCCTATTGGGCATGAAGTACGGCGATCCTGAATCCGTTGCGTTTACTGAAGAAGTGACGTTGCAGTTGGCTTTGGCTGGCTGGGAGCAGGGCCTTGAGCTGGCGAAAGAAAAAGGCGCGGCACCTGCATTGGTCAATGAATATGATGTGACGCCTGAAATGTTGCGTAAGCGACCTGAAATGGTAACCGACGGTTACAAGGTTGGCGACAAGATTGCGGGTAAGATTTTGCATGCTCGCTATAGCCGTTACATGCAGCGATTTGCTGAAGTGTATCCGCAATTGGTTGCGCAACTGGCTGAGACCGGTTGCCGCTTTACCCACCACAGTTCGATTGCACCTACGGGCACCATTTCATTGTCTTTGGCCAATAATGCCTCTAACGGCATCGAGCCAAGTTTCGCACACCACTATTCGCGTAACCTCATTCGCCCTGGCAAAAAGACCAAAGAAAAGATCGACGTCTTCTCCTATGAGTTGTTGGCCTACCGCCACTTGGTGAATCAGAACGCAATGCCACACGGTCAGGATGCTGACAATGCCTTGCCTGAGTGTTTCATTACTTCGGATGATGTTACCCCAGCCCAGCATGTTGATATTCAAGCGGCGGCACAGAAGTGGATTGATTCATCCATTTCTAAAACAGCCAACGTGCCGAGCGACTATCCATTTGAAGACTTCCAAGACATCTATATGTATGCCTACGAGCAGGGTCTAAAAGGATGTACCACCTTCCGATTTAACCCAGAAGCCTTCCAAGGTGTGTTGGTAAAAGAGAAAGACCTTGAGAATACGATTTATCGATTTGCTTTGGCTGATGGCACCGTAGTAGAAGCCAAAGGCAACGAAGAAATTGAATATGATGGCGAAACCCATTCCGCAGCGAATTTGTATGATGCGCTTAAAGAAGGCTATTACGGAAAACTTTAAGGACGCAGGAGATTAAGAACATGGCTAAGAAAATTGAAAATAAAATTGTGTCCTATGAAGTCGTGGACATCGAAGAGAAACGCAAACAAAGCAAAGCTGAAGCCGATAAGCACATTCAGCAGATGCACGAGTCGGTATCGCGTCCAGAAATGCTGATGGGTGCTACCTATAAGATCAAAACACCCATGAGCGAGCACGCGCTGTATGTCACCCTGAATGACATGGTGTTGAATGAAGGGACTGAGCATGAAGTGCGCCGTCCGTTTGAAGTATTTATTAACTCCAAGAACATGGAGCAGTTCCAGTGGGTTGTTGCGTTAACGCGCGTGATCTCTGCGGTATTTAGAAAGGGTGGTGATGCGACCTTCTTGGTCGATGAAATGAAAGCCGTATTTGATCCGCAGGGAGGCTATTTCAAGCCAGGTGGCCGTTATATGCCATCATTGGTCGCTGAAATTGGCTATGCCATTGAAAGCCACATGAAGATGATTGGTATGATCGTTGAAGAGGGTCTGAGCGACCACCAGCGTGAAATTATGGACCAGAAGCGCAAAGAATATGAGTCACTTAATAGCGCCAATGCAGAGCAAGGCAGCAGTGACTATCCGCCGGGCGCCAAGTTATGTAACAAGTGTCACAACACTGCGGTTGTGATTCTCGACGGTTGTTCAACCTGTTTAAACTGCGGCGATTCTAAGTGCGGCTAAGGCGCTGATCACTGTAGGCAATAGGCAAAAAAGCCAAACCTTTTTCAGGTTTGGCTTTTTTTTGTGCGTCTATTTAGGGTGAGATTGCCAAGGCTTTACTGGTCGAGCCCCTGTAGCACCGCATCAATATCGGCGGCACTGTGGCGTTCTTGAAGTTGTCCTTCATCACCCCACACACGGTTAACCATGAGACCACGAATAACCGCTGGCCGAGACGCGATCATCTGTGCCCATCGGATGACGTGCTGATAGCTAGCGACATCTAAAAACGTGCCCGCATCATAGAGTTTGCCCAGCGCGAGTGCGCCATACCAAGGCCATATAGCCATGTCTGCGATGGTATAACTATCGCCTGCAACATATCGGTTTTTGGCCAATTGCTGGTCCAACACATCCAACTGGCGTTTCACTTCCATGGCAAACCGGTCAATCGGATATTGAAATTTCTCAGGGGCATAGGCGTAAAAATGGCCAAATCCACCGCCGAGAAAGGGTGCACTGCCCATTTGCCAAAACAGCCAATTCATGGTCTCTGCCCGTTGCGCGGGCTCAGTCGGAAGAAAGGCGTCAAACTTTTCTGCCAGATAAAAGAGAATCGAACCGGATTCAAACAGGCGTATGTCGGCGGCATGGTCAAACAATGCCGGGATCTTGCTGTTGGGATTGATTCCGACAAAATCGCTGCCGAATTGTTCACCCTCAGTGATATTGATGGTCCAGGCATCGTATTCTGCACCCGTGTGCCCAGCCGCTAATAACTCCTCCAGCATGACAGTGACCTTTTGACCATTAGGTGTGGCCAGGGAATATAATTGCAGGTCATGTTGGCCTTTGCGCAGGGTCATTTCATGAGTAGCGCCGGCAGTAGGGCGATTAATGTTGGCGAATTTTCCACCATTGTTACTGTCAAAGCGCCAGACAGTAGGCGGAACATAGGGAGTTGCAGACATAGCGAAGGTGTTCCTTATGTTAGGTAAACCGAGTGACTGGTTCAGGACGCAGTCAATTCAAATAGGTTATTGGTCTGTTTGTTGAGCGTTATGGACCCCGCAGGACTGAAGCCCAGCTTCTGTAATACCCGGGCCGACCCTGTATTTTCAGGCAGCGTTATCGCCAAAAGGGTTGGTATTTTCCATTGTGCCTGAGCTAGGCTCACGGTGGCAATGCATGCTTCTGTAGCGAAGCCCTGATTGCAATGTTCCGAGAGAAAAGCATAGCCAAGATCAGGGTTAGGTAATCCATCCCGCAGAATCACGCCACACATACCAATAAGGGTGTTGGAAGCTGAATGCACGACCGCATTGAGGCCAAATCCATTGCGCCGATAACTGGCAAGTGGCCCTTCAACAAGATAACCAATAGCATCGGCTTCTGTGCGCACTTGTTTATCGGCGATATAACGAATAAACCCTGGGTCATTGAGCAATGCCACAATGAAGGGTGCATCCTGAACGTTAAAGTGTCTCAGTTGGAGACGGTCTGTTGCGCATACTTGCATGCTGTTGCGATCTCTATCAGACAGCTGTTGCGTTTGTTGAGCCCAAAGGCAAGGTCACCACAATGCTGTATTGGTCGTTTATCCGATTGATGGCCTGCAACAAATGTTGCGGGTCGATGCGTTCATTAGGCGGTGTGTGATAACTAATGGATTGCCCGGTCTCCCGATTGATACCAGCACCCATTACCGGGGGAATGGTTTCTTGTAGTCCTTTGAGAATGGCCTTTTCAGTATTGGGGGTTAGGTTTATCGCTGCAAAGCTAGCCGGTGCGCCTAATACGGATCCAAACATGGGGTAATAGAAACGGGCTTTTCCTGAGGCGTCTAAACCAAAGGTGATTTTGCTGGCCACTATCACATCATCGATCGCTAGACGAAAATCACCGCTAAACCGATCCCAATCCACAAAGAAGTCATACAGTTTTACCCGTTTGGCCTCTGGAAAGTCCTGCACATGGGTATCGAGCCATTCCTGTACTTCTCGCACGTGGGCGCGGGTAGCATCATCCTGCTTCGCTAGCCATAAGCGGTCTTCTTCGGTGAACTGGTCGTCATCATCCATGGTATCTATTCCCTACACACTGACTCAATGGTATCTCGCTGGTGACCATTTTGTGCCTAACAGCTCTGGCTGTCAAAACTCTGTGACAGACAGCCCTATGATTTGGTTACCTGTAATGATTGACCCACAAAGAGCAAAACTAGAGACTTGCCGAAAATTGCTTTTGGGGGTATTTTTCAAACCACCAAGGTTAAGATTTATGATGGTGAGGTGCGTTATGTTGACAATACAGGGTATCGTTGAAGGTAAGGTTCAGGGTGTGGGTTTTCGTTATTTTATTAAGCGGCATGCAGGGACCCACAAGGTATTGGGCTATGCAAAAAATCTTGCCAACGGCACGGTTGAATTCTTGCTGCAGGGTGAAGAAAAAAGTGTAAAAGCGGTGGTTGCCGAGATTAAGCGCGGGCCCAAATTTTCAGACGTGGCTAACGTGACCAGCAAAGTGCGAAGCGCCGTCAATACCCTCTACGGTTTTGAGGTGCTATAAGCCATCCCAACTGGCTACATTATTGCTATGAAGGCTGATAACCCGCCATTGGTATGACGCCAGGTGCGGGTTTTTTTTCGTCTGCGAGACGATGTGTTTGTGCTTGTCTATATCCATTGGTTATTTTGGTTGTATACTTCATTCATGTGGCGAATGGTGGCGCCACGGACCAATCGGAGAATGTGGATGAAAAAGCTCAACCGGATCGACATGAATTTACTGGTGTATTTGGAAGTGCTATTGCGCGAACGAAGTGTCACTCGGGCAGCCCACCACTTGGGCATTAGCCAGCCTGCGATGAGCAATGGTTTGCGTCGATTACGTGACCTACTTGACGATCCTTTATTGGTGCGAACCAGTGAAGGCATGTCTCCGACAGGCAGGGCCCAAGAACTCGAGCCCTTGGTGAGAGATGCGCTGCGGCAATTAGAGAAGGCCTTGGCTACCGGCGGCACCTTTGAACCGGCTGAAAGCCAGCGGGTATTTCGCATCATGGCCAGTGACTACACCGAATCTACGTTGATTCCTGCCCTTTTAAAACGCATTCGTGAAGAAGCGCCTGGTATTACACTCGACATCATGACCCCCAGTGATGTGAGCTTTGGCGATGTTGAGCAAGGGAAGGTGGATATGGTTATCAACCGTTTCACCTCGATTCCGCAATCATTTCACCAGAAAACAGTTTGGTCGGATCGGTTCTGTTGCATGATGAGTCGTGACAACCCGATTGCCAAAGCATTTGATTTACGCAGCTATATGGGTTCCCAGCACATATGGGTGAGTAAGACCGGGTTTGGCGTGGGTGTGGGTGTAGACCCATCAGACGTGCAGCGCCTCGGTTTTGTCGATGAAGTGCTGGCAAGTATGGGAGAGAAGCGTCAAATACGGGTGTTTACCCGCCACTATCAGGCTGCCATGTTAATGGCTGAGATTGATGATTTGGTGGTGACCATTCCATCGAGGGCATCACGTGTGAGCCAAACCAGCGGCCGGTTAGTCGTAAAGGCGCCGCCGTTTGATATGCCGCCACTGGTGTTAAAAATGGTATGGAGTCCCCTGCTGCATCACGATCCTGCCCATAAGTGGATGCGCGATATGGTCAGTCAGGTTGCCGCGACCGTGCCAGAGCCCAGCTTCTGAACCTAGCATTATCATTTTAAATGATGACAAACATTCATTACATAAATGCTGTTTATGTTGCCGAATGCGCTATCGACCCATAAAATCCCGTTATGACCTAATCATCGCCTTGCCACTGAGCTGGGTAGCAGCATAACGGGAGTGGACATACCATGAAGCGGATTAATGTGGGTAAACTGGCTATCGCAGACAGTTTGTATGGGCTGGTATCGGAAGTAATCGCACCTGGCACGGGCATTCACCCAGTCGATTTTTGGAAAGGTTTTGAGGCGATTGTAAGCGAACTAAAGCCGGTCAACGACGCATTGCTGGCAAAGCGCGACAGTCTGCAGGCAGAGATTGATAAGTGGCACCAAGCCCATCCCGGTCCAATTGCGGATGCGGCTGCCTATCAGCAATTTTTATCGGATATTGGCTACCTTGAAAACGAAGGTGTTGATTTCGAGATCAATACCCAAGATACCGATGACGAAGTCGCACTTCTTGCTGGTCCTCAGTTGGTGGTACCGGTTAAAAATGCCCGATTTGCACTGAATGCAGCGAATGCGCGGTGGGGCAGTCTATATGACGCGCTCTATGGCACCGATGCCATTGCGCTTACCGGTGACACGGCACCCTTGGCCTCTGGTTATAATCCGAAGCGAGGCGATGCCGTCATTGCATTTGGTCGTACCTTCTTGAATCAGGCGGTGCCGCTACAGTCTGGATCACATACTGATGTTGTGGCCTATGCCATCCTAGACCAGACCCTGCACATGACGCTTGCAAACGGTGACACAACTGGTTTGGCTGCACCGGAGTGTTTCGTTGGTTTTCAAGGCGACATAGGCACACCGACCGCCTTGTTGCTGCGGCATCATGGCCTGCACATTGAATTGCAAATAGACCCTACGAGTCCGATAGGACAATCAGATGCCGCGGGGTTAAAAGATATTGTCGTTGAGGCTGCAGTGTCGACCATTATGGATTGCGAAGATTCGGTGGTAGCGGTTGATGCGGAGGACAAAGTTGAGGTCTATCGGAATTGGACTGGCCTCATGACAGGGACCTTGACCGATACCTTTGAGAAATCTGGAAAGGCCATGACCCGATCGCTGGCAGCAGACCGTTGCTACACCGATGTGCAGGGCAATGAATTGGTCTTTCATGGTCGCAGTCTGATGTTTGTTCGTAACGTTGGCCACCTAATGACCACAGATGCCGTGCTGTTTGATGGTCACGAGGTGCCAGAGGGTATGCTAGATGCCATGGTGACATCCTTTGCGGCGCTGCATGACCTCTCATCAAAGGGTCCTGTTCGCAATTCGCGCACAGGCAGTATCTACATCGTTAAGCCCAAGATGCATGGCTCGGCTGAAGTTGCGCTGGCCAATACCCTGTTCGACCGTGTCGAGGACGTATTAAAGCTACCTCGTAACACAGTCAAGATGGGTATTATGGATGAAGAGCGCCGAACCTCGGTGAACCTTAAGGCCTGTATTCAGGCTGCAAAAGACCGGGTCGTATTTATTAATACCGGCTTTTTGGACCGCACTGGCGACGAAATTCATACTGCGATGCACGCTGGCGCCATGGTGCCTAAGGGTGAAATGAAGCAAGCGGCATGGATTGCGAGTTACGAAGACCGCAATGTCGATATCGCACTAAGAACCGGTTTTGTCGGTAAAGCACAGATAGGTAAAGGCATGTGGGCGATGCCCGATGAGATGGCTGACATGCTGGTACAAAAGATTGGCCATCCTAAGTCGGGTGCATCTACCGCTTGGGTGCCATCGCCCACAGGTGCAGTGTTGCATAGCCTGCATTATCATCAGGTCGATGTGCGAGCCCGTCAGGAGACTTTGAAAGCCCGTCAACAGGCGAGTTTGACCGATCTGCTGACACTACCGGTAATGGCTACCGATCGGGTGTTGGCTGCCGACGTTATTCAATCTGAATTAGACAATAACCTTCAGGGGTTGTTGGGCTATGTGTCTCGTTGGATCGAACAGGGTATTGGGTGTTCAAAGGTGCCTGATATTCAAGACATTGGACTGATGGAAGACCGTGCAACCTTGCGTATATCAAGCCAGCATGTTGCCAATTGGCTTGTACATGGTATCTGTAGTCGGGAACAGGTGATGGCGACGATGCACCGCATGGCGGCTGTGGTCGACCGACAAAATGCCCAGGATCCTGACTATCGCCCTATGGCGTCAGACTTTGATAACAGCACCGCATTTGCAGCAGCCTGTGCGCTGGTATTTGAGGGTACAACCCAGCCTAATGGCTATACTGAGCCCTTGTTGCATGCCTATCGAAAGAAAGCCAAGGGGCTTGCCCTCGCGTGAAGCACATTTTACGCGCATAAAAAAAACCGGCATGAGCCGGTTTTTTTTATTGTGGCATTAGGCGCTATTTCATGTGGCCCAATTTGCCTTCTTTGGTTTTAAGATACGCCGCATTGTGTCGATTTTCACCGACGTGCAAAGGTACACGCGCAACCACTTGGACACCATAAGACTCCAATGCGGCCACTTTTCTGGGATTATTGGTTAACAGCTTGGCCTGTTTTACCCCCAGATGAGACAGCATGTCTTTGCACATGGCATAGTTGCGCTGATCCGCTGCAAATCCCAGTTGTTCGTTGGCCTCAACCGTATCGGCACCACCGTCTTGTAGGTGGTAGGCGCGAATCTTATTCAACAAACCAATGCCACGGCCTTCTTGGCGCAAATACAGTAATGTACCTGAACCAGCTTCAACGATCTGTTTCAGAGCGGCTTCCAATTGAAATCCACAGTCACAACGCAAGCTGAACAAGGCGTCACCCGTTAAGCATTCCGAATGAATCCGCATTAACACAGGTTGCTCTGGATCTATGTCACCATAGCTTAATGCCACATGTTCTTTGCCACTTTCGACGTCTTCAAAACCATGCATGGTGAACGTGCCCCATTGCGTCGGAAGTTTTGATGATGCAACAAATCGAACGGTCACAGTATTACCTCAAGGTTATCCGCACAGGGACAGGTCGCAGTGACCTTTACATAGAGAAAAGCAGAGCAATGGGTTCATTCACCGATTGCTCATGTCGCCATTTACGCGTCGAGATTGCGAATCATGCTAACCATCTCAAGTACAGACAGTGCTGCTTCGCCGCCCTTGTTACCAGCCTTGGTACCAGAACGTTCAATAGCCTGCTCGATAGAATCGACGGTGAGTACGCCAAAGGCGACTGGTACACCATATTCCAGTGCTATTTGGCCGAGACCCTTCACGCATTCGCCTGCCACATATTCGAAATGCGGTGTGCCGCCTCGAATCACTGCGCCCAAAGCGATGATGGCATCATAACGCTTCTGATCGGCGACTTTTTTAACCGCCAACGGGATTTCAAATGCGCCTGGGACACGAATGATGGTGATGTCAGAATCCTTTACGCCCTGTCTTTTTAATGTGTCTAGTGCGCCGCTAAGCAGACTTTCAACAACAAAACTGTTGAAACGGCCTACAACGATTGCGATTTTTGCGTCGGTATTGATGAAATTACCTTCGATTGTCTTAATAGTTGTCATAACAAGATCCGTTAAAAGTGAAAATTAGGGTTATTTACAGTCAATATACTCGACTACGTGCAAATCAAAACCAGAAAGTGCTGAAAACTTCATTGGCGCACTCATTAATCTCATATTACACACGCCGAGGTCGCGCAAAATCTGTGATCCGGTGCCAATAGTTGAATACACATGCGTGCCGTCTGGCGTCTGAGGCAGTTGTGCAGGCTTTTCATGAAACAAAGCGGTCACGCGTTCTGCCAAGTTTTGGTGCAATGCAGGGTCTGCCAGCAACACGACAACGCCTTGTCCTGCTTCGGAGACGGTTTGCATGGCCTTTCTAACACTCCAGTGTGGACTATCGTCATGGGCTACCGCAAGCATGTCGCGAATGGGATCGCACAGCTGCACACGCACTGGTACCGCAGTGTCGCTGTTCCATTCGCCCATGGTCAATGCGAGGTGTGAATGGCCTTGCAAGGTGTCTTCATAGGTATAGAGATCAAAAGTGCCAAATTCAGTGTTGATGTGGCGGACATCTTTACGCTCGACGGTCTTCTCATTCATCATGCGATAATGAATCAAGTCAGCAATGGTTCCGATTTTAATGTCATGTTCTTTAGCAAATATCTCAAGATCGGGACGACGTGCCATGGTGCCGTCTTCATTCATAATTTCTACGATGACAGAGGCGGCTTCGAGGCCTGCCATACTGGCGAGGTCGCAACCTGCTTCGGTATGTCCTGCACGACTCAAAACACCACCAGGCTGTGCCATCAATGGGAATATGTGACCCGGCATGACGATGTCTTCAGGTCGTGAAGCGCTCGATACAGCGCGCTGTACGGTGATCGCTCGATCAGCTGCAGAGATGCCGGTCGTGACCCCTTCTGCGGCTTCGATAGACACTGTAAAGTTGGTCGCAAACTGGGCGTTGTTGTTATGCACCATCAAGGGCAGGCGCAGAAATTCGCAGCGCTCGCGGGTGAGGGTCAAACAAATGAGGCCGCGGGCATTTTTGGCCATGAAGTTGATATGCTCTGGCGTGATCATTGATGCTGCCACCACGAGGTCACCTTCATTCTCACGGTCTTCGTCATCCATTAGGATGACCATTTTTCCAAGACGAATGTCTTCAACTAATTCTTTAACGCTGTTCAGGTCCATTGACCCTTCCTCATGTTTTTGGGTATATCGCACCCAGTACAAATGTGTCTGAAACGGGTTTCAGCTGATGTCTCGTTTAGCGAAGAAAACCGTATTCGGCTAGCTTCGACAAATCCAGGCCAGACGGACTACCTGGTTTTTCTTCGTTTTGACTAAGCACGAGGCGTTCCAAATAACGTGCAATCAAATCGACTTCTAAATTTACTTTCATGCCGGGCTGGTAGGTCGCCATGATGGTTTCTTGTAAGGTGTGCGGCACAATATTCAAATCAAACAGCGCCCCATCAACCGCATTCACGGTCAAGCTGGTGCCATCAACCGTTATTGAGCCTTTATGTGCAATGTATTTGGCGAGACTGGGGTCGGCGGCAATCTGAAAACGAATGCTCCGTGACTCATCCTGTCGAGACTGAATGGTGCCCAAGCCATCCACATGACCAGATACCAAATGGCCGCCCAATCGGGTGGCCAATGTAAGGGCGCGCTCTAAGTTCACATGGCTGCCGGCTTTTAACTGTTTAAAAGCGGTGTGTCGCACAGTTTCGTTCGACACATCGGCTTGAAATCCAGCAGACGACTTTTGAATAACGGTCAAACACACGCCATTGACGGCAATGCTGTCTCCTAACTGCACCTCGGACATATCCAATTTTCCTGCCTGTATGTGCAATTGGTAATCCCCATTTTTTGGGGTGATGGCAGTGACTGTTCCGAGTGCTTCTATGATACCGGTAAACATGCTTAATCCTCTGGTGTTGCCTTAACCGTTCTGTACTGTCTGTGAATCTGGCCGTTGGGGACGGACGCGCAGATGCCAATCCTTACCAATGGGTGCGATTTCCAAAATATCAAGGTGTACCTGCTGCGCCATGTCAGTTAGTTTTAAATCAAACAGGCTGCGTGCCTGAGAGCCAAGCAGGGAAGGTGCCATAAACAGATCAATGTGATCTATGAGTCCCAGCGTCAGGAAGGCACCCGATAGGGTGGCGCCAGATTCTATCATTACCTCATTACAGCCTTTTTCACCCAACCAGATAATGAGTTGGGTCAGATCTACTTGGCCCTGCTGATTCGGCATCGAAATGATGGTGGCACTGCTCTGTAGGGCGGTCAGCTGGGGTTGTATAGCCGGGTCGTTCAAGTCTACAGCCGTCACGATGACGGTCGTGCCGACCTGACTAAAAATTTTGGCGTCGGCGGCGGTCCTCAGTTGGCTGTCAACGATGATCCGTAATGGCTGTCGCTCGCCTAATGTCGGCAGAGTGAGGCGTTGTTGTTCATCGGGTCGAACGGTCAGAGATGGATTGTCATGGCAGATGCTGTCAACACCGGTAATAATCGCGCTACTTTCTCCGCGCATCTCGTGAACCCGTCGGCGCGCTTCTGGACCGGTTATCCACTGGCTTTCACCAGAAGCCATCGCGGTGCGTCCATCGAGGCTCATCGCCATTTTGCAGCGCACCCAAGGTTTTTGGGTGGTCATACGGGTAATAAAGCCAAGATTCAATGTTTGGGCTTGCGCCAAAAGTAGGCCGACCTGTGTTTTTATGCCTGCTGCTTCGAGCGCCTGAATGCCTGTGCCTGCCACTAACGGATTCGGGTCCTGCATGGCCACGATCACTTCAGCGACCCTAGCGTTAATCAGTGCTTGTGCACAGGGAGGCGTTCTGCCGAAATGGCTGCACGGTTCTAGTGTCACATAGACAGTAGCGCCCTGTGCTTGGTCTCCCGCTTCAGCCAATGCATAAACTTCTGCATGGGGTTGCCCGGCGAATTTGTGGTAGCCACGGCCAACGATAACACCGTCTTTCACAATGACACATCCGACCCGAGGATTGGGATCCGTAGTGAAGCGCCCGCGCTCTGCTAAGGCAATGGCTTCAGCCATAAATGCTTCATGTGTGGTGTCAAAACGGGTCATAGTGTCAGAATCGCTCATCAATTTGGGTGCAGTATACCAAAGGTTCGCTTTTCCGCTGAACCCTTGGGTGGCCATTAGGCGATTTTAAGCACCCATCAAAACAACCTGTCTGTCTGTCTAACTTTCCGATCAGCCTGTGATCCAGAGATATGGGCTAGGACAGGGGTGGTGTTGGGGACGTAGATTGGGATTGCACCACCACATTGGTACTGGTGTCTGCGCTAACGGTATAGCCATAATCCAGCAGTGTTGCGCGGCAACCATTGAGCACCTGGGTGCGAATACGGTGGCCCTTGTGCGCCTTATCAAACACATCGATCCAATAAAAGCATTCAAGGTCAACGGTTTGTGGAGCCAGTGCAAGGATATAGGCCCCTGCAGCAGGTGTGGACAACACGCCTGGGACTTTTTGAATGCTGGCTTCCAATACAGCGCAAGCCGCTGCAGCATCATCACGGTAATCGATTCCGACGGTAAAACTGACCTGTCTTAACCCGTCCTTAGTAAAATTGGTGACCGGCTTATTGAACAATTGAGAGCTGGGAATATAAACATCGCGCCCATCATCGGTCCGCAAGTGGGTATATCGCAAGGCGATGTCAGTCACCTTGCCTTCGAATTCCTCAGACCTTATGGCATCGCCAGCTTTAAAGGGGCGGCTAAAGGCCAAGAAGATACCGGCTAAAAAGTTTTCTCCAATTTCTCGAAACGCAAACCCCAATACGACCGCGGTGACACCACCACCAGCGAGTAACGAGACTGCCAGCTTGTCCAACCCCAGAATTTGTAGGGCTAAAATGCTACCCAAAAAGAGGAACACCGATGTGGTAATGATATTGAAGAACGACTCATGGATTTCACGGGAGCCGCGTCTTTGAAATATCGCGGTGAGTGTTCGGGCGGAATACCGTCCCAACTGACGGGCTACCCACAGCACGATCAAGGCTGCAATAATTTCAGGCAGCTTGCTCCACCATTGTTGGGCTGTACTGGAGATCAGTGTCAAAAAGGCGTCCATGTAAATAACTCCGAGCTAGCGTGGCCGTTAAAGTTGTATGCCGAATTGTTTCAGTAACCATAGCATAGCACCGTAACAGAGTGCGGTAAGTCCCATGGCAACCAATAAACTGACCGTAAATGACAGACCTTGTTTTAAGCACAGCGGCAATACAATAAAAAACGCCAATGATGGCAGCACCAACCAAAAAATACCGGTCGATAATGCGCTTATCTGGGCAATGTCCCCGCGTTCGATGTAGATCCAAATGATGGCCAACACCGATACCATCGGGATGGAAGCCAACAGCGCCGCGACTGTATTGTTGCGTGACGACACTTCAGAGATCGCCACAATGATGCAGGCGGTCAGTAACACTTTTATCACATAATAAATCACATGAAATCCTTGTATGGGTGAAACCGTTGCTGAATTAGGGTGCAGAGACCTTATAAACAGGATCCTTGATGTTTTCCATGGCCACGAAGGTACTGGTTTGTACGACATTGGCCAGTGTCGAAATTTGTTCGCCCAATACTGCCCGAAAGCTAGCCATGTCGGTTGTTCTGACCTTTAGTAGGTAGTCAAAGCCACCGGCGATCATGTGGCATTGTTCCACACTGGGTATCTTCTTAACGGCATTATTAAAGGCTTGTAAGGCTTTGCTACTCGTGTCATTCATAGTGACCTGAACAAAGGCTACGTGGCTGTGTCCCATTTTACTTGGATCCAAAAGTGTCACATAGCCCAGAATATAGCCCTCAGTTTCTAAACGCTTCATGCGAATTTGACAAGGGGTTTTGGTGAGGCCAACCAATGAAGCGAGTTCGGTCACCGACATACGGGCATTATTTTGGAGTTGTCGCAAAATAGCGTGGTCAATTTTGTCTAGAGTATGCATCAGAAGCCTGCGTTAGCCAATTTTCCTATATTTTAACCTCTAATAGCCAAAATGATAAGTTTTGATGCCATTTTTTAATCGAATTGACTCTATTTATGGCAAGTTTGGTGAACTTGATTGTGGGTGTCCACGTATAATGCGATGTATATCCCGCTATTACCCAAGGAACTAACATGAACACGCCTTTGCAGACTGCCGACACATTGCAAACGATTAGAACCCAACTCAACGCGCATTATTGTGCGAATGAATATGACGTCCTGCAGACGCTCATCGCGACCGCTAATTTGTCTGAAGATGACCGTAAAGCCATTTCGCTGAGTGCTGCTGATCTTGTTGAGCAGGTGCGTTCACAATCGGCTCCTACGATGATGGAAAAATTCCTCGCAGAATATGGTCTGTCGACTAAAGAGGGTGTGGCACTGATGTGTTTGGCAGAGGCCTTATTGCGGGTGCCCGATGAGGACACCATCGATGCACTCATCCATGACAAAGTGGCCACCGGGAAATGGGGACCTCACCTAGGGCAGTCGCCTTCGTCTTTGATCAATACCGCGACTTGGGCACTTATGATTACTGGCAAGGTGATAGCGCCAGGATCTGACAAGGGTGTGACAACAGCAGTGCGCGGCATGGTAAAACGTTTGGGTGAGCCAGTCGTCAGAACCGCTGTGGCGCAAGCAATGAAAGAGCTTGGTCGGCAGTTTGTGTTGGGACGCAACATTGACGAAGCCATTTCCAAGGCTAAGAAGATGGAGAAAAAAGGCTATACCTATTCATACGATATGCTAGGTGAGGGCGCAAAAACTGACAGTGACGCATTGCGTTACCTGACGGCTTACGCGACGGCGATTACCCAGCTAACCGCTATTTCAACCTCTACCGATATTCGCAAGAATCCCGGCATCTCATTGAAACTCTCTGCACTGTATGCGCGTTATGAATATGCCAAAGCGGATCAGGTCCTTGATGTATTGGTGTCGCGAACGACCAGTTTGGCTCTGCAGGCCAAGGCCGGTAATTTAGGGTTCAATATTGATGCTGAGGAAGCAGACCGTTTGGACTTGTCTCTTGATGTGATAGAGGCCGTGTTAAGGCACCCAGCACTCGAAGGGTGGGACGGTTTTGGTGTGGTGGTGCAAGCGTTTTGCCCACGAGCACCCTTCGTATTAGATTGGCTTTACAGTTTGGCACAAAAACTCGATCGGAAAATCATGGTGCGCTTGGTAAAAGGAGCGTATTGGGATGCTGAAATAAAAAAGGCACAGGTTTTAGGGCTAGAGGGCTATCCTGTATTCACCCGTAAAGTGAATAGTGATGTGTCCTACATCGCCTGTGCGCGCAAGCTCATGGACATGCGCGACCGTATTTACCCACAATTTGCTACCCACAATGCCCATTCAGTAGCAGCCGTATTGCATTTGTCTGATGACTTGGATTCATTTGAATTCCAACGGCTACATGGAATGGGCGAGTCTTTATATGAAGCGGTTTTGGAACAACAACCCGTCCATTGCCGCATTTACGCGCCAGTTGGGGCACATAAAGACTTGTTGGCCTACTTGGTTAGGCGGCTGTTAGAAAATGGTGCCAACAGCTCGTTTGTGAATCAGATTGTCGATCCTAAAATCAAGGCAGCTGTTATTGCCGCCGACCCAATAGGCAGGGTAATAATGATGGGTGCCAATGTATCAAGCGCTATCATTCCGGCACCGAAAGACCTCTATGGTTCAGGACGTATCAATTCAAAAGGTTGGGACATCACCCGAAGTGACGTGGTAAGTGCTTTGCACAGAGATATTGCAGCATTTGATAGCCATAAATGGCAGGCGTCGGCTTTGGTGGATGGTGTGGCATCCGCAATGACACATGAAACCTTGGATATGATGAACCCAAGCGATAGAACGGACCTGGTAGGCCACGTATCAGCAGCGCAACCAAATGACATTCAACAGGCCATTCAAATAGCAGCGAGTGCGGGCGGACTGTGGGGGAAAGAAACCCCAGCACACCGTGCTGACTGTCTGCGTAAAGTGGGCGACTTGTATGAGCAGCATGCCCCCGAATTTATGGCGCTCTTGATGAGAGAGGCAGGAAAAACGCTGGCCGACGCTGTCGGTGAGATTCGCGAGGCAGTCGATTTCGCACGGTACTATGCCAAGGAAATCGAAGGCCAGAGCGCTGCGTCTATTGGGGTGGGCGTCGTGGCCTGCATCTCGCCCTGGAACTTTCCACTCGCCATTTTTTCGGGACAGATATTGGCTGCTCTTGCTGCTGGCAATACCGTGATTGCAAAGCCCGCCGATCAAACGCCTTTAGTTGCCTACCGGGCTGTACAGTTGATGCATGAAGCCGGTATTCCTGTATCGGCCCTGCACCTGTTGCCTGGTAGTGGTGCTGCTGTGGGTGAAGTGATTATGAAACATCCAAGTATTGCGGGTGTTTGTTTTACGGGGTCAACCTTAACAGCACAGCGTATCAACCGGGTGATCAGTTCTACGCTATCGTCTAGTGCGCCCTTTATTGCTGAAACCGGTGGCCTCAATGCAATGATCGTCGATTCGACTGCTTTGCCAGAACAGGTCGTTCGTGATGTGATCGCTTCGTCATTTCAAAGTGCTGGTCAGCGATGTTCTGCACTGAGAATGCTGTACATACAGGAAGATGTTTCCGCAGAAATCATTCATATGCTACTAGGCGCAATGGATGAGTTGACCATTGGTAATCCGCGTCTACTGCAAACCGATGTGGGTCCCGTCATTGACGAAGCCGCTCGCGCCAATATTCAATCCTATATTGATAGACATTTTGCAGAGGGCCGGGTACTGAAGAGTATGCCGGTTCCTAGTGAGGGGCTTTTTGTAGGACCAACTGTCATCCGCGTTAAGGGTATTGAATCGCTCGAACGAGAAATATTTGGTCCAGTGCTTCATATTGCCACCTTTAAAGCTGACGAGTTGGATCATGTCGTCAGTACTATTAATGCACAGGGTTATGGACTGACATTTGGGCTGCATACCCGTGTGGATACCCGCGTTGACCGGGTGATTAATGCCGTACACGCTGGCAATATCTATGTTAATCGCAACCAAATTGGTGCTGTAGTCGGTACCCAACCATTTGGTGGTGAGGGTATGTCAGGCACAGGTCCAAAGGCGGGAGGCCCGCATTATTTGAAACGTCTGATGGCCTTAGATGGGCACACAGCCTACAGTGCAGAAATGGAAAATCTTAGCGATGAAACTCCCCAGTTTATATCGCAGTACGTGCAAGATTCCCAAGCTATCCTGCAATCGGAAATTGATGCCCTACAAGGGAAGTCTTGGGCAGTCGGCGCTGATAGGGCTGGGTTGTTGAAAAAGCATCTGGGTGAACTCGCGGGCTTCGAAGTCAATAATGAAGATCCCACACACGTCATGCCGGGACCAACGGGTGAATTGAACCGACTGACAGTGGTGCCGCGCGGTATCATTGTTTGTACCGGCGTGACTGACCGCCAAGCGATCGCGTTTGCCTACCGCGCTTTGTCTGAAGGCAATAAAGTGGTCTTGGTATCTCCCAACGCTACCAAACTCATGGCAAGTAGTATTAAAGACGGTCTGCCAGTCGCTGCCATTGATGGGATTGTCCAATGTCGGTGTTTTTCACAGGTTAAAGGCATTGATGCCGTAGCAGTGCAAGCGGGTGAGAGTTATATCAAGTTGTTAAAGGAGGCGTTAGCAAAACGAGAGCGGGCCATCTTACCTGTGATTACCAATGCCAATGCGTGGGAACGGTTCGTGATTGAGCGGCACCTGTGCATTGACACCACTGCAGCGGGCGGTAACGCTACCCTTATTGCATCGGTAGAGTGATGCGAGTGAACAGGGTGCGACCGTACCCTGTTCTTTTATTGGTCGCCAGCGACATCATCTGAAGGTGGGGTGATACCATGTAACTCATCATGTTTTTTGGTTTCGTACATCGCCTCATCTGCGGCGTTTAATAGATCATCTGCACCGCCCATATCTGGAGAATAAATAACACCACCAATAGCACCTGATAGATTGACCTCATGGTCACCCACGACCAGTGGGCCATCCAACCCGGCTTTCACTTTGGCAATCAACCGCACCAAGTCTTGGTTGTTGTGTACAGATCGGACCACTACCGTGAATTCATCTCCTGCTAGACGCGCCACCATATCGCTTTCTCGTACGGATTCTTTTAGGCGGTTAGCTGCTTCTTGTAGCACGATGTCACCTGTGCGGTGGCCAAAATTGTCGTTGATATCTTTGAAGCGATTTAAGTCAATAAATAACAGGGCAAAGCCGACGCCATAGCGCTTGAAATTTTGAATCTCACGATCAAGGTGGTCGATAAACACATAGCGATTTGGCAACTCGGTTAGCTGATCATAGTGTGCCTGATGAGAAATTTTCTGTTCCTGTGATTTTCGCGATGTGATGTCGTGGAAGATCGCGATGTGATGCAAAACCTTACCTGCATCATTGCGTACCAAGGCAAGAGATATTTCTTCAGGGTATATTTCACCCGATTTCTTTCGGTTCCATATCTCACCTTTCCAAATGCCCTTGCTATGTAATATGCCCCACATCTCTTTATAGAAGGCGCTGTCGTGTTGTCCTGACCGTAACAATCTAGGATTCTTCTTAAGCACTTCTGCTTCGGTATAACCGGTTATTGTAGAAAACGCTGGATTGACAGCCTCAATATTATTGTTGGTATCGGTAACCGTGATACCTTCGGTGGTCGCTCGAAACACCACCTCGGTCAGACGCTGTAATTCGAGCGATTGCATGCGTTCCCGATTATCGGTTATGAATGCCGTAATCAGTCTTTCACCCTTCCATTGGTCTACCGAAACGGTAATGGTAACTGGGATGGTGTAGCCATGGATGTCAAAGGCATCGAAGTCGGCGGGTTCAGAATGGCTGCCGACCGGTAACTCATCAGCAGTTGATAAGAATGCCACAAAACGTTCTTGCTGCACCGCAGAAATGAACGTCCGTTCAAATTTAAAGCCCAATACATCGCCTTCCGTGCGTTGAAACAACGCCAGTGCAGAGGGATTGCAATTTAAAACAAGGCCGTGATGATCTATGGATACAATCGCATTGGCGGACGTTTGTACCACACTCCGATTGAGCTGCTCGCTTTCGCTAAGTGATGCCCTAACCGATATTCTTGACATGCGATCGACAGCCAACCTGACACAGATGATGATCAGGATGATCACCATCACCAGATAGATATTGAGCAATTGGATTGCGAGCTTCTGTAGGGCCCCAATAATGGTGCCATGGGTGGTGTAAGCCAAAAGTTTCCATGAATAATGATTGACTGATTGGGCTACAATTTCGGTCGGCGCTAAGGTGGTGTAGGAGAATATCCCTTCATCAGTAGTCATTTGTCCAGAGGTAGACTGGTTCATGCTTGTCCATTCTTCCGGAAACTCCGTGGAAAATCGGGCGCCGGACGTGCTGATAAATCCAAATTCTTTGGATACATTTGGATGGATCAGCCAGAAACCGTTGTCGTCAATCAAATATAGGTGGTTGCCTACGCTACTGCCCATTCTTCTGAAATCATTAACGAGATTTTGTACCCTGAGCCCAATCTCTAAAAAGCCCCGTATATCGCCACTGTTGTCAACCAGCGGCGTGACGAAACTGATGGTGGGTTGCTTGGGTAGCATGATGCCATTGATGTCAGATCGCAGGCTCATGGGGGAGGTGTAGATATCGCCCTTTTTCAGCAGCGACAGGTATTCAACTTCTTCCAGATTATTGGTGGGATTGGCGGTCACAGAAATGGCACCACCCTCATTGTTAATTTGGATGAGCGGGATGCCTATGTTGTTCAGTATGCTGATGTGGCTATAGCGGCTTTTTGACGCTAAAAACTCAAGTAAATCGTGGGTGGTATTGGGTGATTGGTACCACTTATCGTTGCTGGTCTGCTCAAAATCGTTGATATCGGCTAGAAACAGTAGGTCTTCTCCCGTGCCAACGAAATGGTTGTTGAGGACGGTTTTTGCAAAATCGACACTGATCTGGTCACTGTGTTGTAACGCGGTAATGTTCGTCGAGCGTTGAATGCCAAAAAAAACAGCAAATATCAAAGTCAGTGCCGTTAAGGAGGGCGCTGAGAATAATAGAAATTGCTTCCAAAATTCAAGACTTTTGCCTGTGCGGGCCGCCATTGTAATTCCTCAGTCCATTGTGTCGGTCACAGCTAATCAGTCTGTCACATTTTGTCGGTAGCGCAACCACTTTTCCCTGTAGACGCGACGACAAAGACCATTTTGCTTCAATTTATTCTGCATTGAGTGACATTAAACAGGCTTTTAGTCTCTTAATAATAAAACAGGCCAATGGGGGCTATCCGCATTGGCCTGTCGTTGCATGGTAAAGCCCGAAACAAAAAACGAATTACTCGCCCTGTAGTTTCTGTTTAAGAATGTCGTTGACTTGGCCTGGACTCGCCTGGCCACGCGACAACTTCATTGCTTGACCAACAAAGAATCCAAACAGTTTGTCTTTGCCTGATCGATATTCCGCAACCTGTTCAGGGTTAGCTGCAATAACATCGTCGACGATCTTCTCAATCGCACTGTTGTCGGTAACCTGCTTGAGGCCTTTTGCAGCAATGATGTCGTCCGGTGCGCCTTCACCATCCCACATGCCTTCAAATACTGTCTTGGCCATACGGCCAGAAATCGTATTGTCTTTGATGCGCAAGATGAGTGTGCCGAGGTCCTGCGCAGAGATAGGGCTCTGTGCAGTCTCCAGGTTGTTTTTATTGAGCAATGCCGACAAATCGCCCATGACCCAGTTCGATGAAAGCTTGGCATCCTGGCTGGTTGCCACAACGTCTTCAAAATACTGTGCCAGCGTTTTGTTGGCTGCCAATACGTTGGCATCGTAATCGCTAAGCCCATATTGGGTGATAAAACGCGCGCTTTTCGCGTCTGGCAATTCAGGCATGGTGGCTGCAATTTGCTCGATGAAATCGTGATCAATGATCACAGGTAGCAAATCTGGCTCAGGGAAGTAGCGGTAATCGTTCGCGACTTCTTTTGAGCGCATGCTGCGAGTTTCATCCTTTTCAGCATCATATAGACGCGTCTCTTGAACGATCTTGCCACCATCTTCTAATATTTCGATATGTCGAAGAATCTCATAGTTAATGGCTTTCTCGACGAATCTGAAGGAGTTGACGTTTTTGATTTCGCAGCGCGTACCCAATACTGGATCACCTGGTCGACGAATAGACACGTTGGCGTCACACCGCATAGAGCCTTCTGCCATGTTGCCGTCAGAAATTTCTAAGTAGGTAATGATGCTGTGAATCTTCTTTAAATAGGCAACTGCTTCTTTGGCGTTGCTCAATTCCGGCTCTGACACGACTTCTAATAGCGGCGTTCCAGCGCGGTTAAGGTCAACACCTGTCATGCCCTCAAATTCTTCATGCAGTGACTTACCTGCATCTTCTTCCAAGTGAGCGCGTGTCACGTTAACGCGTTTTACTGTGCCATCGTCCAAATTGATATCCACATGGCCCATACCAACGATGGGGTGGTCCATTTGGGTGATCTGATAGCCTTTTGGCAGATCGGGGTAAAAATAGTTTTTACGGTCGAATACGGACCGTTTGCCAATTTCGGCATCAATCGCAAGCCCAAACGCCACAGCCTTGTGCAGCGCATCGCCGTTAAAAACGGGTAACACGCCCGGCATTCCCAGATCGATTGCGCAGGCTTGTGTATTGGGTGCAGCGCCAAACTTGGTGGCTGCGCCTGAAAATATTTTTGTCTTGGTGGCCAACTGTACGTGGACCTCAAGACCGATGACTACTTCCCATTCCATCTTGTTGGCTCCTATACCGCTGACTTTGTATGCCAGTCAGTTGACTGCTGAAACTGATGGCCAATGTTTAATAACAGTGACTCATCAAAATAGTTACCGATCACTTGCAAGCCGACAGGCATGCCGTCAACAAATCCGCAAGGGATGCTCATGCCTGGCAAGCCGGCCAAGTTGGCAGAAATGGTATAGATGTCTTCAAGATACACGGATACCGGATCTTTGGCTTTTTCACCTACAACCCAAGCAGGTGCTGGGGTGGTGGGGCCCATGATGACATCGACTTCCTGCAAGGCAGCTTCAAAATCGTTTTTGATCAAACGGCGTAGTTGCTGTGCTTTGCGGTAGTAAGCGTCATAGTAACCCGCGCTCAAGGCATAGGTACCAATCATGATGCGGCGCTTCACTTCATCGCCGAATCCTTCCCCACGTGAGCGGGTATACAAGTCAAATAGGTCGACAGGACTGTCACAACGATGACCGTATCTTACGCCGTCATAGCGGCTTAGGTTGGTCGATGCCTCGGCAGGTGCAATGATGTAATAGGCAGGAATCGCGAGGTCAGTACGCGGTAGGCTGATTTCTTTTACCGTGGCCCCCATGGATTCAAACTGTTTCACCGCCGATTGGATGCAGGCAGCAATATCAGGATTCAAACCTGCACCGAAGTATTCCTTGGGTAAGCCGATGCGAAGTCCCTTTAGTGGCTCATTGAGGCGCAGGGTATAGTCTGGTACTTCTTTGTTTACTGAGGTTGAATCTTTTGCATCGAAACCTGCCATTGCGTTGAGCATCATGGCAGCATCCAAAGCGGTTTGGGTCATTGGGCCGCCCTGATCGAGTGACGAACCATAGGCAATCATGCCCCAACGCGACACGCGGCCATAGGTGGGTTTGATGCCGGTGATGCCGCAAAATGACGCAGGTTGGCGAATAGAACCACCGGTATCAGTACCGGTTGCAGCTGGTGCCAAACGCGCTGCTACCGCTACCGCGCTACCGCCAGACGAGCCACCAGGTACGCGTGTTAAATCCCAGGGATTATGGGAGGGGCCATAATAGCTAGACTCAGTTGACGAGCCCATAGCGAATTCGTCGAGGTTGGTTTTCCCCAAAGACACCATGCCGGCTTCTGCCAGATTATGGGTAACCGTTGCATCGTAAGGTGCAATAAAGTTATCCAACATTTTTGAGCCACAACTGGTTTTGACACCAGCGGTGCAAAAAATGTCTTTATGCGCCAACGGAATGCCCGTAAGTGGACCGGCTTTGCCAGCTGAACGACGTGCATCGGCTGCTTTTGCCTGTGCCAATGCCTCTGTAGCGGTTACCGTGATAAATGCATTGTATTTACTGTCTTCAGCCTGGATGCGGTCGAGATAGGCCTGTGTCAGTTCAACACTAGAAAACTCGCCGGAATCTAATCCTGACGCCAGTTCTGCCAGAGTTTTGTTGATCATGGTCGAATCCTTAAATTGGGTGTTATTCAATCACTTTAGGTACGAGATACAAACCAGCTTCCGCTTGCGGTGCCAATGTTTGAAATAGTTCTCGTTGATTCGCTTCGGTCACTTCGTCGACTCGTAGCCGTTGTACGGCGTCAAGCGGGTTCGCTAGGGGCTCTACCCCAGTGGTGTCCACGGCTTGCATCTGGTCTACCAAATTTAGAATATTGTTGAGGCCGGTAGCATAAGAATCGATGTCCGCTGCCTCAATTTTGAGTCTCGCTAATTGAGCGATGCCTTCCACTTCTGAGCGTTCTAAGCTCATGGTGTCAATCTCCCATAGGAAATGAATTAAAAAAAAGGGGTCAATTTTAGGGGTGTTTGGCCTTCAAATCGAGCGCAATATTGAATTAATTGATCAGATTGAAATCAATTCATCAGTTTTGATCCGGAATACGGTCACAACGTGATAAGATAGCATATTTCTGGCTTGCTCAAAATCCCTGCCGTTGATACATTTAACGATTATTTGGGCTAATCTGATGCGGTTTGGCTAAAATGCCGAAATTGGTCGCCAAACAATAACGAATTGTCGCGATTTTCTGCGAAAAAATGATTTTTTTGGATGGGCACCGACGATGACCTGTCCATTGAGTAATGAGGCTCTCACTGTTGCGATATAGCATCGCTACGAGCAATGAAAAAGGCCCTCATTTCCCCGTTTTTGAAATTATACTGATATGGTAATGCCTACATGTTTAAAAAGTTAAGAGGCCTTTTTTCCTCAGATTTGTCAATCGACCTAGGAACGGCAAACACCCTAATTTATGTGCGCGATAAAGACATCGTGCTAAATGAACCATCGGTGGTCGCTGTTCGTACCCAGGGTAATCAAAAAACCGTTGCGGCTGTTGGTCATGATGCCAAACGTATGCTCGGCCGTACACCTGGCTCAATTACTGCCATTCGGCCTTTGAAAGACGGTGTGATCGCCGATTTCCAAGTGACTGAAAAAATGCTTCAGCACTTTATTGCCAAGGTGCATGAAAACAACTTCTTCCCACCAAGCCCGCGCGTATTAATTTGTGTGCCTTGCAAATCAACGCAAGTCGAGCGCAAAGCCATCAAAGAATCGGCCTATGGTGCGGGCGCACGTGAAGTGTTTCTTATTGAAGAACCCATGGCAGCAGCAATTGGTGCCGGTTTACCGGTGGCCGAAGCGCGCGGTTCCATGGTGGTGGATATCGGTGGTGGTACCACTGAAATCGCTATTATTTCATTGAACGGCATCGTTTATGCCGAATCGGTAAGGGTCGGTGGCGATCGTTTTGACGAAGCCATTGTGTCTTACATTCGCCGCAACTATGGCAGCTTGATTGGTGATGCCACGGCTGAGCGCATTAAAATTGAAATTGGCTGTGCGTACCCGGGCCAAGAAGTCCGCGAAATTGATGTGCGTGGCCGTAACCTTGCAGAAGGTATTCCGCGTTCATTTACCCTGAATAGCCACGAAGTCCTAGAAGCCTTGCAGGAATCTTTGTCTGCGATTGTACAGGCAGTTAAAAGCGCTCTTGAGCAGACGCCGCCAGAATTGGCAGCAGACATCGCAGAGACAGGCATGGTGTTGACAGGTGGTGGTGCGTTATTAAAAGACATTGATAAATTGTTAAGTGAAGAAACCGGATTGATCGTTCGTATTGCTGATGATCCATTGACCTGTGTTGCTCGTGGCGGCGGTCGTGGATTGGAGATGATGGATGACAAGGTATTCGATTTCATCGCTGACTAAAAAGGGCTTTATGATGGATCTGCTACCGCTGTTGATGTCAATGGGGTCGTTCTGATCTTATGAATACCATTTTTTCCCAAGCGCCTGGATATGGTTATCGCCTAGCGCTTGCGGCATTTCTATCGGTCGCGTTCATTGTGGCCGACATGCGGTTCCCGCAGATGAGTCTGGTACGACAAGTGCTTACCTATGCAACGACACCCGTTATCTGGAGCATTAATTTGCCCGGTTGGGTGAGCGGAAGTGTGGGAGGACTATTTACCCCCAGGACCACTTTGCAACGTGAAAATGATTCGCTTAGGGCCCAGTTGTTGGTGCTGCAGCGCAAGACGCAGCAGTTAAACGTGCTCGAAGCAGAAAATCGACGATTTCGAAAATTGGTGAGTGCCTCTGCGCGTGTTGATGAGCAGCTTTTGGGTGTCGAGTTGATTGGTCTAGATAGCGATGCATTTACCCACCAAATTATTATTAACAAAGGCCAAGCGGATGGTGTGAAAGTGGGGATGCCCCTGCTCGATGCCAATGGCTTAATGGGCCAGATCATCCATATCGACTCGGTGACCAGTCGGGGCATTCTTATCGTGGATGCCAACCATGCCGTTCCCGTGGAGGTTAACCGCAATGGTGTGCGCGCGATTGCTGTTGGCAACGGTTCTCTGGTTGAAATGGAATTGATGTTTGTACCGGACACCGCCGATATTGAAGTAGGGGATATGCTGGTCACGTCAGGATTGGGTGGTAAATTCCCCCAGGGTTATCCTGTGGCCGAGGTCATACGTATTGAACACGATCCTGGTGAACACTTCGCCAAGGTGGTGATAAAGCCGCTTGCAGCGCTCAATCGCAGCCGCCACTTGCTGCTGGTCATGAATGCCGCTGGTTCAATGGCGGTGACCAATGAGTAGGCCCACCAGTCGCATGCAGGATTACAGCCTGATTCTGGCGTCCATCTTTTTCGCATGCATCTTGACCATCGTGCCATTTCCAGACGGCACGGCTGAATTCCGTCCAGAATGGATTGCCATGGTGGCTTTTTACTGGGCAGCCTTCAAACCAGACCGGTTTGGGATTTCTGCTGCGTGGATGTGTGGCTTGTTATTGGATGTTATGGATGGCACGTTTTTGGGGATGCAGGCTTTTACTGTCGCCGCCATTGCCTATGTGGCCCTTGTCATGCAACACCGCCTGTCCAAATATCCCTTTAGTTATCAGTCCGTTATCGTATTTCTCACTGTCGGCATTCACCTGACCGCTGTGCACTGGTTACAAGGCTTGTTCAGTGTGGTCAGTGGTGGCTATAGTTATTTAATCCCCGCGTTGTCTAGCGGTCTGTTATGGACGGTAGTGGCATTATTACTGATGTCCTTGCAGCACGGATTGAAACACTAGGGCGACAACGGTGCTTATCCAGCGAGTAGCAGTGGCTGCCCGTGAATCTATTCGAAAGGAAATATACCCAATGTCCGGCCCGCTTATATTGGCATCAGCGTCACCCCGACGTGCAGAGATCCTTACCCAAATTGGGGTGCCCTTTGTCACCTGTCCTACGGATATCGATGAAACTGCCATGCCGGGTGAGTCGGTTGAAACATTGGTGATACGCTTGAGTCACGAAAAAGCGCTGGCTGCCCAACAGTTGCACCCGACCCGTTGGATTTTGGCTTCAGACACTGTCGTGGTGTCGCAGCACCATGTGTTATTTGGTAAACCAACCGACCAAGATCATGCCATAGAAATGTTGATGCAATTGTCAGGAACAGAACATCGTGTTGTCACCGGTGTGGCTATACTGCAGGGTGACCAGGTACGGACTGACATGAGTGTGACGCATGTTACAATGACGCCATTTAGCCGCGACACGGCCGCCGCCTACTGGCGGACTGGTGAGCCGCTTGGAAAAGCGGGTGGCTATGCCATTCAGGGCTATGGTGCTGCACTTATTCGTGCCATTCGGGGTAGCTACACGGGCGTGGTAGGCCTGCCTGTCGATGTTGTCGTACCCCTACTACAACAGTGTAATATCGGTATCTGGCAACCCCATTCGGTAAAGGAGTAGTAATGAATTCTGAAATCTTGATCAATATGACGCCGATGGAATCCCGCGTCGCCGTGATCGAAAATGGCATGGTTCAAGAGGTATATTTAGAGCGTACCGAAGGCCGCGGCATTGTGGGTAATATCTACTACGGCAAGGTGGTAAGGGTACTGCCCGGCATGCAGGCAGCATTTGTTGATATCGGTCTAGAACGTGCGGCCTTTATCCATGCGTCGGATATTGGGTCTACCAAATTGGTGTTGTCTGACGCGACGCAAGAACAGGTTGCCGATCGCAGCGAGCAACCGATCAGTCAATTGGTGCGCGAAGGCCAGTTGATCGCAGTGCAAGCCATTAAAGATCCCATCGGGTCCAAGGGTGCGCGGCTGACTACCCATCTGTCTGTTCCGTCGCGTTATTTGGTGTTTATGCCAGATTCCGACCATGTAGGGGTATCACAACGCATTGAAACGGAAACCGAGCGCAGCCGATTAAAAACCCTGATTGAAGAGGGTAAAGCCGCGGTGGGTATAACCAATGGTGGGTTTATTGTGCGTACTGCAGCAGAAGCGGCAGGGGCGCCAGAAATTGAAAAGGACATGGATTACCTGCGTAGGCTGTGGCGCGTATTAGATGAACGGATGAAAAAAGCGACGGACATTCAAATTATTTATGAAGACCTTCCCTTACATTTTCGTGTGACCCGAGACTTTATTCGCCCTGAAATTGATAAGATCCGCATCGATTCAAAAGAGGTCTATCAAAGTACCTTGGATTTCGTCCAAAAATACACGCCTGAAGTAGAGAACGTGTTGGAATACTATCCAGGAGAACGGCCTATTTTTGAGCTGTTTAATGTTGAAGATGAAATACAAAAAGCCTTATCCCGCAAAGTTGAACTCAAGTCCGGTGGCTACCTGATAATGGATCAAACCGAGGCTATGACCACCATCGATGTCAACACAGGCGCCTTTGTAGGTAAGCGCAATTTAGAAGAAACCATTTTCAAAACCAATTTAGAAGCCGTCACAGCGATTGCGCGTCAATTGCGGCTCCGCAATCTTGGCGGCATTATCATTATCGACTTTATTGACATGGAAGATACTGAGCACCAGCGTCAGGTTCACCGGATGCTCGAAAAGCTGCTAGAACGAGATCATGCGAAATCCAAGATGACCAGTGTCTCTGAACTTGGTTTGGTCGAAATGACCCGCAAACGCACACGAGAGAGTTTGGAGCAGATGCTGACCGAACCCTGTCCATGTTGTCAGGCAAGAGGCCGTTTGAAGACTCCACAAACGGTGTGCTATGAAATTTTTAGAGAAATCTTGCGAGAAGAACGTGCCTACAGCTCTAATAGCTATTTGGTTTTGGCCTCGCAGGCTGTCATCGATAGGCTGTTGGATGAAGAATCTGCCTCGGTTGCCGACTTGGAGGCTTTCATCAAAAAGCCAGTGCAGTTCCGTGTAGAGCCGATTTATAACCAAGAACAATATGATGTTATCTTGCAGTAACCCAGTCTAGCACCTTCCCTCGTAGTCGGAAGGCGAACCAGAATTAACTGACATTGCATCAGCATTGTAGGCAAAAAATGAGACGAAGGGGCATGACGTGACTAAGGGCAAAAGACTGAAATCAGGATTGATCAACAGCGCAGTGCGTATGTTGGCGATGCTGATTATCTTGTTGTCCGTCTATATTATCGTTGGTCGTCAAATGGTTACTCTTGTCAGTGATTATCGCGTTCTGGTGCAAGATCAGGTGTCGGACATCTTGGGCGTTGAAGTTGACATAGGTAATTTGACTGGTGCCTGGGAAGGGTTCGGCCCCAAAGTCATTATCAAACAAGTCCGCATCGGGCAGGAATTCGAAATAGGGGGCATAGAAGTCGTGCCCGCGCTGCTGTCCTCTTTTATTCAGGGCCGTTTTGTCGCCTCGAATATTACCTTCTCAGACATACGGGTAATCGTCACCAAGGTGTCAACCGACGGTGGTTGGTCATTGTCGGATTGGGTGGTGAAGTCTGCCGATAATAACGTGCTCAATAATGACGGGGTTTCTGTCAAGACAGCGTTTGAACGGCTGCAGCCGTTGCTGATTCAAGACCATATCGCGTTGAGCAATTTAGCGGTGATTTTAGCGGTTGATGACACCGAACCCCTAATCGTCCAAATCGAACACGCTTGGTTAGAAAGTGTGTTTGATACCAAAAAACTGTCTCTCGACGGATGGATATTTTCCGGACAACAGTCGGCCAATATTGGGCTGGTCGCTGAACTTGACCAATGGCTATCGGCTCCAGCGGGACGCATCTATTTAAGACAAGAATACTTTGACTGGAGTGCTTGGACGGGGTTTTTGCCAGGCAATATCGGTTTGTCGCGGCTGAGCACCGATCTTGAGGCCTGGCTGACGTTAGATGCTGGCACCGTCGTTGAGGTACGTAGCCGGTTAGATATCCCAGAAATCGCGGTAACGCGAGACAAACGACAGGTCGCTGTTCAGAACATCCATACCGAATTAACTGCCACTATCGCAGCAGATGAAACCTTTGCTTGGTTAGACAATGTATCGTTCCAGTACAAGGGTGAACAATGGCAGCACAGCCTGCACCAGTTGTATTACAGCCCAGACAGTGTGGAGCTCTTATCCGATAAAGTGGACGTTGGATTGCTATCTGCACTGGGCGAAGTGATGACTGATAATCGCGTATTGAAGGGATTGGAACCGAGCGGAAAGCTACTCAACTCCCGTATCCTATGGACACCAGCCGCCGACCCTATTGACCAGTTGTTGATCCAGGGTCGCTTTGAAGACGCCGAAATCAATCCGTGGCGCGGCGTCCCCGGCCTTAAAGGCATTGACGGTTTCGTGGATATGACACTCGCTGGCGGTTATCTAAAAATTGCCCCGTCCGATGCTTGGATCGATTTGCCCAAGGTGTTTGACGCGCCAGTCTTTCTGAGCAACACCTCTGGTGGCCTTACATGGCGGTGGTCGCCCGAGCGTGGTTTGTTTTTGGCCAGCGACAATCTACACACTGAAATCTCTGGCGTGGACAATATCTCGTTGGCATTCAGCGTGTTGTCACCACAACCCGGCGATTGGGCCGTTCGAGAGCCTCGGTTTGAGTTCCATTTAGAATTTGATCGATCTGACCAAGACCGACTGTCGACGTTTTTGCCACTATCGATGAATTTGGAAAGCCGTGAATGGATACTCGATAGCGTGAGTACGGCAGAGGTGACACGAGGTAATTTGACGCTATCGCTGCCCACGGTAAAAACCACCCCTATGGCGTCATCGGTACTGCTGGATGTAGATATTGACCGTGGCAGTCTCAGTTTTTTACCAGATTGGGCTGATATCACAGACGTCAACGCCCATTTGACGCTTGAAAATGGCCACATGCGAATCGATGTTGCTCAGGCTAAGCATCAGGGATTTCAGCTGCTTGATGGTAGGGTTGATGTGGATTTGGTGCCAGATGCTGACATTAATGTGGCATTTAATGTCACGGGCACCAGTACTGAGGCCTTGGCCTATTTGACGGGCAGCCCCATTCGTAATTTTATCGGTGACCCATTTGATCAATGGATTATTCCAGATGGTGCAGTATCAGCGCAGGTCAGTTTGGCAGTGCCTGTAAATGGTAGCGCACCCGTTGCCAGCGTTAACGCAACGATTACCAATACAACCTTGATATTGCCTGAGTATGAGATGGCGCTATCAGCAATCAATGGCGGATTTCAGTGGAATGAAAAGACCGGCGCCGTTGCAGAAAACTTAAGCGCACAGTTTTTCGGGCACCCGACCCAGATTGCGATCAAAAGCGAGGGTGAGGACCTAGCCGATACCCGGATATCGTTAACTGGTGCCGCCAATTTAAGTGATCTGGGCCTGTGGTTAGACGATGCTTTATTGCGCAGCATTGATCAAGTGGCTTCCTACCAAGGCGAACTGCTCGTGCATGATGATAGCGTGGCCATCGATGTCACATCGGAATTGGTCGGCGTCGTGCTTCCTTATCCCTATCCATTGAATAAAACGGCTGAAGAGGAATGGCCATTGGCGATCCATGTTGACATTGACGCTGCCAATAATACCTACGTTAGCGCGTTATTAGACCATCAATTCTCGGCAGCTTTTGCCTTACAAGACGGCATCATTGATCGCGGTATTTTGACCACAGGTCTGAAAGTGTCACTTCCTAAGGAACCGGGTGTATACATGGATATGGCCATTGATTCCATCGATGGTGATGCTTGGCAGTTGCAGATTGAAGAATGGGTAGCCCTCTATGAAGATTACATACCCCTTGCCCCGAGCGGTGGTCCCAGATTCGATTCCCTCATACAAGAAGTGACCCTGAATGCCAGTGAGTTTATTTTCTTTAATGAAAGTTGGAATCGCGCTGAAATACTCGGTTCTCGGTCCGGAGATGGTTGGATTGCGTCCTACAAAGCCAATGAAATCCAAGGCAGCTTTGGGTGGGGCCATGATAAAGATGCCACCATGGTCGTCGATATCGATTTCGTCACATTACAATCAGCGCCTAAAGATGACGCATCACCAGCTGTGTCTGATCCGCTTAGTGACTATGACCCGAGATCCATGCCCAATGCGATTGTGCAGGTGAAACGGGTGACACTGGATGGAAAGGACTTGGGCGAATGGAGCGCTACGGTCTTGCCGATTCCAGCCGGGGTTAAAATCACCAAAATACAAGGCGCGATCACGGGTATTGCCGCCACAGGCGAGGTGCTGTGGACCTATGGCCCTAATGGCTCAAAGACCCAGTTAACCGCGGACGCCAGAATAGGCAATCTTGGGGACGTGTTGGCCGCCTGGAAACAAACCAGCGACGTGAGAACGCAATCTGGCCGTATTAAGACCGCAATGTCCTGGCCAGGGTCGCCTTTGGGCTATGATGCCAAGACGTTGGCTGGCGATATCAACTTGTCCTTTGTTAATGGAGCCATCCTAAATGTTGGTCAGGAATATGAAAGCCTAAAATTGTTGAGTATTTTAAACCCAGCCATGCTAATGCGCCGACTGGCCTTCGATTTTAATGACGTTGTGTCTGATGGCATAGGATTTGACTCTGTGTCTGGCACATTGTCCTTTAAGAATGAGCGCATGATTTTATCAAAGCCCATTGTGTTGGATGGTTCTGCCGCCAAAGTGCAATTGGGTGGTGATTATGATTTCAATAAAGATCTGATGGATTTTGAAATGATCTTCACTCTACCCTTGACCAATGCCATTCCATTGGCCGCGTTAGTTGCAGGTTTTGCGCCCCAAGTTGCGCTTGCCGTGTTTGTCACTGAGCGGCTACTCAATAATGAACTGTCCAAGTTTACCTCGGTGAAATATGAGATAACTGGCTCTGCAGATGCGCCCCAATTCAAGTTATTGCGTGCGTTTGATAATGCATTGACCGCGCCCAAAACCCAATAAAGGACTGTGCTTGTGACGATGCAAATTGCTGTGGTGCAGATGACCAGCACCAATAAAGTAGCGGATAATCTCGCTCATGTTCGCACAGCCATTGCCTCTGCGGCTTCTGCAGGTGCACATTTTGTGGTGCTGCCAGAAAATTTTGCTGCCTTCGGCTCTCGTGAATATGCCAGTTTGGCTGCAGCTGAGGGTGATACCTTAGATGGACCCATCGTGACCCAACTGTGTCAGATGGCGTTGCAGCACCGAATCTGGCTATGTGCAGGGACCTTGCCCTTGTTGACAGGTAACGATCCACGACCGGCTACCGCCACCCTGATCATAAGCCCCGAAGGGCGCGTGACGTCTCGATATCACAAAATCCATCTATTTGACGCACAGGTTGCAGACCGCCAAGGACAATACCAAGAGTCTGCGAGTTATGCGCCGGGACGGGGTCTCTGTGTTATTGATACGGTATTTGGCAGGATTGGGGTAGCGGTGTGCTATGACTTGCGCTTTCCAGAAATGTTTTTGGCTTATCGGAAATTGGGTGTGTCTCTGTTGGTCATTCCGTCGGCATTTACCCATGCGACCGGTGCCGCCCATTGGGAAACACTGATCCGTTGTCGTGCCATTGAGAACGGCTATTTTATTGCAGCTGCCAATCAAGGCGGTGTTCATTGGAATAACCGTGAAACCTGGGGTCACAGTATGGTTGTGGATCCTTGGGGTAAGGTATTACACGAATCAGGAATTGAACCGGATGTAGGGTTGGCGTCTATTGATATGTCCCATAGTCACCGTATGCGGCAAGCTATTCCTACCCAGTGGCACCGTGAACAACGGCTGGCCAGAAGCCGCGCTTGGTAATGTCGTGGCATGCTGATGTGTGGGCGTTTTGTTCCCGGATGACCAGATCACCTTGGGCGTTAACCATGGCTGCGGTGTGGACCTGCGTTGCGTAATCTGGCAATAGAATTTTCTGGGGCGACAAGGCCCGTTCATTTTTGAGTGGAATACCGGTGTCCGGTAACAATGCATCTGCTGCAATCTGAGTATCCTGATGCAATCCAATCAACCTATCAAACTCTGGACGCGCTAACCAATTCTGTAGCTGACGCTTTGCCAGCACGACCTTTGGCCAAGGATCATCTAGGTCGGCATTGCTGAGCCCATATATGCCCGCAGGTAAAGCCGTCAAACGACCCGTGGCACTATTAAAATGCTGTAGCTGTGTCGCGTCACCGAGCATTAAATTAAACCCCGAAAAGCGCTCGTAATCTTGCTGGAGTACATAAAGCCAGTCCTGTGTTGTGCCTGGATGGGATAAAAAATCGGTAATAAGTGCGCCACGGGAATGGATATTGGGCTTAAAGTAATCTGGGTGTCGAATGTTGGTTAACATGGCAAACCGACCATTGGGATGGAAACCCATCCACGTGCCGCCAGCAACCTGATCTTTACCTGCCATAATGTGGCTGTCTTGCCAACGATGGAGGGGCAGGCTTGCTCGGGCGCTAAATTCATCCCTATTGGCCGCTATGGCCAATGGAATGTTTGCATGCATTTGCCAAGCCACTGAAATTAAGCACATGGCTGGTACCTATAGCCGATAGCTAATGGTGGTCATCACACGGGCCACCTGCGCCATTAAGGC
The DNA here is from genome assembly GCA_913063165.1 of uncultured Saccharospirillaceae bacterium. GTDB lineage: Bacteria > Pseudomonadota > Gammaproteobacteria > Pseudomonadales > Natronospirillaceae > CAJXZL01. The sequence continues at coordinate 76,805 of CAJXZL010000001.1, read as the reverse complement.
TTTTATCGGTTCGGGCAGTGCTTTGCCACCTGCGGCGATTGCTTGGGTTGCGTGACGCGCTTCATCTTCGAGCATTTGTTGTAAAATTAGCCGGGTCTTATGGTCCCCTTCGGGAAGGTCCTCAAGGTGGCGTTCCAAATGTTCACAGACTTTTTCTTCTGTGGCAGCCACAAAACCCAGACTGTATTGGTCGCCAGTTAAGCCTGCGAGTGCCCCCATGCTATAGGACATCGCATACCACAGTGGATTCATCAGGCTAGGCCGTGCTTCAAGTTGTTTTAGGCGGGTGTCACACCACATGAGGTGGGCGATTTCCTCATCGGCGGCAGTTTCCATGCTCTGATACACATGGGTAAGGGATGCAGTAAGTGCTTGGCCTTGGTACAAGCCTTGAGCGCAGACTTCACCCGTGTGGTTTATGCGCATCAGGCCGGCTACATGTTGACGTTGTTGATCGGTTAAATCTGACTCAGGTGTCTGAGATCCAGGGACAGCCGCTAAGTTGTCCTGTGGGTGAGGTAGCAGAGTTTTTAGTGCCCGATCAAAATGGGCCACGATCACATCTGACAATATAGGTTTATGGGATTTCATGATTTATCCAGATCAATCTGAGGCATAAAAGCGTTGAACGTATTATACAGGTTTTGAGACGAGATTGGCTTTTGTAACAAGCCGTCAAAGCCCAAATCCAAATGGTCGCTGTTGTCAGGTGAAATAAATTGCGCATGCATTAAAATGATCTTCAAGCTCGACCTGAGCGTACTGCTTTCATGTATGCGATGCGCTACCTGAGTGGCTGACATGTTTGTCAAATTCTGGTCGATAAGAACAAAATCATAATGTTGATCCAGTTGGGCTTTGGTCTGTAGCAGCGCCATGGCTTCCGAACCAGAAGCACAGGTGTCGACACTGATGCCGAAACTTTCAGCCAAGTGGCGAACCACACGCCGGTTGTTCTTGTTTTCATCGGCAATTAGGATCTTTACATTGTGATCCATGTGCGTGCCTTTTGATGTCTGTTTTTCACTTATTTCAATTTGTGGTAAATCGAGAGAAAACCAGAATGATGTGCCATCGTTTGTCTGGCTACTCACCCCCAGTCTGCCACCCAATGCCGCAATAATTTGACTGCACAGTGGCAGGGTAATTGAAGCGCTGCCCAATTGCCGTTCTTTAAACTGGAAAAGGGTTCGCATTTTGTCTGGTGACATTCCGACACCAGAATCTGTCACGCGAAAGCGCACGTGGCCGGCGTTATCCAGTGATGCTGTCAACACAATGTCGCCGACAAAGGTATATTGAATGGCGTTTCTAATCAGAGATGACAGAACCAAGTTCAACATGTCTTTGTGTATCAGGGTCTTTTTTGGCACATTGGGCCGAATCTCAACCATCAATTCCACGCCCTTGAGTGCAGCATCTTGGTAGGAGCTTTTCACGATATCTTGCAGGAACTCTGACAGCATGACGGGTTCAGGTTCACCCATGGCCTGCTTACCATATAACCGATTAACGGCATCAATCTCGTGGGATTTTTGCACCAGTTCTGCGCCAGACAGGCGAATGGTATTGAGAAGCTCATGCTGTTTCACAGAAAGGTTTGTTTCTACTAAGAGTTTCGACATTTCCAGAACGCCATTGGCAGGCATCTGTATGTCCTTGTGAACCTTAGTCAAAATGATCTGCAATATGTGGCTTAGATTGCTGTCGTCTTGGTTATTCTGTTGATGGATAATGCGGGTTACAGAATGAAGCGACATACCTAGTAGCCCCAGATCTTGAACTAACTTGGCATAAAAATGTAGGTAGTCTAGGTTATCAATCACCCCAAGCAACATCATTAAAGTACTCAGGTTATAAAATACCAAACCACCCATTCCAAAGCGTATCCATCCTGTGCCTGCCTTACCCGACAACAATAGGCGGGCGGCAAAAAGGCTATTGACTACCAAGGTGAACAGTAACAATTGCCCAGTCGATTGCAGCGAATGACTGGAAATCCCATACAACACCAACAATGACACCGATATAGCAGCCGTGACGCGAATGCGCTTATGGTTTTTTGTGACGGCTGGTAATACTTCATTGACCAACAGTATTAAAAAGATGGTCGTTACCAAGTTGGCTGTATTGCGAAAGGTGAGATCGATATAGGGAAGGTAAACCAGCGGTGAAATGAGGCCCGCTTGTGCCATTCTGTTGATGGCAACACTCAAAATGATGCCAGAAATGAGCAGACTGCTGCCGTCGCGACTCGACATGCCCAATGCCAATACCACCAGACTCATGACCAAAAGTGGCAGTAATTGCAGTAGGTCCAAAATAAGGTTTTTATAGGACAATTGGTTATAAGATGCCGGGCTATGCAACGACATCTCCATATGGACAGGCTCTTTGCTGTCAATCTTAAAAAAGAGCGTCACCGCGCCAGGGCCAATGGTTAGCGGAAAACCCATGAGTGCGTTTGGGTTGTCCGTCAGGGTGAATGGTAAGGGGCCGCCCACGTGGTTGAGCCGTGTACCGGTGATGTCGAATTGCTGAATCTTTGCATCTGATTCAGTGTCAAACACCATCACTGCAGGAATTGCTTTTCCTAGGTAATTAATGAGTTTGACGCGTAACCAGAGCTCCGGTTCGTTAAAACCGGTCAGGATTAATTGTCGTTGCTGCGGCGTAAATTGGTTTTGATATAGCGAGGCAATGTCTTTTGGGTCAATGCCTAATTGGGAGGGTCGAAGAAAATCCACTTGAGCAGTTATTTTTGCATTGGTGTTGTCAAAATACTGGGGCAAAGTGAATGCAAATAGTGACGATGGCGCTAAGGTTGCTCCGCAGACGAGGACAAGTGCTATGCACAGTCGTGCGCGCTTTAAGCAAAAAATAAGCCATTCTGCAATCAGAGCTGAGCCACGCGATTGTGCCGGGGTTTTAGGTGGTGAATCGGTGGCATTGGCTGTGCGTTGACCTAGGTGCAAAGGCGTCTTCTCATGGTAAGGGTTCAGTAGGCATCAATGTCGCCAGTGTAGCAGCTTCATTCAAGGATTGACCATACTGAACCCCGCTCAGTGTCCATTGCGAAGATCTACAGGGTCAGTCGACCTGTTGTTCCCGTGCGATGGCGCGGTAACCAATGTCGGTGCGGTAGTACGCCGTTGGCCAATCAATCTTAGCCAGCTGGCGATAGGCAAGGGCACTGGCTTCGCTTGCTGTGGCGCCTAATCCGACAACACACAATACGCGGCCTCCGTTAGATATTATGTCGTCGCCTTGGAATTTCGTACCCGCATGAAAGGTTTTATAGTCAGGGGCAGCAGCAGGTATATGACTGATCCGTTCACCTGTTACACTGGTGTCTGGATATCCTGGCGCTGCCATGACCACGCCCATGGCAACTTCCGGTGCCCAGGTCGCGCTGACCTTATCTAGCTGCCTATTGACGCCAGCCAAACATAGGGTCAAAAAGTCAGATTTCAAACGCATCATAATGGGCTGTGTTTCTGGATCGCCAAAACGCACATTAAACTCTAATACATTGGGTGTGCCCTCTGGGCTGACCATAATGCCTGCGTAGAGGAAACCTTTAAATTCATTCCCTTCGGCTTTCATACCGCGCACTGTTGGGTAGATAACCCTGTCCATGATGGTTTGATGCATGGCGTCATCAACAATAGGTGCGGGGCTATATGCGCCCATGCCACCGGTATTCGGACCGGTGTCACCGTTATTGCGCGCTTTGTGGTCTTGCGATGTCGCCATGGGCAGCACATGATCACCGTCCACCATGACGATAAAGCTAGCTTCTTCGCCAACCAAAAATTCTTCAACCACAACTCGGGCACCGGCATCACCAAAACGGTTGCCAGACAGAATACTTTCGACAGCAGCAAAGGCCTCAGCTTCTGTATGGGCGATAAAGACACCTTTTCCTGCTGCCAGTCCGTCAGCCTTTATGACAATCGGAACACCCTTTTCTCTAATATAGCTGACGGCGTCTGGTACCTGTGTGAACACCGAATAGAAAGCGGTGGGGATTTTGTGCCGTGCCAAAAAATCTTTGCTGAAAGCTTTTGATCCTTCGAGTTGGGCGGCGCCCTTGCTTGGCCCGAAAATAGGCAACCCATGGGCCTCGAAATAATCGACAATACCAGCGACGAGTGGGACTTCAGGGCCCACCAGTGTCAATCCAATATTATGGGTTCTAGCAGCCAATTCGAGCGCTTTGAAATCCAACACGTCGATGGGTAAGTTGCTGACACCCGCTTCAAGTTCGGTGCCGGCATTGCCCGGTGCAACATACACATGCAGGACGTCGGATGACTGTGCCATCTTCCATGCTAGGGCATGTTCGCGGCCACCTGAGCCGATGATCATGACATTCATTTTCATTGGGGTTCTCCTAGCACTTAGTGTCTAAAGTGGCGCATTCCAGTGAATACCATGGCAATGCCATGTGCGTCGGCGGCCTGAATGACTTCTGCATCACGCATTGAACCACCAGGCTGAATGACGGCTTTAATGCCAGCCTCAGCCGCTTGGTCTAGTCCATCGCGGAATGGAAAGAAGGCGTCTGACGCCATCACGGACCCGGCTACCACCAGCTTTTCATCGGCAGCCTTTATACCCGCAATCTTGGTGCTATAAACGCGACTCATTTGGCCTGCACCGATACCGATCGTGGCATTGGCTTTGGCAAAAACGATGGCGTTTGATTTAACAAACTTACAGACTTTCCAAGCAAAGAGTAGGTCGTTTATTTGCTCGGCTGTGGGCTGTATCTGGGTGACAATTTTAAGATCATCTGCCCCGATAATGCCGTTGTCTCGGTCTTGGACCAACAATCCACCCGTGACCTTTTTATAGTCCCAGTTGGTTTTATTGGCGGCGCCATAGCCACAGGCAAGCACACGTACGTTAGGCTTCACAGACAATGCTGCTGCGGCGTCGTCCGCAATTTCTGGCGCAATAATGACTTCAACAAACTGTCGCTCGAGGATGGCGTTCGCTACCTCAAGGGTCAATGGGCGGTTGAATGCAATGATGCCACCAAATGCCGAGGTCGGGTCAGTCTTATAGGCAGACAAATATGCGCCTAAAATATCTTCGCTAACGGCAACGCCACAGGGGTTGGCATGCTTCACAATGACACAGGCAGGTTGTTCGAAGCTTTTGACCGTTTCTAAAGCGGCATCCGTGTCTGCAACATTGTTATAAGACAGCGATTTGCCCTGTATTTGTTTTGCCGTTGCAACGGATGCTTCGGCATTTTGGGTATCGACATAAAACGCCGCTGACTGGTGTGGGTTTTCGCCGTAACGTAGCTGTTCCGATAATAGGAACTGGCTGTTAAATGTATGGGGGAAACGCCCACGGTCATCGGTAGACAGTTCGTCGCGGTCTTGGTCAATCGTACCCAAGTAATTTGCGATCATGCCATCATAGGCCGCGGTGTGTTCAAAGGCGCTTAATGCCAAGCGAAAGCGTTGCTTGTGCGTAGTGCCACCCTGGGCTACCGCTGATTTGATCAGGCCGTAGTCATCTGGGTTGACGACAATGGACACCCAAGCATGATTCTTAGCAGCGGAGCGCACCATGGTAGGTCCGCCAATGTCAATGTTCTCGATCGCGGTGGCCAGATCGCAATCTGGCCTTTCTACGGTAGCTTTAAAGGGATAAAGGTTGACGACTACCAAGTCGATTGCCTCGATATTGGCGTCAGCCATGACAGCGTCATCCATGCCTCGTCTGGCCAAAATGCCCCCATGTATTTTTGGATGCAGGGTTTTTACACGACCATCCATCATCTCGGGGAATCCGGTGTAGTCAGCCACTTCTGTGGCGGGTATGCCATTATCGGTCAACAACTTAAAGGTGCCGCCAGTGGATAAAAGGGTGACATTTTCAGCGACCAAGGCTTGAGCGAGTTCTAAAATACCTGTTTTATCTGACACACTTAACAGGGCACGGCGAATCGGGTGTTGGGCAGATGGCATGGTTGACGTCTCTTTATCCGGAGTGAGGAGGTTATAGTAAGTCGTATTGCTTGAGCTTTTTACGTAAGGTACCTCGGTTCAAACCGAGCACTTCAGAGGCTTTTGTTTGGTTGTTGCGGGTGTATAGCATGACCGACTGTAGCAGGGGTGCTTCTACTTCGTTTAACACCATTTGATAGACGTTGGTGACATCTTGACCATCAAGGTTGGTGAAATAAATATCCATAGCACGTTCTACGCTGTGTTTCAGTGGCGCACTGTCGACGGGCTTCGATTCTAAAGCGGTGTTTTGCCCATCAAGGGTGTTCAATTTCATGCGTTGGCTTCCTGTACATATTCCATTGATTGTAAATAACGAGAGAGGTGACTAATTTGGCCATCAGGATCATCGATGGCGAAAAATTCAGGTAAAAATTGGGTCGTGGTCATACGGGATTTAACGTACCAGGCGATGTGTTTCCGGGCGATACGGACACCCTGCACAGGACCGTAAAAGGCATGTAAGGCACGCAAGTGCCCGAGCATTACCGTACTGATTTCTGACAAAGCAGGCGGTGGTACCGCCTGTCCAGTGGCAAGATAACTGCTGATTTCTCTAAAAATCCATGGATTTCCCTGGGCGGCACGTCCGATCATCAGGCCCTGAGCGCCCGTCGCCTTCAGCACTTCTGCAGCTTTCGGACCAGAGTCGATATCACCATTGGCTATAACAGGTATGGAAACAGCGGACTGTACGGCAGCAATGGTGTCGTATTCCGCTTGTCCCATAAAGCGGTCTTCACGGGTTCGACCATGAACGCTCAGCATCTGAATACCTTCTGCTTCAGCAATACGCGCAATGGCCACTGCGTTGCGCTGATCTCTAGCCCAACCCGTGCGTATTTTTAGCGTTACTGGTACGGAAACAGCATTTACCGTGGCGCGGAGAATGTCGGCGACCAATCCCTCGTCCTGCATCAGTGCTGAGCCTGCGGCTTTTTTCAATACCTTTTTGGCAGGACAACCCATATTGATGTCAATAATTTGAGCGCCCTGTTCAACATTCTTGCGTGCAGCTTCTGCCATGTTATCAGGGCAGGAGCCTGCTATTTGGATAATTCTGGGTTCGATTTCGTGGTCGTGAATGAGCCTGAGTCGGCTTTTGCGGCTAGCGTAGAGATCAATATCACTGGACACCATTTCACCGACTGCCACCCCTGCACCTAAGGATAGGCACAGCTTGCGAAAGGGCAGGTCTGTGACGCCCGCCATGGGTGCTAAAAATAATGGATTGTCGATGTAAAATTGGCCGATGTTAAACACAGTGACGGTCGATTCTCACAATGGCGATGCATGGTAACGGGCGGGAGCTGATCTTTATTTGATCAAAAAATAACCCGTTTTGAATGGCGGGCTATGATACTGATCTAGGTCCAACAGCGAAAGGGCAAATGGTACCTTCAGACAAAAAAACCTACTTATTGATAACGTAAGCTGTAATTCACAGCATCATTACCTGGACTGACCACAGAAAAAGAAATGTGGACAGGTGTCTTTGATGGCATGTCTATGGCGCCAGTCATCTCACCGCTGAGGTATTGTTCAGGGCTAAAGCTACCATCAGCAATTAACACGCCATTGATATTTTTGAATTCCAAAATGATATGTGGGAACGGCTGATCGAAAGGTGCTTGGTTGATCAGGATGGCATCCACAATCAAGTTGCCGGGTCGACGTAGATCCTTTCTCAAAATCAGATTACCGGTTCTGAATTGGCCCACATCTACCATGTTAGGCAATGTGCAGCCCGCAGATTCACAGAGGGTTTCATACCAAGGGCGAAAGACAGGGCTACGACCAAACTGGTCAATGCCAAACCAGGCCACTTGTGCAAGTGCCACCAGCATTAATACCACTACGCCTAAGCCCCACAACCAGCGTTTCCCACCGCGGTTGTCGAAATGCAATTCCAAAGGATCGGCATTGATGTGGTCGACCATGTCGTTTTTACGGCCAGAAGATCCCCTGGCGGGTGTCTCTTGTGCATTAAAGTCCAGTGCATCTGGATCATTGGTAAATACGCTTAGTCTGTCCGCTGAAAATTGCTCGCGCTCTGGCGTATTCTCGGTATTCAATTGGGGTCGTTCGGCCTGTTTGAACAGACTGTCGTCAAGCGCATCCCATTGTGTGTCGACCAAGTGTTCTTCAGGCGCTTGGCCTGAATGGGCTTGTTGTGCTCTCAAATCGGGACGTACGGTTTCAATTTCGTCTGACAACTCACCAAAGTTGTATTCCTCGTCATCCTCGTACTCGGGTGCTTCTGCGGCAGCCGGAGCGTTTGGTTCCTCGTTGAGGTCTTCGAGATCACCAAAGTCGTCAAATAAAGGATCGTCTTCAAACATCAACTCGTCGTCATCGGATTTAGCCGAAAAATGCGAGGCGTCAGCAGCTTCATCCTCCTCAGGTTCGATAAAGGTGGTTTGTTCAGGTTTGGGCGTCGCTGGTGTATCAGTAGCCTTAGGGGATCCAGTGGTAGCGTTCGGTTTGGCCCGTTGCAGCAAATGGTCTTTCGCGCTGAATATCTTGAGGCATGCGCCACACCGCACTGAGCCGCCTGCAGCACTTAAGTGCTGGGGGGTGACACGAAAGGTCGTATTACAGTGTGGACATTGTGTGACGAATGAATCAGACATCTTTTTTCCAGTGTTTCAATGAAAACAAAGTCGTGCGATTCGCATTAACTTGCGCGTCGGACGCCATTTAATCTTACCCAACCGTCTTTTTCTGCATGCGGTTGAAATTGAATCCATGGTGAATAGGCTAGCATGATTTCATCCATGTGCCTTGGAAAAAGTCCCGCCATAGCAAGTTTTCCACCTGGTTTGAGACAACCAGCAATTTTTGGGGCTAATTCAACCAGTGGGCCGGCCAAAATGTTAGCAACGACCACCTCGGCTGTCTGGTTGCCAAATGCCTCGGGCAAGAATACATGGTACCGTGAAGCATCGACATTGTTACGCAAAGCATTCTCTTGGGTTGCGGTGAGTGCCTGTGGATCGTTGTCGACGCCAATCATGGTGTCGGCACCTAACAGCAGTCCGGCGATACCCAAAATACCTGAGCCGCAACCATAATCGATGATGGTTTTGCCATCTAATTCCAAACCATCAAGCCATTCCAAACAGAGTGCCGTTGTAGGATGTGTGCCGGTACCAAATGCCAAACCGGGGTCCAACATGAGGTTAACCGCTTGCGGATCCGGTACATCTGCCCAACTGGGGCATACCCATAGTCGCTTACCGAACTGAATGGGATGAAAGTGCTCCATCCAAGCGCGTACCCAATCTTTGTCTTCCAGCAACTCACTGCGATAGGCAGGAAAGGTCTGGTCATCTGCGATAACCAAGTGAGCCTTTACATGGTCAATGATGGTGTGTTCTTCAATGTTGTCATCATAGAGTGCGATAACAACGGTACTTTGCCACAACGGCGTGGTGCCGCGTTCGGGTTCATATACCGGATTGTCTTGGCCATCTCGTAATGTGACAGAGCTGCAACCAGATTCTAGCAACAGATCTTCAAGGGATTCGACTAATGCTGGTGTGGTTTCGAAACGGAGTTGTAGCCAAGGCATGGGAAGTACCGCAATTGGAAGTGGGTGGACTATTGGCGCGTATTATTTCACGCTCTGCAGCAGAATGCATGTGTGTGACATGCAAAACGACAAAGGGTACGCCGCAGCGTACCCCTTGATAACACCGAGTTGAGATCAGTGTGTGTTCTTTTCTAGCTTTTTCTCAAGATAATGGATATTGACACCACCAGCTATAAAGCCGGTGTCTCGCACCAGTGTCTTATGTAGCGGCGTATTATGACGAATCCCGTCGATGATGAGTTCGTCTAACGCGACCTTCATACGCTCGAGTGCTGTTTCACGCGTTTCGCCCCAGGTGATCAATTTGCCGATCATTGAATCGTAATAAGGGGGGATGCGATAGCCATTATAGAGATGCGAATCCCAGCGCACACCTAGGCCACCAGGTACATGAAACGCATTAATGGTGCCAGGGCTTGGGATAAAGGTGATGGGATCCTCGGCATTGATACGGCATTCAAAGGAGTGGCCTCTAAATACAATATCTTCTTGGCGCATGGTCCATTCTTTTTCCGAAGCAATATGCAATTGCTCTCGTATGATATCAACGCCGGTAATCATCTCGGTAACGGGATGCTCTACCTGAACACGGGTGTTCATTTCAATAAAGTAATAGTGGCCGGCTTCATAGAGAAATTCAAAGGTACCGGCACCCCGGTACTTAATGGCTTGGCAGGCTTTCACGCAAGCATTCAATACATTTTCACGGGCATTGGCATCAAGGCCAGGTGCAGGGGCCTCTTCCATCACTTTTTGGTGTCTACGTTGTAAAGAACAATCACGATCGCCAAGGTGAATGGCGTGGCCTTTGCCGTCAGCCAGGACTTGGACTTCGACGTGGCGTGGATTTTGTAAAAACTTTTCCATATAGACCGTGCCATCGCCAAATGCAGCAGCGGCTTCTGACTTGGTCAAGCGGATTGAGCTAATCAATTGGTTGTCGCGATGCACCACACGCATACCACGGCCACCACCGCCTGCAGCAGCCTTGATGATGACGGGATAGCCGATGCGTTCAGCGATGTCTAGGTTGCGCTTTTCGTTATCGTCTAGCGCACCACCTGATCCTGGAACCGTGGGAACGCCGGCCTTTTTCATGGCCTCAATGGCAGAGACTTTATCACCCATTAGACGGATGGTGTCAGCGCGAGGTCCGATAAACACGAAACCACTCTTCTCAACCTGTTCACAGAAATCTGCGTTTTCAGCCAAAAATCCATAACCTGGATGTATGGCCGTTGCATTGGTCACTTCAGCAGCAGCGATAATGGCTGGTACATTCAGATAGCTATCAACTGATGGATTCGGGCCGATACAGACAGATTCGTCGGCCAATTTAACATGCTTTAAATGGCGGTCTTCAACGGAATGTACCGCCACCGTTTTAATACCCTGTTCTTTGCAGGCGCGTAAAATGCGCAAGGCAATTTCACCGCGGTTTGCAATTAAGACTTTCTCCAACATGATCCAATCCTCAGGCTATCGTCACCAACGGTTGGTCGTATTCGACTGGCTCGCCGTTGTTTACCAAAATCGCTTCAATGGTGCCGCTCTTGTCGGCTTCGATTTGGTTCATCATTTTCATGGCTTCGATAATGCAAATGACATCACCTTTTTTGACCTGCTGACCAATGGCCACAAAATTCGGTGAACTGGGTGACGGACCCGCATAGAAGGTGCCTACCATCGGTGATCGCACCGTGTGGCCAGCTGGAATTTCGGCGACGGGTGCAGCAGCTACAGGAGCCGCAGCTGCAGGTGCGGCAGCAGGTGCATAGTGGGCAGCAAGAGGTGCTGGTGCGGCCATGGCCTTAGCGTGTCGACTAATGCGGATAGACTCTTCACCTTCAGCAATTTCAATTTCGTCAATGCCAGATGATTCCAACAGTTCGATTAATTTTTTAACTTTACGGATATCCATGTGTGCATTCCTAATCTGTAATTAGTGTCAAAGTATTATTGATGCTTAAAACGCTTTACGGCGTCTTGTAATGCATATTCATATCCCGCCGAACCCATGCCACAAATGACGGCCAACGCAATATCTGAAAAGAATGAGTGGTGTCTAAATTCTTCACGTTTGTGGAGGTTAGACAGGTGAACTTCATAAAAAGGCACATTTACCGCCAAAATAGCATCACGAATGGCGACGCTGGTATGGGTAAAGGCAGCTGGGTTGATAATGACGGCATCCACAGGGTCACTAAATAACTGGTGTAGGCGCTCAATGATCAGGTGTTCGGCATTCGACTGAAAGAAATCAATCTGGGTGTCCAGTTCTGACGCTATGGTCGATAAATGCTGCTCGATGTCCGTTAAGGTCTCGTAACCATAGGTGGCCGGTTCTCTTTGGCCTAGTACATTGAGATTGGGCCCATTGATCACCAAAATTTTTGTCATGCCGCTATCCTATGAATGAAGAAGACGAGAAATTCTAATGCCCTAATGTAGAGCAACTCAGTAAAGGTGTCGATAAAAACTATCAAATCTGGACAATTTTGACGCTAACTTCTTTAAATGAGTTTATTTGCTAAGCAGGGAACCTTGAGCTGTCATCAGTAAACGTCGTTCAGACCCTGGCCGTCTAGAATTTGTGGCGTACATTTTTCAATGCGCGCCGTTCGAGTCTTAGATTGCTTTGCTCCGCTAAAATGCATGAGATAGGCACGTTGTCGGCCAGGGGTCAGGGCATAAAATGCCATTTTCACTTCTGGCATCTGATCAAAGTGGCTTTGCAATTCCGCTGGTACCGAAAATTCCTTGGGCTTTTTAAAGGCGACTTTTTTTCCAGACTCCTTTACCGCTTTGGCATTTTGAATGTAGCGTTTAATGACTTGTTCGAGGTCTTTTATATCGGTTACATCAGTAAAGGTCATGCGCCGCGCGGCTTGTGTATTCTCACCTGGTAATTTCAAGACGTTGTCTGGGTCATCCAGCAAGGCACCTGCCGTGAATAGCAGTGCACAGAAATCTTTAAAACCTTGCAGAATAATTAAGTTGCTACCTTGATGTACGTAGCAGGGTTTGCCCCATTTTAGTTCTTCAATTAGCCCACAATCCAAACAGATCAGCCGAAGTTTTTCTAGCTCGGGTTGCCACCGTTTGGCACGACTTAAGAAACCGTCTACTTTTGGGTTCATGGCAGAAGGCGCGTGAGATGTCATGGTGGTTATTCCTGTTTTCAGTCTGTGTCTTTAGGTTATCGCACTGTTTTGTTGCGAATACACGAGCGCTGTAAGCTACCTAATGTCATGGGGTTTAGATAGCCATTTGGAGATTTCCCTCAGAGATATTCGTCATCAATGCCGGGGCGGTGATGTTGCACCGCGCGGCGGGTCTTGATTTAGCCCGCGACGTAGGGTTGATTTGAAATCTTTTGGCAAGTTTAGGGCATACTGTCCATAATGAGCAAGGCGCGTAGGTATGGCGTTGCAAAAGCGATTCTGAGCCCCATATACAGTACTATCGCGACAACCAACAAGGAGTATCAACATGGCTAAGTGGCAATTTTCAACTGTAATGACCTGGCTGCGGAGCAGCTTGGGTAGCCTAAAGCGACCTGTTGGCGTCATTGTCGTGGTGCTGCTATTGGCCTTGGGGTTGTTGGGATGGTATTGGTCTTCGGAACCTGCTGCCTTTGATGTTACGGATACTGCCGCGGTGACCGCACAAGCTGCGGGGCGTGATGTGGTGGTTGGCTACACCACGGTGATGACCTTGCATCAAGTGGCCAGCACGATGCTCGACAAACAGGGTGGTTTTATCACTAACGACATGATGCCGCCTGGTGTCTGGTTGGATAATATTGCCAGTTGGGAAATGGGTGTTCTGATTCAAGTGCGGGATTTAGCCCGTGCCATGCGGAAAGATTTCTCACGCTCACAGTCTCAGTCAACAGAAGATGAAGATTTGGCCAGTGCAGAGCCCAAGTTTCATTTCGATAATAGCAGTTGGATGTTCCCAGCCTCTGAATCTGAATACCGTGATGCGTTAGGATTTTTAGCCCAATACGGCGATCGTTTGTCTGATCCATTGCAACCGCGTGCCCAATTTTATGCCCGGGCTGACAATTTGAATGCCTGGTTGTCGGATGTTGAAACGCGACTCGGTTCGTTGAGTCAGCAGTTAAGTGCCAGTGTCGGACAGGTTCGGGTCAATACCAACTTGGCAGGTGATGCAGGCGCCACCCAGTCAACTGGCCAAGCCAACCAAGAAAAAATCCGTACACCTTGGATGCATATTGACGATGTATTCTATGAAGCCCGTGGCACCGCTTGGGCGCTATCGCACTTCCTGAAAGCCGTCGAAGTTGACTTTGCGGGTGTACTTGAGAAAAAGAACGCCACTGCGAGTCTACAACAGATCATCCGCGAGTTGGATGAAACCCAGTTGGCCGTGTGGTCTCCCATTATTCTCAACGGTACTGGCTTCGGATTGATGGCAAATCACTCGTTGGTCATGGCCAACTATATTAGCCGTGCCAATGCCGCAATTAACGACATGCGCCAGTTGTTAGAAAAGGGTTAAACCAGGCAGCAATCGCTGACTGAAAAACCAAAAAAAGAGCCGGTCGGCTCTTTTTTTATATCTCAATGATAGGGTGTTGATTTACAGGATGGGCGCAATAACCAAGCTAACGATCGCCATCACGTTAATCAAAATGTTCATCGAAGGGCCAGAAGTGTCTTTGAACGGGTCGCCGACAGTATCGCCAACCACTGTTGCGGTATGGACATCTGAACCCTTGCCACCCAAATTGCCTTTTTCAACATACTTCTTGGCGTTATCCCAAGCACCACCAGCGTTAGCCATCATCAGTGCCATCAGAACGCATGACAGTAATGCGCCACCCAGCATGCCACCCAATGCCTCAGGTCCTAAAATAAATCCAACCAGTGCTGGGGCTGAAACGGCAATAACACCCGGTAGGATCATTTTTTTCAATGCAGCGGTGGTGGCTATGTCGACACAACGTGCAGTGTCAGGCTCTGCGGTGCCAGCGAGCAAACCGGGAATTTCCCGGAACTGTCGTCGAATTTCATTGATCATTGCAAACGCCGCATCGCCAACAGCAGTCATCGTGATGGATGCAATGAGGAAAGGAATGACGCCGCCGATAAATAGACCTACCAGCACGATTGGGTCACCAAGGTGCAACGTGAATCCAACATACTTTTGTGACATGGTTTCAACAAAAGCTGCAATGATCGCTAGTGCAGCCAGTGCCGCGGCACCAATGGCAAATCCCTTTCCGATAGCCGCTGTGGTATTACCCAGCTCGTCTAGTGAGTCAGTAATTTTGCGGGTGTCTTCACCCAAGCCAGCCATTTCAGCGATGCCGCCAGCGTTATCTGCGACAGGGCCATAGGCATCAATTGCCATGGTGATGCCGACTGTTGCTAACATGCCCACCGCAGCGATGCCCACACCATAAAGACCCGCGAACAGGGTTGATGTGTAAATAATGGCACAGATAGTAAAAATGGGAATGGCTACTGATTCCATGCCTACGGCCAATCCAGTAATCATGACCGTTGCAGGGCCGGTTTGGCCGGCTTTGGCGATTTTTTGAACCGGTGTTGAGGAGGTGTAGTACTCAGTGACTAGACCAATAATGATACCGCCGACAGATCCGGCTAACACAGCACCCCAAACGCCTATCCCAATGTCCATTGCGGTGATGGCAAAATAGGCCGCGACTATAAACACGACTGCGGCGCCGATAGTGCCAATTCTCAGTGCCAATTCTGCGCGCTTTCCTGCCATGGATTTAACCAACACAATACCCAAGATAGAACAGACCAACCCAACTGAGGCAAGCAGTAATGGCAGTGCCATCAGTGCTGACGGCTCGCCAATGGTGCTGACGACCATGGTAGAGGCAATGGCAATGGTGGCAATCATGGAGCCTACATAGGATTCAAAAATATCTGACCCCATGCCTGCGACATCGCCAACGTTGTCGCCAACATTGTCTGCGATTACGCCAGGATTACGAGGGTCATCTTCAGGAATGCCAGCCTCGAGTTTACCGACAAGGTCAGCGCCAATGTCAGCGCTCTTGGTGAAAATACCACCGCCGACACGAGAAAACAGGGCAACGGTGGAAGCACCCATGCCAAATCCGTGTATATAGTGGGTTGTCGTTGGATCGCCACCAAAGTACCAGTACAGTGACCCCAGTCCAATTAAGCCCAGTGAAGCAACGCTCAGACCCATAATGGAGCCACCAAAGAAGGCGACTGTGAGCGCATCAGCAGCGCCTTTTTCATGGGCGGCGTTAGTGGTTCTGACATTGGCTTTTGTTGCCGTAAACATACCGATATAACCGGCCAATGCCGATGACACTGCACCCACGGTAAATGCCAGTGCGGTGTTGATGTTGAGGAAAACTGCCAGTAGTACGATCAGAACGGCTGAAAACATCGCGAGCATTTTGTATTCGCGATTCATGAAAACCATTGCGCCGAGGTGAATTTGATCGGCTATTTTCCGTAAAATGTCGCTGCCTGGATCATAGGATTTAACGACATTGTATAAAACGAATGCAATGACGAGTCCAAAAATGCCGAGAGCCGGCGGTAGAAATAATAGCGTTTCCATAGTGATCCTCACTCGATTTTGGGACTATCCGATAGACCCAACCCAAGGATCTTGTGGATAGTGTTATGTCGCTCATTATGTGCGGTTTCATCTTCTCAACCGCTTCCTTGTGGTGTAGTCAGCATCGGCACTTGCTGATGGCTGTATCGATCAATCTACCCACCTTATTCAAAAAAGTGTATAGCGAATGTGTTATTTACTGTCGCGCGTCACTGTTACTAATGGCTAGTGTCGATTTTCAGCGATTTCGGATATGCTGTGTACCAATTAGTCGACATCTTTTTTTTAGCGACTATAATGGTGACCCTAAATTTCCGAAGACCTAAAAAGAGAACGAAAATGAGCCTGAATAAAGTGCCTGCTGGCAGCAATTTGCCCGACGAGATCAATGTGATCATTGAAATCCCTGCCCATGCTGATCCTGTTAAATATGAAGTAGACAAAGATTCTGGTGCTATTTTTGTTGATCGCTTTATGTCTACTTGCATGAACTACCCAACGAACTATGGCTATGTGCCGCACACCTTGTCTGAAGATGGCGACCCAGTGGACGTGCTCGTGCCTACGCCATTCCCATTGTTGCCTGGTTCTGTTATTCGTTGTCGCCCAATTGGCGTGCTGAACATGACCGATGAGTCAGGTGAAGATGCTAAAATTTTGGCGGTACCAGCAGACAAGTTGTCTACCATTTACCGTGGCATACAAGAAGCGACTGACATGCCAGAGTTGTTGTTACAGCAAATCTCGCATTTCTTTGAGCATTATAAAGATTTGGAGCCGAACAAGTGGGTGAAGATCCAGGGTTGGGAAGACGCGAAAGCGGCAAAAGCTGAAGTTGTAGCCTCCGTTAATCGTTATAAGAACGCTGATGTAAAGCCCGCGTTCTAAAGCAGACCTGTAACAGTCACAGCGCAGCATTTACCGCACGCTGTGGCTAAATAGAAACCGGCATTTGGCCGGTTTTTTTGTGCCTGCCGACATTGCCGCGCTTCTATGAATTGCTGTCGATTCGCGTATTATCACGGCATACGCCAATAATGATTATTTAACGATAGAGCCTGCAGAACATGACAGTAAAAGTGTTTGTCGACGGACAGAGTGGCACCACAGGACTTGAGATCCACCAGCGGTTGTCTGAATATCGCAGCCTAGAGCTTTTGGATATTGACCCTGCGGATCGAAAGGATCCAATCAAAAAGCGCGCAGTGTTGAATGCCGCTGACATTGTATTCTTGTGTTTACCGGATGACGCAGCACTTGAGTCAGTTGCACTCATTGATAATCCGCGTACCAAGGTTATTGATGCCAGTACCGCACATAGATGCCATCCTGACTGGGTATATGGCTTGCCAGAATTGTCGCCAGAGCAACGGAGTGCAGTAGCACAGGCCTCGCGCGTTGCGGTGACAGGCTGTCACGCTGCAGCAGCCATATTGGCCATAAAACCGCTCATGCAAGCCGGTCTTTTAAATGCTGATAGGGGTCTGGTCTTGCAATCCATAACCGGGTATAGCGGTGGTGGTAAAGCCATGATTGCTGACTATGAAGACCATGCCGGTCAAATGGCAAGTCCCCGACCCTATGGACTGCAACTGCGGCACAAGCATCTGCCTGAAATCATGCGTTACACCGGATTGACCACCACGCCGATTTTTGTGCCCATTGTGGCGCATTATTATCAAGGACTGTCCGTACAAGTGCCTCTGCAGCGCCAATGGTTAGCGCAATCAGCTGATATCGCACAGGTACATGCTGCGATGACCGCTTACTATCGTGATGAGCCAGGAATCAATGTATTGCCCCTGTCTGCAGACAGCGGATTAGTGGATGGCTTTTTCGATATTGAAGCCTGTAATGGCACCAATCGCGTTGATCTGGCACTCCATGGAACTGGCGATCAAATGGTGATTTTGTCGCGGTTGGATAACCTGGGTAAAGGGGCGTCGGGAGCGGCTATTCAGTGCATGAATCTCATGTTGGGTTATCCTGAATGGCAACACTTATCTTTATAACCCTTGTGCCTTGTCATTGTCGCAACGGTTTGGAATGGGTATGCTATTAACAATTCTTTTGCCCTTTTACCTGTAGCGATTTTGAATGAACCAAGTTAATTGCGAGCGACAACCCGTTATTTTCCTGCCGCATATGGGTGTGCCATTGGCTCCCTACGCTTGGCAAGCCATTACGAAATCTATCGCCAAATATGAAATGCCTGATTTCATCCTAACGGTACATCCTGATTGGCTATCCGATATGCCGACCTTGGTTTCCTCGCACGATCCTAAAGTAATCCCGATCAACTTTGTTGGCGAAGACCCGTTGCCTCAGCTGATTGCTCGCCGTTTAAAGGCGCGCAATATTCAATGTCAGATTCAGCCCCACCATGGTACCCATGGTCCAACGGCAGAATTTATTGACCTGCTTTATCCAAATGCAGACATTCCGATCATTCAGTTATCAATAAAAGCCAATGGCAATGCTGCAGAGCATTTGATGTTGGGTGAAGCGCTGACTTGGTTGAGAGAAGAAAAAGTACTGATTATTGGGTTTGGATTTCCCATTTTTAAAGAGGGTGTCGATGACAGCGGACGGCCCGATACACACAAAACCCGTAAGTCGTTTTTATTTGATCAATGGCTCAATCAGATTATCACACAGGACATAGTAACCATTCCGATGCGCAAAACCTTATTGGCCCGTTGGGAAAATGCGCCCCATGCCCAGTATTGCCACCCATCGGCCGCTACTCTTTTGCCGCTGCACCTCTGCTGTGGTGCTGCCAACTTTGGAGCTGCACAACTACTCTATGATATCGAGTGGGATTCAATGCAGTTGTCAGCGTTCTTATGGTAATCACGCATCAGACATAAAAACGGCGCCTCACAGGCGCCGTTTTTGTTTTTTTGCCTAGAACAGGCGAATGTCGTCTGTCACCAAGGGCAATAGTTTGCCATCGCGGATCAAGGTAGCAGCGTGCAATATGTCAGGTGCAAAATACCGGTCCTTGTCGTAAAAAGGCACCTTAGCGCGCAATAGACGATGGGCATCATCGATCTTCTCTGCGGTTTTCAGTGGCGCAAGAAAATCAAGGCCCTGGCAGGCTGCCAAGAACTCAATCGCCAATATGCCAGAGGTATTTTCCCACATATCCGTGAGTCGACGAGCGGCGAAGGTCGCCATTGATACATGGTCTTCTTGGTTGGCAGAGGTTGGCAAACTGTCAACGCTGGCTGGATGCGCTAAGGATTTGTTTTCGCTTGCCAAGGCTGCGCCTGTCACCTGAGCGATCATGAAACCTGAATTGATTCCGCCATTGTTCACCAAGAAAGGTGGCAACCCACTCAAATTGCTGTCAATCAACAGTGCCATGCGGCGTTCAGACAGCGCACCGATTTCTGCCAGTGCCAATGCCAAATTGTCCGCTGCCATGGCAATGGGTTCAGCATGGAAATTACCACCAGATAAAATTTCGTTGTCATCGGCAAATACCAAGGGGTTGTCCGATACCGCGTTAGACTCTGTAAGTATGGTTTCCGCTGAATTGCGTATTTGTTGCAGGCAGGCACCCATAACCTGAGGCTGACAACGCAGAGAATAGGGGTCCTGTACCTTAGCGCAATCTTTATGTGAGGCTTCGATGTCCGAATGATCCAGCAAGGCACGGTAGGCCGTTGCCATGTCGATTTGACTCTTGTGGCCACGCGCGTCATGAATTCGGGCATCAAAGGGTGATCGAGATCCTTTCGCGGCTTCAACACAGATGGCACCAATAACGGTGGCCGATGCCAACGCCGTATTGGCATAAAATAATCCCTGTAGCGCCAATGCCGTAGAGGCCTGTGTGCCATTGAGCAAGGCCAAACCTTCTTTTGGACCCAGTTCGACCGGCTTCAAATTGGCCTTTTCTAAAGCAGCTTTTGCAGTGATGACCTTGCCCTTATAAAACGCTTCGCCTTCTCCCAATAGCACTGCACTCATGTGTGCTAAAGGCGCTAGGTCGCCCGATGCGCCGACCGAGCCTTTTTCTGGAATGCAGGGATAAATATCGTGGTTCACCAAGGCCACCAGGCTGTCTACAACCAAAGGGCGAATGCCAGAATACCCACGAGCAAGAGAATTAATTTTGAGTACCATCAGCAGCCTTACCGTGGCTTCTGACATGAATTTGCCAATGCCTGCCGCGTGGCTTAACACGATGCTGCGTTGCAGTGTTTCTAACTCCTCTGGCTTAATTCGGGTATTGGCCAATAAACCAAAACCTGTGTTGATGCCATAGACCACGCGGTTCTCTGCGATCACTGCATTAACGGTTGCCACAGACCGTTCCATATTCGCATAGGCGTCCGGTGAGATAGATAGGGTGACAGGCTCACGATTAACAAGATCTAAGTCTGCCAACGTCAGTTTTCCAGGGTGTATGATGAGTGACTGTCTCATGATCGTTGCTCCAGCATAGGTAGGTCGAGCCCTTGTTCGGTGGCACATTGTTTGGCGATGTCATAGCCGGCGTCTGCGTGGCGCATCACGCCTGTTGCAGGGTCATTCCATAAAACCCGTCCGAGACGTTGTCTGGCGGCATCTGTGCCGTCGGCAACAATGACAACCCCAGAGTGTTGACTAAAGCCCATGCCAACGCCGCCGCCGTGATGCAAACTGACCCAAGTTGCGCCGCCTGCGGTATTCAGCAGTGCGTTGAGTAGCGGCCAATCAGATACCGCATCGGAACCATCTTGCATGCTTTCAGTTTCGCGGTTTGGTGATGCCACTGACCCAGAATCTAGGTGGTCACGTCCTATCACAATGGGGGCTTTCAATTCGCCACTGGCAACCATGTCATTAAATGCCTGCCCAATGCGGGCGCGGTCTTCGAGACCAATCCAACAAATTCTTGCCGGTAATCCTTGGAATTGAATGCGCTCGCGGGCCATGTCTAGCCAGTTGTGCAGGTGGTGGTTGTCAGGTAGCAGTTCTTTGACTTTTTGGTCGGTTTTGTAGATATCTTCAGGATCACCCGACAAAGCGACCCATCGAAACGGCCCGATGCCTTCACAAAACAAAGGGCGAATATAGGCAGGTACAAACCCAGGAAAATCAAAGGCGTTTTCCACACCAGCTTCTAGGGCCATTTGTCGGATGTTGTTACCGTAGTCTAATGTGGCTGCGCCGCGTGCTTGTAGGTCCAGCATCGCTTGTACCTGAACGGCCATCGAAGCCTTTGCCGCCTTTACGACAACCTCAGGTGCCACCTCTCTTTGTTCTGCGGCATACGCTAGGGACCAGCCCTGCGGCAAATAACCGTTTAATGGATCGTGTGCACTGGTTTGATCGGTCACAACATCCGGTGTAATACCCCGTTCAACCAACTGCGGATAGACGTCTGCAGCATTGGCCAATAAGCCGACACTGATAGCAACGCCTGCATCACAGGCATCTTTGATCCATTCCAAGGCGACATCTAGGCTTGGCGCTTTTTTGTCCAGATAACCAGACCGTATTCTAAAATCGATACGTGTTTCATCGACCTCGATGGCGAGCATCGAAAAGCCCGCCATGGTAGCAGCCAATGGTTGGGCGCCGCCCATGCCACCCAATCCACCGGTCAATACCCATCGGTGTGCTGCTATTCCGTCAAAATGCTGTTTTGCGACCGCGCCAAAGGTTTCGTAGGTGCCCTGGACAATGCCTTGTGAGCCAATGTATATCCAAGAGCCCGCGGTCATTTGGCCGTACATCATCAAACCTTTTTTATCCAATTCATTGAAGTGTTCCCAGTTGGCCCAGTGGGGCACCAAATTTGAATTGGCAATTAATACGCGTGGGGCATTTTCATGGGTCTCAAAGACACCCACGGGTTTGCCACTTTGCACGAGCAGGGTTTGGTGGTCCTCTAAACGGGTTAGCACCTCAACAATCTTATCAAACGACGGCCAATCCCGTGCCGCACGTCCAATACCACCATAAACCACTAGGCTTTCAGGGTGCTCGGCAACCTCGGGATCCAAGTTGTTCATAAGCATGCGTAAGGCCGCTTCTGTGAGCCAACTTTTCGCCTGAAGGGTGGTGCCGTGTGCAGCGCGAATGACGCGGCTTGGATCATGTCGATTGGTCATCAAAGACTCCTTTGTTCGAAATTGTGATGGCTACCTAATTGATAGCGATTGCCTGGGTGGTAAAGAACCGCAAAGTTGACCACTTGTTTGTGTGGATCAAAGGTTCTACGGCTAATTTTTAAACAGGGTTGGCCGGGTTCGATAGCCAACCACTGTGCTTGTTCTGTGGTGGGTGTGATGGCCTCGATCCAGTGGTCTGCTTCGCTTAAGGGCACATGGGCGCGAAGGTAGGCATTCGGCGATTGGGCCGAAAAGTCTTGCGCCAAATACTGGGGTACCCGATGCGGATTGACGGTCCGTTCTTCCAGTTGAATGGGGATGTCATTCTCAAAGTGGATGATGCGGCTAAAGAAAGCGGTATCACCGACCTCCAAATTGAGCGCCTTGGCCTGCAGCGGGCTCAGGGTACAGGGCGCGAGTAGCAGAACTTCGGCACGGTGTTGATTGCCACGGGCTGCGATTTCGTCGGCAATGTTTAGGATTTCAAGGGCCGCCCCAGTAGGCAGTTGACGGGCCACAAAGGTTCCCTGTCCCTGATTACGCTCCAAAATACCCGACTCAGTGAGTTCAGTGAGCGCCCGTCGTGCCGTCATTCGACTCACCGAAAATTGCGACGCCAATTGGTTTTCAGATGGCACCTGAGAATCGGGCAGCCAGTCTCCCAATTGGATGTTGTGCACAATATGCTGTTTGATTGCTTGATAGCGCGGTGCCATAACCGAATCCTGTTAATACGTGACCGCAGGTTACAAGGCATTGCTTGTATATACAAGTACTCGTCATCATGATGTATTAAATATTTTCATGTTAATCATGAAAACTATGATTTTTTCTAACTTAACAAGCTTGCTACACTGCGCCCATTAATGAATAGGGGTAACAAGTTATGAGCTGGCAGGACATCAGAGAGAATATTGTTGGGGATACTCTATTCAAAGACGGCGCGCCATTGTTGTACGCCGACTGGACTGCGAGTGGTCGCTTATATGCGCCTATAGAAGACTTTATGCGTGATAAGGTCGGCCCTTGGGTGGCCAATACGCACACTGAATCCAGTGACACTGGACGCGCCATGACAGGGTTGTATCAGGATGCGCGGCAGGTGATTAAGCAGCATGTCAACGCATCGGATACCGATGTGCTGGTGTTGACGGGCGCGGGTATGACCGGTGCTGTCAATAAGCTACAACGCATGATGGGAATTGCTGGATCGGAAGCAGCGGTAGAGGGCCCCTTGCCTTTGGTGCTGATTACTCATATGGAGCATCATTCCAATCAAACAACCTGGTTGACGCGACAGGTAGACGTCGAAATTATACAGCCCGACGCACAGGGTTTGCCCTGTTTGACGCATTTGGCCACCCTGCTCAACGAGAATCGCCACCGGCCCCGCATTATCGCGAGTGTGACGGCCTGTTCCAATGTCACTGGTATCGAAACGCCTTATCACCAAATTGCCCAAATGGTGCATGCTGTCGGTGGATTTGTGTGCGTTGACTTTGCCGCCAGTGCTCCGTACGTGGCCATCGACATGCACCCTGAAACTGTTGGCGCGCATTTGGACGCCGTGATGTTTTCCCCGCACAAGTTTTTAGGAGGCCCTGGAAGCAGTGGTGTGTTGGTTTTCAATCCGGCGCTTTACAGAATCGACCAGCCCGATCAACCGGGTGGCGGCACCGTGCGGTGGACCAATCCTTGGGGAGAACACCAATTCTATGATGATATTGAAATGCGTGAAGACGGTGGTACCCCCGGGTTTCTGCAGGCGATTCGCGCGGCACTAGCGATTCAGGTTAAAGAGGGTTGGGGTGTGGATGCCATCCATCAGCGTGAGCAGTGGTTGGGCGGTCGCATGTTTGATGGCTTGATAGCGCTGTCGGGATTGCAGTTGCTGGCGCCCCAGCACCGGCGGCGCTTACCCATCTTTTCTTTCTATATTCCTGGCCTGCATCACGAATTGGTGGTGCAGCTATTGAATGATAAGTTTGGCATACAATGCCGTGGCGGTTGTTCTTGTGCGGGTACCTATGGCCATATTTTGCTTGGTGTTAGCCCCGAAGATAGCCATGCCATTACCGATGAAATCAACAGTGGTGATTTGAGCCGCAAGCCGGGTTGGGTGCGTGTGAGCTTGCATCCCACCATGACAGAGGTTGATGTTGACTATCTGTTGTCGGCAATTGAGGCGGTCATCGCATCGGGCGACACGTGGCAAAGTGACTATGTTTTTGACAGCAAAATCGGCAGCTGGCACCGACGACAAGCGGATACATGGCAACGTCCATCATTGGCCGACTTTCAGTCTCTTGAATCGCCCTGAGTTGCGTGATGGGTGCGTTACAATGAATGCGCTTTTTTTTAATATGCCATGGGTCATTTCGTAGCTATTCTTATGGGCTCTGCGTATAATTCGCACCCCAATATTTGATGAAGGCTTAGCCTTTAGACGTTCACTTAATCTGGAGATACCGCAACATGGCGATTCAACGTACACTTTCTATGATCAAACCTGATGCTGTTGGCAAAAATGTCATTGGTAAAATCTACAGCCGTTTCGAAGACAATGGTTTGTCAGTCGTGGCGTCAAAAATGAAGCACCTGAGCCAGCAAGAAGCAGAAGGCTTTTATGCAGAGCACCGTGGTCGTCCTTTCTTTGCTGACCTAGTGACGTTCATGACTTCAGGTCCTGTCATGATTCAAGTACTTGAAGGTGAAGACGCCATCGTTAAGAACCGTGACCTGATGGGCGCGACTAACCCTAAAGAAGCGGCTGCTGGTACTATCCGTGCAGATTTCGCATCTAGCATCGATGCCAATGCAGTTCATGGTTCAGATTCTGAAACATCTGCAGCCCGTGAAATTGCTTACTATTTTGCTTCTAGCGAAATCTATAGCCGATAATTCGGCTATTGGAAAACTGATGATTGAGACCTAAAGTCTCAAACAAGGGAGCTGCGGCTCCCTTTTGCCGTTTTATTTTAAGCGGTGTTTGTATTCTTAAGAGATGTAATTTGCTATGACTATTGATACACAACGCGTCAACCTGATGGGGATGACATTAGCGCAATTGGAACAATTCTTTCTTGAAATGGGAGAGAAAAAGTACCGTGCCGCTCAGGTCGTTAAATGGATCCACCAGCGCGGTGTGAGCGATATCGATGCGATGTCCGATATTTCAAAAGTCTTGCGAGATAAAATTAAGCTAGTTGCCACCATCATGGCTCCCGAAGTGACCTACAGCAATACATCCAAAGACGGCACAGTTAAGTGGATTATGACTATGCCAGGCGGGTCAAGTGTTGAAACGGTCTATATTCCTGAAGAAGGCCGTGGCACCCTATGTGTCAGCTCTCAGATTGGTTGCGCCTTGGACTGCTCGTTCTGTTCAACCGGCAAGCAAGGATTTAACCGTGATTTATCCGCAGCTGAAATTATTGGCCAAGTATGGCTGGCAGCCAAGTATTTTGATAAGCCTGATCAGAAGCGTGAACGCCGTATCACCAACGTGGTGATGATGGGTATGGGCGAGCCCCTATTGAATTTTGACAATGTCATTCCTGCCATGAACCTCATGATGGAAGACAATGCCTATGGCATATCAAAGCGCCGAGTCACTTTAAGTACCTCGGGCGTGGTGCCTCAAATAGACAAAATGGTCGGTGTGACGGATGTGTGTTTGGCTCTGTCACTCCACGCGCCAGATGATGCCTTGCGAAATCAGTTGGTACCACTGAACAAGCGCTATAATATCCAAATGGTTATGGATGCCTGTAACCGCTATATGGCAAGCCTGAGCGACATCCGGGTGGTCACGGTAGAATACACCCTGATGAATGGCATCAATGATGCGGCCCATCAGGCTGTTGCCTTGGCTGAATTAT
Source organism: uncultured Saccharospirillaceae bacterium (assembly GCA_913063165.1). GTDB lineage: Bacteria > Pseudomonadota > Gammaproteobacteria > Pseudomonadales > Natronospirillaceae > CAJXZL01. Next base: position 50,587 of record CAJXZL010000001.1, on the reverse strand, counting down.
TGAAACAGTTGCCTTGTAAGATCAATTTGATTCCTTTTAACCCGTTCCCCAATTCGGGTTATGAGCGTCCGAGCAACAACAGGATGCACACCTTTAGAGAGATACTGCAAAAAGCAGGTCATAACGTCACAATACGAAAAACCCGCGGCGACGACATAGATGCTGCCTGTGGGCAGTTAGTTGGCCGGGTGGCCGATATCACACGACGCAGCGAGAAATTTATTCAAGCTGTTGAGCTGGGTAATTCCGCTGCCGATATCGCAAAAACCCGCATTAAACGCTAATAGGACAACCATTATGATGGCGAAAGTAATTCAAAGATTGAGTCTGTTGGCCTGTGCATTGCTGGTTGTAGGCTGTGTGTCGACCAGTTCTAGCGTTATGGACCAAAAGAAGGACCTCAGAAAAGCGGAGCTAACCTATGTACAAATTGGCTATTCGCATATCAAAGAGGGCAATTACCAGTCGGCGAAAAGACCTTTCGAACGGGCATTAGAGATTAACAAGAACTCCGCTGGCGCCTTTATGGGGTTGGCGATTGTTTATGCTTATGAAGATGAACCGGAATTGGCTGAAAAGAATTTCGGTTTGGCGATTCGCTATGACGAGTCACCTGAATCGCGTTTTCAGTACGCGGTATGGCGCTACAATGTCGGCGACTATGATCAAGCCCATGAAGAATTCACCCAGGTGGTTGTAGACCCCACCTATGCGAAGCGCGCCCAGGCCTATGATATTCTGGGCTTGCTAGAACTGCGTTTGAATAAGCCAGATGAGGCGATTAAATCCTTTAGGAAAGCCATCACTTTAAGTCGTCAATTTGCCTCGGCCTATTTGAATTTGTCGAACGCCTATATGACGATTGACGATCCTGTCATGGCCTACGACGCCTATAACGGATTTACCAATTTGGTGCGCATTGGTTTGGCCAACCATTCTGCGAGTACGCTGTGGTTGGGCACCCAATTAGCACAGCTGAACGCTGATAGAGGCGCGGTTGCGGTTTTGAGCGGTCAGTTGATCGAGAAATTCCCCAATAGTAAAGAAGCAGAAGCTTACAAAGCTTGGAAGGAGACCCTGTAAACATGAGTATCCATAGACCTGAAGGCATTGTGCGCCGTAAAAGCAGACAAATCATGGTAGGGAATGTCCCAGTGGGCGGCGATGCACCCATTTCCGTGCAGAGTATGACCAATACTGAGACGACCGATGTTGCTGCCACTTTTCAACAGGTGACTCGGCTGGTCGATGCCGGCGCCGATATTGTTCGGGTGTCTGTGCCTACCATGGATGCGGCTGAAGCCATGGGGCGATTAAAAAACATGGTCACGGTGCCTTTGGTTGCCGATATCCATTTTGATTATAAAATCGCGTTGCGCGTTGCGGAACTGGGCATTGATTGCCTGCGTATTAATCCAGGCAATATCGGCAGTGAAGCCCGCATACGCGAAGTGGTTGCCGCTGCTAAAGACCGTGGCATTCCGATACGCATTGGCGTCAATGCGGGTTCATTGGAAAAGGACCTGCAAAAGAAATATGGTGAGCCCACGCCAGATGCTTTGGTTGAGTCGGCCATGCGCCATGTCGATATTTTGGACCGATTAAATTTCCAAAACTTCAAGTTGAGTTTGAAAGCATCGGACATCTTTCTAACGGTCGCTGCTTATCGCAAGATTGCCAGTCAAATCGAACAGCCGCTGCATTTGGGTATCACTGAAGCGGGCGGCTTGCGGTCTGGTACCGTGAAGTCAGCAATTGGCTTGGGGATGTTGTTAAGCGAGGGTATCGGCGACACGCTGCGCGTGTCATTGGCCGCTGATCCAGTAGAAGAGATCAAAGTAGGCTTTGATATTTTAAAAAGTCTGCACTTGCGCAGTAAGGGCGTCCATTTTATTGCATGTCCATCCTGTTCCCGCCAGAATTTTGATGTAATCAAAGTGATGAACGAACTGGAATCGCGGGTAGAGGATATTCTGACACCTATCGACGTGTCCGTTATCGGTTGCGTCGTGAATGGACCAGGTGAAGCCAAAGAGACCGATATTGGTCTAACGGGCGGATCGCCTAACAACTTGGTTTATATTGGCGGCAAGCCTGACCATAAAGTGACCAATGAGCATTTGGTCGATAATTTAGAAAAATTAATTCGAGCGCGCGTGGCTGAAAAGCAGCGATTTGAAGAAAACCTGATTTCTCGAAGTAAATCTTAATTTAAAAGGATAGATGCGTGTCTGCCATACAATCCATTCGCGGGATGTACGATGTTCTGCCAGCTGACGCAGCCCGTTGGCAATATTTTGAAGACGTCATGCGCCAGGTGTTGCGCCAGTACGGCTACCGTGAAATGCGGATGCCTATTGTTGAAGTGAGTCAGCTATTTAAGCGGTCTATTGGCGAAGTGACCGATATTGTTGAAAAGGAAATGTATACCTTTTTAGACCGTAACGAAGAAAGCCTTACCCTACGCCCTGAAGGCACCGCTGGCTGTGTGAGAGCGGCGCTTCAGCATGGCTTGTTGCACAATCAGGTGCAAAGGTTGTGGTATCAAGGCCCGATGTTTCGCTATGAGAAGCCCCAAAAAGGCCGCAACCGACAGTTTTATCAGGTCGGCGTGGAAGCCTTTGGTATGGCCGATTCAGATATCGATGCTGAACTGATTTTGTTGTCAGCACGCCTGTGGCGCGAGCTGGGTATTGTAGATGACGTCTCGTTAGAGCTGAATACCATTGGCAGCGCAGACAGCAGAGCAGCCTTTAAGGACGCATTAGTCGCCTACCTAGAAACGGTCAAGGCCGATCTTGATGAAGACAGCCAAAAGCGATTATATACCAATCCATTACGCATCTTGGACAGCAAGTCGCCTAAGACACAGGCATTGCTAAACGATGCACCGGCATTTGATGACTATTTGGATGCCGAGAGTCGGACCCATTTTGAGCAGTTGCAGGCCCGTCTAACGGCGGCTGGTGTGACCTTTACGCTGAACCCCAGATTGGTGCGCGGCTTGGATTATTACAGCCGAACCGTCTTTGAATGGACAACCGAACACCTAGGTTCACAGGCAACCATTTGTGGTGGCGGGCGTTATGACGGATTGGTTAAGCAGTTAGGCAATAAGGATGTCCCGGCGGTGGGCTTTGCTTTGGGAATTGACCGTGTCATTCTGCTGTTGGAAACCCTGAATAAGTTTCCAGAAACCTTGGAGCAGACCGTTGACGTATATTGGGTCGCTGCAGGTGAAGGTACTTCAGAAAGAGCCCAACAATTGGTTGAGTCCATGCGCACGTCGCAGCCACAACTGCGCATGCTAATGCATTGTGGTGGTGGCAGTTTTAAGAGCCAAATGAAAAAAGCCGACAAAAGTGGCGCACGTTTGGCAGTGATACTGGGCGAGCAAGAATTGGCTGCCGGCCAGATCGTGGTAAAAGATTTACGTGTTGGTGGCGATCAATCTGTGATCTCGCAAGCAGATTTAGATACAATGCTGCCACCATTTTTTGTTTCACCTTGATCGAAGGCCATAGTCCATCGATTGGGTGAGTGAATATCCGAGTTGCAACAGGGATGTAACTGATCGCAGCCCTATATTACATGCTGTCTGAACAAGCCATTAGGGCTCTAAAGAACAGTGAATTTATTGACGAACAGGTTGAGGAAAAGAACAGTGTACGATACCGATGAAGAACAAATTGAAGCGTTAAAAGGTTGGTGGCAAGAGAACGGAAACAAACTCATTGCTGCAATATTGGTGTTTGCACTGGGTTATTTCGGTATCACAACTTACCGTAGCAGTGTCCAGACCGGTAAGGAAACGGCTTCTACCGCTTTCCAAAACTTGGTCAATATTACCACCGATGTCGATGCCGATGCCGGTAACGATATCGACTATGCGGCTATTGACGCACAGATCGACGTATTGAAAGTTGAGCATGGTAAGTCCGTTTACGCTACCTACGCTGCTTTGTTTGGTGCACGTTTTGCAGTGAGCAAGGGTGACTTAGAAGCGGCAGCATCTGAGCTTAATTGGGCGTTGGATCAAAATAAAGACCCAGTACTGGAGAGCCTCATTCAACTGCGATTGGCGCGAGTGGAATTTGCGCGAGACAATGCTGAAACTGCTTTGAAATTGTTAAGTGCTGATGGTGGTTCACAGCAAGTCGCGTTTGACGAATTACGTGGTGACATCCTATTGTCTAAGGGCGATGTCGACGGTGCACGAGCAGCTTACCAAACAGCATGGGATGCCGCGTCTGAAGGTACGCAGCCACGTCCTGTACTTGAAATGAAATTAAACGATTTGTCGGTACAGTAATATGATCATGCGTTGGATTGCCGTTCTTAGTGTTCTGACCTTGGTAGGGTGCGGAAGTGCTCCCTATCAGACTGCCGCTGAACTTGATCCAACGTTTGAATCGCGTGTAGAGCTCAGCCGCGATTGGACAAGAAAGTTGCAAGAAAACAGTGGCTTTCCTATGAGACAGCCATTTGCACCCGTGGTGATTGCCAACGCTGTCTATGCGGTGATTAATACAGGTGCCTTGGCCCAGATGTCGTTGACTACGGGTCAGCTTGAAGCGCAATGGGACCTGGGTGAGTCAGTCAGCATCGGCTTGGCTACAGACGGCACGTCATTGTATTGGGGTTCCGAAAATGGCGACATGGTTGCCATGGATCTGTCAGGTAGTGAGTTGTGGCGAGCCCGCTTGACCAGTCGTGCACTTAGCCTACCGATCATCGTAGGTTCAGTGGTCTATGTACAGACACAGGATGGCTATTTGGTCGCATTAGATCAAAAAACCGGACAGCAACTGTGGGTATATGATGATGGCGTTCCGCGCCTCACCTTACATGGTGATGCCAGCCCCGTCGTTGCCAATGGCCAATTAATGACGAGCTTTGCTAGCGGACGTGTGGTGAGTTTTGATCCGGCAACCGGTGACCAATTGTGGTCGCAAAATGTTGGGCAAATTTCAGGCAGATCCGACTTAGAAAGGTTAAATGACGCAGATGGGTCGCCAGTGATTGTCAATGGTACCCTGTTATTGGCATCGAGTTATCAAGGCGAGACCTTGTTAATAGATACCCAAACCGGTCGCACCTTGACCCGTTACAATGTGGGCAGTCGCCATGGCGTCGTGCCCTTTGCTGACACCCTGGTGATTATCGATAACGACGATGTCATTGTTGGCGTCTCTCCGAAAAACGGCGAGCAGCTATGGTCCATTGACAGCTTAAAATACCGCCGACTCACCGATGCGGTGAATTGGCAGGGCCTAGTGGCCTTCGGTGATAGCTTTGGCTGGCTTCATCTTGTCGATCCAGTGTCAGGTGACCTGGTAGCACGATTTCCGTCTGACCACTTAGGCCTATCAGGAAAGCCAGTAGTGGAAGGCAATATCTTATTAGTGCAGGGCGACAGCGGTCGTCTGAAAGCATTTAGTATTCTCGGTCGCTAATGACCGTTCGTGGGGCCCTGTGCCGCGCATCACTTGGAATTGAAACATGACACCGGTAATTGCTCTTGTAGGTCGCCCGAATGTGGGTAAGTCGACACTTTTTAACCGATTGACCAAATCGCGTGACGCTTTGGTGGCCGATTTTTCTGGCCTTACCCGCGACCGTAAATATGGCGACGGAAAATTGGGTGAGCGTCCATTTATCGTGGTAGACACCGGTGGCATCAGTGGCTTTGAAGTGGGTCTGGATGCAGAAATGGCGGGGCAGTCATTTCAAGCTATCGATGAGGCTGATGCCGTGCTTTTTTTGGTCGACGCACAAGAAGGCGTGACCAGTATTGATCACGGTATTGCCAAAATGCTGCGTCAAAAGAACAAGCCTGTGTGGTTAGTCGTTAACAAAACTGACGGCCGTGATGAAACCATCGCTGTGTCAGACTTCTATGAATTGGGTCTGCCGGGCGAGCCTTATCCAATTGCAGCATCTCATAACCGTGGTATTCGTGGGCTGATTGATGAAGTCATGGATACATTCCCGTTTGCAGAGATTCCCGATGTGGGTGCAGAAGAACACTGGGGCACCCGAATCGCCATTATTGGTCGTCCAAACGTGGGTAAGTCCACCTTAGTTAACCGCATGCTGGGCGAAGATCGCGTGGTGGTTTATGACCAGCCGGGCACGACCATGGATTCCATTTACATTCCTTTCGATCGTCACGGTGAGAAATACACCTTGATAGATACGGCAGGGGTACGTCGTCGCAAAAATATTTATGAGGCGACTGAAAAGTTTTCAATCATTAAGTCACTGCAGGCCATTAAAGATGCCAATGTAGTGGTCTTGGTGTTAGACGCCCGTGATGGTGTTGTCGAACAAGACCTCCATATGTTGAATTTCGTATTGGAGGCTGGGCGCGCCATGGTGGTCGCAGTGAACAAGTGGGACGGCATGGACCAAGACGACAAGGCCCGCGTGAAAACCGAGTTGGATCGCCGGATGGACTTTTTGTTTGAATGGGCCGATTTTCACTTTATTTCAGCGATGCATGGCACTGGCGTTGGTGATTTGTATAAGTCTATTGGCGTGGCTTATGAGTCTTCCATGGCGAAATGGCAATCCAACTATTTGACTACGCTGTTAGAAGGCGCTGTAGAAACCCATCAGCCGCCTATGATTAACGGTCGCCGAATTAAGTTGCGTTACGCCCACCAAGGGGGCAGTAACCCACCGATTATTGTTATTCATGGTAATCAGGTAGATAAGCTGACAGGCAGCTATAAGCGCTATTTAGAAAACACCTTTAAAAAGATTTTGGGCATACGGGGTACACCGGTTCGGGTGTCGTTTAGATCGGGCGATAACCCCTTTGCACCGACATTCAAGAACAACAAGAATACCAAGGTGAAAACGGGTCCGAATGCACGAGATCGCCGTATTGAAAAAAATAGGGAAATTGCTAAAGGCAAAAACGACTAGGAGCGCCCCTAGGGTGAGGCTGCTCGGTGTCCTGATACTTTTGGGATTGGCGACACCGCTGTGGTCTCAGTCTTTTCTAGTTTGCGAACAAGCAATAACCGCATTGGAGCAGCAACAAGTGGATCAAGCCCGCTTGCTGTTTCGCGCCTATGTGGGTGATTCCCAAGACCAGCAAGCTCAGGATCCCCGTTGCGGCGCTCCGTTTGTCGCGAGGCTGTCGTCCGCTTTCATCGAATCCCTATCCAATGACATCAACGGTCGTTGTCAGTCGTTGCTCACCGCATCAAAACCAGCAACAGCGGGCCAGTTGGCCGCATTGAATGCGCAGATCGTGCGATTGGACGCCTATGACGGCACCTTGACCACAGAGGCGGCTCAATGCCAGCAGTCGCTATATTCACGGTATGAGGGAATAGATTGGCTCAAAAAGCACAGGCCCAGATTGGTCGCAGTGCATAACAATTGCCTGACGGCAGAGGCACTGCTTGATCCACCGGTCAGTTTGGTGGATATAGAGCAAGCGGGCGCTATCATTCGCTCGACCTGGGTTGAATTTTGGCTGGAACAAGCGATGTTGGACGACGGCCCGATGAGCACAGAAAACCGGGCCCTGTTTAATCAGTCGGTACAGTTAGCCGAATCCTGTCTTATCCAGGTAGAAAACGCCTGGGCGATTGAGTCGCGTCGCAATCCCTAACAGCCTGGTTGTGTATGGCGTTACGCCTGCTCATCAGAATGCAACAAAATCTCAGCTGCAAAATCCTGTTCACTGTGCCAGGTTACCACTGCGTCCATCGCCTCATAAAGCGCCGTCAATTTGACTTCGATGTCGGCATATTCCCCAGACTTCAACAGCATCTCCATCACCTCGGTTTCGCGCTTTAGCAGTGGCACGCCGCAATAATGGGCCGCGCCATGTAACCTATGAACCAGTTCTAACAACCCTTTGGTGTCATTATGCTCAAAGCATCCTTTCATCAGGGGTTGGTCGTGTTGAATTTGACGGATGAGGCTTTCAAACATATCGATGGCAAGGTCATGTTTTTGATTCGCACGCATCAACGCCAGTGAGATATCAACTGGTTTATGCAGGGTATCTGAGTCAGTCTCAGCGTCAGGATCTATGGCCAGTGTCGTGCCTGGCAGCTGCTGATTGAGTTGGGTTTCTTCAAGCCGAAGCTTCGTCCATTGTGAAATGGTATTGACCAAAATCAAGTCAGACAGGGGCTTGGTTAAGTAGTCATCGAAGCCATTTCTGAGAAGGTGTTCTCGTTCGCTGTCGAGTGCATGGGCGGTGACCGCAACAATCGGGGTATTAAGTCGCGCCTGGGATTTTAATTGACGAATATGGAGTGTCGTTTCAATGCCATCCATGTGTGGCATTTGTATGTCCATGAATATGAGATCGAAATGTTCATCTGCCAAACGATCCAGCGCTTTTTGACCGCTATTGACAGCAACGACATCGATGCCGTGGTCTTCAATCAGCGTGGAAATGAGTCTTAAGTTGGCATCGTTGTCGTCGACAGCCAAGATACGGCCACCGCGCTGATATACTTTTTTGAGTGGATCTTCGTCACTATCCGTTCCGGTTTGATTCAATAAGCTGGCCAAGCGGTCAGACCTAAAAGGCTTTGACAGACAGACATCGGCATGTTGTTCAATGAGCTTCATGGTAATCGAGTCTTCAAACCCGTTGGTTAACACGACCGTATGGGTGTTGCCGCTATTGCGAATGGCAGCCAAGCCATTATGAAGGTCGTCGCCGACATCTGCGGTAGTGTTGAAACCCAGGATGGCGAAGTCAGGTGTCTTTTCCTTGATCAAAGCGATCCACTGCTGGACACTGGTCGCTTCAATGACCCGCATATCCATGGCTGTAATGGCTCTCACTAAGCTGTGTTGCATGGTATCGTTGAGGTCAAACAGCAATACGGACTTGGGCGTTGAGGGGATTGCTACTGGTGATGAAACCTCTTCTACAATGTCGGCTCGTAAGGTAAACCAGAAGGTAGAGCCCCGGCCCAATTCACTGTCGATTCCCATGTCGCCGCCCATCTGTTCCACCAGCTTCTTGCTAATAATTAAGCCCAAGCCGGTGCCCCCGTATTCGCGTGCCGTGCTGGTATTGGCTTGTTGGAATGCTTTGAAGAGTGCTTTTTTCTGGTCCTGCGTCAATCCGATGCCCGTGTCTGTGATGGCGATACGAATGATGGCACTACTACCAAAATCACTGTCTAGCGTAATACGCACCGCAACTTGGCCTTCGTCTGTAAACTTAATGGCATTGCCCACCAAATTGGTCACAATTTGTTTGATGCGTAAAGGGTCTCCAATAATGTGCTTGGGTACGTCTTGGTAGTATTGGGGAATCAGTTCTATGTGTTTTCGGTGGGCTTCTGGGGCAATCATCACCAAAACATCTTCAATAGCCGCTTTTAGATTCAGTGGGGTATTATCGAGCGATAACTTTCCAGCTTCAATTTTTGCAAAATCCAAAACGTCGTTAATGATTGTCAGCAAACTCTGTGACGACATCTGAATAGTCTTGGCATAATCATCTTGTTTGCGTGACAAGTGGGTTTTCACCAAAAGGTTGGCAAACCCAATAATGCCGTTGAGTGGCGTCCTGATTTCATGGCTCATGTTGGCCAAAAACTCTGATTTTATCCGGCTGGAATCGATGGCTTCCCGACGGGCCATGTCCAATTCAATGTTTTGAATTTCAAGCGTTTCGAGGGTTTCTCGAATGTCATGGGTGGCTTGATCAATGCCGGTTTGTAGATCGGTATAGGCATTGTCTAATGCATCAGCGAGCTTATTCACGCTGTTGCTGATGGCCTGCATCTCAGTCACACCTGTCGGTTTTATTCGGGCAGCAGTGTTACCCGAGATCAGTTCGTTGAGGCCATCTGACAGTGCGTTGACTGGCGCAATAATGAGTCGGGTAATGCCCAGAGATACCGCTATCGACGTCATGGTCGCAATAATGATCAGCACAAGGTCAATGAGAATCGTTTGATATTGTTTCACCAACAGACGGTCTTTGGAGAGTTCTAATACCAGCCAGTGCATATCGCTGCGAATGGTATCAGTGAGCGGATAATACACAGCGTTATCATGGGTGGCCGCAGAAACGATCATCAGACTGTGTTCGGTTTCAATGCGTTGGGTGTTGTTATGGTGGGTTGTTGTGATGTCTATGTCTGGTGTCGGACCCAGTGTCAAAATACGGTCACCGTTCTGCTGCAGGATCGTGATTGAACGCACATTGGGTTCATTTAAGGCTACCTTTGAAATTGCCTCTATCAGGGGAATGTTCTCGGTCATCAGACCAAATTCTAGGCTGTTTTTGAGGCGGTCTACACTGAGGGTGAGTTGTGTTTCAAATGCGAGTCTTTCGCTTTGCAGCTGTTGTTTGCCGAACCAAAAAACAAAGAAAAAGCTGATCATGAGTGATGGAATCAAGACCAAAATTAATACACGTCGATGTAATGGCATGTTCATGAGCAGCGCCTGTAGAGTTGAAGGGTTAGATTAAGGTGCTGTGTGCCTGAGGTCAACAGAATGGGGGCTAGCGGTTGTCCCAAGACAGCGAAAATCTAAACCCAAGCCGCGTCAGCCATATTTTTACAAGAATCAGACGCGATAATGCATTTCCTGAGGCCAAATTAAGGTAAAATATGCCTCAAAAATAGTGAAGGCGCTGACACATGTATCCGACAATTGAAGATCTTATTGGCAATACCCCTCTGATTCGCCTACAGCGATTATCAGCGGGTAAGAACAATCTGATTCTTCTCAAGATGGAAGGCAATAACCCTGCTGGATCGGTAAAAGACCGACCTGCAATGGGTATGATCGTGGCGGCAGAATCGCGTGGGGCTATCCGTCCCGGTGACCGGTTATTTGAAGCCACCAGTGGTAACACCGGCATCGCATTGGCCATGGCAGCGGCGATAAAGGGTTACAAAATGACCTTGGTGATGCCTGAAAATCTGAGTCAGGAACGCAAAGATGCCATGCGTGCTTATGGTGCGGAGCTCGTACTGGTCAGTCAGAAGGAAGGCATGGAAGGGGCGCGTGATCTTGCAATCAGTTTGGCACAGGATTCTGGCGGCATCGTCCTCAATCAGTTTGCCAATATAGACAATCCGATGTCGCACTATCACACCACTGGACCGGAAATCTGGGCGCAAACCCAAGGCACCGTCACCCACTTCGTCAGTGCCATGGGTACCACAGGTACCATCATGGGGAATAGCCGCTTTTTGAAAGAGCAAAATCCCAATATTCAGATTGTTGGTCTTCAGCCCGCTGATGGCGCACAGGTGCCAGGTATCCGTCGTTGGCCGGCGGCTTATATGCCTGAAATTTTTGAAGCCAACCGGGTAGATTCCCTGTTGGATATTCAGCAAGTAGAAGCCGAAGAAATGACCCGTAAGCTGGCCCGCACAGAAGGTATTTTCTGCGGCATTAGTTCAGGCGGCGCGGTGTCCGGTGCTTTACGCCTAGCCGCCGACCTTGAAAATGCCGTTATCGTTGTGATTATTTGTGACCGTGGCGATCGTTACCTATCTACAGGGGTGTTTAGTTGAAAAGATCCGATCGCAGGCAACGGCCTAAAAAAGCTGCTTCACCGCAACCGGTAGTCCACGAAACGGTCACTCTGACTGATTTCGGCCATGATGGGCGTGCTATTGGACGCGTTAATGGCATTCCTTGGTTTGTCGCCGGTGCTGTGGTTGGCGAAACGGTGAAGGCAGCGAGTCGCCGCCAATTTTCCAACCGTGTTGAGGCGCGTACAATCGAAGTCATCACGCGTTCTGATCAACGTGTTGAGCCAGTGTGTGCCAAAGTAGATCAGTGTGGCGGCTGTTCACAACAGTTCCTCGATGTTGGGCAACAGCGTGAGCAAAAACAACAGATTTTACAGCGTGAACTGTCACGACAAGTCGACGCCGAGCATGTCGACTGGGCTGCACCCATACTGGGGGCGTCAGAGGGCTACCGTGCACGCGCCAGAATGGCCATTAGGCAGGGAAAATTAGGCTTTACCAGTCAAGGCTCTCACCAGCATGTGGCGATTACCGCGTGCCCTGTGATGGACCCCGCATTAAATCGGGTCTTGAATGCCCTTCCGGAGTTGCCACTCATACGTGCGGAAATCGAATTGGTGGTAGATTCACAGGGTGTGGTTGGCGCCCATATTCTCAATGCACAGACCGCTACCCAGTCGCAATTAGTCAAAATACACGACTGCTTTGCGCCTCATGTAGCTGGGCTGTGGCTAACGGGACCCGATCGGGTGAGGCATTGTTTGCAATCAGCGGAATTGCGACACCAACTTGCATACGGCGGCACTTCCCTAAATACAGCGTTGTATCCTTGGCAGTTTTCCCAAGTAAACCCAGATATTAATCAGCGCATGGTCATGCAAGCCATTGCATGGCTCGATGTGCACCCAGGACAGCGCGTCTTGGATCTTTTTGCCGGAAGTGGCAACTTTAGTTTGCCCCTGTCTGTGGCAGGTGCCACGGTAGTTGCCGTGGAGTCTGTCGCCACTGCTGTAGCCCAAGGGCAGGCCAATGCGCGGCAAAATGGTAGTGATAATCTTAGTTTTGTCGTCCAAGATTTATTTGTGGCTGATTGGCACCAACAGTGGGGTAAGCGGTCATTTGATGCGATTTTATTAGACCCCCCAAGGGCGGGCGCCGACCAAGTATGCAAAGATATGGGCAAGTTTGACGTGAGTAGGATCCTTTATGTATCGTGCAACCCCGCCACATTGGCTAGAGATGCGCGGACCTTGGCACAACATGGCTATCGCGTCGTACGATCTGGACTGATGGATATGTTTCCCCACACCGGTCATATTGAAAGCATGACATTGTTCCAAAAAGGCAAAGTAAAACAGGGTACCAAAAAGGCAAAGTAATCCATGGTTAAAGTGAGAGAGGACCACCCAGTATTTCAAGACGGCACCGTCGATCTTGATGCTTGGTTAGCACGCATTCAAAAGCATGCCACGGTAATTGACGGTGAGGAACTTCTGCGCGCATGTCGCATAGCCCGTGTCGCTGACCAAACCGTTGACGTTGCCCACCATCAGTGGTTTGAGGGCTTGAGTGCTTATAAGACCGGTCTGGACATGGCGGAAATGCTGTCAGAACTCAACATGGATCAGGAATCCTTGGTCGCTTGCGTACTCTATCGGTGCGTGCGTGAAGGCAAGTTGCCCATCGAAACTGTGAAGGATCAATTTGGCCCCCATGTGACGAAATTGATTCAAGGCGTCCTCCAAATGGCCGCCATGCACCAAGCGCAAAATCCCGCTAAGCAAGTGGTCTTGGGCCAGCGTGACGCGCAGTTAGAAAGTATTCGTAAAATGTTGGTGACCATGGTGAATGATGTGCGCGTCGCCCTCATCAAATTGGCCGAGCGCACCTGTGCCATACGAGCGGTTAAAAATGCGCCCGAAGCACGCCGACATAAAGTAGCCCGTGAAGTTTTTGATATTTATGCACCACTGGCTCACCGCTTGGGCGTAGGACAGATCAAGTGGGAACTTGAAGACTTGTCTTTTCGTTACTTGGAGCCTGACCAATATAAGCAAATTGCCTCACTGCTAGACGAAAAACGGCTAGACCGTCAAACCTTTATTCAGCAAGTGACGTCATTGATCAGGCAGTCGGTGGCAGAAGCCAACATCGAGGGCGCTCAAATTGACGGGCGTGCCAAACACATCTATAGCATTTGGCGCAAAATGCAGCGCAAGCAAATCAGTTTCAGCCAAGTATATGATGTGCGTGCTGTGCGCATTTTGGTAAAAGAAATTAAGGACTGCTATTCCGTATTGGGTTTGGTCCATACGCTGTGGCGCAATATTCCAAAAGAATTCGACGACTATATCGCTAACCCAAAAGCCAATGGTTACCAGTCATTGCATACGGCAGTGATAGGCCCAGAAGGCAAAGTATTAGAAGTACAAATCCGAACCTATGACATGCATGAAGATGCCGAAAAAGGCGTTTGTGCGCACTACAAATACAAGGGCACCGACACCAATAGCCAGTCATCAGGCTATGAACAAAAGATTTCATGGTTACGTCAGGTTATGGATTGGCATGATGAACTGGGTGGTATCGATGAATTGGTTGCCGAGTTTGGGCTAGTAGAAGCAACAGAGGATCGCATCTACGTGCTAACGCCAGACGGACACGTTGTCGATCTGCAATCCAATGCCACGCCCATAGATTTTGCGTACAAAGTGCATACCGAAGTGGGCAATTCATGCCGCGGCGCAAAGGTTAATGGGCGCATCGTGCCATTAACCTATTTGTTACATACTGGCGATCAGGTTGAAGTACTGACCACCAAAAATGGCAAGCCTAGCCGCGATTGGCTGAACCAGGATTTGGGGTATGTGAATACATCGCGCGCAAGAGCCAAAATTAAGGCGTGGTTTAAGATCCAAAATCGAGACCAGAACATCGAATATGGCGCCAAGGCGGTTAAGGCGGAACTGTCTCGTTTTGGGCTTAAAGTACCTGACATGAATAAGTTGGCTCAAAAGGTCAATTTTGAAAACAACGATGACCTCATGGCAGCTATTGGCGCGGGTGATGTGCGTCTGATGCAGGTGATTCATGCGGCTGAGCAGATGCTTGGCAAAGCGGATAATGCCGTGGTCAAGGTCAGTCGACCCAGTAAGAAGCCGAATAGTGGCGCAGACGTTCAGATCCACGGCGTGGGATCGTTACTGACCGTAATGGCGCGCTGCTGTGAGCCGCTGCCGGGCAATCCCATTGTGGGTTACATCACCCAAGGTCGTGGCGTGTCCATTCACAAACAAGATTGTATCAATGGCTTGCAATTAAAAGCTGATGAACCAGAGCGCATCGTTGAAGTGAGTTGGACCAATGAGAAGCAATCGTTCTATGCAGTGACCCTTGATGTGGACGCCTATGACCGAACAGGTTTGTTGCGCGATATTATGAACATGGTCGCCAACGAAGGGGTGAATGCCACTTCTGTGAACACCTTAACGGATGCCGTTGAGAGTATGGCCAGAACCCGTTTGCAGGTTGAAGTGGAAAGTATTGAGCAGTTAGGCCGATTGATGGCCCGTATGCGTACGGTGCCCAATGTCATGTCGGTGAGTCGCACGGTTGATAGTCCCAAATGAGCCAGCAACCGCGCTATAGCATACAAGACCTGCTGACATTGATGGCACGATTAAGGGATCCAGTAGATGGGTGTCCGTGGGATATTAAACAGGATTGGGATGACCTAGTACCCCTCACCATTGAAGAACTCTATGAAGTGGTCGACGCGATTGATCATCAAGATTGGCCGCATGTGGCTGAAGAATTAGGGGATCTGCTGTTTCATATCCTGTTCTATAGCCAATTAGGATCTGAAGCGCAGCATTTTGATTTTGATCAGGTGGTGCATGGGGTGGTCGAAAAATTGCTGAGGCGCCACCCACACGTATTTCCTGATGGCACATTGACCAGTCGGGCACGCGGTGTTGCTCTGGATGAAGGGTCCATAAAGGCCAGTTGGGAGCAGATAAAGCAGCAAGAACGGCAAGCCAAGGGTCAGGGCGCGCCCGCAGAAAGTTTGCTAGCAGATATCCCCAAAGCACTGCCAGCCTTAAAACGGGCGATTAAATTGCAGAAAAAAGCAGCCAAAGTTGGCTATGATTGGCCTAACGCACGAGCGGTTTTTGCCGTTATTCGGTCTGAGTTGGATGAGTTAGAAGCGGCCTATGACACAGGTGATGCCCTTGCGACAACTGATGAGTTAGGTGATGTATTGTTTAGCGTGGCCAATCTTGCACGCAAGTTAGACATTGATGCCGAACGGGCCATAGCTAAAGCCAATCAAAAGTTCACCGACCGGTTTCAATGGATTGAGCAACGGGTGACCCAAGATCGTATCGATTGGGCGTCTTTGTCGCCAGAAGCGCTCGATATTCTATGGCAGCAAGCCAAGCGAGCACGTCTGCGCCGTGACGGTTCTGACGTGGAAACACCTCAGCCTTAGATACTCAGGCTAGCAAAAAAATAACAATAAAAACCCCATATACCAAAGAGGCCAGACAACCCATGTCACATGAAATTAGTCAGTTTCTCAATGATAATCCCGATATTGAAGCCTTAGATGCCTTTGTAATCGACCTGTGCGGCAATGCCGTAGGTAAGCGGTTGCCGCGATCTCACATGGCGTCATTTGTCACCGCCGGAGCACCGCTTTGCGCGGCCATGCAGCTATTGGACGTGTTGGGTGAAACATCCGATCCCATGGGCTATGGTTTTTCAAATGGTGATCCAGATGCAGTGGGCCGCATGATCCCAGGCACATTATCTCGCATTCCATGGTCCAGCAAGCCCCGCGCACAATGCCTCATGGTCATGCACGATGATGCCACCGATGCGCCATTAGATTATGAACCCCGTCAGATACTTAAGAATGTGTTGTCCCATTTTGAAGCCCGTGAATTGACCCCAGTATGCGCCGTTGAAATGGAGTTTTATTTGGTTGAGCAAGACCGTGGCCCTCAGGGAGAACTCGTCAGAGCGCGGTCATTGCAAACAGGGCGTGAGGCCACTGGCGGACGTGTCCTTTCAATGGACGTGCTTGACGAATACAGTGCGTTTTTAGACGCCATTGTGGCCGCCGCTGCGGAGCAGAACATTCCGGTCACCAGTATGATCAACGAATATGGTGCCGGACAGTTTGAAGTCAATTTGCACCATCAGTCGGATGCATTACGGGCAGCCGACGATGCAGCGTTACTGCGGCGGTTAATTGTGGGGGTTGCGAAGTCGTTTGGTAAGAATGCCACCTTTATGTCCAAGCCCTTTCACGAAGACTCGGGCAGTGGCATGCACGTTCACCTCTCTCTGGTCGACAAAGCAGGCAATAACGTTTTCGCACCCGATTATCCCGATGCGGACGCGCGTCTAGCACACGCCATTGGTGGCATGCAGGCAGGGTTGGGTGAGTCGATGGCTATTTTCGCCCCCAATATCAACGCATGGCGACGGTTTGGCCCCGATCTGTTCGTACCCGTTACCCGTGATTGGGGGCTCAATAACCGATCAGTTGCCTTTAGGATTCCACCCGGAGAGGCCAGTGCGCGCCGTATAGAGCATCGAGCGTCAGGTGCAGAGGCTAACCCCTATTTGGTGTTGGCCGCCATTCTGGCGTCGGTTGATTATGGTTTAACCCATCAACTAGACCCTGGCGCGGCGGCTGAAGGGAATGCCTGTTCAGAACAGGATCCTGAGTTGCCTTCGACACTCTGGGGTGCATTAGCGCAACTCAAGGCGGGCAGTCTGTTGCCAGCCTATTTGGGTGTGGATTATCCAGCACTTTATGCAGCGGTGAAGGAAGCGGAATTTGAACGCTTTATGTCGATCCCGACCGAGCGTGAATATGAGTGGTATTTATAGGTCGGTGATGGGTTACTCGCCCCACTGAGCGAGTGGGAATGCGGCAAGGGTCACAAATGGACTGTGCCTTTGGTCGCAATTGCCTACTTTTTGTGCGTTTTTGTTAAATATTGATCAATTTTTGTTTAAAAATGTGTAACTTTTACCATCTATGGGGGTCTAAATCAGACAGACCACAACATAATGGGATCATCGATATGAAAGTAATTACTACGGGTAAGAAGAGCTTTTTGGCATTTTTCACACAATTGAACGACCGCAATCACAGCACACGTCGTCGTCAAGACAGTCGTTTTGCGACCAGCCCACGTAGCGACAAGCAAATCCTAGAAGAACTAAATTTTGATAATGTGGCTTACCTCAGCGACAACTAATCGGTCATAGGAATAAAGACCGGCTGTGTCTGTTTTGGTTTTTAACCGGTTTTGAATCCTGTCAGCGTTGCCGTCTATTGTCGGCAACGCTGTTCGTATGTCCCTTCGCGCTATGCAGTCCGCAATAGGCCGACAAATTTTTTCACCACAGCCACATCGAATTGACTTCCCGCATGCTGTTCAATGGTGGTCAACGCTTCGTCAATTTCTTTGATTTTGTTATACGGCCGCTGGGTTGTCATGGCATCAAAGGCATCGGCGATAGCCACGATTTTGGCAAAAATATGAATCTCATCACCACGTAACTGAGCAGGATAACCCGCGCCATCAATCCGTTCATGATGCTGGAGTACAGCTGCTATGACCCCATCCGGTATCCGGGTATCTTGACACAACAAACTATAGCCCCAATGGGAATGAGCGCGGACTTGATGGAACTCACTATCCGTTAGTCGTTCAGGTTTCTGCAGAATGTCTTGTTCAATAAATAGCTTGCCAAGGTCATGCAAAATACCGGCAACACCTAAGGTTTCAATAGCATGCACTGGGTAACCGGAATTCAGTCCGGTCAACATGCTGTAGATCGCAACATGGCAGCAATGATTCGACGTGGGTTTGTCACGATGGAACAACCGTGATAACCAAAATTCTACGGCAGGATGGTCCAATACCCGCATGAGGCAGGCATCGACTATTGCCATGTGGCTGTTAAAATCGGGCGTGACGCGGTCAGACAACCTGCGGTGCACCTCATGTACCGTTTGGTGCGCATGTTGCTTAAAAGCATTCATATCTAAGCGCGCCACACTGTCGCTATCAACCACGCTCGTATCTGAGGCGACCGGCTGTAACTTCGGAACGGCTACTTGGGACAAGATTTCTTTGAGTACGCGCAGTTGTTCCCTGTGGGTAATGCGAAATCCCGCCGCAGCATGTTGGTGTGCAGTGGGTAACCCAATATCCGAAACATACATATTCATCGATAATTTGTCGGTATCGACCAACTGATCGTCTTGCGACAACCTAAAATTTTGTGTCCACATAACAAAAATTAACTACTCTACAAAACCCTTTAGCTGTGTCGCTATGGGTGCACTTCGGGGTGCATTATTATTAGGATTCTGTGGTGACTTCCAGCAATTTAAGCCTGCGATCATCAGCATTCAATACGCGGAAGAACAATCCACCGATCGCCAGCGTTTCGTCACGTTTTGGCAATCGACCAAATTCGTGCGCCACGATGCCACCAATGGTGTCATATTCTTCATCGCTGTAGTCTGTATCAAAAGCGCCATTGAACTCTTCAATGGGTGTCAGTGCGTCTACCGCATAGACATCTGGGTTGAGCATGCGAATATTGGGTTGTTCTTCACTGTCGTGTTCGTCATCAATTTTGCCGACGATTTCTTCTAAAACATCTTCAATGGTTACCAATCCGGCAATGCCACCGTACTCGTCGACCACAATAGCCATATGATTGCGGTTGATTCGGAAGTCATTCAATAAAATATTGAGTCGCTTACTTTCGGGAACGAAAGTCGCGGGTCGGATGATTTCTTTGAGCCTACGCGACATTTCTGTGGTGTTGAAACCTGTTCTTGATCCCAGCAATAACAAGTCTTTGGCAAGCAAAACGCCGGTGACTTCGTCATGGTTTTCACCAATCACTGGGAAGCGAGAGTGACCACTTTCGATGATGCTTGGCAGCATGTCGTCAAAGGTCTGATCGCTGTCTATCGATACCATTTGGGAGCGCGGAATCATGATATCGCGAACGTGCAGCTCTGAAACATTGAGCGCACCATCAATAATCCGAAAGACTTCTTTATCTAAAATGTCTTTGTCCTGTGCTTCGTACAGGATCTCTTTTAGGTCTTGTCGATCTTTGGGTTCCCCAGCAAAAACATCAGCTACTTTTTCTAGCCACGATTTCTTACTGGGGCCACTACTCGGACGGTCGTCAGACACGGTTTACTGTTCCTTTAATTGGTAAGTGGAATCGTAAGGGTTACGAATTCCAAGTTTGCACAGAATTGATATTTCAATCAACTCCATTGCGTCGGCTTCATTGTCTTGCTCATGATCATAGCCCGCTAAGTGCAGCGTACCGTGAATGACCATGTGTGCCCAATGATGGGCCAATAATTTTTCCTGCTCAATAGATTCGCGGGTTACAACCGGTGCGCAAATAACCAGGTCGCCTAATTGCCCTTCAAATTCACTGTCTGGAATGCCCACAGGTAGTTCAAAAGGAAAGGATAGTACATTAGTCGGATAGGCCTTTCCGCGGTAAGTTTCGTTGAGCATTTGGCTCTCTGCATCATCAACGATACGTACCGTCACCTCTGCACTTGGCCAGCCTAGATGGTCCGCTACGGCACCAATCCATGTGGCACAGTCAGCCTCGGATGGCACGGCGTCTATGTTGTCATCATTTTGTAGGTAGATCTGAATCTGTGCCGTCATGAGGGTTGTTCTCCCTCTTGATATTGCTCATAGGCATCGACAATACGTTGCACCAAAGGATGTCGTACTACGTCACCACTGGTGAAATGGGTAAAACTGATCCCAGGAACGTTGTTCAATACCTTGGATGCATGGACCAAGCCTGATTTGGTGCCACGAGGTAAATCGACCTGTGTAGGGTCACCTGTGATAACAGCGGTAGAACCAAAACCAATTCGGGTCAGAAACATTTTCATCTGTTCTTCAGTGGTGTTTTGGCTTTCATCCAAAATAATGAAGGCATTGGACAGCGTTCTGCCTCGCATGTAGGCAAGGGGCGCAATTTCAATGACGTTTTTTTCAATCAATTTGTCGACCGGTTCAAATCCAAGCATCTCGTAAAGGGCATCGTAGAGTGGTCGCAAATAAGGGTCAACTTTTTGGCTTAAATCGCCGGGTAAAAAGCCCAGTTTTTCACCCGCTTCAACGGCGGGGCGCACCAATAATATGCGACGGACTTTTTCCTGTTTTAAGGCCATGACGGCACAGGCAACGGCTAGAAAGGTCTTACCCGTTCCTGCGGGACCAATGCCGAAATTAATGTCGTGGTTAAGGATCGCATGCACATATTTTTTCTGATTCGTACCGCGTGGCTTCACCATCACTTTAGGGGTCTGGATGACGCTGATCTGCTCTTCGTCATACACTGGAATGGTCGGTTCCGGTAATACGCCAGGCTCTTGGACAATCATTTCCTGAAGGTACAGATGCACCATGTCGGGTGTGACATCACCGTTGTTCTGGGTTTCCCGATACAGGCGCTCCAGCATCAGGGATACCGATTGACACAAGGCCTCTGGCCCGGTCACTACAAACTGGTTGCCATGGTTGGTGATTTTAACACCCAGGCGCGATTCAATGTGGATCAGATGTTCGTTGGCCAAACCACAGAGCGCAGACAATCTACGTGGATTTTCAGGTGCCAAAGTAACCTGTGTGACAGTGGCGGGGCTGTTATGCTGTGATTCCAAAGGTTCAACCTACCTTGTTAAAATATAGGGCCATTAAAAATAGGCCACAGTAGTGTCTAGATCGCCCAATAGCGAATTGGTATTCGCTGTGGTGATGGTCACAGTGACAAACTTTCCAATAAGGGTCGCGTCATTGCATTCAAAAAAGGTATTGCGGTTGTTCTCAGTCCTACCCATCATCTGCTCTGGATGGCGCGGTGAAAAACCTGACACCAAAATCACTTGTTGGGTGCCAACCATACGGCGGCTGATGGCCGCTGTCTGTTGGGTAATGCGGTCCTGTAGAATCGCCAGACGCTGTTTCTTGACCCCAATATCGGTGTCATCTTCGAGTTCCGCAGCAGGCGTGCCTGGGCGCGCGCTATAGACAAAGCTGAAGGAATGATCAAAGCCTATCTCAGCGATGAGATCCATCGTGTCTTGAAAGTCAGCATCCGTTTCGCCCGGGAACCCGATGATGAAATCAGATGAGAAGCTAATCTGTGGGCGATTGGCACGAATGCGATTCATTTTTTCAACGTAGTCGACACGGGTATGGCCACGTTTCATGGCGGATAAAATGCGATCTGAACCACTTTGAACGGGTAGGTGAAGGTGTGCGACCAGTTCGGGGACGTCAGCGAATGCGTCAACCAATGAATCGGTAAATTCTACCGGATGAGAGGTGGTGAATCGGATGCGATCAATGCCGTCGATGTGCGACGCTAGGGTGATCAATTCTGCCAAATCTGCCTCATCGCCATCATGGCGAGAACCGCGGTAGGCATTCACGTTTTGCCCCAAGAAGTTGATTTCACGAACACCCTGTTCAGCGAGGTGGACCACTTCTTCAATCACGTCGTCGAACGGTCGGCTCACTTCTTCGCCACGGGTATAGGGCACAACACAGAAAGTGCAGTATTTTGAACAGCCTTCCATGACCGAAACAAATGCAGAGACACCGTCGTTTTTCGGTGCAGGCAGGTGGTCAAACTTTTCTATTTCTGGAAAGGTGACATCGACAACCGCGATAGCATTGTTGGTGCGCTTTTCAGAGGCATCCAACATGGTGGGTAAACGGTGCAGGGTTTGTGGCCCGAAAATGACATCAACGTAGGGTGCGCGTTTACTGATTTGCTTGCCTTCTTGGCTTGCCACACAGCCACCAACACCGATTTTCATATTGGGGTTACGCTTTTTAAGCTTTTTCCAGCGACCCAATTCATGAAACACTTTTTCCTGTGCTTTTTCTCGAATTGAGCAGGTGTTCATGAGCAGGACATCGGCATCATCGGGCGTATCAGTTAAGACCATGTCATGGCTTTCACCCAATAAGTCGGCCATACGTGCAGAATCATATTCATTCATCTGGCAACCATAGGTGCTGATATAGAGTTTTTTTGTCATGAGTTCCTAAGTACCTGTTACTGAATAGCTGCCATGTCTGCAGTGTTGCTAATGTTGGTGTTATCCCACTAGGGCGCGCGATTATACAAGGGATACCCTGATCAAGTCCATTGACGGAGGGTCAGTAGTGTCGAATTGCTGGCAGGCAAATTGTGTGTCCGCCTGAGTCGGCTAGCGTGGTCGTAGTCTCAGCCTGTTGTCTGAGTCGGTAGCCCTATAGAGATTGAGCGCAATGCCCAAGCTAGAACCTGAATCCAACCAGTGATGCGAATGCGTCACTGGCCTTGTGACAGGTGGCGTTGGTACATCCAGGCAGCTAGGGCGAGAACCACCAAAACCGGTATGGGGAGCAATAGCAAGGTGTTCCAACCGTACTGGTAGACCACTACGCCAGCCGATAGCGCGACGAATGCTTGTACTGTAAAGATCACAAAATCGTTCAGCGCCTGTGCTTTATAGCGTTCTGAATCTCGGTAGCTGTTTTTCAACAGCGTCGTGCCACCAAAAAACAGAAAGTTCCAGCCGACACCGATCAGTACCAGTGAGAACCAATAGTGCATCAGCTGCTGGTCATAGAGGCCAATGCCGATAGCCAACAACAGGATGGCAATGCCAGCTAAAATGACGTGGCTGTGGCCCCACTTCATGATCAATTTTCCAGTAATCAATCCCGGTAAGAACATGGCCACAATGTGGCTTTGGATAACCCACTTGGTATCCACCAGGCTAAGATGGCTTAGGTCATGCATGCTGACGGGTGTCCCTGTCATCACAAAGCTCATGGTGCCATAGCCGACGGTTGCTGCCGCCAGTGCTATCAAGAAGATAGGTTGGCGGAAGATCTCGCTGAGTGGCCGCTTTGGCGCACGTGTTTCTTGTTGGGTTACCGGTTGGTCGACAAAAAACCACAGGCCGATCAAAGCGATAACAAAAAAACCGGATAGCATCAGGTATGAGCCTGCAAAGCCGTTGGTTGACGGCAGCCAATGTTGGCCCGCCACGGCAATTTCTGGTCCTAGGAAGGCTGCAGCCAAACTGGATACCGTGAGTAACATGACCACGTTAGCCATTTGGCTGTCTTGATGGATGGATTCGAGCGCTATAAAGCGTATTTGTTGTGCGAAAGCCGTCGCGCTGCCTAATATGGCGGAGCCTAGCAGGAGCAGTGAAAATGTCCCATACATGGCGGCGAGTGTGCCGACCCAAGCGCCCAAAATGCCGATGCACAGTCCGACAGCCATGCCACGCTTTCTACCAAAGCGTTGCATCAATAGTGCAGCAGGCACAGTAGAGAGCGCGGTACCAATAATCATGACGGCAATGGGTAGGGTGGCCCAAGCCGGCTGTGGCGCTAACTGAGCACCAAGAAGCCCGCCAATTAAAATGACCAAGGGGGCGCTAGACATATAGAAAGGTTGGATAAGTGTGAGTATCCAGACATTTTTAGGGAGATCGCGAAGCATGTGCTGTCCTGTGTTGGCTGCACCCGACGCAGGGAGTCTCTGTCGTCGTGGGTGGTTAGATTGTCTGGTGGCTCAGGGTTTTTGTTGGTACCACCTAAGCGGGCTTTCCCGTTTCAACGGGTCGTTGTGGGTCGTTAATCCAGTCGCTCCATGAGCCGGGGTATAGCTTACCAGGTGTGAGTCCGGCAAGGGTCATCGCAAACCAGTTATGACAAGCGGTGACACCTGAGCCGCAATAATGACCAGTGATGGCGTCACCTAATAAGGGTGCAAAGCGCGCGCGCAGCCGGTCTGCTGGCAAAAAACGGCCATCTTCTGACAGATTGTTAGTGAAGGGAGCTGAATAAGCGCCGGGGATATGGCCGGCGACGGGGTCAATTGTTTCGTTTTCACCGCGATACCGGTCGGCGCCGCGAGCGTCGATTAGCTGGTAAGTGGTAGGCTGTTGCATGATATCCTCTGCGGATATTAACCAATCCTTCATTGGCCCTAGGGTCACATTGCCTCTCAACGGCGTTTCCGTATCCGACGTCACGGGGGCTTTGTGGTGTAGCCACTGCTGCCAGCCGCCATCTAGCACCGATACAGCGTCAAAACCACACCAACGCATTAACCACCAGAGTCGCACAGCAAAGGCGCCGCCTGAGCTGTCATAGCAGACTACGCGGCTTTCTTGGTTGACACCCCATTGTCTCAGGCGCATCTGAAAATGGGTGAGA
The DNA here is from genome assembly GCA_913063165.1 of uncultured Saccharospirillaceae bacterium. Taxonomy (GTDB): domain Bacteria; phylum Pseudomonadota; class Gammaproteobacteria; order Pseudomonadales; family Natronospirillaceae; genus CAJXZL01. The sequence goes on along the minus strand of CAJXZL010000001.1, from coordinate 25,773 downwards.
TCGGGTAGGGGATGTCTTCCTGTAAGGCCGGCAACCACTGCCGACGACAGATCTGCGTTGAGGTCAGCATATTGTGCCTTGGGAATATGTGACATCTGATAGGCCGTGTGGCCAGGATGCGCATCCTCAGGTCCGGCTACCAATTGAAAACGGCAGTCAATAATAACGATGTGTGGATCATCAAGCTGAGCGATTAAAGCGTCTACTGACATTAAAGGAGGCATGGTCGTTCCACACAGGCAAAAGGTGTTACTAGTGTGCCCAAAAAATGTCGTTGGGGAAAGTATGTGCTGAGAAATCAGTGCGGCAACCTGATGCGATACCGTTGCATCGGGTAGTGCGATCTAACGAAGTGGGGGTTGTGTCAATCAGGTAGCAGGGTTGTGTCAATCAGATAGCAGAGTTGAAAAAATTGGCTGGGGTGGTAGGACTCGAACCTACGAATGACGATACCAAAAACCGTTGCCTTACCACTTGGCCACACCCCAGTATTTTTTCGTTGACACCCATCGTTAGATGGTGGCTATGGCTGGACTTGAACCAGCGACCCCAGCATTATGAATGCTGTGCTCTAACCAGCTGAGCTACATAGCCTTCGATGCCAACGGGTGCGTATTATCGTGATTATTTTCTTTGTGTCAATGATTTATTTAAAAGAAATTATTGAAAGATCAATGGCTTATCGTTTTGCCTGTTAAACAATGCATGAAATACGGCTTTGTCACATTAAGGCCGATGGTCTGCATATCGGGTGAGCGCTGGGTTGGCTAGATGCCTGTGATTCGCTCAGACAGTTTTTGCCTGCTGTGGCAGATAAAAAGCTGAGACAATTCACCGCAAATCGAGCGTTCGCCCCATCCAATGATCTGGCTGCCCTAGGATGCGAATGCTGAGAGTTGCGCTCACCACTGATAGCTGTGCCTGTGCCTTCTGTGTGTCCGTGTCAATCAATGTGGCGCGAAAGTGGGGTAGTGGGTGGTTGTCGGTCAAATAATCGGTGAGAGCACCCACGCGGCTGTCAGGGCAATGCATTAGCAGCCAGTCCCGAAAGAGATCGGCGGTTAACCGATCTTTTAACGGGTAGTAGCACACAAACTCCATTACACATTGAATCTGAAGTGCAATACGTCGCCATCTTTCACGATATATTCTTTGCCTTCTAGGCGCCATTTACCGGCTTCTTTTGCGCCAGATTCGCCATTAAATTGAATAAAGTCGTTGTAGGCGATCGTCTCGGCACGGATGAAGCCCTTCTCGAAGTCTGTGTGGATCACAGCGGCCGCTTGCGGTGCAGTGGCGCCTTTTTTCACGGTCCATGCCCGAACTTCCTTAACACCCGCGGTGAAGTAAGTTTGTAAGCGTAGTAGGTCATAGCCGGCGCGAATAACGCGGTTTAGACCGGGTTCTTCCCAGCCCAGTTCCTGGAGAAACTCCATCTTTTCATCGGTTTCAAGTTCAGCAAGCTCGGATTCTAACTTGTTGCAAATGACAACGATCTCAGCACCTTCATCAGCCGCTAATTGTTTAACCTTGTCCAGATGCGGATTATTTTCAAAACCGTCTTCAGACACGTTGGCAATGTACATGGTGGGTTTGGTCGTCAATAGATGAAATTCTTTGTCTAGGGTGCGTAATTCGTCTTCAGAAAGACCCATAGAGCGAATTGGTAAAGCTTGATCAAGGTGCGGCTTGATCTTTTCAATCAAGTCGACCAGTCGTTTCGCTTCTTTGTCTTGGCCCTTTGCTTTTTTGACCAATTTTAACAGCTGCTTTTCAATGCTGTCTAAGTCAGCCAAGGCAAGCTCGGTGTTGATGACTTCAATGTCAGACAGTGGGTCGATTTTATTAGACACGTGTATGACATTGTCGTCGTCAAAGCACCGAACCACATGGGCGATCGCGTCAGTTTCACGAATGTTAGCCAAAAATTGGTTGCCCAGGCCTTCGCCTTTCGAGGCGCCAGCGACTAATCCAGCAATGTCGACGAATTCCATGGTGGTTGGAATGACTTTTTGTGGCTTAACAATGGCCGTCAATGCATCGAGGCGAGGATCGGGTACCGGCACGATGCCTGTATTTGGCTCAATGGTGCAAAAGGGAAAGTTTTGCGCATCAATACCAGCGTCCGTGAGTGCATTAAATAGGGTGGACTTACCGACATTGGGTAATCCGACGATGCCGCATTGAATGGCCATAACAATCTCCAGTGGTGTGCGGGTCAAAGCCCTGCACTATTTCAAGTAGTGTGTGCGTGTTAGCCAGCAGCCATCACGCCTTAAATTGATTAATGTGGGTCATCGCCTTATGCCAGTGCTCAGACATACCCTCGGTATAGCGCACAGATTCATCAATTGCCTTTTCGATAAGATCGCGTTCTGACACCGGTGGGCGTCCCAAAACAAAGGACACCACTTGTGATGCGTGGCCAGGGTGGCCGATGCCGATACGTAACCGTCGGAAATCGCGCTGATTGCCCATGCAAGAGATAATGTCACGTAGCCCATTATGCCCACCGTGGCCACCGCCTATTTTTAATTTGGCAGTTCCTGGTGGTAGGTCGAGCTCATCGTGAGCAACCAAAATGGCTGAGATATCAATTTTGTAAAAATGGGCGAGCGCTTGTACCGCCTGCCCACTGCGATTCATAAATGTCATAGGCTTTAGCAGCCATACATCCTGTTCTGCAATCCGGGCACGCGCGACCTCGGCACCCAGTTTCTTGTCCGCTGTAAAGCTGACATTGAGTTGGTGTGCCAATGCATCAACGTATTGAAAGCCGGCATTGTGGCGGGTGTGATCATATTCCGCGCCTGGGTTGCCAAGGCCAACAATTAATTGGATAGGGTCGTTCATGTTCTTTTCCATCTACTGTGGTATGCGTTATGCCGGATTGAAACGGTCATCCTTGCGCTATTGTCGCATGCCCTGCGGGTAGGTCAAAATGATTGTGCTGACATAAAAAAAGGCCCAACGGGCCTTTTTTTACTTGCGGGAGACTTACGCTTCAGTAGTAGCTTCGTCGTCACCAGCAGCATCATCTTGGTCTTCAACCTCGTCGCTAGTGCCCTTCTTGGCAATCGTAACAACCGCTTTGTCGTCGTCATGCTTCAGTGCAGTGAATTCAACGCCTTTAGGTGCAGCTAGGTCGGATAGGTGCAAAACAGCGCCCAATTCAACATTCTGCATGTCAACTTCGATGTACTCAGGTAGGTCAGACGCTTTACAGGTCACTTCTACTTCAGTCATGTTGTGTTGAACGATACCACCAAACAATTTCACAGATTCTGCTGTTTCTTCATTGAGGAAGTGCAGAGGAATGGTCTTGTGAAGAATGGTTGACTTGTTAACACGCTCAAAGTCAATGTGCATGATGATTGGCTTTGCAGGGTGACGTTGCATGTCCATAACAACGACGTCTTCTGCTTTGCCGTCGATCTCTAGGCTCAATATAGAAGCGTAGAATGCTTCATCCTGAGTCGCTTTCAGCAGTTCTTTATGCTGAAGAGAGATAGAGGCTGGTTTGCGGTTTTTAGCACCACCGTAAACGATAGCAGGAACAGCGCCAGTACGACGAAGGCGGCGGCTCGCACCCTTACCCAGGTCATTACGGGCTACAGCAATTAAGGTTATATCTGACATCTTGACTTACTCCAATATTTTAAAATGATGTACCAACAGTATCGCGACCAATATGTTGGCGCGATTTTAGGGGGCTAAACAGCCATTTCTAAAACCGCAAATGAGTCTAAAGTCGGTGAACATGCCACTAATTAGTGAAACATTGCACTGATTGACTCTTCGTTGCTTACGCGTCGGATTGATTCTGCAAGAATGCCCGAAATCGAAAGCTGGCGGATGTTATCACAGTTTTTAGCGTCTTCCGAGAGTGGAATCGTATCTGTCACAACAATTTCTATATCGGCGGCGTTAATACGCTCGATAGCAGGGCCAGAAAGTACCGGATGCGTTGCGTAAGCAACCACTTTCTTGGCGCCAAATTTGAGTAGCGCTTCTGCTGCTTGGCAGAGTGTGCCAGCGGTATCAACCATGTCGTCGACCAAAACACAGGTTTTGCCTTCTACGTCACCAATAATGTGCATGATTTCAGCTTGGTTAGCAGCTGGGCGACGCTTGTCGATAATGGCTAGGTCTTTGTTTAGCTTTTTAGCAATGGCGCGAGCACGGACTACGCCACCCACATCGGGGGAGACAACCATCATGTTTTCATAGTTTTGCTTTTCAATGTCTTCAAGCAAAATCGGAGAGCCGTAGATGTTGTCTACTGGAATTGAAAAGAAACCCTGGATCTGGTCTGCATGTAGGTCGACCGTTAAGATGCGATCGATGCCCACGACGGTTAGCATGTCCGCAATTACTTTGGCGGAGATTGGTACGCGTGCAGAACGCGGGCGACGGTCTTGTCTGGCGTATCCGAAGTAAGGTACCACGGCCGTAATGCGACCCGCTGATGAGCGGCGCAATGAGTCAGCCAATAAAATCAGTTCCATCAGGTTGTCGTTGGTGGGTTGGCAAGTTGATTGTATGATGAATACGTCAGCACCACGGACGTTCTCATTCAATTCAACGGCGATTTCACCATCGCTAAATTTTCCACAGGCTGCTTCCCCTAATTGCAGACCCAATTTACCAGCGACTTTTTCAGCTAGTTCTGGATTGGCATTTCCTGTAAAAATCATCATCTTCGACATCTGAGTTACCCTATTGGTTGTGGTTTCAAGTCGTTACTGTGTGGTCGTGATTTTGCGAATTTGTGCCTGCAGCGGAGAGTCATTTACGCCCTGCGCTACAAAGCCGGTAAAGGTGTTTGGCATGGTGTCGAGTAGTCGCTCAGCAGCTTCTTGGCTGTCGAACGTACCAAATATACAGGACCCAGTACCGGTTAATTTAGCTGTTACATGCTGATTCAGCCAATTAAGTGCCTGATCGACGGCTGGATATGCCTGCCTAACGACGCTTTCGCAGTCGTTGTGTCCTTCACCAGTCAGTGCGGTGGGTATTGTCGTGATCGGAGTATTCCGTGTCAAATCAGGATGGGAAAAAATGAGGCCAGTGTTTACCAATACTTGTGGGAAAATGACCAGAAACCAGTCGTTTGGGAGGCTAACTGGGGTGAGCTGTTCGCCAACCCCTTCGGCCCATGCGCTGTGACCCTGAATAAACACGGGAACATCTGCGCCTAGTGACAGTCCCATTTCGCAGAGTTTTTCAGTGCTTAAACCCGTTTTCCATAAGGCATTGAGGCCGACCAATGTGGTCGCCGCATTTGAGCTTCCGCCACCCAAACCACCGCCCATCGGTAACAATTTAGTTACACCGATGGTCGCACCTTTTTTGCATTTAGTGGCGTCTTGTAGCATTCGGGCAGCACGAATAATGAGGTTGTCTTCTGCTGGTACACCTGCAAACTCTGTTTCAAGTTGAATTTGTCCAGTGTTGTTGGTTGTGATGTGCAGGGTATCCCCATAGTTCAATAACTGAAATAAGGTTTGGAGTTCATGGTAGCCATCGGGTTTTCTACCGACGATGTGTAGCATAAGGTTGAGTTTTGCTGGGGATTGTAGATCCCAGGTGGTGGATAATGTGGTCATGGTGTTGGCTCAAGATCCCAAGACTTAATGATGATTTTGGCAGTGGTGTCGCCGCGTGACAGGCTGAATTTCCTAGGCATTGGTGGTTCCGTGGGCGAATAGTCAGCATACTGTACTGTCCAGCCCAATTGGTTCAATTCGGCAATGAGGCCTTGAGTCCCCAACGCTATTGTCGCCGGTTGACGGGGTTCAGGTACGCCCCTGATCCAATATTGCAGTGCATTCAATGGGAGCTGAATGCTGTGGTTTTCGGCTATCAGGGTTTGTAGATCAGGAGCCGTGATAACCTGATTGCCGTCGTCTAATCTGGCTTGGGTGGCGTCACCTGTAATAAGCACGGCACCCTGCCCCAATGGGCCGAACAAATGGATCTCGTAAGCATTGTCCCACTGGTGCCATAGGATATTGAAGCTGGTTGATGACTCGCCTTGGCGTGCACCAGCTTTGCCTTCTGCGGACCATTGGGCAATGCCCAGTACGGAGTCACGGTGGCTAGCCCAATGAACATCTTCGGTAATACCCTGATTGGGGATGCTGGCACATCCTGTGAGTAGTAAAACCAGTAAGAATAAGAGGGCTCGCATGGGATTATTGTCCTAAAAGCCGGGAGCGGGTATCTAAGATAATGTCGCTACCCGGTGAGTGTTCAAGCCCCTTAAGCCATACTGCTTCTGCTGCATCACGTTGCCCTGTAACCCACAGTACTTCTCCTAGGTGGGCAGCAATTTCATGGTTGTTGGTTTGCTCAAAAGCCGCCGATAAGTGGGTGATAGCGGCATCGTAATCCCCCAGCCGGTAATGAATCCATCCGAGACTGTCGATAATGGCTGGATCTGACGAATCAATTGTATAGGCCCGTTGAATGAGGTCCCATGCGCGGTCAAGGTCTTGGTTGTTGTTGGCTAGGGTGTAACCAAGTGCGTTAAGTGCCAACACGTGGTCAGGATCCTGCGCGATAATCGCTTCAAACTCGACGAGGGCAGCGGCTTTTTGTTGCATGGTATCCAGGGTAATGGCGCGGGCATACCGCAAGGATGTGCTGCGCTCGTCGACCAACAAACCAGCATCCAAGGCAGCCAGGGCGCCTGTAAAGTCGCCCAATCCGCTTAAGAGGCGAGCGTGTTCTCGATAGATGATCGTTTCCTCGGGATAACGCTGCCGCAATGCCAGTAGCTCGTTCAGTGCGCTTTCGGTGTCGAATTCTCTTGCAAGGGTACTAATAAGCCCTGATAGCGCGGGTTCAAAATAATCAGATGGCTTTACCTGACGGAAGTAGGATACAGCAGAATCGAATCGACCATCATCAAATGCAATGGTGCCAAGGAAGAAGGTGGCTTCGTTCATTGCCGGTTGAAACTTCAATAAGTTTTCATACAGCCGCCGCGCACTTTCAGTTTCGCCGGCCTCAAGCGCCATGCGCGCATATAACGAGAGGACCGGATGGTCATCGGGTTGGAGGCGATGATAGCTTTCAAGAGTAGGCAAAGCTTGTTCTGGCAGTCGGGCCATACTCAGGTAGCGCGCATATTGGACAACCAAGCGGCGGTTGTTCGGAAACTGTTTTAGCGCTTTTTTTGTGGCTGTTGCTGCTGCTTTGGGACCTGATAATTGCATCTCGGTGCGGGCCAATAGCGTCTGTGCGCCGATGGAATTCTGAATCTTAATGCTGGTGTGTAGGGTGTTTTTGGCTTCCTCTAGGCGTTTCATCTCTAAGAGCCACTGCCCATAGACCAGGTGCAATCCAGCATTGTTGGGTTCGCCTGCTAATAGCCGAATAAAGAGGGCTTCGAGCGCGAGAGGGTCACTGCCACGCGGCTGGACTGGATCAAAAAGGGTTTCAACAGGAAAGTCGGGATCGAGGCGCAGCAGGGTCAATAGTGGTTCGTCGACTAATTCAAAGTGACTCATCTGATAGAGGCTGGTAGCTAATGCGAGGTGCACCATGGGATTGTTGGGTTCCGCCGCCAGCCAGATTTCTGCGGCGTTGGCCATATCTGGATAATCTCCGATGCCTTCCGCCAAATAGACCACGCGTTGGGCGACGCCACTATCCGGTTGGTCGTCGAGCAATTTCAGATACATGGCTAACGCCAATTCGGTATTGTCTGCTGCCAAAGCCATTTCCGCTGCCAAAATATTGAAAAATGACTGGCCGTCAAGAGGCGCTTTGGATCTTACTGCTGGGACCCCGTTTGGTTCAATGCTTGCTGCTTCAGCGGTGGATGCTAATGGTGATGTGACGGTTGGCGTTGTGATTTGGTTGGCACAGCCAACCAATAGCAGTGGTAGCGTTACCGCCGTCAACAGGCGTCCCGTGGTACTTATCAGCCGATCTCTGCCCATGATCCATTGTTTCAAAACGCGCAATCTCCTGTGTGCCCTTGAACGGGGCTGGTAACCCATGTGGTCCCCTATGCTGGGGATTAGCGTTCAACGAATATGTTCTGTTCTCTATACAGTGGGCATATTTTGCAGGAAATAGACCCGTAAAAACAGCACCGTTCGGTCGATTGTTGTAAAGATTGAGTGATAAAAAAGAAACCGAACCGTTGGCATTCGTGACAGGGAGGGCTGTTCGTGGCCAATACGGAAATAGATTTGCGTAATGGCTCAGAGTTTCGTGGCTTAAACGATTGAGGTCATTCCAATTAGGCTGCCTATTTGTGTACAATAGCCAGCGTTGAAAATTGACCTAAAAGTAAATCGAATCTGGCTCTTATATGGCATTGCTTGTACTAGGAATAAACCATCGAACGGCATCAGTAGATGTTCGTGAAAAGGTGGCTTTTGCACCTGAAGAACTGAATACAGCCCACAAGCATGTTGTGATGCTTCCTGATATTTCGGAAGCCGTCATTGTGTCTACCTGCAATCGCAGTGAAATCTATTGCAACCTCGATCGTGAAATTGTCAATGATGTCGAGGCGCGTGCTATTGCGACCGGTGCTATTCTGCAATGGTTAGCCGATTTCCATAATGTCGATGTTGAATCCCTGCGATCATCAGCCTATCAATACCTTGATCTTGAAGCGGTCTCCCATTTGGCACGCGTTGCGAGTGGTCTCGATTCATTGGTATTGGGCGAACCCCAAATTTTAGGGCAACTTAAAAGTGCCTATGCCGTGGCCATCGAAAGTGAGACGACAGGCCAGCATTTAAATCGCCTGTTTCAGCACAGTTTTGCGGTGGCAAAAGAAGTGCGGACCCAAACCGCCATCGGTGAAAATGCCGTGTCTGTTGCCTATGCGGCTGTAAGCCTCAGTACCCATATTTTTGACGACCTGAGTCATTGTACTGCATTGTTGATCGGTGCCGGTGAAACCATAGACTTGGTCGCGCGTCATCTGAGAGACAAGGGCATCAAGAAGGTCATCGTAGCCAACCGCACCCTGGCCCGTGCAGAAGCGTTAGCGCGCGAATTTAATGCAGAAGCGGTGATGTTGGCTGATATTCCTGACTGCCTATATCGAGCCGACATCGTCATATCCTCGACCGCCAGCCAATTGCCTATTTTAGGAAAGGGTGTGGTTGAGGACGCATTGAAGCGCCGAAAACGCCGCCCCATGTTTATGGTCGATATCGCAGTGCCTCGCGATATTGAAGAACAGGTGGGTCAGCTGGCAGACGTTTATCTCTATACGGTCGATGACCTCAAAGAAGTTATTGTAGAAAATATCAAATCTCGTGAAGCGGCAGCTGTTGAAGCGCAAGACATCGTACTGCAGCAAACACTGAGATATGAAGAATTACTGAAGTCGCTAAATGCTGTGGATACCATCAAGCAGTTTCGCGATCAAATCGAACAGCTTAAAAAAGCCGAACTCAAAAAAGCCATGAAGAAACTGGCAAAGGGCGACGACCCTGAGCAAGTGATGCAGCAATTGGCGAGCGGGTTGGCCAATAAGTTTGCCCATAAGCCGACTTCTTTTGCAAAGAAGGCCGTGACTGAAGGCCGCATTCAAGCGCTGAATTGGATTAATGACATCTTCTCACTGGATGACCGCACCAAATGAAATCCTCCATCCTATTTAAATTAGACGGCCTGCAAGATCGTTTTAACGAATTGTCTGGGTTGTTGTCTCAAGCAGAGATTATTACCGATCAAGACAAGTTTCGGCGCTATTCTCAAGAGTACTCAGAACTTGAACCGGTTATGTCGACCTATGCGGCCTATCGCAGCCTGTTAGCCAATCGTGAAGAAGCTGTGGTGCTGACCCAGGATGATGACGCGGACATGCGGGAAATGGGCCAAGAGGAATTGGCTGAGATTGACGCGCAGTTGCCTCAAGCAGAGCAAGAACTTCAAACCCTATTGCTGCCAAAAGACGCTGATGATGACCGCAACGTCTGGCTCGAAGTACGTGCTGGCACTGGTGGCGATGAAGCGGCATTATTTGCCGGCGATCTGTTTCGCATGTATTCAAAATACGCAGAGAAGCAGCGTTGGCAACTAGAAGTCGTGTCGGCCAATATCGGCGAACATGGTGGTTATAAAGAGATCATCTGCCGCATTGCTGGCCAGCAAGTGTATTCCAGACTGAAATTTGAAAGTGGCGCGCATCGGGTGCAACGTGTGCCAGCAACCGAATCGCAGGGGCGTGTGCACACCTCTGCCTGTACGGTCGCGGTGATGCCTGAAGCCGACGAGTTGGATGAAGTGGCGATTGATAAGAACGTCCTGCGCATCGACACCTTTCGAGCATCGGGCGCCGGTGGTCAGCACGTGAATAAAACCGATTCTGCTATCCGTATCACCCACCTACCGACCGGCATGGTGGTTGAATGCCAAGACGAACGTTCACAGCACAAAAACAAGGCGCGAGCACTGTCATTGTTGGCTGCGAAATTAAAAAGTAGTCAAGAAGAAGCCCATGCAAAAGAGCAGGCCGCTCAACGAAAAAGTTTGGTGGGCAGCGGTGACCGTTCAGAACGCATTCGTACCTATAACTATCCGCAGAGTCGCGTCACGGATCACCGCATCAATTTGACGTTATACAAACTTCAAGAAATTACCGATGGTGACCTATTTCATCTCATCGATCCGCTTAGGCAAGAATACCAAGCAGAGCAGTTGGCGGCGCTGAACGACGTATCATGAACACCCTGGCGGCGCTTTTGCAGTGGGGAGTCACTGTGCTGACTTCGTCTGAAAAGGCGCAGCTGTCAGCCGACGAGGCCCACACAGATGTTCAGGTTTTGTTGTGTTTTGCCCTCCAAAAGAACCGTGCCTTTTTGTATGCTTTTCCTGAAACCGAAGCGACCCAGCAGCAGATAGTGGCTTTCCGAGCGGCCATTATGGACAGAGCTGAAGGCACGCCTGTTGCCTACATTCAGGGTGAGCGCGAGTTCTGGTCATTACCGCTACTCTGTGATGCCAGTACGCTCATTCCGCGGCCAGACACCGAATGTCTGGTAGAGCGCGTTTTAGAGATCATGCCACAGGACACTGAAGTCCGCGTTGTAGATTTGGGTACAGGTACCGGTGCCATTGCATTGGCCCTCGCAAGTGAACGCCCTCTGTGGCAGGTAATAGGTATCGACTACAGTGCTTCTGCAGTCCGATTAGCGAACAGCAACGCCGAAAAAAACGCGCTGCATGCGACCTTTCAACAGGGTGATTGGTTATCAGGTTTCGCTGTAAACAGCCTTGACCTCATTGTGTCTAACCCTCCCTATATCGCCGATGATGATCCGCACCTAACGCAAGGTGATGTGCGCTTCGAGCCTTTGACTGCGTTGGTTGCTTCGGATCAGGGCTTCCAAGATTTCAAGACCATCTCTGAACAGGCGTTGTTATGCTTGGTTCCTGGCGGCTATTTATTTTTCGAGCACGGTTTTGACCAACAGCCAAGGCTGATGGCACACTTGCGCGATCAAGGTTTTATTAACGTCACAGGGTATAACGATTATGGCGGACAGCCCCGTATCGTGTCTGCAATGCGTCCCTAGACAACGGCAGTACACCTTCCACCACAGCGCGAACGGATGTTCGCAACACAGGAAAGCGACATGACATCGGCTACTTCACTGTCTCCATGGTCAAAAAATCCACGGGCGTTATTGCTATTGATGTCATTTGCCATGCCAATCGCATTTTCTACTTGGATGGCATTGCTCAATAACTTTGCGATCGAAGTGGCGCAGTTCACGGGACGCGAAATTGGCATTCTCCAAAGCCTGCGCGAGATCCCTGGGTTTTTGGCCTTTACTGCCGTGTTTGTGTTGTTGATCCTAAAAGAGCAGGTGTTCGCCTATTTGAGTCTGTTGGTTCTGGGCTTAGGTGTCGCCTTGACTGGTTTTTTCCCAACAGTTTATGGTCTGTATTTCACCACCGTGATTATGTCCATCGGCTTTCATTATTTTGAAACCATGAACCAGTCACTGACTTTGCAATGGATAGATAAGGCGGAAACGCCCGGTTTCTTAGGCAAAATGATGTCCTATAAATCCGCCGCAGCGATCATTTCTTTTGGTGGCATCTGGTTGATGGTAGAGCACTTACAGGTGCCCTATGTCTGGATTTATGCGCTATTTGGTGGTTCTGTCGCTGGCATCGTCATCTATGCATGGTTGACCTTTCCACAATTTGAGCAACCCGTGGTACAGCATAAAAAACTGCTCATGCGACGTCGCTATTGGTTATTTTATGCGCTGACTTTTTTAAGCGGTGCGCGGCGACAAATATTTGTGGTCTTTGCTGGCTTTTTGCTGGTTGAGAAGTTTGGATATAGCGCTGGAGAAATTGCGTTGCTGTATCTGGTCAACCACTTTATCAATTTGTTGTTCGCTGCCAAAATTGGTCGGTGGATTGGTCGAATCGGAGAACGTAGGGCGCTGGCCGTTGAGTATGTCGGCTTGATTGTGATTTTCCTGAGCTACAGTGTCGTCACCAGCCACTATGTCGCATCGGTACTGTATATCGCTGACCACTTGTTCTTTGCCATGGCGATTGCCATTAAAACTTACTTTCAGAAGATTGCGGATCCCAAGGATATGGCGTCGACAGCAGGTGTCAGTTTTACCATTAACCATATCGCTGCCGTCGTCTTGCCCGCTGCTCTTGGGTTGGTGTGGTTGATTCAGCCAGGCGCAGTTTTTGTTGTGGGTGCGGGTATTGCCGTATTGTCACTGATATTGTCACGGTTGATTCCGCAACACCCTGCTGAGGGTAATGAGACACGCCAGATCGGCACTCAGGCATAGCCCTGTTCGATTTAGGCCTGCGATTGCAACAGGCCTAACAGTGAATTAGGCCGAAACGATGTCAAAAGAGTGCGTAATCTCAACGCCGCCGGCTTCTAGCATTAAAGATGCAGAGCAATACTTTTCCGCCGATAGTGATACAGCACGCGCGACCTGTGTTGGGTTCAGATTGTCTCCAGACACAGTAAAATGTACATGAATCTTGGTAAACACTGACGGCACTGTGTCTGCTCGTTCGGCAGTTAATGTGGCGTCGCAGTGTGTAACCGCTTGGCGCGACTTTTTCAAAATAGTCACCACATCAAAGGCGGTGCATCCGCCAAGCCCCATCAATACCAGCTCCATTGGGCGGCAGCCCTTGTTTTCACCACCTAAATGGTCAGGGCCATCCAGCAGTACCTCATGGCCTGTTTCCGATTTCGCTGCAAAATGTACGTTTCCACGCCATTCGATGGTTGCTTGCATAGTATCTCCTAAGATTTGCTTGTATAGTCTAGTCATATTGACACGGACGCTCGCTATCATAACCTCTTGTGTCGAGGCGAGCCAACGCATTTAATGTCCGTCGGTGTCTAACAAAAGGTGCCAAAAGTGAATGGTTGCGCTAAATTTAATCTGACAAATTGCTGTCCAAAGAGGGCACGATGAGACGCTTATGAATTACCCATTGAACCAACAGATTGAAACAAAGCATCTGGACTATTTTTTATCACAATGCCATCGCCGCCGATACCCAGCAAAAACCACTTTGATTTTTGCCGGTGATAAAAGCGATTCACTTTTCTATGTCATTCGTGGCACGGTCACAGTGGTCATCGAAGATGAGGACGGGCATGAAATGATCATGGCCTATTTGAACCAGGGCGATTTCTTCGGCGAGATGGGTTTGTTTGATCACATGGATAAGCGTTCTGCGTGGGTGAAGACCCGTACCGAATGCGAAGTGGCAGAAATTAGCTATACCAAATTCCGCGAAATCGCTAAAGAAGATCCCGCGATGCTGTATTTTATTGGTGAGCAGATGGCGAGCCGATTGCGAGCAACGACACGGAAGGTAGGCGATTTGGCGTTTTTGGACGTTACTGGACGCGTGGCGCGTACCCTGTTAGATCTCACCCGCCAGCCTGACGCGATGTCCCATCCAGATGGAATGCAAATTAAAATTACCCGCCAAGAGATAGGCCGTATCGTGGGCTGTTCCCGTGAAATGGTAGGTCGGGTATTGAAATCACTTGAAGAACAAGGTCTGGTGTCTGTGAAGGGCAAAACCATGGTGATATTTGGCACCCGAGGAAAATCGGGTCTGGTCGAAGACTCTATTCTGTAGGAATCAGGTCTGGACGAGCACAAAAAAGCCCATCATTGATGGGCATTTTTTTTGTGTCTGGATTCAGGCTAGGTGCAGCTCTTGACTGCCGAGGCGATCAGAATGAGGCCGATCAAAATCATAAACCATTTGCCCATTCGCCCTTGTTGTTCAGCAGATAGTTTGATCGGGTTTCTTTCTGAGAAGAACACCAATACCACCAATCCGAGCAGTAACAACAACAGTATCTTCATTAAATCTGGCATGTGTTTATCCCTTGTTGAAAAACAATTGTTGTAACTTCGTGCCTGGATCATCGGCAATCATAAATGCCTCTCCGACCAAATAGCCATAAATGCCATGATGGGTCATCAATTCGACATGGGCGGGCTCCAAGATACCACTTTCTGTGATGAGTGTGACGTCTTTGCTGACTTCTTTCATCAATGCCAGTGTGGTGTTGAGACTCACGGAGAAAGTATGCAGATCGCGGTTGTTAATGCCAATCAGGTGGTGGTTCAGCGGCAAAACGCGGTGGAGCTCTTCTGCATTATGGACTTCAATGAGCACATCCATCCCAAGGCTAACGGACAGCTGATAAAGTTCCTTCAATTTGGTATCTGACAACGCAGCGGCAATCAGCAGAATAGCGTCGGCACCCAGCGCGCGTGACTCGATAATTTGATAGGCATCGACCATGAAATCTTTGCGAATGACCGGCACCGAGGTGGCTGCTCTCGCCGCTGTCAGGTCGGCTTCACTTCCCTGAAAGAAATCGGCATCGGTCAGTACCGATAAGCAGGTTGCCCCACCCGTGGTATAGCTCTTGGCAATAGATGCTGGATGAAAATTGGGTCGCAATATGCCTTTACTCGGCGAAGCCCGTTTGATTTCAGCGATCACCGCTGGTTGTTTTTTGCCGACTTGCTTTGCCAACGCGGCAGCAAAACCGCGTGGAGGCGCCACCAAGCCAAATTGCTTTTCTAGGACTTTTGAGGGGCTAATCAACCTGCGTTCGGCAACTTCTTCGTGCTTACGGGCAATGATTTTTCTTAAAATGGTCGGGGTATTAGGGTCTATCATGATCGTTTATTCTCGATGGCTTGGGTGTAAGCGACGAAGTCTTGATACTTTTTATGTGCTGCGCCGTTGTCAATGAGCAATCGCGCACGGGCAATGCCGGCTGCTAAGGTGCTAGTAATATCTGCCGCGTAGATGGCTGCCCCAGCATTTAGCACCATGATGTCGCGCGCCTTGTCCCATGGGTCACCGGCTTTTCCAGTCAATGCGCCTTCAATCAGGTCTAGGCTTGCGCTCGCATCAGTCACCTGTAGCCCTGCTAAATTCTGCCGTGCCACTCCAAATTGCTCTGGCGTGATGGTGTATTGCGTAATGTTGCCGTTTTTTAACTCGGTAACTGATGTGTCTGCCGCAATACTAATTTCATCCAGATGGTCATCTGAATGCACCAACAATACGTGCTGAGAGCCCAAGTTTTGCAGTACGCCTGCCATCAGTAGCGCCACATCGGCAGAAAAAAGGCCGATGACCTGATGGGTGACATTGGCTGGGTTGGTCATAGGACCCAGCAAATTAAATAGGGTGCGGGTCTTCAGCTCCTGGCGGGCGCCTACCGCATGTCGCATAGCGCTGTGGTGGGATTTTGCAAACATAAATCCCAATCCGACAGTTTCTACGCTGTGCTTTACTTCATCTGGGGTGAGCGTCAAAGGCACACCTGCAGCCTCTAGCACGTCAGCACTGCCGCTATTAGAGGATGCACTGCGGTTTCCATGCTTGGCTACATGAGCACCAGACGCGGCCACGATAAAGGACGCGGCGGTCGATACGTTGAAGAGACTGGCGCCATCACCACCCGTGCCGCAAGTGTCGACAAGGTGGGGGAGGTCGAGGTGAACCGGCGTCGACAATGCCCGCATGACCGTGACAGCCGCGGTAACTTCATCGACCGTTTCGCCTTTCATGCGCATGGCCATCAGAAAACCACCGATTTGGGCATCAGTCGCCTGACCTTCCATAATCTGACGCATTACCTCAGTCATTTGTTGGCGGCTCAGATCAACCCGATCAACCACCAATCCGATTGCTTGGGGTAATGTCATCATAGCAATTTATCTCTTTTTATTAGGGTTTAAAAAACACAATATCGGGCTAACCGAGGCACCTATTGTGCCGACCACGTTGCCTTTCATCAAGTTGAGCCCCGCACCAGATCGGCCACAAGCCGAACCTAGACATCAGGGTGTGTGTTTTTGGCTACATTAGGCAATGGCAAGGCGATTGGCGACAAGAAACTGACGCAGCATGTCATGGCCGAATTCGGTCAATATAGATTCAGGATGAAATTGAATGCCTTCAACAGCCAAATGCTTATGCCGTACCCCCATAATCGTGCCAGGGGAACCTGCCACATCATCTACCCAGGCTGTCACTTCAAGGCTTTCTGGCAATGTCTGGGGATCAATGACAAGCGAATGATAACGCGTTGCTTGAAAACCTTGTGGGAGGCCTGCAAATACACCGGTGTCGTGGTGAGAGATTGCCGAGGTTTTGCCGTGCATAATCTTTGGCGCTCGAATAATGTCACCACCATAAACCTGACCAATACATTGATGACCGAGACATATCCCCAGTAGTGGAATCTTGCCCGCAAAGGCTCTGATGGCGTCCATGCTGATGCCGGCTTCATTGGGAGAGCAGGGTCCGGGGGAAATCACAATCTGGTCTGGTGCCATGTTTTTAATGTCATCAACAGTGACCTGATCATTACGTACTACCTCTACCTCGGCGCCCAATTCGGCAAAATATTGCACCAAGTTATAGGTAAAGGAGTCATAGTTGTCGATCATCAGCAGCATGGTGCGTACATCCTTTGGAGCTTTATATAACCGTTGGTAAAGGTGTTCATGGTTGTGCAGGTGGCGTTGCCACGTTGCGCAATGCCATCAGCGCCATCATGGCTTGATAATAGAAATACCCATAGAGCAGTGAGAATAGTGAGTTCTCTAAGGTGCCCGCCAAAAACAATAGGGCAGTGTCAGCGAGAAAATAGCCAAACAAAGCGATGCCGGCCCAGAGTAATCGTTTATAAACGCCGACACTAAGCAATAACACTATCACAATGTCGAGACCTGACCACAGCAGCGATGCCGTTGTGTCAGGCTGGAATCGGTACAGCGCCATCGCGCTCACCAAGGCTGACATTCCGCCTGCAACCCAGCCCAATTGTACCTTGCGTTGCCACGCATCTGCAGGCTGCTCCAGAGACAATGATGGGGATCCGTTTGTCGTGCTTTTGTCGGTCGGTTCTTGGTTTGCCATGTCGGCGAATGTCCTTAAAATCTGAAAACGAAATTGCTGTAAATTGTACCCGACCCCAAAACGATAAGCAGCCAAATAAACCGTTCTTGTTGGTGTTACCCTAACTTTTAAACTGTTTTTTAAGAAATAGGTGCTCAAAACGGCCTAAACCAGTCAGTAAGATGGCGCCAATGAGCGATAGCACCAGGATAAACGGCCAGACATAATGAATGCCCCAGGTGCCGATAAATTGTCCCATGAGAATGGGACTCAATGACCAACTCATGCCCACGATGAGGGGTAATACCGAATTGATCCTGCCACGGTGGCTGCGGGGAGAGTGCGAGGCAATGTACACCTCGTGGTTAGTGACCGACAATATCTCACCCGTCGTCCATATCAATGTAGACACCACAAACCATTCAAAACCCGCGATCCAATAAATCATGCCAAAACCAATCGCATAAAGAATACCAGCAATGGCGACGTTATAGATGGCGTGAATCTGCTTGGTATAGGCAATGACAAATGGCGTGGCAACCAACACAAAGGCAGCATTGATGGACATGGTCCAGCCATATAAGACCGGTCCCCGGTCGCCAAACAACTCTGCAAAATACAGGGGCAATGAAAAGAACAGTTGGGCATAGCTAAAGGCCAAAAATAACTGGGCGAGGGTAAAAATAATGAGATTGGGCCGCTTACGGAGCACGGGCCATAATGGGCCTGATTCAGATTCCTCTAGCTGATCCGAACCATCTGTTGCTTGTTGGGGTAGTCCCTCTTTGACGAGAAAGACAATGAGAATGATGGCGACGAATGTGGTGAGACCGTCCCCCCAAAACATCCAGTCAGCATGGTTGAGGAATAACATACCTGCGATTAGGGGGCCGACTGCAACACCTAGATTGTGGCCTAGGTAACTCAAACTAAAAACGGCCTTGCGGATATCAGGCGTTGCAATATCAGTGAGCATGGCTTTATAGGCAGGATCAAAGGCGCCCAAACAGGTAAAGGCGATAAAAATGAGGGGCAGGATATAGGGTGAATCAGCGAAAAAACCACAGGTAAAAAGTGCCAAGGCTGCGATAAATTCAGCCACGACCATCACGGGTTTTCGACCAAAGGTGTCAGCCAGTTTGCCACCAATTAATGAGCCGGGAATATAGCTGACGGATGACAAGAAG
This sequence comes from uncultured Saccharospirillaceae bacterium, assembly GCA_913063165.1. GTDB lineage: Bacteria > Pseudomonadota > Gammaproteobacteria > Pseudomonadales > Natronospirillaceae > CAJXZL01. The sequence goes on along the minus strand of CAJXZL010000001.1, from coordinate 7,147 downwards.
ACGATGATGCCGGTATTCTGAACACTAAACCCCATTTTTTGTGTCAAGATCAATGTCAGCATGGGAAAAATAAAGCTGCCTGCAGACGCGATGGCGCGCGCTATTGACAGGATATAGATGGCACGGGGCAACCCGGCATACAGTGATAATGTTGAAGCCATGGGGATCACGACAGAATCCTTACAATTGAGCGGTTATGGTCGGATGGTATTCATAGAGTGATACCCTAAAATCGCGGTATTCTGACCTGTGGCGTCGCGCAGTGCAACAGGTGCAAACGCAATCCCCGCTAGCCGTGGCTATGATAAACGCACAGTTAGGCTGATCAATTCGCAAGAGGTAACCGCATGAACAAGATTGTCAAAGCGACTGAAAACGAGGTATCAGAACTAGCACCACTTTTTGATGCGTATCGCCAGTTTTATGGATTTGCAGCAGACCTAACATTGGCGGAACAGTTTCTTACCGATCGATTGCGCCATGAAGACTCTGTGGTCTGGTTGGCATACGACCGAACAGGTACTCCAATTGGATTTACGCAGATGTACCCAAGCTTTTCGTCAACACTGGCGGGAAAGGTTTGGATTCTGTATGACCTGTTTGTCAGTGAAGCCGGCCGCCAGCAGGGCATCGGACGACAACTGATGGAAACGGCCATTTTTTGGGCGCGATCGACGGATGCTGTAGAGGTTAGCTTGGCCACAGCGACCGACAACTTTGCGGCACAACGCCTGTATGTTGCATTAGGCTTTCAAAAAGACACGGACTTCTGGGTATATAGCCTAGACCCGCGGTAAAGCGGGCAAGGTTATAACTCGTCAGATGTCGCCAAATAGGCTGCGCGAAACAGCGCTCGCGCTTTGTTCATGGTTTCCTTCCACTCTAAGCGCGGTACAGAATCGGCAACAACCCCTGCGCCAGCCTGAACATAGACTTTTTCGTTAGCAATAACGGCGGTGCGAATGGCAATGGCCAAATCCATATTGCCACTGAAACTTAAATACCCAATGGCGCCGCCATAGATGCCCCGTTTTACCGGTTCAAATTGGTCTAGCAACTCCATTGCTCTTATTTTGGGTGCGCCGCTGAGTGTCCCTGCTGGATGGGTTGCTCTGAGAACGTCGATGGCGTCTAAACCCGGGGTCAACTGCCCCGTGACGTTAGATACCATGTGCATCACGTGAGAATAGCGTTCGACTACCATTTGGTCGGTCACCTTGACAGAACCGGTTTGGCTGACCCGACCGCAGTCGTTTCTGCCCAAATCGATCAGCATTAAATGCTCTGCCAGCTCTTTAGGATCAGACAGTAACTCTTGTTCCATGTTCAAGTCTTCTTGCTCGGTTTTCCCCCGGTGCCTTGTGCCAGCAATCGGACGCACCGTCACTTCATTTTCTTCTAATCGGGCCAAAATTTCGGGAGAGGAACCGACAATGTGATGGTCCCCCAAATTCAAGAAATACATATAGGGAGAGGGATTCAGACTCCTTAATGCCCGGTACAAATTGATTGGGGGTGCTGTGAACGGTGCAGACATTCGTTGAGAAATAACGGCCTGCATAATGTCGCCGGAAAAAATGTAATCGCGCATTTTTTCAACATCATGTAGAAACTGGGCCTCACCATAGTGGGACACAAAATCACTTTCTTGGAGTGGGGTGTCAACCTGGTTGCTCAGGTTCGGTAAAGCATTCTGGCGTAATTCGCTGGTAAGACTGTCCAAGCGCAACTGAGCCTGCTCCCATGCCTTATCCTGACTAGGGTCGATGTGTACAATAAAGATGATCTTGCCAGACAGGTTATCAAATACCACCAGTTCGTCGGACAGCATCAATAAAATATCGGGTAGACCCATGTCGTCCTCAGGGCAGCTATCCGCTAATTTTGGCTCAATATACCTGACCGTGTCGTAACCAAAATATCCCACCAGTCCACCATTAAATCGAGGCAGATTGGGTAGGTCCGCTGCTTGATAGCGTTTCTGGATGGCCGCAACTGTGGCTAATGGATCCGCCACGGTTTCGGTCGATACAACGGTCTCTACGCCCTGTGCGTCAATAGTAGACTCGATGACGTCGTAACCCATGACTTTGAATATGCGTCTGCAGGGTAAGCCGATAATGCTGTAACGACCCCATTTTTCGCCACCATGGACAGATTCCAGAAGATAACTATAGGGCGCGTCGGCCAACTTGAGGTAGCTGCTCAGAGGGGTATCAAAATCGGCGAGAACGGTTTTGGCGACAGGAATACGGGTAAAACCTTGAGCCACAAAAGCTTGATATTCTTCAAATGTCATCGTGGTATCCGAGGGGTTGTCCTAGTGAGGGTATAGGCCGTGTTTTTATTGCACATGAAAAGGACTATAAACAGGCCACGGCAGTCTTGCAAGCGACTGCCTGACCGCTATTGAGTGGCTAAAGTTGCTGTTTCAGTTGTTTTAGCAATGCCGCTGGTAAGTCACGAATCACCAAGGTCTCATCTTCAGGATGGAACTGGACATTTTTGCCTAAGGTTTCGTTGGTGAAACTGATCGACACTGCATTGTTTTTTCCACTAAAACGCACGTACTTTTTCAAACGGGCGCGATTCGGAATGAAGGCTTTTTCTAATTCGGGTTGTTCCCTTTGGATGAAGTCACCCAACTTGGCGTCAGAGCCGTTGTCGAGTTCGTCTGACAGTGTTTGGTACGACACAGCTTCTCCGGCCTGATCCTGTTGCAGACAATAGGTCACGGCATCTCTGCGATAGGCCGCGGCGTCGTCTTCAGGCAAGGTCTCTGTGAAGGCACTGACCACGGCAATAAAGTTTTCAGTATCGGCAAGGGTGTCTATTACTTCTACAAAGTCTACAAATTCAGTCAATAAATTCTGCTGGGCCTTGTCGCCAAATCCAAAACTAATGGTCAGGTTTTGCAGGCCAGGTTGATGCAGACCCTGTGGCGCATCGGCTTCAGGTAGCGCCAAGCACATTGCAAAGCCGAGACGTGACATATCCAGTAGCTTGCCCTCATTCAATGCCAGGCCCTGATCGACATATAAACCGGCTTTATGTTTGAGGTGAAACCACCACAGACGTTCATTGCCTGAGGCGCGCTCATGGACGAGCAACCAGTAGCCGTCACTTTCCATGTCCTGTTCAGTGAAGGTGGTTTGCAACGATGACATCACTTTTTGGCTGAGTTCAAGAAAGCCTATGTCTTTACGAATATAGCCTTCGGTCAGGGCTTTAAATGGCGAGGTGGCCTCTGATAATTGCCCGTATCGTTTGCTGCTGCGACCATAATATTGGCTGCGTGTTTCTTGAAAAAGATACTGTAGCTCTGCAGAATCGGGCAGCATGTCGGAAGACAAATGCAAATTGGGTGACAGATCGTTTAGTGTCAACTGGTGTACGATTGCATGCAAGATGGCCACGAAATAGCTCCTGTAAATGGGACGGGTTGCCTAGGAAATGATGGCGCCCCAAACAGCGACAACGCGGTGCACGGTTTAGGGCAACAAGGGGTTTCGCCTTGTCGTTAAGGCTCAAAATCTGCGATCGGTTTCTTCCTGATGACACCAAATCCGTCGGTGCTACCGATTTTTCGCTTTTGTTCTTTTTTGGCTTTGCCTTTCGCCTTGGCTTTTGCAGCGGCTTTGGTTTTGCTGGTTTTCACTGTTTTGCTTTTTTTACCAGCAGCTTTGCCAGAGGCTTTTACTTTTTTCGGCCCTTGATACTTTGGCTTTAGGGATTGAATCACCCGGTTTTCGGTTTTAATGCCCAGGTAGCGTTCGATGCTGGCCATGAGATTCCAGTCGCGTTCTGCAACGAAACTGATCGCTGTACCTGTTGCGCCTGCGCGACCTGTGCGTCCGATACGGTGCGTGTATTCATCGCCCGATCGCGGTACATCATAGTTGATGACCAAGTCCATGCCTTCAACATCCAAACCGCGTGCAGCCACGTCGGTTGCCACAACAATATCCAAGGCGTTTTTTCGGAAGGCCACCATGATGGCGTTTCGTCGGTCTTGTTGCTTCTCACCATGCAGTACGTCAACGCGCAATTTGTGAAACCGCAGCAACGCGCCCACACGTTCAGCGTGGTCACGGGTGTTGGTGAACACCAGCGCCTTTTTAAATACTTCCTGGTTCAGAAGCAACACCAACAAGCGGTCTTTGTGTTTAACATCATCGACCAAAAACCGTTGCTGGATAATGCTGGCTGCATCAACATCGTCCGTGGTGTTGATAACGGCAGGCTGTACCAGCAGATTGCGGGTGATGGCACCCAAACCGCGCGCATTTAATGTTGCTGAGAATAACCAAGTGTTGCGTGGTGTTGGGCAACGCCCGGTGATTTTATGAATGTCTTCAGTGAATCCCATGTCTAGCATGCGGTCCGCTTCATCCAAAATCAGATGGCTAATATCGTCCAATACAATCGATTGTCTTTCGAGGTGTTCAACCAGACGGCCTGGCGTACCAATAATGATTTCAGGATTCTTACGGGCCTTGGCTGCCTGCACTTTGAATTCTTCGCCACCGGTAATGGTCAAACACTTGATGGTGCTGAATTTGGCGAGGGCCTCACAGTTTGCTGCAACCTGTGCAGCCAGTTCACGTGTTGGCACCAAAATCAGGGCGCGCGTTTGCGTGTTAGGCTGTGGATTTTCAATAAATTCGTTTAACAGCGGTAGCAAGAAAGCAGCGGTTTTACCACTGCCTGTGCCAGCGCACACCTTGAGATCCTTGCCGCTCAACGCAACAGGAATGGTGGCTGTTTGCACCTCAGTTGGTACTGTCCACTCCAATTTTTCTACGGCTTTTAAAAGCGAAGCATGGAGGTTAAATGTTTCAAATGACATGGTGTTTTCCACTGTTACAATAATCGAACTTTAATCTTTTTACCCTTAATCGTTCCCGATGCCAAATGCTGTAACGCGGCTTTTGAAAAAGCACGCTGCACAGCGACATAGGACGTAAAAGGCAGAATGGTAATCTTTCCCAACGCGTCAGCGGGGATGTTGGACGTGCCAGTAATGGCCCCGACCACGTCGCCTGGGCGGATTTTTTGTTTCTTACCCGCGTCGATTGTTAGCATGACCATAGCAGGTTTGCTGACGGTATGTTGATCACGATTGGCATCGGGTAATGCTTCGCTAGACAACTTTTGTTGGGTATCGGCTGCAATCATGTCGAGTTTGAATTGTTCTGAATTGCCCACCAAACTAATCGCCTGTCCAGACTTTCCGGCACGACCGGTGCGGCCAATGCGGTGCACATAGTTTTCAGTTTGACGTGGTAGGTCAAAGTTGATCACCAATTCTAAATCGTCGATGTCGAGGCCACGCGCTGCAACATCGGTTGCAACCAGAATAGAGACACTTCGGCCAGAAAATCGAATCAGCGTTTGATCACGATCGCGTTGGTCCATGTCGCCTTGCAATGGCAATGCGGAATATCCCTGATCTCTTAACGCTTGCGTGACATCTTGAACCGTTTGGCGTGTGTTACAAAATATGACGGTGTGTTGTGGATTGTAATAGGCCAGTACCGATGACAGGTCATCCAATTTGGTTTTGGCAGTTGTGTCGAAGAAGCGCTGTACAATATTCGGCTTTGGCGCGTTGTCGATGATTTCGATGCGCTCTGCAGTCGGCAATAATTTCCGACACATTTTTTCTACGCCGTCAGGAAAGGTGGCCGAAAATAGCAAAGACTGCTGGTGTTTGCCGGTTGCGTCAATGATGGTATTGACGTCATCTAAAAATCCCATGTCGAGCATACGATCGGCTTCATCCAACACCAGTGTGCTGACGTGTGAAAAATCGACGGTCTTCTTTCGCAGGTGATCTAGAATACGACCTGGGGTGCCGACGACAATGTGGGCGCCAAATTCTAGCGAGCCAATTTGGGGGCCGATTGAGGTGCCACCACTCAGCGTGATGATTTTGATATTGGCTTTATACCGTGCAAGGCGGCGTAATTCATTGGCGACCTGTGTGGCCAATTCCCGCGTTGGACACAATACCAATCCCTGAATACCAAAATAGGATGGGTTGATTTTGTTAAGCATGGGCAACCCAAACGCTGCTGTTTTACCGGATCCTGTTTTGGCTTGGCCAATAACATCCTTTCCACTGAGTGAAATAGGCAGGCTTTCTGCTTGAATAGGGGTCATCTGTTTATAGCCCAAATCGTGCAAATTTTGCTGCATGGCTTCTGGGATATTCAGGGTGTCAAAAGAAAGAGTGGTCACGGCATGCCATCGGTAGTTGTTTGGGCGCGGAGTATAACAGATGTGCTTTGATGATATAGCCTAATTGGGTACGAAAAGTGAGCGATGGGCGTAATGCAAAGAGGCTTGGATAGACCAAGCCTCTGTGGGTATGAGCTGCTGTGAACTTGGCAGCAATCCAGACTGCTTACTCGGTGCAGACGACGTCATCCCAGTATTTGTTGTTGATGGTCGGCAGTGTAACAAGGGTACGAGCGATCACCGGGAGGGTGAATTTTTCAATGTCGCCAACCACTAGCACGTAGGGACCTTGGTTGTCTTTGTTGAACACACGTATGTAGTAAGTGCCAGCATCGTAGGTGCGGTCAGACGCGAAATCTTTGCCAATCTCTGGGCCTACCCAGTACCACTTCTTTCCAAATTCTTCGTACCATGCCCACCATTCAAAGTCTTCACCCGAGCGTTGGTCAATGACGTTAAAGTCAGCATCCAATACTTCATAAGAAAATACGGTCTGTAAGCGGCAATCGTCTACTTTGGCCACAGTGATGCCGGCATAAAATGCAAAGTCAGTGTCGCTATCAATGCGGTAATAATGGTCACGACCCGTGAGTTCAGAATAAACAGCCTTAGAGATTTCTGGCTTTTCTATAACGTAGGGCTCTTCTTGGGTGTTGGCCAACTTACCCTTGTCTAAAATCGGCTGGTGTGCGAAGGCAGATACCGATAGCAGGGTGGCGATGACAAGTGTCTTTAAGTGCATGATGTAACTCCAAACAGGGGTGGTTTGGAATTGATACGGCCATTGTAACTAACTGGATCTTTCGTCACGCGAAATAGCTGTGAAATTACCCAAAACGCAAAAAAGGCACAATGGATAATCCCAGCACAATGGCTACCGCAGTCAAAAACACGATGACAGTGA